>JAXMFA010000006.1:0-282369 GCA_046348065.1 Burkholderiaceae bacterium
CAGGTGTGGATGATGCGGTTGATGCTTGAGGCTGGCGCTTGATCCGCAGGGTCTTGGCGGCGGCATTGCCCGAAGAAAAGGCAGGCTCTGTCGGATAATGGATACCAATGGAAACATCTGAATTTCGACCACGGGGCAGATGGCGGACGTTGCTGGCGATTGCGCTGGCGGCGCAGCCGTGGTTGGCGCCGGCGCAAACGCCAGCAGCGCCGGCTCCTGTCCCGGTTCCCGTGCAGCCCCCGGCGCGCGTGGACACGGTGCGCCAGCCGGTGGCCAACGACCCGGCCGCCAACCAGGTGCCCCCGCAGAATGCGGCCGCGGCCAAGGCGGCGGCATTGGCCGGGCAGGCCCAGCCGATGAATGCGCTGGCCGGCTTTGGCGCCGACTACCGCATCGGCCCCAACGACCTGCTGGAGATCGACGTCTACGGCGTGACCGAGCTCAAGCGCACGGTGCGCGTCAATTCCACCGGGCTGGTGTCGTTGCCGTTGATCGGTGCCATCAAGGTGGCGGGCCTGACGGCCCAGGAGGCGGAGGCCGCCATTGCCGCGCGCTACGGCGAAAAATTTCTGCAGGACCCGCAGATTTCGGTGTTCATCAAGGAGTTCACTACGCAGCGGGTGACGATCGAGGGCGCTGTTCAGAGGCCCGGCATCTACCCGCTGACCGGGCAGATCACGCTGCTGCGCGCGATGGCACTGGCGGGCGGGCGCGGGGATCTGGCCAACCTTGAAAACGTGATGATCTACCGCACCGGGCCCGACGGCAAGCTCGACAGCCAGACCTTCGACCTGGACCGGGTGCGTTCGGGCGAGATCCCAGATCCGCTGGTGTTGCCGGAAGACGTGATCGTGGTGCAGCGCAAGCCGGTGCGCGTGCTGCTGCGCGACTCCGCCGTGAGCGATTTCATCAACCTGCTGAATCCGTTCAACTACCTGAAGTAGCCTGTGTGAGCCAAGTCACCGTGGCGCCGCCGGTCTTTGGGCGCTGTTGGTCCGTCGCCATGTTTGCCGGTGCCCCTTGCCCTGAATGAAATTTGTCCATGAGCGCCACGCCTGAGTCCTTTCTGCCCACCCAGCCGCCGCAGCGCACCACGGCATTGTCGTTGCGCGAGGCGACCATGCTGCAGACCGGCATGTTGCGCGACACCGCCACCGATGGGGTGGATGACTCGCTGGACATCAAGGCGCTGCTGCGCATCCTGAACAAGTACAAGTGGGTGCTGGCGGCCTTCGCGGTGCTGGGGCTGGCTGTTTCGCTGGTCAAGACCCTGACCAGCACGCCGCTGTACCAGGCATCGACCACGCTGCAGATCGAGCGCCCGCCGGGCCGCATCGTCTCGTTCAACCGGGACGTCGATTCTTCGCAGGACTATGACGACTACCTGGCCCTGCCCACGCAGATCGAACTGCTGCGCAGTCGCGCGCTGGCCGAACGGGTGATCGACGAACTCAATCTGGACCCGGCCCGCGGCTTGGCGCCGGCGCCGGCCGCGCTGGGCGGAGCCTCCGCGCCCGCATCGGACGCTCGGGTGGGCGCGCCGTCAGGGGCTGCGTCTGCCGGGGGCGGGATGGCCATGACCGGGCCGCGGGCGGCCGCCAGCAGGGCCGAGCGCGACGCGCCCTGGTGGGCCTTTCTGTCCGATCTGAGAGACCGCACCGTGGCTGGCTATGACAACCTGGGCAAGCCCTCGGTGTCGGACAAGCAGGTGTTGGGGCGCGAGGCGGTGGTGGCCGGTTTCATGGGCTCGGTGAAGGTAGAGCCGGTGAAAGGCTCGCGCCTGGTGCGTGTCACCGTGGTGGGAACCGATCCGGCAAAGATATCCCGCGTGGCCAATTCCCTGGCCGACAATTTCATGGCCATGACCATGGAGCGCAAGATGGAGTCGTCCATTTACGCGCGCAATTTCCTGCAGGACCAGATCAAGGTGGCAAAGGCGCGGCTGGAGGAGTCTGAGCGCATGCTCACCACCTATGCCAAGGCCAACGCCATTCTCTCGCTGGATGAGAAAACCAGCGTGATCAACCAGACCTTCACCGAGTATTCGGCTGCGCTGGCGCGGGTGGAGCAGGAGCGGGTGAAGGCCGAGGCCCTGTACCGCGAGATGGAGCGCAACCCTGCGAGTTCGCCCCAGGTGCTGGAGAACAAGACGGTGCAGGCGTTCAAGGAGCAGAAGGCCAAGCTCGAAGCCGAGTACCTGGTGAACCTGGGTATCTACAAGCCCGATTTCCCCAAGATGCTGCAGACCAAGGCTCAGATCAATGAACTGGACTTGCGCATCAAGGCTGAAATTGCGGCGGTGATGGCCTCGGTGAAGGCGCAGTATGACGCCGCCAAGCGCCAGGAAGACCTGGTGCGCGCCCGCCTGCAGGAGACCCGCAAGGAGGTGATTCAGACCCAGGACAAGGGCGTGGACCTGAGCCTGCTCAAGCGCGAACTCGACACCAACCGCCAGATTTACGACAACCTGCTGCAGCGCCTGAAGGAGGTGGGCGTGACCAGCGGCGTGGCGGCCAACAACATCTCGGTGGTGGATGGAGCCAGGGCGCCGCTGTTCCCGTTCAAACCCGACATGTCGGTGAACGCGGCCATCGGGGTGGCTGTGGGCCTGATGCTGGGCCTGGGTCTGATTTTCCTGCGCGAGCACATGGACGACTCGATCAAGCATGCGGATGAGCTGGAGCCGCAGTTTGGCGTGCCCTTGCTGGGCATCATTCCGAAGGTCAGGAAGAGCAAGCGGGTCGAGCACGAACTTGCCTTGCTGGCGGTGGATGACCCCCGAGGGTCGTTTGCCGAGGCGTACCGTTCCATGCGGACGTCGCTGCAGTTTTCCACCGCGGACGGTGCGCCGCGGCGGCTGATGGTGACCAGCAGCGTGGCGAGCGAAGGCAAGTCGACCACCGCGCTGGCGCTGGCCATCAACTTCGCACAGCTGGGCAAGCGGGTGCTGCTGATCGATGGCGACATGCGCAATCCCTCGCTGCACAAGTCGATGGACCTCTCGAACGACCGCGGGCTGTCGAACTACCTGTCGGGCGAGGGAGCGCGCGACTCCCTGATTCGTCCTTGTTCGGTGCCCAACCTGAAGGTGATGACCGCGGGGCCCACACCGCCAAGCCCGGTGGACCTGCTGATGGGCCCCAAGCTGCTGGGCCTGCTGGACAAGGCCGAGGAAGTGGGTTACGAGCAGGTGATCATCGATGCGCCGCCGGTGCTGGGCATCGCGGACGCGCTGGTGCTGGGCAACCAGATTCAGAGCCTGCTCTTTGTCGTGAAGGCGGGCAGCACCCGGCGCTCGTCCATACGCGACGCCCTGCGGCGCTTGCGCACTGCGGGTTTGCTGCCGCTGGGCATGGTGCTGGCCCGGGCCACCAGCGAACACAGTTCATACTACGGCTATGAGGGCTATTACGGCTATGGCAATTCGAAAGCCGCCGGGGCGGGGACAGGTGCGACGGGTTCGTCTGCCACGGATCGCCTGGATGGCAGGCCGGCTTGAGCACATGGCCAGGCTGGCAGCATGACGCAGGCGGCAGTGTCCGACGCGGCGCGCAACCGGTGGGCGGCGTTGGGTGCGTGCCTGCTCGATTTTCAGGCGTTTCCTGGTCGTTATCCGCTGGCGATGCGGGAGCCTCGCTTGCTGTTCGACCACGGCACCGAAGTGCTCATCCTGGCCAGCGGCCGACCTGCGGAAGGCATGCCGCAGGACGAGGCGCTTCGGGCCCAGATGCGCCAGGCGGCCTGTTTTTTCGTGCGCACCGCGATGTTGCGGCCCGGTTCGGACCACTACACGCTGATGGGCCTGACGCCGACTTCGGACGCGGCCACGCTGCGCGAGCACTACCGCATGCTGATGCGTCTGACCCACCCGGATTTCTCGGGTGGCGGTCGGGCTTGGCCGCACGACGCGGCCACACGCATCAATCAGGCGAACGACGTGCTCTCCTCGCCGATGGGCCGGCAGAACTATGACAGGACCTTGAGCGGATCGAAGCATCCGCTGTGGCAGCCGGCGCAGGGGCATGCCAGGACCCTGGCAACAAGGGCACGGCCGTCTCCGATGGCGCGCCTTCGCCCGGGCCATTCGCTGGCTGGGCGGCGTCGCATTGTGCTGGGCGCCCTGGTGGGCGGGGGTGTTCTGGCGGTCGTTGCCTGGTGGTTGTCGGGGACACACGAGCCAGACCGGACGCTGGCGGTGTCGGCGGTACAGCAACCGGCGCCGTCGGTGCCGGCGCATGCGGCAGTGACCGATATCGCGGTACCGTCTGGTGTGAAGGCGCCGGAAGCAGGTCAGGCGGTGGCGGAGACGTCGTTGGCGTCATTGCCGGCGCCGGTGTCCGTGGCGGCGGCCGAGGCTCGCTCGCCTGGGCCTGAGCCGGTTGAGTCCAGGGCCGCGCCAAGGCAGGCGCTGGTTTCGTCGACAGGCCTGGCGAATCGGTACGCGGTGGCGGCTGGCAGCAGCGTGCCGGGGATGCGCCCCGGCGCAATCGCGGCTTCTCCGGCGGTTCCATCGGTATCGCCGGCCCTGCCGCTGGCCACTGCTTCGGCGGGTTTCCTGGCGGCGGCGCCGGATCTGCCAACCTCCGTGGCACAGCCTTCACCGCCGGTGACGCGTGCCGCCCCGGCCAACGCTGCCGTCAAGGAAACGTACGCGCCCGCAGGGCGTCTGAGCATGGAGGACGTGCAGCCGCTGCTGGGACAGGTGCTTGGTGTCCTTCAGAGCGGCCGGGGCGAGCAGGTGCAGCGCTGGATGGACCGGCCTGTGCGTGCCGGCGATGGGGCGGATGGGTTTGTGCAGGTTTACAACCGCGCGGTGGTCAATGCGCGCGTGGTGCGGCTGGGAACGGTGCGCTTCAGTGGGCGGCCGGCGGGCGATGGCCTTCTGGTTGACGGCATGGTGACCTTGCACGTGCAGGACGAGCACCAGCAATCGAGCACCCGTGAACTGGCGCTGCGGGCCCAGTTTTCATCGCGGGACGGGCAAGCGGTGTTGACGCGACTCAGTGCGAGCGAGACGGCCCGATGACACCTTGGCGATGGCTGGCTGCGGGACTTTGCTCCGCGCTGGCCCTGGCACTGGGCGCGATAAGCCTGCAGCGGAATTTGCAGCGCGCGTGCGAGCTGAATGAATGGCCCAACTTTTCATCGTGTCCGGTTCCCGATGAGGCGGTGGCGGCGCAAGTGCGCGACCTTCGGGCCCGTATTGCGGTCAATCCCGGGGATTCGTCGGCCTGGCTGGCGCTGGCGCTGCTGACTGCACAGCCGGGCGGCGTGGCGCCTCTGGATGAAGCCGCGGTGTTGACGATGGCCAGCCGCATCGCACCGCAAGATGCCCTGTTGCAAAGGTTGCTGGCGTCGCGCGCATTGAAGCAGGAGCAATGGGCGCAAGCCGTGCCGGCGCTGGTCCGGCTGGTCCAGGAACAAAGCGACGGGGAGGCGATTCTGGTTTTGGCGGCGCTGGTGGCACATCCGCCCGCCCAGGCGGCCATGCGGGCCGCGCTGAAGCCCGGCACCACCTGGCTGGAGCCGGTGCTGGGCCACCTGGACGCGGCCAAGGTGCCGGTGGTGCTGGCAATGCCGTTGGTGGCACAGGCGTTGCCCCTGAAGCTGATTTCCCCCCGAACAGGTCAAGCGCTGATGCGATCCCTCAAAGCGAGCGGTCAGTGGCTGGAGGCCCAGGCCTTGTGGGTGTATCTGGTCGGTGGCACGGCGCCGCTGCTGTTCAACGGGGACTTTGAAAACGGGTTCATTGTTGACGGGTTCGACTGGGAACTGCGCGCCGACGGCCCCTCGAAGGCCGGTGTTCTGATCGAACAGCCGGCACTGGGCGGGCGTGGCCGCGTGTTGCAGGTGGAGTTCACCGGCCGGCCCGTGGCGTTGCCGGTGGTGCGGCAGGTGCTGGTGCTGCTGCCGGGGCGGTTCCGGTTCACCGGGGACTACATGGCCCGGCAGATGCGCACCGAGCAGGGTCTGGCGTGGAGTTTCACCTGTACCGGTGGCCGTGACGGTCGCGAGCTGGCGCGTACGCCGGCACTGCTGGATACGCAGGGACAGTGGCGCACGATGGATGTCAGCCTGTCGGTTCCCGCCGACTGCGGCGCGGTGGTGCTTCAGTTGCAGACGCAACTGGGCTCCGAGGCCTTGAGCGGCCTGCGGGGACAGATGAGCTTCGACGCCTTTCGACTCGCTGCGCAGTAGGCGTTTGCCACGATGATCGACTTGCACAGCCACATCCTGCCCGGCATCGACGACGGCGCATCCTCGCTGGAAATGTCGCTGGAGATGGCGCGCATGGCGGTGGCCGACGGCGTGCATACCATGGCTTGCACGCCGCACATCTATCCGGGGCTGTACATGAACGACGCGCAGGGCATCAGGCGCGCGCGCGAGCGGCTGCAGGCGGCGCTGGACCTGTATCGCATTGCGCTGACGCTGGTGGACGGAGCCGATGTGCACCTGGTGCCAGGCTTGCTGGAAGGGCTGCGCGCCGGTGTGATCCCTACCCTGCACGGCTCGCGTTATGTGTTGCTGGAGCCGTCTCACCACGTGCGGCCGCCCCGCCTGGAGGAGTCGGTGTTCGAGCTGGTAGCCGCCGGCTACACGCCGGTGATCACCCATCCCGAGCGCCTGGTCTGGATTGAAGACCACCATGAAGTGTTTGCGCGGCTGGTGCGCCAGGGCGCGTGGATGCAGGTGACCGGTGGCGCCTTGACCGGGCAGTTCGGCAAGCGGGCCCGCTACTGGGGCGAGCGCCTGCTGGGCGAAGGGCTGGTGCATCTTCTGGCCTCCGATGCCCACACCACGGGCCGACGTTCGCCGGGCTTGTCACAGGCGCGGGCGGTGGCCGAGCATCTGGTGGGTGCCGAAGAGGCGCACCGGCTGGTGCTGGATCGGCCGCAAGCGATTTTGTCCGACCTGCCGCCGTCGCGGGTGCCCCCGCCCCCAGATGCGGCCCCGCAACGGGTCTGGTTCAAGCGCCTGTTCCAGCGCTGATTTCGGGCGTCAGCGGGCCTCACCCCACCACCAGCCCCGCCCCCGCCCTTGCCTCGATGCGCCCCACCACCGCGGCGCGCTCGAAGCCGTGCCCCTGGAACACCGCGAGCACCGCGTCCAGCGCCTGCGGCGCGCACGACACCAGCAGGCCGCCGCTGGTCTGTGGGTCGGTCAGCAGGGCCTGGTCGGGCGGCGCAAAGCCTTCGGGCAACGCCACCTCGGCGCCATAGGCGGCCCAGTTGCGCCCGGAGGCGCCGGTCACCAGGCCTTGGCCCGCCAGCTCGCGCACGCCGCCCAGCAGCGGCACCTGCGCCCAGTGAATGCGCACGGTGCAGCAGGCGCCGCGGGCGATCTCCAGCGCATGGCCGGCCAGGCCGAAGCCGGTGACATCCGTCAGCGCATGCACGCCGTCCAACGCGGCCAGATCGGGGCCGGGGGTGTTGAGCTGCGTGGTGCTGGCGATCATCTGCGCGTAGCCGTCGGCGCCGAGCGCGTTCTTTTTGAGCGCGGCCGACATCACGCCCACCCCCAGTGGCTTGCCCAGCACCAGCAGGTCGCCCACCCGGGCATCGGCGTTGCGCTTAACCCGTTTCGGGTGCACCAGGCCCATCGCCACCAGCCCGTAGATCGGTTCGACCGAGTCGATGGTGTGGCCGCCGGCAATCGGAATGCCCGCCTCGCGGCAGACCGAGGCGCCACCCTCCAGGATCTGTCCGATCGTTGCCAACGACAGCACGTTGATCGGCATGCCCACCAGCGCCAGCGCCATGATCGGCCTGCCGCCCATGGCGTACACGTCGCTGATGGCGTTGGTGGCGGCGATGCGCCCGAAGTCGAACGGGTCGTCGACGATGGGCATGAAGAAGTCGGTGGTGGCGATCAGCGCCTGCTCGTCGTTGAGGCGGTAGACGGCGGCGTCGTCGCTGGTCTCGATGCCCACCAGCAATTCCGGGGGGATCGGCATCTGCGTCGTGCCCTTGAGGATGTCCGACAGCACGCAGGGCGCGATCTTGCAACCGCAGCCGCCACCGTGCGAGAGCGAGGTGAGCCGGGGTTCGGTGGAGGGGGCAGCCTGGGTCATTCGCGGTCTTTCGTTCAGGGCGGTTTGGGTTGATGGTGCCATCTCACGCGGCATGCCGGGCCACGAAGGCGCGGTCGATCTGGTCTTTCCAGCGCCAGACCCAGCCGCCTTCGAAGCCGAGGCCACCCCAGCCGCCGATCGCGCGACGCTCGCCGCAGGCCAGAAACTGCAGGACTCGGCGCGGCGGCTGGTGGGGCATCAAGGTCTGGCCCGCCATCGCGGCGCGCAGATTGGCCAGCAGCGGCGCACCGGCCCGGTGCGCGTGCAGGGCATCGCGGGTGTGCGGGGCATCGGCGCGGCTGGCCACGTCACCGGCGGCGAACACACGCGGGTGGCTGGTGCTTTGCTGAAAGGCGTTGACGGCGATGAAACCGTCGTCGTCGAGCGCCAGGCCGCTGTCGGCCAGCCAGGCGGGCGCCTGCGGGCCGATGGCCAGCAACGGCGCATCGCAAACCAGGCGGGCGCCATTGGACAGGTGAATGGCGCCGGCTTCCAGGCCGGTGCAGGTTTCGGGGATCACGGTGACGCCAAGCCGTCGCAGGGCACGCAGCGCGCGGACTTGCATCGGGCCGGGTAGCGTCGCCGCCGGCGCCGCGCCGCCGCTCAGCAACGAGACGTGGCTGCCCGGCGCGACGCCCGGCCCGCGCAACGCCTGCGCGGCGGCCAGGGCCAGTTCCACCCCGGTGGCACCGGCGCCGATCAGGGCCAGGTGGATCGCACGATCGGTGGCCATCGCGAGCACCTGGGGCCAGAGGTGGACGAACCCGTCCAGCGGACGCGCGAACAACGCATGGCGGCGCGCGCCCGGCATAGCTGATTCGATCTTCTCGCGGTCCATCACCGGGCCGGTGTTGATGCCCAGCCAGTCCCAGGCCACGGTGTCGCCGCTGGCCAGCGTCACGCGCTGCGCGTGGGCATCGATCGCCGCCACGCTGCCGGCGACAAAGTGCGCGCCGCTGCGCTCCAGCAGGCCGTCGAGCGGCATCTGACACTGTGCCAGCGTGTAATGGCCCGCCACGAAGCCGGGCACCATGGGCGACATCAGCGCCTGCGGGCGCGGTGCGATCACCGTGAGGTGCAGATCGGCCGGGCGGATGTCGGCCAACCCGCGCAACACCTGGATGTGCGCCCGGCCCAGGCCCAGCAGGACGAGGTGCTTGATGCCGTGGACTGCCATCATGGCGACAGTGTGACATCGCCGACGAAGCCCACGCTGTGGCCGCCGGTGTTGTCGGCATCGGCGCCCACGGCCACGGCCTCGAGTGGCGGCAGGGTGGGGAACTCGTGGCCAAAGGCGCGCTGGAAATCGGCCGTCAGGTCCCGCCGGTGGCTCACCCACTGGCCCAGGGCTTTGCTGCCGCTGTCGACCACGATCATGCGGATGCGTGACGTGAAGGCGTTCTCGAGCAGCGTGCCGACGGGCAGGGTGTTGTCCCACACATAGCACAGCGTGGCGGCAGGAACTTTTTCACCGCTCATGGCGCGCGCCACGGCCAGCAGGCTTTTGTCCAGCACGCCCAGGTTGTCGGTCGGGGCGTTGAACAGCAGGCAGACCTTGAGCGCGGTGTCGTCGGTCTCGCGGTGGCGCAGGTCGGCATCCAACAGGGCCTGGTCGAGCCGCCAGCGCCAGCGCAGTTGGGTGCCCTTGGGCACCACCACGTCGGGCAGGTCGTGCATCAGGTTCGCGTAGGAATGGTCGGCCAGCACCCGCAGCACCGTGCGGCCATCGACCGGCACCAGGTCGAAGCGGGTCAGCGGCTTGCTGCCGGCGGCGATGAGCCCGACCACCCGCCACGGCGCGGGCAGCCTGCCACCTTTGGCTTCCGAAAAAGCCGCCAGCGTCACCGGGCTGTCGGCATGGGCGTCTGCCAACCCGAGCAGGACCAGCAAGGCGGCGGCGCCGGCGCGCAGCGCGCGGGGTGCGCGGGAACGCGGCGGGCTGGCGGGGCTTGGACTTGGACAGGAACGCACGGTGGGCTGTGCGAAGACGGAAGTTGTTTGCCCCCGATTCTGACAAACCCGCGCCGGTCGGCGCGCGGCACAGGCACGGTGTCAGCGAGCTTGCCGTGTGTCGGCAGGCGGTTCGGGCGCCTGGAGACGGCCTGAAACGGCCAAAACCGGCCGAATTTCAAGTCAAATCAGCCAAATTCCAGCGCCAAATGGCCACAAAGCGCTATCAATTCAGGACTGATTCCCGAGCTTTGACGCGCGCAAGGCCGGCGCCACGAGCGCGCAGTCGAGTGACCAGCGACCGACGCCATGGATGGCCAGGCCCGCCAGCAGCACGCCCCAGGTCACGTGCTGCTGCAGCGCGGCCGGCGCGATCTCGCTGAGGCTTATGACGGCCACGACGTTCACCACCGACAGGCCGAGCGCCGCGAAGCGCCCGCCCAGGCCCAGCATCAGCAGCACCGGCAGCACCAGTTCGCCCGCCGTTCCCATCACCGCGGCAGCGCCGGGCGACAGCAGGGGCACGTGGTATTCGTCGGCGAACAGGGCCAGCGTGGTGTCCCAGTCGCGGATCTTGGTCAGGCCGGAGCGGAAGAACGCCTCGGCCACGTAGGCGCGCGCGAGCAGCGCCGCCGGCGCCTGCAGGTTCTCCAGCGCACGGGTGATGGGCTGCCAGAGCGCGATGCAGCGGCGAAGAAGGGCAAAGGCGGATGCGGGCATCGGAGGGTTCCTGATTCAGGGGTGAATGGCGGTGGCGTGATGGTCGTGCGGGCAGGCGCCGAGCACCAGGCCGTCGCCGACGGCCTGGGCAAGCCAAGCGCTGAAATCGAATCCGGGGTCCGCTGCCAGGGCCGCGTCCAGCGCGGGCACCAGGCCTTGCCGGTGCAGCAGCGCGTCCACCAGCGCGGCCTCACCGGCTTCGCAGGGACGGACTTCCGCGCGCAGAGCCCGGCGCCACACCAGCGCCTGCTCGGCCTCGCGATCGCGCAGGCGATCTGCGGCTTCGGACAGGGTCGGCTCGCCGCGCAGGTGGGCGTTGACGAGGCTGGCCACCGGCCAGGCGCTGCGGATCACCGCGGTGCCCGGCGCCAGGCGCAGCGTGAGCGCGCCGGGGTCCTGCTGTGTCAACAGGGCGAAGGAGGCGGGTTCCGCGCTGTCGTCCGGCGCACCGGCGGCGAGATGCAAGGCCCATTCGACCCGTGCCAGATCGGCCAGGTAGGGAAAATCAGCCAGTTGCGCCTCAAGCTCCAGCAAGGCGGGCAGGTCGCCGCCCCAACGGGCGACGTCGCCATGCCGGCTCGGATGCCCATGCCACAGCGTGCGGGCCAGCGCGTTCAGGCAGGCCGGGCCGACCATCGCGGCCACTACAGGGTAGGCCGCGGCCAGCGCCCGCTCTGCCAGCGCCTGGCCGTTGGCGCGGTAGGCCGCCAGGCCGCGCGACGACGGACTCAGCACCAGGCCTTCGAGCTGCGCCTGCGCGTCCCGCGCCGCCAGGCTGCCGGGCCTGAGCAGCAAGGCGCCGAGCAGGGTTTGTTGCTGAAGCGCCAGCGTGATCATGGGGAAAGCTCCATGCTGGGCGCTGCGGTGTGGTTCTGACAGGGGCGGCCCGGTGCCGCACCGGTGGCCAGGGGCCCGGTTGACGCCACCGGCGTGTGTGGCGCGCGCTGGGCCGCCGAGCGGGCGCGGGCGGCCTCGTCCAGCAGCACCGCCAGCGGCGGCACGTCGGTGTCCCACTCGATCAGTGTCGGCACCGCGCCGAAGCGCCCGATCGCATGCCGGTACAAGGACCAGACCTCGGGGCAGACGCGGCTGCCGTGGTCGTCGATCACGATGTCGCCGCAGTGGATGTGGCCGGCCAGGTGGATTTCGGCCACGCGGTCGGCCGGGATCGCGTCAAGCCAGGCCCGGCAGGCATCGAGCGGATCGGTGTTGCCGCCCCACAGGCGGGCGTTCAGCGCGTTGACAAAGATGTTGTTGACGTCCACGAGCAGCTGGCAGCCGGTGCGCCGGGTCAGTTCGGTGAGGAATTCGGGCTCCGTCAGGTCGGCGTCGCGCCAGCGCAGGTAGGCCGAGAGGTTCTCGACCGCGATCGGGCGGCGCAGGCGCTCCTGCACCTGCTGCACGTTGGCGCACAACACGTCGAGCGCTTCACGGGTGAAGGGAATTGGCAGCAGGTCGGCGCCATGCACCAGGCCCGAGCCCGGGTTGGTATCCAGCGCGCCGCGGGCAAAGCTGGCGTGGTCGCTCACGCGAACCGGGTCGATGGCCTCGACCAGCCGGGCGAGCTGGTCGAGATGCCAGGCGTCAACGCCACAGGCCGAGCCCAGCGACAGACCCACGCCGTGCAGGCTGACCGGATACAACGCGCGGCCCTCGCGCAGCACGGCCAGCGCCGCGCCGCCGGGGGCAAAGAAGTTCTCGGAGTGGACCTCGATGAAGTCCAGCCGGGGGCGCTGCTCCAGCAGCGCGGCGTAGTGTGGATGCCGCCACCCGATGCCAACGTCGGGCCCACGGTGTGGGCGAAAGGCTGGCACCGGGTTGGCGGCGGTCATGGTTCAGGCGCTTGCGGTGGTTCAGGACTTCTTGGCGGCGGCCTTGGCTTCGTCGGCGCTCAGGCCGCCCATCTGCTTGCAGGTGCCGGTGGCGACGTATTTCCACGAGTCCTTGCCGTTGTCCACCTTGGACTGGCCGGCGCAGGAATGGGTGCCCGAGAGGCTGGCGCAATCGTTCTGGCCGGCCTTGGCAATGCCATAGCACTTTTCCTTGCCCGAGCTCTGCGCCATCGCGGGCGTGGACAGAAGGGACAGCGACATCAGGGAGGTAGCCGCGGTGGCGATCAGGGTACGGTGGTTCATGGTGGACTCCTAGGGTTGAGAGGGTGGACAAGAGAAAAAAACAACCGCAGGTCTTGCCGGGATCGGAGCCGTCATCGGCCTGTGGTTGAACGTTGGTCTGGCGAAGGTTCCGGTTCTTACACGGCCACCGAAATTTTTTTCAAAGCAGTTCGGCGATGCGGTCCCAGGCCTCGGGCGGGATGCGCCCGCTGTAGGTCTCGACCAGCTTGCCGGCCTTGTCGATCAGCCAGGTCGTTGGCAGGTGCGCGGGCCGGACCGCGCTGGATTTGTAGGCCGGATGGCCGGCCCACAGGGTCGGGAAACGCTGGGTGGTGGGAACCAGGGTGCCGACCAGTTTTTCGTAATCGGCGGCGTCGCGCTCGCGGCGGTCGAAGCTGACGCTGACCAGTTCGAACGGCTTGCCGCGCCAGCCCTGGGCGTTGGCACGCAACTCGGGCATCTTGTCCAGGCAGACCGGGCATTCGGTGGACCAGAACAGAACCAGCACCACCTTGCCGCGCAAGGTGGCCAGATCGAAGGGCTCGGCCGACAGGGTGCGACCCGAGATGGCAGGGGCATCGCCGGGCGTCTGCGCCGGTGAGGCCGATGGCGCCAGGGACAGCAGCAGTCCGAGTGAAAGCAGCAGGCGGGTGAACAAGGGGGTGGGCATGGCGTGGTCTCCGGGCGTGGTCGTGGTTGCACCGGTTGGTCGCGCCGTGGCCGGATTCCTTACACTTGCGCCCAGCATGTCCGCATCGATGCCACCGTTCGACCAGCAGGTCGCGTCCCACCGCGACTACCTGTTGCGTTTTGCACGGCTGCAACTGCGCAACGAAGCCTGGGCCGAGGACGCGGTGTCGGAGACCCTGCTGGCGGCGCTGTCCAAGCCGCAATCCTTTGGCAGCCGCTCGCAGCTCAAGACCTGGCTGGTCGGCATCCTCAAGCACAAAGTCATCGATGCCCTGCGCCACCACGGTCGCGAGGTCTGCGTGGGCGGCGACAGCGATGACGAGCAGGCCGACCCGCTGGAATTCATGGCCTTCAAGGCGGACGGGCACTTCGGCGAAAGCCCGGCCGAGTGGGGCAATCCCGAGCAGGACCTGAGCAGCCGGCAGTTCATGGCGATCCTGGAGGCCTGCGCCAGCAAGCTGCCCGCCAGCCAGGGGCGGCTGTTCCTGATGCGCGAGTGGCTCGAACTCTCCAGCGAGGACATCTGTAAGGAACTGGGCCTGACCTCGACCAACCTCTATGTGCAATTGCACCGCGCCCGCCTGCGTCTGCGCGAGTGCCTCGAACTGAACTGGTTTGCAACCCCACGGGCCACCTGATGTCGTCGTACCCTTTCAAACGCACCTGCAAGGAGGTCTCCGCGCTGCTCGTCGCGCGGGAAGACCGTGCGCTGCCGCTGGCGGAGCGGGTCGCGTTGCGCGTTCACCTGGCGATGTGCGAAGCCTGTCCGCGGTTCGAACGCCAGCTGCTCACGATGCGCAATGCGATGAAGCAGTGGCGTGCTTATGCGAACGACGCGCGCGACGGCGAGTGAAGCCGTGACTCATACGGATTCGCCTTCAAACGCATAACTTCGTTGCTTCGCCTCGCCGTGCTACAGCACTGTCTTCGGCTTCGCGCCTTGGTCTACGCTTGAATGCAAACCCGTATCAGGCCAGCAGGGCCTGGGCGAATTCGCGGGCGTTGAAGGTCTCCAGGTCTTCGAGCTTCTCGCCGACGCCGATGAAATAGACCGGCAGCGGTTTTTCCCGGGCGATGGCGCACAGCACGCCGCCCTTGGCCGTGCCGTCAAGCTTGGTCACCACCAGGCCGGTGAGCGCGAGTGCGTCGTCGAACGCCTTGACCTGCATGAGCGCGTTCTGCCCGGTGTTGCCGTCGATCACGAGCAGCACCTCGTGGGGTGCGGTGGCATCGGCTTTTTGCACGACGCGCTTGATCTTTTTCAGCTCTTCCATGAGGTGCAGCTGGGTGGGCAGGCGCCCGGCGGTGTCGACCAGCACCACGTCCTTGCCGCGCGCGCGTCCGGCGCTGACAGCGTCGAAACTCACGGCCGCGGGGTCGCCGCCCTGCTGGCTGATGATTTCCACCGTGTTGCGGTCGGCCCAGACGGCAAGCTGCTCACGCGCGGCGGCGCGGAAGGTGTCGGCCGCGGCCAGCAACACGCTCGCGCCGTGGTCGGCCAGGTGCTTGGTGAGCTTGCCGATGGACGTGGTCTTGCCGGCACCGTTGACACCGGCCACCATGATCACGGTCGCGCCATGCTGGCCGTTGTGCAGGTTGTCGGGCCGGTCGCCCACCACCAGCACTTTCTGCAAGGGCGCGAGCAGGTCGGCGATCGCGTCAGCCAGCAGGCCCTTGACGGCGACCGGATCGGTGGTCTTGCTCTCCTTGACGCGGCGTTTCAGGTCGGCCAGCAGGAACTCGGTGGCCTTGACGCCGGTATCGGCCATCAGCAGGGCGGTTTCGAGCTCATCGTACAGGTCGTCATCGATGCGGGTGCCGGTGAAGACGGTGGCGATGCTCGAGCCGGTCTTTCGCAGGCCAGCCTTGAGCTTGTCCATCCAGCCGGTGCGCGGCGCTGCGGCCGGGGGCGCGGCATCGGGCGGCGGGGTGACGGGCACGGCCATCGGCGCCGACGGCATCGCAGTCGGAACGACGGCTTCCGCAGCGGGCGTCGGCGCTTGCAGCGGCTCCGGTGCCGGTGGAGGCGCCCATGCTTCGGACGGCGCTGGCGCGGCAGTGGGTGACAGGGGCGGTGCCGGGGTTTCGGTAACTGGCGGCGCCTCGGCCAACGGCAGTGCCGTGGGTTCGGGTGCCGGGCTCGCGACGGGCGCATCGGATTGCGCGGCTGGGGCAGGCTCGGGCGGCTGTGCGGAGGCCTTGCTCCACGGGGGCGTCCACCAGCGCGATGCCTTCGTCGCGGCGGGGGAGGCAGGTGCCGCCACCGAAGGCGCGATGACCGGTGCCGGAACCGCCGGCGCCGTTGCGGACACGGTCGGGCCGGGCGGCAGCGTCGTAGTTACGTCAGGCTCCGCCGGACCCACCAGGACGGCAGGCGGCGTCACCGGTGGCGTCCTTGGTGCTTCGGCATCGGGAACCGGGGCAACGTCGCTCGCGCCATTGCTCACCACCGGCGCCGGTGCGTCCAGTTCCGCTGGCGAGCGTCCGGTATCGGGCTGCGCCGCGTCCGCCGCAACAGCGACAGGCGTCGCGACAGTGGCTGCTGCCGGCTCCATCGCGGGCTGGGGTTGCAAGATCGGCGCGGCGTCTGCCGGGGGCTGGTCAGGTGGGACAGCCGCGGTCGGGCCGGCATCGGCGGAAAGCTGCGGGCCGGGCTGTGTTTCCGGCGTCACGATCGGCGCCGGCGTTTTTTTCCTGAAAAAACTGAACATTTGGGCGTTTCTAGAATCAAGCCCATTCTATGAAACGATTCCTGACCCTCTCTGCCCTGGCCATGGTCCTTTCCGGGGGTGGGCCTTTGCAGGCCCAGATCGCGCTGCCCAAGCCTTCTGTGGCTGCGGCCCAGACAGCCCGGCAAGCGGCCGCCATCAGCCGCTTCACCCTGCCCAACGGCCTGACAGTCATCGTGAAACCCGACCGGCGCGCTCCCACGGCCGTGCACATGCTGTGGCTGGGCGTGGGTTCGATGGACGAGGTGGACGGCGCCAGCGGCGTGGCCCACCTGCTGGAGCACATGATGTTCAAGGGAACGCGGGACTTGAAGCCGGGCGAGTTTTCGCGTCGGGTGGCCGCGATGGGCGGGCGCGAGAACGCCTTCACCTCGCGCGACTTCACCGGCTACTTTCAGCAGATTCCATCCGACCGGCTGGCCGACGTGATGCGCCTGGAGGCCGACCGCTTTGCCAACAACCAGTGGGCCGACGACGTATTTCTCAAGGAGCTCGAAGTGGTGAAGGAGGAGCGCCGCCTGCGCACCGAGGACAACCCGCGCGCGCTGCTGTACGAAAACCTCAACGCCACCACCTTTGTGGCGTCGCCGTACCGGCGCCCCGTTGTGGGCTGGATGAGCGACCTGGAGGCCATGACCGCCGAGGACGCCCGCGCCTTCTGGCGCCGCTGGTACGTGCCGGCCAACGCGGCGGTGGTGGTGGCGGGCGACGTCGATCCCCAGGCGGTGCTGCGCCTGGCTGAAAAATACTACGGCCCGATCCCGGCACGGCCGGTGCCCGTGCGCAAGCCGCGCGAGGAGCCGGCCCAGCAGGGCTTGCGCCGCATCGAATTCAAGGCCCCGGCCGAGCAGGCCTATGTGGTGCTGGCCTTCAAGGTGCCGCGTCTGAGCAGCCTGGAGCCATCGCCATCGAACGACGACGCGCTGGCGCTGACGGTGCTGGCCGCCGTGCTCGACGGCTACAGCGGCGCACGTCTGGACCGGGCGCTGACCCAGGGCCCGGACCGTCTGGCCGACAGCGCGGGCGCCGGTAACGGCCTGATGGGGCGTGGCCCGCAGCTGTTCACGCTGGATGGCGTGCCGGCGCCGGGCAAGACCACCACTCAGGTGGAGGCCGCGCTGCGCGAGCAGGTGGCGCGCATCGCCCGCGACGGCGTGAGCGAGGCCGAGCTGGAGCGCGTGAAGACGCAGTGGGTGGCCAGCGAGGTCTACAAGCTGGACTCGGTGATGAACCAGGCACGCGAATTGGGCAACCTGTGGGCGCAGGGCCTGCCGCTGGACACCGGCGAGCAACTGATCCGGCGCTTGCGCCAGGTCACGCCGGCGCAGGTGCAGTCGGTGGCGGCCCGGTATTTCGGCGACGACCAGCTCACGGTGGCGGTGCTGCGTCCGCAGCCGGTCGATCCGGCGCGCAAACGGCCTGTGCCGGTCGCAGGTTCACGCCACTGAGCCAGAAGGCTGAAGATGACTACAAAAATGAGAGCTATTCGAGGCCTGTTGACGCTGGCGTGGGCCCTTTTTTGCCTGCAAATGGCACATGCAGGCCTGCCAATCCAGCACTGGACCCAACCGAACGGTGCGCGGGTCTGGCTGGTGGAAAGCCCGGCGATTCCGATGGTCGATGTGCAGATCGATTTTGACGCCGGTGGCCGGCGCGACCTGGCGCAGCAGGCCGGGCTGGCGGCAGTGATGGCGGGCATGCTGTCCAAGGGCGTGGCGGCGCGGGGCACCGATGCCGCGCTCGACGAAAACCAACTCGGCGAGGCCTGGGCCGACCTGGGCGCGTCCTTCGGTGCCGGCGCCGGTGGCGACCGCATGAGCCTGTCGCTGCGCTCGCTGACCGAACCCGACCTGCTGGAGCGCGCCGTGGCGCTGGCCGCGCGCCAGATCGCCGAGCCGTCGTTTCCCGACGCGGTGTGGGTGCGCGAGCGCGAGCGCCTGGCCGCCAGCATCCGCGAGGCCAACACGCGACCGGCCACCATCGCCGGGCGTGCCTTCGGGCAGGGCGTGTACGGCGACCATCCCTATGGGTACGAGATGACCGAGGCCACGCTGGCACGCATCGCGGTGGGCGACCTTCGCGCGCTGCATGCGCGCATGATCCTGCCGTGTCGGGCCAAGGTCAGCATCGTCGGCGCGCTGACACGCGCGCAGGCCGATGCGCTGGTCACACGCCTGCTCGGGCGCTTGCCGGCCGGGGACGCGGCGGCCTGTGCGCCCTTGCCGGCGGTGGGCGAGGTGGCACCGTTGCAGGCCGCGCAGGAATGGCGCCTGCCTTTCGACTCGGCGCAGGCGCACGTGCTGATCGGTCAGCCCGGCTACAAGCGCGACGACCCGGATTACTTCGCGCTGCTGGTGGGCAACTACACGCTGGGCGGCGGCGGCTTCGTCTCGCGACTCACGCAGGAGGTGCGCGAAAAGCGCGGCCTGAGCTACAGCGTGTACAGCTACTTTGCGCCCGGGCTGCACGCCGGCGCGTTCACCATCGGGCTGCAGACCCGGCCCGACCAGGCCGAGCAGGCGGTGCAGGTCTCGCGCGACGTGCTCGCCGCTTTCGTGGCGGAAGGGCCGACGCCCGAGGAACTGAAGGCGGCCAAGGACAACCTGATCGGTGGCTTCGCGCTGCGCCTGGACAGCAACCGCAAGCTGCTCGACAACGTGGCCAACATCGCCTGGTACGGGCTGCCGCTGGACTACCTCGACACCTGGACGAAGCAGGTCGAGAAGGTCACGGCCGCCGACGTTCGCGCAGCCTTTGCGCGCAAGCTGCAGCCGGAGAAGATGGTGACGGTGGTGGTGGGGGGTGGTTGAGGCCTTTTTGCCCGATACCCAGCGTTGGATGGACACGGGGCGCTATGGAATCAGGAGTATTCTGCATGAGCCTGCTGGCCGGGTCTCGGCCCGGCGGCCGACTCACTTTTCTTTGCTTCGCCAAAGAAAAGTAAGCAAAAGAAAGGCGAGCCGACGTCAGGGCCGCTGCGCGGTTCCTTGCGCTGCTCACGTCAGGTGGGGGCTGGCTGAACTCGCTTCGCTCGGACAACGCCAGCCCTGATCCACCTGCCGCTGCGCTGCTCAGCCCTGCCTCAACGGCGAAGACCCGAATACCCCCGCTTCAACGAGTTTGACCGACATGGCGTTCAGCTGTTCGTGCGAACGCTGTGGCGCACATCCAGACGCCGAAAACCAGACAACAGACCAAGCCCTGACAGGCCCGAAAAATACAACTGGCAACGCTTGTGTTCGCTCGGGTCGAACGCTCCCCGGCTTCCCCGCCGTCATGCGTCGGCGAGTAGCGCAGCGACGGGCGGATCAGGGCTGGCGTTGTCCGAGCGCAGCGAGTTCAGCCAGACCCCGCGCGGCGCGAGCAACGCAGTGTGCCCGTAGCGCAGCGAAGGGACGACGCATCCGGCTCGCCTTTCTTTGCCGACTTTCTTTGGCGAAGCAAAGAAAGTCGGTGCGCCGCCGGGCGCATATCCCGGCCAGCCGCCCTCAATATAACTACAAAATCAATAGCGCCCCATGGCCATTTCGCGGTGGGGAACTGCCCAATAACACCCCGAATCCACCCTCAGATGTGCGCGATGACCCTTGGCGCGTGGCGCATGTGCAGCGAAAGCCCGAGCGCTTCCATGTGGTTGGCATTGCGCGCCAGGATGGTGTGCGCCACCGGCAGGAAATGGTCTTCCTCGAAGCGGGCGTGGGCCAGGTAGCTCGTCACCAGGTGTTCCACGCCGGCGACGTTGAGTTCGGTCGAATGGCCCTTGGCCACTTTCTTCAATTCCGGTTCCAGCTTCAGCCAGGCGGCCTCGACGGTGCGGTGTTCCGCTGTCAGCTGGTCCACCATCACCTGGATCCGGTCGCGCTCTTCGCCTTTGACGGCACTGGACAACACGGCCGGGAACAGCTCGCGTTCTTCTTCGGAATGGTGTTCGAAGACCGCCGCGCGGAAAAAGCGTAGCGTCTCTTCAGCGATCTCCCGCGCACGCGCGGCCGGGGCGAGCAGCGCCGGCAACTGGCCGAAGTCGTTCAGGTGGCTGATGATGCCCGCGTGGCAGTTGGAAAAGTTCAGCAGCGGCGCGTCAGTGGGTTCGTCATGTGAAGGGTGGGGGCTTGGGTGCATGGTGTTTACCTTTGCAAGCTTGTCTCCGGTCGCACGGCCTGTCCATGCGGTTTGGGTGGGTTCAATATAGCAAAGGCGTGGTTTCGGCAGGTGGGAATCCAAGATTTCTTGATTCAGGTCATGTCAACCCAGGCTGTCGAGCGCCCCCGCCAGGGCATCGGCCATGAACACAGCGTTGCTGGGATGGGCGATGCAATCGGTGCTCCAGATCTCGCCGACACCGGCCCCGCGCAGGCGCTCGACCGCATCCCCCGCGAACAGCGCATGGGTGACGGCGATGTCCACCGTGGCAGCACCCGTCGCGCGCAGCAGCCGGGCTGCCTGGGCCAGGGTCTGGCCGGTGCTGGCCACATCGTCCACCAGCACCACCGGCCGGCCCGCCAGCGGCACCTCGGGCAGTTCGATGTCCACGGCGTGATCGCCATGGCGCCGCTTGGTGCAGACCGCGTGCGCGAAACCGTGGCGCTCGGCGGCCTGTGACACCCACTGCGCGGATTCGCTGTCTGGGCCCAGGAGCAGGGCACCGGGGCGCCGTTCGGCGATCAGATCGGCCAGCAGCGGCGCGCCGCTGAGCACGATGGCCTGTGCCACCGGTACCGCCTCCTGCAACGTGGCCACCCGGTGCAGGTGCGGATCGACCGTGATCACGGCGTCGAACAAATCGGCCAGGAACCGCCCGACGATGCGCTGGCTGATGGCCTCGCCGGGGTGAAAGGCGATGTCCTGTCGCATGTACGCCAGGTAGGGCGCGACCAGCGTCAGGTGCTTCGCGCCCAGCGAGCGGGCGGTGTGCGCGGCCAGCAACAGCTCCACCAGCTTGTCGTTGGGGCGGTCCAGCGTGCGCAGCAGCACCACGCGACCGGGCAGCGTGGCGGGCAGCCGCAGGCGGAGTTCGCCATCGGGAAAACGATGGCGTTCCACGGTGGACAGAGGGATTGCGCAGGCCTGTGCCAGGCGCATCGCGGCATCCTGCTCGTCGTCGAAATGCAGCAGCAGGTCGGCGCGCATCAGAACTCCACGAACACGTGCGGCATCGCGTCGGCCTTGCCGATCGTGAAACCGCTGGCGCGCCCGCTGGCCTGCCGCGCGAACTCCAGATCCGCCGGAAAACCGGCATGCACCCGGTACAGCAGGTCACCGGTGGCCACCGGATGCCCCAGCTTGCGCATCAGGTCCAGGCCGGCGCCCGGCACCTTGGGCGCGCCAGCCAGTCGCGCAATGCGTGCGATCTGCTGGTTGTCGATGCCTGCCACGACGCCGTCGGTCGCCGCCCGCACGTCGAAGCTCAGGTAGCCGAGCTGCAGCGCGTCGGGGTCGAAGGTCCGGCTCCCTTGGGCCTCGACGATGGCGTTCATGCGGCTCAAGGCACGGCCCGAGTCGAGGATGTCACGCGCGATCGCAAACCCGTCGCCACCGCGCACGTCGGGGTCGCATTCGATGAGCCGTCCGGCCAGCCGCAGGGCCTTCTGGCGCAGGTCGATCGGGGCGCGCGGATCGTTCTGCAGCACCTGCATCACATCGCGTGCTTCGAGCACCGGTCCGATGCCGTTGCCGATGGGCTGGCGCCCGTCGGTGATCACCACGTCGAGCGCCAGATTCATGCGGTCGGCCACGTATTCAAACAGGCGGCGCAGGCGCTGGGCCTCGGGCATGGAGCGCACCTTGGCCGTGGGGCCGATCGGTATGTCCAGCACCAGGTGGGTCGATCCGGCGGCGATCTTCTTCGACAGGATGGATGCCACCATCTGTCCCGGCGAGTCGATCGCGAGGGGGCGTTCGACCGAAATCAGCACATCGTCGGCGGGTGACAGGTCGGCGGTGCCGCCCCAGGCCAGGCAGCCCCGGTGCTGGCGAACGATCTGTTCGAGCTGGGCAAAGGGCAGTTCCACGTTGGCCAGCACCGCCATGGTGTCTGCGGTGCCGGCCGGCGAGGTGATCGCGCGCGACGAGGTCTTGGGACACAACATGCCGTGCGCGGCGACGATGGGAACCACCAGCATCGAGGTGCGGTTGCCGGGGATGCCGCCGATGCAGTGCTTGTCCACGACCAACGGCTCGTGCCAGTCCAGACGACGCCCGCTACCGACCATGGCCTCGGTCAGAAAGTAGACCTCTTCGCGATCGAGCTCGGCCCGGTTGCACGCGACGACGAAGGCGGTCAGCTCGATCTTGGAATAGTGGTGGCTCGCGATGTCCTGGACGATGGCATGGAAATCGTCGCGCCCCAGCCGCTCACCGCCGATCTTGCGGAACAGCGCGGCCATGGAGGCCGGCGGCTCGGCCTGCGAGATCGAGGCCGTGTGCCCGTCCAGCACGCCGAGCCGGTTGAACGCGTCTTCCGAAAGGCCCAGTTCGTCGCAGCCGACGATGGTGGCGTCGTCGACCACGTTGACCGTGGCGAGGATGTGCCGCCCGTTGGCACGCACTTCGACCTTGGACAAGGCCTGGAAACCCTCGGCCCGGTACACGGCGCAGTCGCGGTGCAGGTAGGCGACGTTTTCGTGCCAGGTGTCGATGGCGACGCGGCGCAAGGCCAGGGTCGAGGCGGGAGGCGAATCGGAGGCCGCGCTGGCGGGGGCTGCTTGGGCATCTTCGGCGTGCATGCCGTTAGCCTAACCGCAAACGGGCGGCCGCGGCCACCCTGGCCCGGGCGGACCGACCGGTATAAGCTCGGTCCAACGCGCGTTGCGCCCAGCCGACCGAAACACCATGCCGATCTCCAGCCTGACCCCCGGCGAATTGCGGATCACCGTCGATCCCGCGCAGCTGGGATTTGCCGACACCGCCGAGCTGCTGCACGAGCCCCTGCCCTGGATCGGCCAGGAGCGGGCCGAGACGGCCGCGCGCTTCGGCCTGGCCCTGCAGCAGCCGGGCTACAACCTGTTCGTGCTGGGCGAAGTGGGCAGCGGGCGCTCCTCGCTGCTGCAGCAGCTGATGCAGACGGTGGCGGCGGGCCGGCCCGTTCCGCCCGACCTGTGTTACCTGCACAACTTCGACACGCCGGAGCATCCGCGCGCACTGCGCATGCCGGCTGGGCAGGGGCGCCAGCTGCGCCAGTTGATGACCACGCTGGTTCGCACGCTGCAGGCCGAGGTGCCCAAGCGGCTGCAAGGCCAGGAGTTCAAATCCGGCAGCGAGGCGGTCGAAAAAGCCTACCTGGCGCAGGAGGCCGAGGCCTACGCCGCGCTCACGGCGTTTGCCGAAGCCCGAAACTTCGCGCTGCGCCGCGAAGACGGCCACCTGGTGTTCACGCTGCGCGGCGACAACGGCCAGGCGCTGACCGAGAAGGAGGCCGCCGAGCTGCCGCGCGAGCGTCGGGCCGAGTTCGACCGCGCCGAGCACGAACTGCACGGCGAGATCAACCGCTTCCTGGAGAAGACCGGCGCGATGGAGCGGGTCATGAACGAGGCCCGGGCCGAGCTGCGCCGCCAGGTGGTGCGGCCGCTGCTGGAGCACGAGCTGCAGGCGATCCGGCTCGGGCTGAAGAAGCAGATCAAGGACTCGGTCAAGCTCGGCGCCTGGCTCGATGAGGTCGAGCATGACGTGCTGGACAACATCGAGCTGTTCGAGGTGTTCGAGCCCGACGACGAGTCCCGCCGCGAGGCGCTGGAGGCCACGCTGGCGCGTTACCGCGTGAACCTGGTGGTGGACAACGGGGGCTGCAGTGGCGCGCCGGTGATCGTCGAGAACAACCCCTTGTTTCGCGCCCTGTTCGGCAGCATCGAATACCAGACCGAGGACGACGTTCTCGTGACCGATTTCTCGCGCATCCGCGCCGGCAGCCTGCTCAAGGCCCACGGCGGCTTCCTGATGCTGCACCTGCGCGACCTGGTGGCCGATCCGCTGGTGTGGGAGAAGCTGCGCCGCTTCCTGCGCAATGGCCGGCTTCAGATCGAAGAACCCGGCACCCTGGCATCGTCCATGGGCGCGGTGTCGCTGGAGCCCGAGGCGGTGGACGTCGATGTCAAGATCGTGCTGATCGGCGCGGTCGAGCATTTCTACGAGCTGCAGGAGGGCGACCCCGAGTTTGCGCGCCATTTCCGGGTCAAGGTGGACTTTGCCGACAGCTTCATCGCCACCGAGGCCACGCGTCGCGCCACCGGCATCTTCGTGGCGCAGGCCTGCCGACGTCTGGCCCTGCCGCACTTTTCGGCGGCGGGTGTCGCCCGGCTGGTGGAAGAGATGCACCGTGAGGCCGACGACCGCACCCGCCAGAGCGCGATCTTCGCGCGCACCGAGGCGCTGGTGACCGAGGCCGCCGCCCTGTGCTACGCCGGGCTGGTCGGGGCCGCCGAGGTGGAGGCAGCGCTGGCCGCGCGCGCCGCCCGCCATGACGCAGTGGCCGTGCGGCTGCGTGAATCGGTGGCCGAGGGCGACCGCATGATCACGCTGCAAGGCGGCCGGGTCGGCCAGATCAACGCGCTGACCCAGATCGACCTGGGCGACACGCGCTTCGGCTTTCCGGTGCGGGTGACGGCGCGCACCTGGGCCGGTCACCAGGGCGTGGTCAACATCGAGCGCGAGGTCGAGCTTTCCGGCCCGATCCACGACAAGGGCGTGCTGATCCTTGGCAGTTACCTGTCGGCGCTGTTCGGCCATCTCGCGCCGCTGGCGCTGAGCGCGGCCATCGTGTTCGAGCAGGAGTACCACGGCGTGGAGGGTGACTCGGCCTCGTGTGCCGAGCTCTATGCATTGCTGTCCAGCCTGTCCGGCCTGCCGCTGCGGCAGTCGATCGCGGTCACCGGTGCGGTGAACCAGCACGGCGAGGTGTTGCCGGTGGGCGGTCTCAACGAGAAGATCGAAGGCTGGTTCCGCGTCTGCGAGCACGCCGGGCTCGATGGCAGCCACGCGGTGCTGATTCCCGAGCGCAACCGCCGCCACCTGATGCTGGACCGCGACGTCGTCGATGCGGTCGCGGCGGGCCTGTTCCAGGTGCACGCGGTGACCCACGTGAGCGAAGGCATCGAGCTGCTGACCGGCCAGAGCGCGGACCCGGGCGCGCCCGACGGTGTGCTGGTGCGCGCCGAGCAGACTCTGCGGGCCTACCGCCGGGCCTGCCGGCGTTTTGCGCGTCGTTGAACGGATGCACGCGCCCGCTGCGATTACAGTGGCGCCATGAAGAATCCGACCCCGGTTCGCGGCGCTGCGGCGGCAGCCAAGCCCAGCCCCCCGAAAGGTCACCCGGCCCATGAGGTCCGCATCATCGGCGGGCAGTGGAAGCGCACGCGCCTGAAGGTGCCCGACAGTCCGGGCCTGCGCCCCACGCCCGACCGGGTGCGCGAGACGCTGTTCAACTGGCTGGGCCAGGACCTCTCGGGCTGGGTTTGTCTGGACGCGTTTGCCGGCACCGGCGCGCTGGGCTTCGAGGCCGCCTCACGCGGTGCCGCATCGGCGCTGCTGGTGGAGTCGGATCCCGCGCTGGTCGCCCAGCTGCAGGCCACGCGCAAGCGGCTGGACGCCACCGCGGTGCAGGTGCAGCGCGGCGACGGCCTGGTTGCGCTGGGCCGCGCCGCGCCGGCCAGCCTGGACCTGGTGCTGCTCGATCCGCCCTTCGATGCCGCCCTGTTCGATTCCGCGCTGGCGGCCGCGGCCAAGGCCGTGGCGCCCGGCGGCTTCGTCTACCTGGAGGCGCCGCAGGCCTGGAGCGCCGAACGCCTGCAGGCGATGGGTCTGGTGCTGCGCCGCCATCTCAAGGCCGGCGCGGTGCATGCCCACCTGTTGCAGCGCGGTGCCTGAACTCGCACCACAACGGCCCGCGCCCACGTATCATCGCGCCCAAACCGGAGACCTTCCATGACCCACAGCGTGCTCGCCGTCTACCCCGGCACCTTCGACCCCATGACCCTGGGTCATGAAGACGTGGTGCGCCGCGCCACCCAGTTGTTCGAACGCGTGATCGTCGCGGTCGCCGCCGGCCACCACAAGAAGGCGCTGTTCAGCCTGGACGAGCGCATCGAGATGGCGCGCGAGGCGGTGAAGCGTTATCCGCAGGTCACGGTGGAGAGTTTTTCCGGCCTGGTGCGCGACTTCGTGGTGGCGCGCGGCGGCAAGGCCATGGTGCGCGGCCTGCGCGCCGTGACCGATTTCGACTACGAATTCCAGTTGGCCGGCATGAACCGCACGCTCATGCCCGACGTGGAAACCGTCTTTCTCACCCCCAGCGACAAGTACCAGTTCGTCAGCAGCACCTTTGTGCGCGAGATCGCACTGCTCGGCGGCGAGGTGCACAAGTTCGTCTCGCCTCATGTGCTGGAGTGCCTGAAGGAAAAGGCGCGCAACGGCGTCAAGCCGTGATGCTTCGTTATGGATAGCGGCTGGTGGCCGTCCCGCGCTGGGGTCTGGCCAATCTGACGCCTCAAACCGGGGTTTCCGCGTCTTCCACGAGGAAGCGAACCCGACGCACGCCCTGCCACTCGTCGGCGTCGAGCCGGAAGGCCAGCTTGACCCGCGCCGGCAGCGGATCGGTGCGGCCGAACCAGATGCCGTCCACCGGCTGGCCCTGGTGCTTGAGCTTGAGCGCCAGGTGCTTTTCGGCGACCAGACGTTGCGACACCACCTCCACCTCCTCGCTGAACGTGGGGGCGGCAAAGCCCTGGCCCCAGACCTCTCGGTGCAGCGTGTCCACCAGGTCGGCGCGGCGGTACTCGGGCTCCAGCGGGCCGTCGGTCTCCAGCCGGCGCGTCAGCGTGGCGGCATCGAGCCATTCGCGCGCCACTTCGGCCAGCGCGGCTTCGAAGGTCGGCAACGCCGTCGCGTCGATCGTGCAGCCGGCCGCCATCGCGTGGCCGCCGAAGCGCAGCAGCACGCCCGGATGGCGCTTGGCCACCAGATCGAGCGCGTCGCGCAGGTGAAAACCGGCAATCGACCGGCCCGAGCCTTTGAGCTCGTGGCCCTTGCCCGGCGCGGCGCTGGCGGCGAACACGAAGGTCGGGCGGTGCAGCCGGTCTTTGAGGCGCGAGGCCACGATGCCGACCACGCCCTCGTGAAAGCCGGGGTCGAACACGCACAACGCGGGCGGCGGCTCGACGGCGCCATCGCCGGTGGTGGCCAACAACGATTCGGCAATCGAAAAGGCCTGCTCGCGCATGCCGCCTTCGATCTCGCGCCGCTCGCGGTTGATGCCGTCGAGCAGGCGCGCGAGTTCGTCGGCGCGCGAGGCGTCATCGGTCAGCAGGCATTCGATGCCCAAGGTCATGTCCGACAGGCGCCCGGCGGCATTGATGCGGGGGCCGAGGGCAAAGCCGAAGTCGAAGGTGGTGGCGGCGGTGGCCTTGCGTCCGGCGGCGGCAAACAGGGCCGCCAGGCCGGGTTGCATCGCGCCGGCGCGCACGCGCTTCAGCCCCTGGGCGACCAGGCGGCGGTTGTTGGCGTCGAGCTTGACCACGTCGGCCACGGTGCCCAGGGCCACTAGGGGCAACAGCATGTCGAGCTTGGGTTGACGCAGCCGGGCCCCCACGCTTCCCGCTGCGCGTGGTTCGCTGCCCCCCGAGGGGGCTGAGGCCTGCGGCTCCGATCCTGCTCGCGCAGGGTCGGACAGGCCGAAGAGGGTCGGCGTCTCGCCGACGTGCGCCCTGCAAGGGCTCGCGGCTTGGCGCGGCCCGGCGCCGCTCGGGTCGTCAAATGCCCCGCGCTGCCGCAACTCGGCCCGCAGCGCCAGCAGCACGTAGAACATCACGCCCACGCCGGCCAGGGCCTTGCTCTCGAACGGGCAACCGGGCTGGTTGGGGTTGACGATGACGTCGGCAGCCGGCAGCGTGACCACGCCGGCTTCGGGTGCGGCCGGCAGGTGGTGGTCGGTCACCAGCACCTGCAGCCCGAGCCGGCGCGCCTCGGCCACGCCGTCCACGCTGGCAATGCCGTTGTCCACGGTGATCAGCACGTCGGCGCCGCGTTCCTTCACGCGTCGCGCGATCGGCGGGGTCAGGCCATAGCCGTCCACCACGCGGTCCGGCACCAGGTAGTCCACATGGCGTGCGCCCAGCAGGCGCAGGCCGCGCAGGGCGACGGCGCAGGCGGTGGCGCCGTCGCAGTCGTAGTCGGCCACGATGCACAGGCGCCGATCGGCGGCGATGGCGTCGGCGAGCAGCACCGCCGCGGCTGCGGCGCCTTGGAGGCTGTCGGGCGGCAGCAGGCGTGCCAGCCTGTCGTCGAGCTCGTCGTGGCTGCGCACGCCGCGGGCCGCGAAGAGGCGCGCCAGCAACGGGTGCACCCCGGCCTGTTCCAGCGCCCAGGCCGCGCGCGGCGGCACGTCACGGACTATCAATTTCATAGCTGCTCAAGGCGCTTTGACGATGGGGAGGCGCCAAAAAAGCCCGAAAACCGTTGCAAAAAGCCTTGTGGCGCGGCCTCGAAGGTCTGCCAGGCCTGTTCGCCGCACAGCGTCAGGCGCACCGGCGCGCCGCGTTCGAGTTCGTCGGCGAGCGCGGCGCAGCGCGTGGCGTCCAGGCGTTGCCAGGCCTCGGCCCAGGCGGTCCAGTCCTGCCGCAGCGCGCTGTCGCGCAGGCTCAGGTCCAGTTCGGGCGCGGGTTCAGCCGCCGGGGCTTCATCCAGGGCGCCCGCGCCGCTGACCCAGAACGAATTGACCGGCGCCAGGCCTTGGGCGGCGCGCGCGTCGTTCACCGGGTGGGTGTAGAGCAGCATCTGCATCTCGCTCTGCAGCCGGTGCAGGCGGCTGGCCTGGGGCGACTGCGGCATCCAGGCGGCCACGTCGCGCCCGCTGACCCGGTCCACCGACGTGCTGACCACGTCGCGAAACAGTTCGCCGCGCGCCAGCCAGCGCCCGGGCGCGTCCAGGCGCAGCTCCAGGCCGTCGTCGGCGAACCAGGCCTGCATCGCCTCGAACAGCGCGCGCTCGTGCGCCCCATCCAGCGCCAGAGCGGCCGGGTCCTGCATCAGCACCTGGTCCATGCCGGCCTGCCAGTGGCAGGGCGTGATCCAGGCCCAGGCGTGCGGGCCCGGCGCGCCGCCAGTGCGGTGCAGCGCGTGCGCGGCCCAGGGCGTGCGGCCGGCCTGCGTGACCAGGCCGAGGGCGCGGGCCAGGGCGCGCTCGTGCGGCGTCTCGGGCGCGTGTTCGTCCACCGGTTCGGGCGGCAGAGGCCGCAAGCGCCGCAGCAGCCGTTCCAGCCGGGGCAGGCGCAGGGCGCCCAGCGCCTCGCGCGCCTGGGGCGTCGAGCCGGCGGCGAATGCGATCAGCAGGTGGGTGGGCTCGGTCATGCGGGCTATTGTCCCGGAAGGCCGGGCGCGTCGGGCGCCGGTGCCACAATCCCCCCGTGACCCCTTTCCGATGCCGATGCAAATCCCCTACGAACTGATTCTTGGCTGGCGCTACACCCGGGCCGGGCGCGCCACGCGGCGCAACGGCTTCATCTCGTTCATTTCGGGCGTGTCGATGCTCGGCATCGCCCTTGGCGTGGGCGCGCTGATCATCGTGCTCAGCGTGATGAACGGCTTCCAGAAGGAGGTGCGCGACCGCATGCTCGGCGTGGTCTCCCACATCGAGATCCACGCCCAGGGCGGCGCGGCGCTGCCCGATCTGAACCGCACGCTGGACGAGGTGCGCGCGCATCCGGAGGTCGTCGGCGCCGCGCCCTTCATCGCCGCGCAGGCGCTGCTGGCGCGCGGTGAGGACATGAAGGGCGTGCTGGTGCGCGGCATCGACCCGGCTCTGGAACCCGCCGTGACCGATCTGGCCGGCGAGCTCAAGAACAACGCGCTCAAGCGGCTGGCGCCCGGCGGTTTCGGCGTGGTGCTCGGCGTCGACCTGGCGCGCGGCCTGGGCGTGCGCGAGGGCGACCCGGTCACCCTGATCGCGCCCAGCGGCCAGGTCACGCCCGCGGGCGTGCTGCCGCGACTCAAGCAGATGACGGTGGTGGGCCTGTTCAGCTCGGGCCACTACGAATACGACTCGGCGCTCGCGCTGGTGCACCAGGACGACGCCGCGCGCATCTTCCGCCTGGAAGGCCCCACCGGCGTGCGCGTGAAGCTGCGCGACCTGCACCAGGCCCGCACGGTGGCCGGGCAACTGGCCGGCCGCCTCAGCGGCGACCTGCTGATCCGCGACTGGACGCGCCAGAACCGCACCTGGTTTGCCGCCGTGCAGCTGGAAAAACGCATGATGTTCATCATCCTGACGTTGATCGTGGCGGTGGCGGCGTTCAACCTGGTCTCGACACTGGTGATGACGGTGACCGACAAGCGCGCCGACATTGCCATCCTGCGCACCCTGGGCGCCAGCCCGGGCAGCATCATGGGCATCTTCGTGGTGCAGGGCGCGATGGTGGGCGTGATCGGCACGCTGGCCGGTCTGCTGCTGGGCCTGGGCGTGGCCTTTAACATCGATGTCATCGTGCCGGCGCTGGAGCGGCTGTTCCACGCCAGTTTCCTGCCCAAGGACATCTACCTCATCAGCCACATGCCCAGCGACCCGCAGCGCAGCGACATCGTGCCCGTGGCCGTGATCTCGCTCGCGCTGGCCTTTCTGGCCACGATTTACCCGAGCTGGCGCGCCAGCCGCGTGAACCCCGCGGAGGCGCTCAGATATGAATGATGTGGCCCCCACGGTCGCGCACTGCGTGTGGCTCCCTGGCCTTGCAGGCCGCGGCGCCGCCAGAGTCGGCTTCTCTTCGGGCTGTCCGCTCCTGCGCAGGCAGGCGCGGAGCCGCAGCCCTCAGCCCCGAGGGGGCCGCGTTTCGCCTTGGGGCGGCCCGGCGGCGAAACCTGTTTGTCTTCGGGTGAGTGAACGATGAACCAGACTGTGCTTGAGGCCAGTGGCCTGACCAAACGATTCGCCGAAGGCCGGCTCGACGTGACCGTGCTGCAGGGGGTGGACCTGTCGGTGCGTGCCGGCGAAACGCTGGCCATCGTCGGCGCGTCGGGATCGGGCAAGAGCACGCTGCTGCACCTGCTCGGCGGGCTCGATGCCCCCAGCGGCGGCCGCGTGGCGCTGATGGGCCAGCCGCTGGCCGGCCTGAGCGCCGCCGAGCAGGGCGCGCTGCGCAACCGGCACCTCGGTTTTGTCTACCAGTTCCACCACCTGCTGCCCGAGTTCAGCGCGCTCGACAATGTGGCCATGCCGCTGTGGATCCGGCGCGCGCCGCGTGCCGAGGCCGCGGGTGTGGCCGAGGCGACGCTCGCCCGCGTCGGGTTGCAGGACCGCATCCACCACCGCCCGGCCGAGCTGTCGGGCGGCGAGCGTCAGCGCGTGGCGATTGCGCGCGCGCTGGTCACCCGCCCGGCCTGCGTGCTGGCCGACGAGCCCACCGGAAACCTGGACCGCGTCACCGCCGATGGCGTGTTCGAGCTGATGCTGGATCTCGCACGCGAGCAGGGCATGGCCTTCGTGGTGGTCACGCACGACGAAGCGCTGGCCGCGCGTTGCGGGCGGCAGCTGCGCCTCGCGCTGGGCCGGCTCACCGCGGTGGCGCAGGAGCGCGGCGCATGAAGTTCCGCATGGCCGAGAAGTCGCTGTTCGCGATCCTGCTGCGGTCGTCATGGTGGATCAGTCTGGCGCTGGCGGTGGCCTTCGCTGCGGTGTCGCGCCTGCTGCTGCCGCCCGACCTGTTCTGGTTCGGCGCAATGGGCGGGTTCCCTTTCCTGGTGATCGCGGTACTGGCCGCGAGACGGCAGCTGCGCGAACCGCGCGCGGCGCGCGTCGAGCAGACGGAAGCCGCCACACGGGGCATGGCGTGGGCCGCGTTCAGCGCGGCGGTGGAGGCCGCCTGGCAGGCGCAAGGGTTCGAGGTCGAACGCCTCAAGGCTTCGGGCGAAGCCGGCGCCGACCTGGCCCTGCGCAAGGCGGGCGCGACCACGCTGGTGCACGCGCGGCGCTGGAAGGCCGCCAGCCTGGGCGTGGAGCCGCTGCGCGAGCTCAAGGCCGCGATCGACCAGGCCGAGGCCCGCGACGGCCTGGTGGTCGCGCTGGGCGATCTCACGCCGCAGGCGGTCCGTTTTGCCAGCGCCAACGGGATCCGCGTCATCGCGCTGCCCGAGCTGGCACAGTTGCTGCGCCACACCCGCCTGGATGCCGCGCCGCGCGGCTGAGATGCCGGGTGTTGGTCTCGTTCCCGTATGACGACCGCCGTTGGCGCGGATGCCACCGCGACGAACCCGACGATCCATCCGCGGTGCGGCCGCTTCGGTAGGATGGCGGTCCACGCCATGTTCAAGTTGCCCCGACTGACCAGTCCACCCGGCCTGTTCGCGACCATCAGCCTGCTGATGATCGTGGCGATGGTCATCGGCACCGGCCTGGTCCAGGCCTCGTTCTTCCGGCAATCGATGATCGAGCGCGAAGCGGCGATCGTGCGGGACATGGTTTTTGCCCTGACGGTCGAGCAGCCGGTGAAGGTGGCCGATCTTCGCCCCGACATGGACGAGGCAGCGCGAATGCGCTTCGGTCGCATCTTCGACACATTGCAGAACTTGCCGGGCACGGCGCGCATCAAGGTGTTCAATCGCGATCGCATCATCGTCTGGTCGGACGACCCCACGCTGACGGGCACCGACCGTACCCGGCACGGCGAACAGATCTCGCGCGCGTTCCAGGGTGAGGTGCAGGCGGTGTTCAATCCCGGCGGCAATCGGTTCGACACCAGCCCGCATGGCCAACCGACCCAGGGCACCATCGAGTGCTACGTGCCCATCTTCTCCCACGACCCGACCCGGCCCCCCGGCGACGTCATCGGGGTGCTGTCGCTGTACCGCGATCCGCACGACCTGAACCAGACGCTGCGACAGGGCCTGTACCTGCTGTGGGCGACCATCGGCGGCGGCGGCATCCTGCTGTTCGGGGTGCTCTACAAGGTGTTCAGCCTGGTCTACAACCGGCAGCAGGCGGCGGAGTCCAGTCTCAGCAAGCTCACCAGCGAGCACGAGCGCATCGTGCAGATCGAAAAGATGTCGGCCATGGGCGAGCTGGTCGGCCAGATCGCGCACCAGCTGAACAATCCGCTGGTGGGCGTGATCAACCTGGCGCAGCTGGCCGAACGCGAGGCACACGACCCGGCGCGTGTCGCCGAATTGCTGCAGGACGTGCGAAAGGCCGGCACCGAGTGCCGCGACATCGTGCAGCGCATCCTGCGCATCAGCCAGCTGTCGCGCTCGACCTTGCAGACCACCGATCTGCAGGCCCTCGTGCGCGACACCATCACCTTCTGCCACCAGAGCATCGGCCAGCGCCAGCCGGTCGAGTTCTCGGCGCCCGACGGCGCGATCATGCTCGATGTGGACCCGGTGCTGCTGCGCCAGGCGCTGTTCAACCTGATCCACAACGCGGTTCTTGCGGCGCCTGGTTCCCCGGTGCGGGTGACGCTGGCGCCATCGGAGCGCGACGGCGCGCCGGGCGTGCTGCTGGCCGTGACCGACGCCGGGCCCGGCTTCGGCCCGGATGCGGCCGACAAGCTGTTCAAGCCCTTCTTCACAACCCGCGCGACCGGCACCGGCCTGGGCCTGTACGTGGCGCAGCACATCGCAATGAAACACGGTGGCGCGGTTCTTGCGGAGAATCTGGCCCAGGGTGGCGCCCGCTTCAGCATCTGGCTGCCCCTGACCCATCAGCCATGAAGTCCAAAATCCTCCTCGTCGACGACGACCCCTTCACCCGGCGGCTGTTCGAAAGCCTGTTTCGTGCTGGGTCTGTCGAACTGGTCACGGCCACCAACGTGGCCGAGGCGCGCAAGGCCTTCGACCTTGGCGATTTCAACCTGGCCATCCTCGACCAGCGCCTGCCCGATGGCAACGGCCTTGATCTGTTCGCCGACATGCGCAAGCTGCGGCCCCGCCAGACCGCCATCATGATCACCGGCCACGCCGAGGTGCGCGACGCGATGCGGGCGGTGCGCGATGGCCTGTTCGACTACCTCACCAAGCCTTTCGAGAACCTGGAGGAGCTGGAGGCTGTGATCGACAAGGCGCTGGAGATGGATCGCGCCTACCGCGAGATTGCCGACCTGCGCGACCTCATCAACGCCCGAGCGGGCGACCCGATGATGATCAGCCACTCGGTGGCCATGGAGCGGCTGCTGGCGCAGCTGCGCCAGGCGGCGCCGCTGGACACCACGGTGCTGATCGAAGGCGAGAGCGGCACCGGCAAGGAGGTCATCGCCAAGCTGCTCCATGCCCTGAGCGCCCGCGCGGGCGGACCGATGAAGGCGCTCAACTGCGGCGCATTGTCGGAGTCGCTGGCCGAGGCGGCGCTGTTCGGTTTCGAGAAGGGCGCATTCACCGGCGCGGTCAAGACCACGGCCGGCTACTTCGAGGAAGCCGACCACGGCACCATCCTGCTCGACGAGATCGCCGACCTGAGCCCCAAGCTCCAGGTCAGCCTGCTTCGGGTGCTGCAGGAGGGCAGCTTCGTGCGGCTGGGCAGCACGGTGCAGCGCCCGTCCAACTTCCGCCTGATCTGCGCCACCAACAAGCCGCTGGAGCAGGAGGTGGCAGCCGGCCGCTTCCGCTCCGACCTGTTCTACCGCATCAACGTCGTGCCGCTTCGGGTGCCGCCGTTGCGCGAGCGCCGCGACGACATCCTGCCGCTGGCGCTGTTTTTCCTCGACCACTTCAACCGCAAGTTCCACAAGGCTGCGGGCCCGTTGCAGAGTGATGCGATCGCCGCGCTGGAAGCGGCGCACTGGGCGGGCAACGTGCGCGAACTCAAGCACACGATCGAGCGCGCCGTGGTCATCAACGCCGGCGGACCGGTGGCACTGGCCGATCTGGGGTTGCCAGGCAAAGCCAGCGAGGCCGTTCAGGCAACCGGGCAGCTGCTTCCCTACCGCGAAGCGAGGCTGAACTTTGACCGCGCCTATTTTTCGGACCTGATGCGCGTGGCCGACGGCAATGTTTCGGAGGCGGCGCGCATTTCCGGGGTGGCGCGGCAGAACATCTACGGCCACCTGGAGCGGGCCGAAGTTGTCACGAAAACATGACAGGTGTCACGATTTTGTGATGACACTTGCCGGCCGGTTGATGGCCATTGGCACGGTCGAACACCTGGTCTTCCCTCGGAGCAGGCGGTTTTTTCAGGCGCCAAACTGCGTTCCAAAGGGTTGGCATGGGGTATGCAGTCAGGGGCTTAGAACCGGTGGCGCCACAAGGCAATCCGGGCCCGTAACCCAACCTCTACAGGACCATGTCATGAAAAAATCGATGCTTCTCCCCGTGTCAGCCATCACGATCGCCACGCTGGCCTTGATGGGCTGCCAATCGCCGCAGGACAAGACCGCCAAGGACACGCTGGTCGCCGTCAAGGTGGCCGCCGCGCCGAACATGGCGGCCGGCGCAGCCGACCCGGTATGGGCGCAGGCCAAGCCGATCTCGGCCGAACTGACCGGCGGCGCCAACTTCGGCGCCAAGCCGGGTGACAAGGGCGAGACCACCGTCACGCTGAAGGCCGCCTACACCGCCGACACGCTCTACATGCTGATCCAGTACAAGGATCCGACCAATTCTGTCCGGCGCGGTCCCTACCAGAAACAGGCTGATGGAACCTGGGTCAAGCTGAAGGACCCGGCCGACAAGGGCGGCGACGACAACGTCTACTACGAAGACAAGTGGGCCATGCTGTGGCCGGTCAACGAAGCCACGGCCAAACCGTTCGACAAGGAAGGTTGCGCCATGGCCTGCCACGAAGGCCAGGGCAAGCCCTATGGCAACAAGTACACCAACCTGCCCGGCCAGCTTCTGGACATGTGGCACATGAAGGGCCAGCGCACCGGTCCGCTGGGCTTCGTGGACGACCAGTACACCGACGACACGCGCTACGACCCGAAGACGGCGCCCAACGCCGGCCGCAAGGGTGACCCGGGCCCACAGGGCGGCGAGTACACCAACATCGCGCTTGTCAATGGCAAGCCGCAGTTCATGAACCGCGACGCCAAGCCCGCCAACGCCGGCGGCACCTACTACATCAAGAAGGGTGAAACCGTGCCGTTCGACGACAGCAAGTTCAAGCCCGGCGACGAAGTGGCCTCGATCATCATCAACCCGCTCGACGGCACCGACCGCGGCGATGTGCGCGTGGCCAACAGCTACGCCAACGGCATGCACACCTCGGTGGTCAGCCGCAAGCTGGTGACCGGCAGCAAGTACGACGTGCAGTTCGCCAACCTGGCGGCCCGGTATGGTTTCGGCTTCGCCGCGTTCGACAACGCGCAGGTCCGCCATGCCACGTCGGATGAGCCGATGTACCTGGTGTTCGGCAAGTAAACACCGTCACCCCCGGGCCTGCGATGGCGTGATGGCAACATCCGTGATCGCAGGCCGGTTTCTTCCTGACGACGCCTGAGCGCCTGCGCAGCCGCAGGCCAGCGGGCAGGAGGGGAAACGCCATGGATGTCCTGGTCATCGCCGTCAGCGCGCTGATCGCCTCCGGCCTCACGCTGTTCTCCGGCTTCGGGCTCGGCACGATCCTGACCCCGGTCTTCGCGCTCTTCTTCCCGGTCGCCACCGCCGTGGCCATGACGGCCGTGGTGCACCTGGCCAACAACCTGTTCAAGATCGGCCTGGTGGGGCGCGACGCCAGCTGGCCCGTGGTGATGCGCTTCGGCCTGCCCGCCGCGCTGGCCGCCGTGCTGGGCGCCAGCGCGCTCGCCACCGTGTCGGGCCTGGCGCCGTGGCATGTCTACGAATGGCTGGGCCGGACCCACGCGATCACGCCGGTCAAGGCGGTCATCGGTGTGGTGATCGCCGCCTTCGCGCTGCTCGAACTCTCCCCCACGTTTGCCCGGCTGGCGTTTTCGCCGCGTTGGCTGGCCGTGGGCGGATTGATCTCGGGGTTTTTCGGCGGGCTGTCGGGCAACCAGGGTGCCTTGCGGTCCGCGTTTCTGGTCAAGGCCGGGCTGTCCAAGGAATCGTATGTGGGCACCAGCGCCGTGTGCGCGGTGGTGGTCGATGTGACGCGGCTGCTGGTCTACGGGCTGGCCTGGCTGGCCAGTGGGGCCCAGGCGCTGGACAGCCATGCCCGGTTCACGGTGGCGGTGGCCACGCTCAGCGCTTTTGCCGGAGCCTACGCGGGCAAACGGCTGTTGAAGAAGGTCACGCTGCGTTGGGTGGAGCGCACGGTGGCCACGCTGATGGTGCTGGTGGGCGCCGGCCTGGCGAGCGGCCTGCTGTAGCGCCCGTGGTGTCGTAAACTTTCGCGACCGCTGGCCGGGACGCGCGCGTTCGGGCCGTTTCGTTCACTGAACCACCTGTTTGCGCCCATGGCAGAACCTGCGAAGCACACGGTCCACCAAGCTCCTGAAGTCATCATGTTCGTTCGCCACGGCGAGAAACCCGGCGAAGGCACCAAGCCGCACGGCGTCAACCACCACGGCGAGCACGACGGGCATTCCCTGTCGGTACTGGGCTGGACCCGCGCCGGCGCGCTGGCCGGGCTGTTCGCCCACGCGCCCTCGCGCGCGCACCCGCACGTGGTGCGGCCCGGGCGCATCATCGCCACCCGCCCCACCGAAGAGGCCAAGAGCAAGCGCGAGATCCACACCGCCGCGCCCACCGCCAAGCGCCTGAAGCTGGACATCGAGGACGGTCACACCCACGGCAACGAGGCCGAACTGGCCCACGAGGTGCTGGGCCGCGCCGAGCCCACGCTGGTGGTCTGGCACCACGGCACGATGGCCAAGATCATCCGCCACTTCCCGCTGGTCAACCCCGACGACGTGCCCAAGCATTGGCCCGACGAGCGTTTCGACCTGATCTGGTTGCTGCTGCGCCAGGACGGCGAGCCCTTGCGTTACCGCTTTGTCGCCGTGCCGCAACTGCTGCTGGCCGACGATCTGGAGACGACCTGAAGGTCTCAAAATGTGAGCGCCTGATGGCCGCTGGAAGCGGGGAAGGGCCACATTTCGTGCCCACAAAAGGCCTTTTTGGGGCCGCGCCGGCCCCCGTGGCGCGTCAGCGAGCGCTCACCGCCTGGATGCGGGTGCCGTCCTTGATGCGGTCGTCCGGTTGCACGATCACCCGCTGGTCGGCCTTCAGGCCATCGAGCACCTGCGCCGCGGTGGCCGAACGGGCGCCGATCTTGACCGGGGTGCGCCGCGCGACGCCGTCTTCCACCACATAGACCGCCCAGCCATCGCCCAGGCGGAACAGCGCGCCGCCGCTCACCTGCAGCACGTCCTTTTCCTGCTTCAGGATGAAGGCGACCTCGACGCGGTAGGCGTCGCCGAGCGCGGCCCACTGCTCACGCGGCGAGACGAAGCCCAGAATCACGCGGGTGCGCTGTTCTTCCACGCCCAGGGCCGACACCTTGGTGAAGCCACCGGGCTCCACACGCGTCACGGTGGCCTCCAGCACGCCGTCGCCGCCCCAGCGTTGAACGCGGGCCTTCTGGCCTGGCGCCAGCCGCACCGCGTCGGTGGACAGCACCTCGACCTCGATCTCCAGCAGCGCCGGGTCGCCGATCTCCATCAGCGGCTGGCCCATGGTGACGGCGGTGGCGCTTTCCACCACGCGCCGCAGCACCCGCCCCGCCACCGGCGTGCGCACCGGCAGCACGCGCCCGCGTCCGGCCGCGCCTTCGTCGGCCAGCGCGGCCCGGGCCACCTGCAGGCGGCGGGTGGCGATCTGTTCGTCGGCGCGGGCGGTGGAGAGTTCGGCGCCGCTGGTGGCCACCTGCGCGCGGGCCTGGTCGATCTGCGAGGCCGTGGCCATGCCCTGCTCGCGCAGCTGCTGCAGGCGGCGCAGCTCACCCTGGGCCACCGCCTCGGTGGTGGTGATGGCGGCCACCCGCTGGCGCGCCGCACCCAGGGCGCTCTCGGCGGTGCCCACGTCGGCCAGGGCCTGGCTGCGGGCGCGCGGGTCCAGCAGCGCGGCGCCGGCAGGGTCGATCTCGGCCACCACCTGCTGCGCCTGCACCGCGTCGCCCGGCTGCAGCGTGATGCGGCGCACCACGCCGGCCAGTGGCGCGGCGATCACGTAGCGCTGCTGGATGCGCGTCTTGCCTTCTTCGGTGAACGATTGCTCCAGCGGGCCGCGGGTAACCGGCGCCACGCTGGCCATCTGCACCGGCTCGCGCAGGGCCAGCCAGGCCAGCAGCAGCACGCCGAGTGCGCCGGCGCACCAGAACAGGAGCTTGCGGGAGAAGGGGTTCGAGGTCATGGTGGGACAGTATGTGGGTATGAAAGGGAGGCCCGTCATTCGCGCGTCTTGAGCACGCCGATCAGATCGAGGCGCCAGATGCGCTCGCGCACCGCCAGCGCCGACAGCAGCGCCGAGAGCACCGTGGTGAGCGCCGCCAGCGCGTAGGCCGAGGGCGCGATGTGCATTGGCACCCGGTACAGGTCGGACTGCAGGTTGTGGGCCAGGTACCACGACAGGGCGTAACCGACGCCGAAGCTCAGCGGGATGGACACCGCCACCAGCAGTGCCAGCTCGCCCAGCAGGATGAAGGCCACCTCGCCCTGGGTGAAGCCCAGCACGCGCAGGCTGGCCAGCTCGCGCCCGCGCTCGGCCAGCGCGATGCGCGCCGAGTTGTAGACCACGCCGAAGTTGATCACCGCGCCCATCAACACGGAGATCCACATGAACAGGCCGGTCATCTCGGCAATGCTCTTGTACAGCGCCTCCACCGACGCCAGGCGCGAGGCCGAACCGATCACCCGCGGGCGGCGGTCGAGCGCGCGGAACACCGCGGCCTCCTGGCCGTCGTCCACCGTCAGCAGCGCGCCGCTGACCAGGTCGCCATCGCCCAGCGCGCGGTTCAACGCGTCCAGGTCCATGTAGGCCTGCACGCCGATGTGCTCGGTCACCAGCTGCGTCACCGGCAGGCGCAGCTGCTGGCGCCGGCCGTCCAGCACCTCGACGTCCACCACGTCGCCCACGCCGACGCCCAGGCGGGCGGCGAGGTAGTCGTTGAGCACCAGGCCCTCGGGGGCCAGCGCCACCGGTTGCCAGCGGGCATCGATCGGGTGGCGCAGCGTGGCGCCGGCATCCAGGCCTTCGATGCTGGTCTGCATCGTGTGGTTTTGATGCCGCAGCCGCACCGGCACCGAGCGGTAGCCCTCGGCCAGGCGCACGCCGGGCAGGGCGCGCAGCTCATGCACGGCGCGGCGCGGCCCGGGCTCGATGAAGGCGACCGACAGGTCGTGCTGCTGCGAGAGGCGGAACTGCAGCTCCACCATGGTGTTGATCGCGCTGTCCTGAAAGCGCGACATCATCATGATCGCGCCGGCGCAGGCCAGGCCCAGCACCGTCATCAGCGCCTTCACCGGCCGCCGCTCGATCTGGCGCAGGATGATGCGCACGGGCTGCGACAGCCAGCTCGGCGGCAGCGCCCGCTCGGCCAGCGAACGCGTGAACCGCGCGGGCGCCGGCGGGCGCATGGCCTCGGCCACCGGCGTGTCGGCCGCCGCATAGACGGCGCGCCCGGTGCCCAGCAGCGCGGCCGCCAGGCTCACGCCGATGCCCGTGAGGGCCACCGCCGCCGACAGGTGAAAGTCCAGGAACGGAAAGCGGAAATACACCTGGTACATCGCCGCCATCAGCGTGCCCAGCCACACACCGCCGGCCACGCCGATCGCCGAACCCAGCACGCAGATCAGCGTGACGATCAGGCCGTAGTGCAGCGCCACGTCCATGGTCGTGTAGCCGAAGGCCTTCAGGATGGCCACCTGGTCGCGCTGGGTACCGATCAGCCGGGTGAACACCACGTTCAGCAGGAAGGCGGCCACGCCCAGGAAGATGGTGGGGAACACCCGCGTCATGGTGCCGAGCTGGCGGAACTCCTCGTACAGGAAGCGGTAGGACAGCTGGTCCATGCGGCCGTGCGCGCCCAGGCTGCCGTAGCGCGCGAGCAGCGCGTCCATCGCGGCGATCACCTCGCGCTCGTTGGCGCCGGGGCTCAGGCGCGCCACCACCTGGTTGAAGGCGCCGCTCATGTCCAGCGCCGCCTCCAGCGCGCGCCGGCTGGTCCACACGATGGCGTAGCGCTGGTAGTCGGGGAACATCGCGCCCGGCTTGATCTGGTAGACGTACTCGGGCGAGAGCGCGGTGCCGACGATGGTGAACCACTGGCTGCGCCCGTACACCGTGGCGCGCAAGCGGTCGCCGGGTTTCAGGCCCTGGGCCTGGGCGAACGAGTCGCTCACCAGCACCTCGTTGTCGGCGTGCGGCGCCAGCATGCGGCCGCTGCGCAGGTACAGCCGGTTCTGCGCCGGCTCGCCCTGGTCGGGGATCGACTGCACCACCGCCTCGATCGGTTCGCCGAAGTGCGCCAGTTCCAGCTTGGCGGCAGTGATCAGGCGCGTCTCCACCTCGTTCACGCCGGGAATCTCGGCGACGCGCCGCGACAGCCCCTCGGGCGCGCGCTTGACCTGCGCCCAGACGTCGGAGAAGCGGTAGTCCCGGTAGAGCCGGTCGCGCGTGTCCTGCAGCGAGGCGAGCGTGGCGGCCGACATCACCAGCATTGCGATGCCCGCGGCGATCACCATCGCGATCGCCAGCGCCTGGCCGCGCATGTGCCAGAGGTCACGCAGCGCCTTGCGGTGGATGGCTTTCATGGCCTCACCAATGCAGTTCGCGCGCGGCCAGCCGCTCGGCGTTGATCTGTTCGCGCCCGATGCGACCGTCGGCCATGAAAAGCACGCGGTGCGCCATGCGCGCGATGTCCACGTTGTGGGTGATCACCACCGTGGTGGTGCCCATCTCGGCGTTGACGCGCTCCAGCGCGTCGAGCACGTGCACCCCGGTGGCCGAATCGAGCGCGCCGGTGGGTTCGTCGCACAGCATCACCACCGGCCGCTTGGCAATAGCGCGCGCGATGGCCACGCGCTGCTGCTCGCCGCCGGAGAGCTGGGCCGGAAAGTGGTCCAGGCGCTCCTTCAGGCCCACCAGCGCCAGGGCGTCTGCCGGCGCCATGGGGCTGGGCGCGATCTCGGTGACGATCGCCACGTTCTCCTGCGCCGTCAGGCTGGGGATCAGGTTGTAGAACTGGAACACGAAACCCACGTGCTCGCGCCGGAACGCGGTCAGCTGGGCGTCGTTGGCTCGGGTGAGGTCTTCACCGTGGTACCAGACGTGGCCGGCCGTCGGCACGTCGAGTCCGCCCAGGATGTTGAGCAGCGTGGACTTGCCGCTGCCCGAGGGGCCCAGCAGCACCACGAATTCGCCCGCATACAGCACCAGGTCCACGCCGCGCAGGGCGTGCACCTCCACCTCGCCCATGCGGTAGACCTTGGTCAGGCCCTCGGCACGGAAGATGACCTCGCGCGTGGCGGTGGTGTCCATGCAGCCATGCTAACGGTGAAACCAATCAAAAATCCAGCCCGGCGGTCAAGTCCCGGACACTTCTGTTTTGATAGCTGGCGGTGGCCAACCGGCGATGAAGAGGCGACATTTTGACGGTGAAAACAGCCGCCAAACGGCCTTCCGGGCCGCCGCGCGACCCGGTTCCGCCGTTTCACGGCACCACGATCAGGAACAGCCAGGTGGCGAGCATGATCAGGTGCACCACGCCCGACAGCAGGGTGGCGCGTCCGGTGCCGTAGGTGATCAGCGCCATCATGAACGACAGCGCGAGCAGGATCGCGCCGCCCGGCGTCACGCCCAGCGCCAGCGGGCTGTTCGTCCACCAGGCGATGGCCGCGACGATGGGCACGGTCAGGCCGATGCTGGCGACGCCCGAGCCGAGCGCCAGGTTGATCGAGGTCTGAAGCTGGTCGTCGCGCGCGGCGCGCAAGGCGGTCAGGCCCTCGGGCAGCAGCACGATCGCCGCGACGATGACGCCCACCAGCGCCGGTGGCGCGCCCAGGCCGGCCACCGCGGCCTGAATGAACGGCGAAGCCCCCTTGGCCAGCAGCACCACGGCGACCAGGGCGACCAGCAGCAGGCCCAACGCCGCGGCCGCCAGACGGCCGCTCGGGCGCGCCGGCGGCGCAGCGACGACGCCCTGCTGCGGCAAAAAATGCTCCCGGTGTCGCACGGTCTGCACGAAGGTGAAGGCCAGCCACAGCAGCAGGCAGACCACGCCGACAAACGCCAGCTGCGCGGCGCTGTAGAAGGGCCCGGGCGCGCTCGTGGTGAAGTTGGGCAGCACCAGGGTGATCGCCACCATCGGCAGCAGCACGATCAGGTAGGCGTGTGCGCCTTCGACGCGAAAACCCTGCTCGCGGTGGTGCAGCGCGCCCACCACGATGCACAGGCCCGCCACGCCGTGCAGCACCAGCACCACGGTCGCGTGGATGGTGTCGCGCATCAGCGTGGGCTGGGGCTGGTCGCCGAGCATGACGGAGACGATGAGCCCCAGCTCGATCACCGTGACGGCCAGCGCCAGCACAATCGCGCCGAACGGCTCACCCACGCGCAGCGCAACCACTTCGGCGTGGTGCACCGCGCCAAGCACCGCCGCGACCAGCGCGGCGACCAGCACCACGGCGGCAACGGGCCCGGTGGCGCCAAGCAGCGCGATGTCGGCGGCCAGCGCGGCAAAGGGCAAGGCGATGGTCCAGGCGGGCAGGCGGTCGGTGGCGACAGTCATGGCGGGGCGGTTCGCTGGATCGGTGGTGGGGGCGTCGAGGGGCAACGCGCCGGTGGGGCTGCACCGGTGTTGGCCGCTTCAACGGGCGGGGTGTTTCGAAAAATCGTAGCAGGAAACCGCCGCACGCCGGCATCTATGGGCTTGGTGCCACGGCGAGGATATGGGCGACCTCCAGCTTCGTTACCGCATCTGGTTCAACCGCAGCAGCGAGATCCTGCCGGTCAGCGGCTCCACTATCACCCACCGTGGTCCGATTGTGGGGCGCGCCGGTCCCGGTGTTGGTAACGGCCGCTCATAATGACTCCGCTGATGCGAATCTAGTTATTGAGTCTCTTTCATTTCGATACGGAAAGCTTAAGTCGCAAAATGTTGACGATTGGCAAGCTTTGGCCGTCGGGTAAGAGGCGCTAAGAAAGCATCACCTTTATGATTTCCTTTCTTGGCTTGGGGTTTTTACGCAGGTGCAGGGCCCGACTTGGATTTGACGGTCAGGCGACGGGAGACCTGACACCGAAGGCAAAAAAAGGGAGAGGCTATGACACATGCTAACGAAGCCAACGAACAGATAGAACAGTCGCTGATCGACATCGCTGTCGAGAGTTGGCGCTTCTCGCGTCTGTTCGGCAAGGTGGTCAGCAAGCTCGACGCGGGCGAGTCAGGCCGCTACATCAACCAGCTTCGCTACTTTCAAAAGAAGGTCGAGGAGAACCTCGACTCGAATGGCCTCAAGCTGGTCAACGTCGAAGGGCAACCCTACGACGCGGGGATGGCGGCATCCGCCTTGAACTTGGGCGACTTCGGCCCGGACGACGTGCTGCTCGTCGATCAGATGCTTGAGCCGATCATCATGGGGCCGAAGGGCCTGCGCAAACAAGGCACGGTAATGCTCAGGAAGGTGGAAGCATAAATACATCGGTATCGACCTCGGCACGACCAACAGCGCCATCTGCTCGTTCGACGGGGAGAAGATTCACCTCTACAAGAGTCCCGAGCAGCACGACGTCACACCGTCCGCCATCTTCATCGACCGGCGCGGAAACAAGTATGTCGGCTCACGAGCCTACAACAGCGCCGCGAAGAACCCCGACAACGCTGCGGTGCTGTTCAAGCGGCTGATGGGCACGAGTACGCCCGTGAAGTTACCCGCCGTCAACCTCACCATGACCCCGGAGGAGTGCTCCGCCGAGGTGTTGCGCTCGCTCTTTGGCTACCTGCCGGAGGAGATTCGCGGCGACGGCGACACCGGCACCGTCATCACGGTTCCGGCCGCGTTTAACCAGATGCAGAAGGACTCGACGATGGCTGCTGCTGACGCGGCTGGTCTCGGGCGTGTTGCTTTGATGCAGGAGCCAGTGGCCGCCGTGATGAGCGTCATGCGCCAGCGCAAGAACGACGGTGTGTTCGTCGTCTATGACCTTGGCGGTGGCACGCTCGACATCGCCGTGGCCGAAAGCATCGCTGGCAGGGTGAATCTGCTTGCCCACGGCGGCATTGCCATGTGCGGTGGGCGTGACTTCGACCGCATCCTGTTCGACAACATCGTCAAACCGTGGCTGCTGGAGAACTTCGACCTGCCAGAGGAGTTGGCCGCGAATCCGCAGTTCAAGTCGCTGCTTCGGATGGCGACATGGGCAGCGGAGAAGGCCAAGATCGAGTTATCGCAGAAGGAGGAAACCGTCGTCAGCCTTCCAGAAACCGAGTTAGGTGTTCGCGATCAGGCTGGTGAAGAGATCTACGTCGACATTTCCATTGATCGCAAACAGTATGACGCGCTAATCGCGCCCAAGGTGGAAGAGTCCATCCAGGCCGCCCGCGAGACGCTCGAAAAGGCCGGATTGAGTCCGCACGATGTCGAGCGCGTCGTGTTTGTGGGCGGCCCCACGCACTACAAGCCCCTGCGCGACAAGGTCGCCTTCGAGCTTGGCGTTGCGCCGTCTACCGACGTAAATCCGATGACGGCAGTTGCCGAGGGTGCTGCGGTGTTTGCCGAATCCATCGACTGGGCCTCGCAAAGCCGAGGGCGCAAGAGTTCTCGTGGTGCGATCAGCGCTGGTGGTGCGCTCGACCTTTCGTTCAACTACATCGCGCGCACACCGGAGCCGAGAGCCAAGATCGTCGCCAAATTGTCGCGCGCCCCTGCTGGCATCGAGTTTCAGATAGACAGCCTCGACACGGGCTGGTCGTCTGGCCGGGTCGCGCTGAAGGACGGCGCGAGCGTTGAACTCAGTCTGGCCAAGCCCGGCGACAACATCTTCAAGGTGTTCGTTTTTGACTCGAACGGCGCACCCGTTGCCTTGCACCAGGACAAGATCGTCATTGCGCGCACCGCCGCCAGCATCGACGCAATCCCGGCGTCGCACTCTGTTGGCGTGGAGGCCCGCGACAAGGTCGGTGGGCGCTTGATCCTGGACTACCTCGTGCGAGAGGGCGACCAGTTGCCCAAGAAAGGAAAAAAGTCCTTCAAGGCGGGCGAGTCTCTCAAGGCCGGAAGCGCCGGTTCGATCAAGTTCAAGCTGTGGGAAGGCGAAATCTCCGACCCCATCAACGACAACCGCTTCATCGGCATGTTCGAGATCAAGGGCACGGACTTCGACGACGGCGTCATCGCTGCAGGCGCGGAGATGATCTGCGAGTTCGAAGTGCTCGACTCCGGCAACATCATCTTGGAGGTTTCAGTTCCCTCCATCAGCGGTTCTTTCCAGAGCGGACGCAATTTCTACTCCAGTCAGGAAGGCAAGCTCGACTACACCAGTCAAGCGAAGAACATTCAGGAGCAGTCGGAGCAGACCTTGCAGCGCCTCGACGAAATGGCTTCGAAGGTCGATGACCCGCGCCTGGAACAAGCGCGCGAAAAGCTGGAGTCGGCAGGAACCATTAAGTCCGGCGAGGCTGACCCGGAGACTGCCAAACAAGCGATGGACAACGTGCAGGAAGCCAAGCGCCTGCTGGCTCTGACGCGCAAGGAGCATTTGAAAGACATTCGCCAGCTCGAACTGGACAAGGCGGTTGACTTCTTCGACAAGGTTGTTCGCCAACACGCCCGCCCCACCGAGGCCTCGTCCTTCGACAACTTGGTGAAGACAGCGCAACGCGCGCTTGAAAACAACAGCAGCGACTTCGAGTCGCACTTGGATGATCTGCGCGGCCGCAACTTCATGATCTTGTGGCGTCAGGACTGGTTCGTCATCGAACGCTTCAAGTGGCTCGCGCAAGATACCTACCTCTTCCCCGATGCCAGAGAGCACGCGCAGCTCGTGGCGGTTGGTGCCGAAGCACTCAAGGCCAACGACATCGACAAGTTGCGCGCGGTGGTTGTCAACCTCGACTCGATTCGGGTCGGCTCCGCGGGTGACGACGACATGATGGCCGGTGCCAATATCGTTCGGAGTTGATCTAATGGCCCTCGATGCATGGCTCCCCATAGGATTCAAGCTGCCAGACGGCGCGAAGGTTCGCGCCGCGCTGTTCGAGGGCGCGGATTGGCAGATCTACGAAACGATGGGTGGCGGTCGGGCTCTCGTCGCATTGGACACGCTGGCGGAGCGTTGGCTGGATGCAGGGCTGATTGAAGACGGCACGTTCAGCGCATCTCAGTTCGGCGACCGCCAGTTGCGGTCGATCTCCTGTGGGCCGAGCCAGATGCTGTACCCTGTCAGCGAAGCGAAGTCGCCTGACAACAAGGCCGAGGCGCTTTCCTTCGCCTTGGCGTTGAAGGCAACACGCGACATTGATGCGGAATCGCCGCTGCAAGATGCGCTGTATGTCGAGAAGATCACCCGCTTGCTGCCGACCTACAGCATCAGTTCCAGAACCGGCGACGATGTCGTGCTCGGCTACTGGCTGACGGGCGGCACGAACATACCGGCGACATCCTTTCGTCGGCTGCGTCAGTCCATGAGCTGGCTCGGCGCGGGCCATTTGAAGGATGTCGTGCAGGCAGCGGGCTTCGAAGTCGCGGAAATCATCCCGTTGGAACGCAAGCCTGCTACTCCCGCCGAAAAAGCGGAAGGCACCCCAGCCGAGAAGGTGGAGGAAGGCAAACGCGCCGAGCCGGAGCCCAACAAGGTCTTCGAACTCGCCGGGCGTCCAGAACTGGCGGCCTTCTTCAACGAGCACATCGTCGACATCATCCTGCACCGCGACCGCTACAAGGCGCTCGGCATCGACTTCCCGTCGGCGGTGATCCTGCATGGCCCTCCGGGTTGCGGCAAGACCTTCGCGGTCGACCGACTGGTGGACTTCCTCGGTTGGCCAAGTTTCCAGATCGACGCCTCCAGCGTCGCCAGCCCCTACATCCACGAGACCAGCAAGAAGGTCGCGCAGGTGTTCGACAAGGCGATGGAGAACGCGCCGGCCGTCCTCGTGATCGACGAGATGGAAGCCTTCCTTGCCGACCGCGAGATGGGTTCGGGTCATCACCGCGTCGAGGAGGTGGCCGAATTCCTGCGCCGGATTCCTGAGGCGGTGAAAAACGACGTGCTGATCATCGCCATGACCAACCGTATCGAAATGATCGATCCGGCCATCCAGCGCCGAGGGCGTTTCGATCACGTCATCAAGGTGGATTTCGCCAGCGAGGTTGAAGTGCAGTCGCTGCTGGACAAGCTGCTCTCCTCCTTGCCGAAGGAGTCCGACGTGGATTCCAAGCCACTAGCGAAGGAGCTGGCTGGAAGACCCTTGTCCGATGTCTCTTTTGTGGTGCGCGAAGGCGCGAGGCTGGCGGCGCGATCTGGCAAGGAAAAACTGGATCAGGCCAGCCTGGTGACCGCCCTGCGTGCATCACCCGCGCGGGAGCGCGAGGGTGGCGACACCAAGCGGCGCATCGGATTCGTTTAAAGGGAGATGGTAGTGACGGGGGGAGACGAAGAACAGAAGAAGGGAGAGGGCAAAGGCTTCGCGGGTCTTTCCTCGCTCGTGTCCGACGTGGACACGACGCCGCCCCCTGCTGCAAAAGCGGAACCTGCTGTCGCTGCTCCGAGCACCGAGCGTCCTGCCCCGCAGGCCGCTCAACTGCAGCCGAGCCAGCAACGTCAAACGTATCAAGAGCCTGCGCAGCCCTCATCCTCTGGATCGTCCGGCGGCAAGTGGGCGTTGGGCATTGCCGCCGTCATCGGCGTGCTCTGGCTCATCGGGCAGTCGGGCAAGAGCCCAACTTCTCCAGCTCCGGCCTACTCGCCTCCCGCGCAGACCGCGACGCCAAATTACTCGCCGCCGGCTGAACCGCAAGCGCCCTCTCGCCCACAGGAATCGATGCCTCCTGTCGGGCAAAGCTTGGTTTTTTCAACGGCTCAGATTCGCTACTGCTTGGCCGAGGACATTCGCTTGGAAGGCGCGAAGTCCGCAGTCAACAACTACATCGATTCGGATGTGGGCCGGTTCAATGCGATGGTGGACGACTACAACCGCCGTTGCGGGAGCTTCCGTTATCGCAGCGGTGCACTGGAAAGTGCGCGACGGGATATTGAGCCGTACCGGAGTCAGCTTCAGTCTGACGGCAGGAGCCGGTTTGCTCGGACTCCGTCCACTGGTTCGCTGTCGACACCAGCACCGTCCCGTCCCGCACCCATTTTTGATCTTGATTCGCAGTTCGCCAGGCTCAAAGAGATGTCCGGTGGCGCTGAAAATGGATTGGGCCGCCCGTCACCGGACGCGACGGTGCTGGCCGTCCAGCGCAAGCTCAACGAACTCGTTTACGAAGCGGGAACCGCTGACGGTTTGATGGGACGAGGCACACGCTCGGCAATCATCGCTTTCTAGCAGGACAGAGGCTTGGCAGCGACCGGCGCGGCAGATCAGGTGTTACTGCTTCAGCTTCAGCGCGCGCCTGCACTCACGTCGCCTTCACCGGCAGAGAGTCGCCCTTCCGACGGCAGATAGGAGGTTTATTGAATCTGCCTGTTCAAAGGATAAATATGTCAATGGGCCAGCGGCATACAACAGATGCTTGTCTCAGCAGTTGGCAAGACTACGGTGAAAGTGAGCGAGCAAAGATATGGGCATGGCAATTTGTTTCAAATGCGGTTCTGCAAAATCCGGCGCACTGACGGCCTGCCGGAGTTGTAATGTTGCGCCGCGCACAAACAGCGAGTATGCCGCTTCGCTCGCTTTGTCCGACCATCTGTCGTCCAGAGATCAACTGTCCCAGTACAGCCACGAACTTCGCAACGGCAACAAGTTGTCCGTGCCACGCGAGGCTCTTGCTCAAGCGCTGGACGCATTGAAAGACCCGCAACTTTTGGCGATGCTTGGGGAACAGCTTCCGGCACCTTATTCAACTGCCTCTGCCTCATCGCGGCAGCCGGCCACGAATCCGGCCTACCCACAGCCATCTGCATCGAGAAGTCTCCAGCCTGGGCAAGATGGGCGGATGGTCTACAACTCAGGCCAATCCTTTGATGTGAGCATTTTGAAGAGGATTCAGCCAAGGCTGGTGGAGTTGATGGCGCTGAAAATCCAGCAGTATCCGATACTTCTACAAGACAAGACCTTGCTACCGAAGGCGGATAAGCAGTTTATGGACATCTACGAAGCGATGGAAAGAAGCCACTCGCTTGAACAGATTGTCGATGAAAGTTTTCGGCTTGCATTTCCTCCGAGCGGGATTCCTCGGTCCGGGCATGCAAGTGCCAGCCCGCCTGTTTCACCAACAGCACCGCAGCGGCCAGCGTCACCACCGATTCAAAACAGGGAAGCCGCCCGCCATACCGCGACCGTGTTGCACCAATCGGCGTTCGTTGTCTTGGGCGTGACGATACGCGATGACCGCAGACGCATAGTCGAGCTTGCAGAAGAGAAGTCGCTGGAGCTGGATCACGAAGTTTGTCAGAAGGCGCGTTCTGATCTCACCAATCCTCGCAGCCGATTGAGTGTGGAGATGGCATGGCTGCCTGGCGTCTCGCCCCGTAAGGCATCTCAACTGGTTGAGAATCTGTTGAAAGACCCAATGGCGATTCGTGAAGAGTCTGGTCTACCTACGCTGGCGCACCTGAACTTGCTGGCCGCCGCATTTGAGTCTGTGGATGGTGGGCACGATGCCGATGATTTGGCGGAATTCATCATGGAGACCGCCTACCTTGCCGAAGACCTAAGCCCAGAGGATGTCCTGCGCGACATAAACGAGGATCGCGCGGTATCCGGCTTTCCGGAGGTGCGCGCACTCGACCAGATCGAAGCCGAGCTGACGGAGCGCAAGCGGTACTACCGTGGTGCTATCAAGGATGCGCTCGACAGGCTTCCGCCAATGACGCTCATCCAGGTGATGACCGCAACAGTGGATGGCGTGACCTCTGGCGGCGAGGATCATGCACCGGGTCTGATCGATGACCTGGTGGACAGCTACGAGGTAGAGACTCACGGCATCCTGCAAAAGGAGGCCGAGAACGTCCACAAGCTCATCAAAGTCGCCAGAGAGCACGCTGGCTCGGGCGAAGCAGCCGTCAAACCCTACGTGGACAAACTTGATGCGGTTGCACGCAATTGGGAAAAGATCGCCCAGCCCATTCAATTGAGTTCGAAAGCGCGCGGCATGGACCACGAAGCAAGCCGTGACTTGGCATATGAGATTCGTAGCCTCGCCATCGACCTGTTCAACAAGCATGACATGCTGGCGCAGTCTCAGCGACTGACGGGTCTCATTCAGGAGCTCTTTTCCGAGGTTCCCGAAGTTGCGGATCGGGTTGTGGAAGATGCTGAAGCGCTTGCGGACATCTTCCAGCAACGCAAGCAGGCCACTGCGAGAAGAGACGAGTGGGCGCGCGAGATCACTTACCGTGCCGAGATCGGCGTGATGTTCAAGGATGTGTTGAGCATTTCCCCCGAAGGCATTTCTTGGAAGGGTCAGAACTTTCCGCTCGACTCAATCACACGCGTTCGCTGGGGAGGCGTCAGCCACTCGGTCAATGGCATTCCCACCGGTACGACCTACACGATTGCGTTTGGCAGCCGGAATTCCGAAGCAGTCGTGGAACTGAAGAAGCAGGACATCTACAGCACGTTCACTGACAAGCTTTGGCGTGCAGTCTGCGTGCGTCTGCTTACCGAGATGCTCGAAGCCCTGAAAGATGGACGCGACCTGCACTTCGGCGACGCGCTCCTGCACGACGACGGCATCACGCTGCTGAAGCGCAAGTTCCTCGGTTCGAACGAGAGGGTGCGCTGCTCATGGAGCCAAGTCCATGTGTGGAGCGCCGATGGTTCGTTCTGCATCGGAGCCAAGGACGACAAGAAGGTGAATGCCGGAGTTTCCTACATTCACGGCGCAAACACCCACATCCTGGAGCAGGCCATCCGAATGGCCTTCAAAAAGCCGGGGCTGCGCCGTCTGAGTGAATTGTTGCAGTGATTTAGCGAGAGTTTTGGGGAGGCAGCGTTATGGGATTTCTGTCCAACTTATTCGGTGGCAACAAAGAAGACAAGGCGCTACGTGAAGCAATGGCGCACATCCACCGCATCCTAGATGACGAGAAATTTCAGTTGGAACTCGTACATCCGGCGATGAAGACTATGTTGGAATCGGCGCCAGCCTACGACAAAGACCCGAACGGCACCGGCCCGTTTGGCTTCATCGAGACCAATCCGATTCCGGTCAACGGGCCCATTGGCCAGCTGGCGTATCTGTCCAGACTCGAAACCCAGTCTGGCCAACGCATCCTGTTCCACCGCCTCGGAGCCATCGGCACGGTGGACGTGTTCGAGGCGGTTTCATTCAACGGAGCAGAATGGTTCATCCTGTTCGTCGATCTTTACCATCCCCGGCGCTCACGCCTCACGCCGGATGGCTTCCGGTTCACGAAGGATGTTGCTCAGTTCTCCGGCTTCCACAAGTTCTGCGAGAACTTTCCCTACGACTTCATCGAAAAGAAGGCATCCGAGCGCGAGTCTGGCCTGAGCATGGCGTACATCGCGATCAGAAAGGTGTCCGACCAGATCCAGAACCGCGTTTTCAACAGGCCGCTGGCCCACAAGGCCAAGCTCGACCTTGTGAAAAGCCGGTTGTCGAGCTTCCAATCCCAATAGGTGATGGCGATGAGGAAGATCCTTCTGGCGGTACTTACGGCATTGATGAGCCTCCAGGCAGCGCCAGCGCTAGCCGAGAACTACGAGGTGAACCTGACCCGCAAGGGCAGCAACGTTTACAAGATCGACGGCAAAGACATCATCATCCAGACGCGCTACTGCTACGTCTATGCCTACTCCGAAGAGGCGATCTTCAAGACGTCCGGCTACGGCGGCGAGGTAATTTTCTTCGACAGCAAGGACAAATGTGACGTGAAGGCGGTCTATGGCGTGTCGAAGCAGAAGCCGGGGAAATACGTGGTGACGGTCAGCCGTGAGGACGATGACTGGTTTGAGGTCTTTGGAACCAGCTCATACATCAAGACATCGAGCTGCCTGTCCCTTGCCCTTGGCGAGGAGGCTTACCTCACCATTGCGAATTCCGGCTTCGGAAGGCTGCGCTTCAAAGATGGCAACGACTGCATGGTCGAAGCCGTTTACACCAAGCTGCGGCTATGAGAGGGAGATGATGAGCCGTGGCTGCTGCTGATGACAAACAAAAGGGAAACGCCACAGGCTTCTCCGGTCTTTCGACACTCGTCTCCGATGTCGAAGACAGTCGCCCTGCCAGCAAACCTGCGCCGGAAGTGCCCCCCCCCGCCGAGCGCCCCGCCGCCTCCGGAGCCGCCGCCCACGCGTGCCAAGGAAGCACCGGCTGCGCCCGCCGCGCCGCAACCACCCAAGGGAAAGAGCGACGGTTCTTCCGACGTGACCACTGGCAAATGGATGGTCGGCATTGGGTTGGGAATCGGGCTTCTGCTCATCATCTTCGTCAACGCGACCAAGCACGAGTCACCCCGCTCGACGATGCCCCCGGTTGCGCAAGCACCTGCTACGGCTGTCCCCGCCTATGAACCGCCACCACCCGCTCCAGTCACGCCGAGGCAGCAGCCTCCCCAGGAGGCAGTCATCCAGCGAAGCGCGGCTTCGGAATCCGTGGACGTGCTCGGCCAGCAGGTCGTGTTCTCGAATCCGAGCGGCTACTGCACGCCAGGCAAATCGGCGCGCGAAGTTGAGCTGATGGATTTGGTGCGACGCTCCCTCGGCGAAGGCTCTCGACTCGTGCATGCGGCAGTCCGTTGCTCCGAACTGGATGACTACCGGAAGGGGCGCAGGGACATGTTGGATCACTGGCTGCAAATCCAGCTTATCGGACCGAAGGGGAATTTCCAGAGAATCGAGATGCCACGAGAGGCATTCCTGTCCAGCCTTTCCAAGTCGAGTCCACGGGTGAATGCCGCCGAACTCAATCACAGGCTGAAGGCTTCGTTCGAGAACAGCGACATCAGCCTGTCCGACATGAAGATTGAGCCGATTGGGCGGGACGGGAACGCGGTCTATTTTTCAATGCGCATGAACATGAGCGTTGGGGAAACCAGCCGACGAATTTCGGGGATCAGCGGGATCACGCTCCTGAACTCTCTCCCGCTGTCGATCAACGTTTATGAAGGTACCGGCTCACCGCAGAGCCGTAGCCGTTTGCAAGCTGTCCAGCAGGAATTGCTGAACAGCCTACTCACCGAGAACTGAGATGAACAATGCAAGAAAAATACTTTCCGCCCTGAGCTTCTGCTTTCTGGCTTCTGCCACCCTGTCGGTTGCTGCGCAGTCAGTTGGTTACACCAAGCTCAACGTCAAGGGGCGAGTCCAGCTCGAAATTCCGAGCGATTGGACGATCAGCGATGCTGAACAACGGAAGCGCGTTAAAGAGCTTGGAGAGAAACTCGTTGGGATTCCAATCCTGCACACAGCCTCACTTGCGGCGCAATCCTACCCCGCGCCGTCACGGACGCTGGTCAGGGTGTCGTTCATTCCGATGGAGCCGCCAATCACACAGGCAGATGTCCGGCAAGAAGTTCAGGCCAACAAGCAGCAGGTACTGAGGGATTTGGCAGATTCCTGGCGAGAGGAGTCGCCGACGATGTGGGCGGGCTTGGCCAAGAACGGCGTGAAGGAAGTCGGGCGTCCGAGTTTTGCTGTCGAACCCATTGGCGGTCAAACAGCTTTGATCATCGTCTACGGACGCACCTCCACAGCCAATCCAGCGGAAACAATGAGGGTGACTCAATACCATGTTCCGCTGGGTGCTGAAAAAGCCCTGATCACCCTGTCATACATCGAAGGCGATCAGCAAGCAATCGCAGCCCACAACCGTTTAAAGAGCAGCATCGTGATTCGATAAGAAGAACAGGAATAGCTAATGACCTACGAAGACCCCAACGCCCCAGCGCCCGCCACGAGCGGCTACGCCCAACAAACAACCTCGCCCGTTGATCAAAGCAAGACCTTTCTTGGCGGACAGCATCACCCGTGGAGGCGGTTGTTTGCGCGCACGGTTGATATCTGTACTGCGGGATTCGCGCTATTCCTGCTGTTGATATTTGCTTTCAGCGCGACGATGCCCGAACAGGCGGCGGGTTTCGCAAAAGCAGTAGAGAACCCGATCATCGCCAGTGTCGTGCTGTATCTGATCTGGCTACCCGCCGAGACAGTGCTGCTCTCGTTGTTCGGAACCACCCCGGCGAAGTGGCTGTTTGGCATCAGGATTGAACATCCGGGCGGCAACCTGCTGTCACTCGCAGAGGCGCTGAACCGCTCATTTCTTGTCTTTGTTCAGGGCGTTGGGTTCGGAATTCCATTCGTCGCGCTGTTCACACAACTGTTCGCGTATCGGCGGCTCACGAAAACCGGCACGACCCTGTGGGATACATCCGCCAACGCCGTGGTGCTTCACAAGAAGTGGGGAGTGTTCCGCGCGCTCGCGTGTACGGCCGCTGTCTTCGCCGTGCTGATCCTGATTAGCGCATTGAACGCGGCAGGAAAGTAATAGCCAACAAAGGAGGAACCAATGCCATACGAAGACCCTAACGCGCCGTCACAGCCCCAGACGCCCGTGTCGGCCGCGCCCGCAGCGGCACCAGCGCCCACGCCGGAGAAGAAGTCCGGCTCATGGGACTGGCTTTGGCCGTCCATTGTTGCGGTCATCATCGTCAAGGTGTTCGGCCTCGTCGGCGGCCTGGTCACCTTTGGCTGCTACTACTGGCTCAAGCCAAAGCTGGGAAAGTTGGGTGCGGTTGCTGCCTCCGGCACCATCGGCGTGGTGGTAGCCATTGGCCTCTTGGCGATTATTCGTAGCTGAAATATGCTTACAGCCGCTATTGGCGGCTCGTCATCAATACGTGGCCGACACAAGGGCCAATCAATGTCGATTCGGCGATAAAGCGACGTCTTTCTCACTGCTGCGACTTTATTACCGCCATCAGAGCACCCGCTTGAACCACCACAGCGAGAGCCCGCCCGCCAGCAGCGCCAGCACGGAGGGGGCCAGCGCCAGCAGGGCTGAGATTTCGGTTTCCTTTTTCTCCACTGTCAGGCGCGAGCCGAGCTTTTCGTAGACGGCCTTCAGGTTCTCGGCGGTGCCGGCGTAGAAGTATTCGCCCTGGGTCTGGTGGGCCACCTTCTTGACGGTTTCCTCGCGAAGGCGCACCTTGGCGAGTTTCGCAGCGGGATTGTTACCGTGCACGGTTGCACCGTCGCCAGAGCGGCAGCCAATCGTGGGCGAAGTGGTGATTCGGCAATACGGCATTGCCGTATAATTTGCACCATGCGGACAGTCTCTGAAACCCCGGTTTTCAAGAAATATGCGCAGGTCGTCTGGTCCGACGAGGAGCGAGTCGAGTTCATCAACTGGATCGCCGCGAATCCGCTGGCCGGTGATCTGGTGCCGGGTACCAACGGTTGTCGCAAGGTTCGCTGGTCACGCGCCGGCCTGGGCAAGCGGGGCGGCGTTCGTGTGGTGTACTTCAACGAGGACGAAGGGCGTATCTGGTTGCTGATCGTGTACGCCAAAGCGAAGTTTGACAACCTGCCCGCCGAATTTCTGGCGCAACTGAAGCATGAGGTGGAACATGGATAAGGAACTGGAACAGTTCAAGGCTGACTTGCTGGAGTCGGTGAGACAGATGAAGCGTGGAAAGGCCGCGCGGACCACCGAGGTCCTGCTGACCCCGGCGGCGGATGCCCGCGCCAAGGTCGGCGTGTCGCAATCGGAATTCGCCGCGATGCTTGGCGTGTCGGTGCGCACGCTCCAGGACTGGGAACAAGGCCGGCGCGAGCCATCCGGCGCGGCCAAGACACTCCTGAAGATCGCGGCCCGCACGCCCGACGCGGTTCGCGCGGTGGCTTGACTCGTGCGTCGCCCTCACAGCACCCGCTTGAACCACCACAGCGACAGCCCGCCCGCCAGCAGCGCCAGCACGGCCGCGGCCAGGGCCAGCAGGGCGGAGATTTCGGTTTCCTTCTTCTCGACCGTCAGGCGCGAGCCGAGCTTTTCGTAGACAGCCTTGAGGTTCTCGGCGGTGCCGGCGTAGAAGTACTCGCCCTGGGTCTGGTGGGCGATTTTCTTGAGCGTCTCCTCGTCCAGGCGCACGCGCATCGACCAGCCTTCGAAGCCGATGGTCTCGCCGTCCACGGTGCCGATGCCCACGGTGTAGATGCGCACGCCGCGGTCGGCGGCCATCTTGGCGGCCTCTAGCGTGTCCACGCCTGTGGTGCGCTGGCCGTCGGTCAGCAGGATGATGGCCGCCGAGTTGTAGGAGCCGGGCGCGACCGGGGTGAACTCCTTTTGCGGCTTCTTGGGCGCGGCGTCGATGGGCGCGGCACGCGGGCGACCGCTGGCGCGCGCCACCGCATCCAGATCGATGCCTTGGTCGGGGAACAGTTCAGCCAGTGCGATCACGATGGCACTGCCGATGGCGGTGGCGCGCTGCATCTGGAACTTGTCGATGGCCGCGACCAGGTCTTCGCGGCTCAACGTGGGCGGTTGCACCACCTGCGCGGTGCCGGCAAACGAGACGATACCCACGCGCACGTGGCGCGGCAGTTCGGCCAAAAAGGCCTTGGCGGCGGCCTGCGAGGCCACCAGGCGGTTGGGCTTGACGTCCGTGGCGCGCATGCTGCCCGATACGTCCATCGCGAGGATGATGGTTTCCTGCTGCGAGGGCAGCGTGACCACGGCCATCGGACGCGACGCCGCCAGCAGCATCGCGGCCAGAGCCAGCAGGAACAGCGCCGGCGGTACGTGGCGGCGCAACCCGGGGCCCTTGCCCATCGCCTCCTTGACCAGCGACAGGCTGGCGTAGCGCAAGGCCAGCGCCTGGCGCCGCCGCAGCAGCCACAGGTACAGCGCCACCAGCAGCGGCAGCGCCAGCAGGAGCCAGAGCATCTGGGGCCAGAGAAAGGTCATGCGGGTCTCCTCATGGCGCGGTCATCACAGCAGCATCTCAGGCGGCGGGCCGCAAATGGTCGGCCAGCGGGCGGGCGGCCACACCCGCCGACAGCCGCGCGCGCTGGCGGCGCAGGTCGGCAAAGCGCAGCACGGTCTCGACCAGGTCGGCGCCAGTGGCCAGCTCCAGCGTGTCCACACCCGCGCGGCTTAGCGCCGCGCGCAGGTCGGCCTCGCGCTGCGCGGCCAGCGCGGCGAAGCGCTGGCGAAAGCCCTTGTCGCTGGTGTCCACCAGCAGCTGCTCGCCGGTCTCGGCGTCGCGGATCGGGATCAGGCCGAGGTCGGGCAGCGCGTGCTCCAGCGGGTCGGCCAGGCGCACCGCCACCACCTCGTGGCGCCGGGCCAGCAGGGCCAGCGGCCGTTCCCAGCCCGGCGCGCTGATGAAGTCGGACACCACGAACACCGTGGCGCGCCGGCGCACGACGCCGGCGGCGGCCTCCAGCAGCTCGTTCAGGCGCGTGCCGTCGCCCCCCTTGGGCGCGGCCGGGCGGTGTTGCAGCGCGTGCAGCAGCTGCAGCACCTGGCGGCGCCCGCCGCGCGCGGGCAGCACCGTATCCACCCCGGTGCCGTAGAGCAGCGCGCCGACGCGGTTGCCGTGGCGCGTGAGCAGCCGCGCGAGCACCGCCACGAACTCGGCACTCACCTGGCGCTTGGCCTGCTGCCCCGAGCCGAAGTCCATCGAGGCGCTCAGGTCCACCAGGAACCAGGCGGCCATCTCGCGGTCTTCGGTGAACACCCGCACGTGCGGCTGCTGCAGCCGCGCGGTGACGTTCCAGTCGATGTGGCGCACGTCGTCGTGGTGCTGGTACTCGCGCAGGTCGGCCAGGTCGAGACCTGCGCCGCGCATCAGCGTGCGGTAGTCGCCCTGCAGCAGGCCGTCGAGCCGGCGGATGACGGTCCACTCCAGCCGGCGCAGCACGTTCTCCGCGCCCGGCGTGGCCGGGGTGGCGGGCGTCGGCGCGTCCGCGGCTGCGGGGGCCTGGCGGCGAAACGGCAGCTTGAACACCGGTTCAGCCCGCCGTTCGGTCGTGTTCCAGCGGGCGCGGCGGCGCCGGCACCTTGGCCATGATCTGGGCGATCACCGCATCGGCCGTGAGCCCGTCGGACAAGGCCTCGTAAGACAGGACCAGCCGGTGGCGCAGCACGTCAGGCACCAGGTCGCTCAGGTCTTCGGGCAGCGCGTAGCTGCGGCCGCGCAGCAGCGCCAGGGCGCGTGCGCCCTCGGTCAGGTTGATGGTGGCGCGGGGGCTCGCGCCGAAGGTGATGTAGCGCGCCAGCTCCGGCAGGCCCGCCCTGGCCGGCGTGCGCGTGGCCGAGACCAGCTTCACCGCGTACTGCACCAGCGACGGGTCCACATACACCCGCCGGCATTCGGCCTGCAGCGCGGCGAGCTGCTCGGTGCTGGCCACGGCCGTGACGTCCACCGCCGGGCCGGTCACGCGTTGCACGATGACGAACTCCTCCTCGTCGGTGGGGTAATCCACCAGCACCTTCATCATGAAACGGTCCACCTGCGCCTCGGGCAGCGGGTAGGTGCCTTCGGTCTCGATCGGGTTCTGCGTGGCCATCACCAGGAAGGGCGAGGGCACGCGGTGGGTTTCGCCGGCAATCGTGACCTGGCGCTCCTGCATCACCTCCAGCAGCGCGCTCTGCACCTTGGCCGGGGCGCGGTTGATCTCGTCGACCAGCAGCAGGTTGGTGAACACCGGGCCCAGCGCCGTGCTGAAGTCGCCGGTTTTCTGGTTGTAGATGCGCGTGCCCACCAGGTCGGAGGGCACCAGGTCGGGCGTGAACTGGATGCGCTTGAACTGGCCGCGCACCGTGCTGGCCAGGGTCTTGACGGTCATGGTCTTGGCCAGGCCGGGCACGCCTTCGACCAGCAGGTGGCCCTGCGCCAGCATGGCCACCATGACCCGTTCGAGAAAGCGGTCCTGCCCGACCACCACGCGCTTGACCTCGTAGAGGATCTGCTCCATGAGCTGGGCGGTGTCGGCGGGCTGCGTGGCGGTGGTGGCGTCCATGACAAATCCTAATTGGTTGAGGACAGAGCAGAGTTCACTGCTTGAAACTCTTGGTCTGTCCCCCAAGGTCTCAGAATGGTTGAGGACAGAGCAAAGTTCATAGCATGTAGCTCCAGGTCGGTCCCCCAAGGTGTCAGAAAGGGTGCAGGCCGACGGCGGAGGCGGCGTTTTCGATCGGCACGGCAAAGGCGATGCCCAGGAAGGTGCGCGCCGGCGTGGGGTTCAGGATGGCGGTGACGATGCCGACCACCGCGCCGTCCATGGTGACCAGCGGCCCGCCGGAGTTGCCGGGGTTGGCGGCGGCGTCGAACTGGATCAGGTTGCTGAGTTTCTGCTTGCCCTCGGGCGATCGGAACACCCGCTGCAGGCCCGAGATCACGCCCGCCGAGTACGACGGCCCGATGCCGAACGGAAAGCCCACCGCCACCACCTGGTCGCCCGGTTGCAGATCGTGCGTGGAGCGCATGGTGGCGGGGATCAGGTCGTCGGGGATCTTGTGGGCCTGCAGCACGGCCAGGTCGTTCTCGGGCTGCGCACCGGTGATCGACGCGGTGGTTTCCAGACCGTCGGCAAACACCACCTTGATCGTGTCGGCGGTCTGCACCACGTGCAGGTTGGTGAGGATCACACCCTTGTCGACGATCACCACGCCGGTGCCCACACCGTGTTCGATCTCGTCGGCGCCGGGTTTGGGGGCGTTGCGGTAGCCGGTCACCCGCACCACCGACGGGCTCACGAGCGCGGCCGCGCGCGCCGCGGGCGAGGGCAGCGGCGTGTTCTCGAGCGTGTTCAGCACGGCAGCGTCGATGGCTTCCTGGGTCAGTGGCCGCGCGGCAGGACGCAGTGCCAGCGTGAGCGTGAATCCGAGCGCCAGGGTGAGCAGCCCGATGGCCAGCCAGAGGGCGCGCGCGCTGGTGGCGAACCCGCGCAATCGCTGCTTCCAGGGCGGGCGCGGCGCGATCGCCGGCTCGGTGGCGGGGCCGGCGGCGTCCGCGTGCGGGGCAGGCAGGGTGCTGCCCGGGTGGGGTGTCGACCGGCTGTAGAGCGCGCTTCTTCGCATCCGTGAACCTGCCAGCGTGAACGATGGAGCCGTCACGTTAGCACGGTTGCAGCGATCGTGCAGCGGTGCTTGACCCGGGCTTGCGGCATCATCGCGCCATGACGGCCTGGATCGACACCCACTGCCACCTCGATGCGCCCGAGTTCGGCGACACGGCGGATGCGGTGCGCGCCCGCGCCAGCGCCGCCGGGGTGGCGCGCTGCGTGATCCCGGCCGTGGAGGTGGCGAATTTCGAGGCTGTTCGGATGCTGGCGCACCGCTTCGGTGACGGGTACGCGCTGGGCATCCACCCGTTGTACGTCGCGCAGGCCGGTGACCGCGACCTGCAGGCGCTCGACGACGCGCTGACCCGGCACCGCGCCGACCCGCTGCTCGTGGCGGTGGGCGAGATCGGACTCGACTATTTCGTGCCGGAGCTTGCGCGCAGCCCGCTGAAGGAGCGCCAGGAAGACTTCTGCCGCGAGCAGCTCAAACTCGCGCGCCGCCACGAGCTGCCGGTGATCCTGCACGTGCGCCGCTCGGCCGACGCGTTGCTGCGCGCCCTGCGCGAGCTGGCGCCGGCACGGGGCTGGCGCGGCATCGCGCACGCCTTCAATGGCAGCGCGCAGCAGGCGATGGCCTTCATCGATCTGGGCTTCAAGCTCGGCTTCGGCGGCGCGGTGACGTACGAGCGCGCGCTCAAGCTGCGCCGGCTCGCAGCCGAGCTGCCGCTGTCGGCGCTGGTGCTCGAAACCGATGCACCGGACATCCCGCCGCACTGGCTCTACGTCACCGCCGGCCAGCGCGCCGCCGGGCAGCCGCGCCAGCCCAACGAACCGGCCGAGTTGCCACGCATCGGGGCGGTGGTGGCGGGGTTGCGGGGGATGGCAGTGGATGAGCTGGCGGCGGCGACCGGCCTGAACGCGCAGGAGGCGTTGGGGCGGGGGATTTGAGGGCCTTTTTTGGCCCATGCCCGGCGTTGGGTGGCCACGGGGTGCTATGGAATCAGGCGTATTTTGGTTGAGTCTGCTGGCCGGGTTTCGGCCCGGCGGCCGGCTCACTTTCTTTTGCTTCGCCAAAAGAAAGTAAGCAAAGAAAAGGCGAGCCGGATGCGTCGTCCCTTCGCTGCGCTACGGGCACACTGCGTTGCTCGCGCCGGGCGGGGTCTGGCTGAACTCGCTGCGCTCGGACAACGCCAGCCCTGATCCGCCCGTCGCTTGCGCTACTCGCCGACGCATGACGGCGGGGAAACCGCGGAGCGTTCGACCGGGGTGCGCACATCCCTTGTCCTTCGTGTTGGTTGGCCCGCCAGGGCGCGGCCTCTTGCTTGGTTTTCGGTGTCCGGATTTTTCGCACAGCGTTCGCACGAACAGCTGAACGCCATGTCGGTCAAACTCGTTGAAGCGGGGGTATTCGGGTTATCGCCGTTGAGGCAGGGCTGAGCAGCGCAGCGGCAGGTGGATCAGGGCTGGCGTTGTCTGAGCCCGAAGGGCGAGTTCAGCCAGCCCCCATCTGACGCGAGCAGCGCAAGGCACCGCGCAGCGGCCCTGACGTCGGCTCGCCTTTCTTTGCCTACTTTCTTTGGCGAAGCAAAGAAAGTCGGTGCGCCGCCGGGCGCATGTCCCGGCCAGCAAACCTCGAACAAACTCCTGATTCAATAGCGCCCAACGCCCATCCCCCGCTGGGATAATCCCCAAGAACGCGCCCATTTCGCCCCCGGATGCCCCCAAACCCCGCCCCACCGCCGCCCAGCCCGCCGGCACCAGGCCAGCCGCGCCTGACCGGCTTGCCGCCGGTGGTGTCGGACCGGACCGTGCTGCTGATCCTGGGCAGCTTTCCCGGTGTCGCCTCGCTGGCGGCTCGGCAGTACTACGCGCATCCGCAGAACCATTTCTGGCGCATTCTGGATGTCATTTGGCCCGTTTTCCAGCGCCAGACGGCCACCGACAGCTATGAAAACAGGATCGATCGCCTGCTCAGGCATGGCCTGGGCCTGTGGGATGTGTACGCGAGTTGCGAGCGCCAGGGCAGCCTGGATGCCGCAATCCGGCATCCGGTGGTCAATGATTTCGTCGGCCTGGCCGCGCGCTGCCCGTCGCTGCGCGGCATCGCCCACAATGGCGGTGAGAGCTACAAGCATGCGCGGCACACCGCCGGCTTGGGCGTGGCGGTGCACCGGCTGCCGTCCACCAGCCCGGCCAACGCGTCGTGGTCCTTCGAACGCAAGCTCGCGGCCTGGCGGGCGGTGTTCGAGCAGCACGGATTGATCTGAAACAGAAACAGGACCCCCATGGCCCGCAGAAAAGCCGGTGTCGGCAACGAGGAACTCCCGGAGGTCCATTTCTCCGACCACAACGGCGTGCGCTGGCTGCACCTGGGCACCGAATGGGTGCAGGGCTCGATGAAGCTGGACGAGCCGTACGCGATCGAGCTCGAATACGTGCAGCGCATGATGGCCTGGCAGCTGTTCGTCGAACCCGCCACCGTGGCGTCGCGCCACGCGATGCAACTGGGCCTGGGCGCGGGCGCGCTGACCAAATTCTGCCGGCGCCAGCTGCGCATGAAGACCACCGCGATCGAGCTCAACCCGCAGGTGCTGGCAGCCTGCCGGGGCTGGTTCAAGCTGCCGCCCGAGGACGCGAAGCTGCAGGTGGTGATCGCCGATGCAGCGGTTGAAATTTGCAAGCCTGAATGGCAGGGCAGCGTCGATGCCTTGCAGGTGGACCTGTACGACCACGAGGCCGCCGCGCCGGTGCTTGATGACGAGGTTTTCTACGCCCGCTGCCGCGCGCTGCTGACCGACGACGGTTGCATGACGGTCAACCTGTTCGGCCGCGCCTCCAGTTTCGAGCGCAGCCTGGCCAAGATCGCTGCCGCCTTCGGGGAAGAGGCCGTCTGGGCTTTCAAGCCCACCCGCGAGGGCAACACGGTGGTGCTGGCGCAACGGACGGCCAGCCGCCCGCCGCGGGATGCGCTTGCCGAGCGCGCCGAAACCATCCAGACTCGCTGGAACCTGCCCGCCACCAAGTGGTTGCGGGTGTTCAAACCCGTCACCAAGCCATGAACACGGTCACTTCAAAACCCCTGCCCGCAGCCGCTGCCCATCAGGGCCCGATCGACTGGCGCCGCCTGGTGGAGTGGGCCCGCGACGACGGCTTGATCACCCCCGAGGAGGCACAGCGCACGATCGCCCGCTGCGCGCAGGCCGAGAGCGTGCAGCACCCGCTGGTGCGGCTGGCCAGCGTGTCGATGCGCCGCGCCAGCGACGGCAAGGCGCTGGACATCGAGACGCTGACCCAGTGGCTGGCCGGGCGCTTCGGGATGGAGTACCTGCGCATCGATCCGCTCAAGGTCGACGTGGGCAAGGTGTCCGACGTCATGAGCGCGGCCTACGCCGAGCGCCACCGCGTGCTGCCGGTGCAGGTGACGCCGGCCGAGGTGGTGGTGGCCACGGCCGAGCCCTTTCTGACCGACTGGGTGGCCGAGGTGGAGCGCCAGTCGCGGCGCACCGTGCGCCGGGTGCTCGCCAGCCCCGGTGAAATCCAGCGCTACACGGTGGAGTTTTTCGCGCTCGCAAAGTCAGTGCGCGCGGCCCAGAAGGCGGGCGGCAACGCGGGCGGCGCCAGCTTTGAACAGCTGGTGGAGCTGGGGCGCAGCAACAAGCAGCTCGACGCCAACGACCAGGGTGTGGTGCAGGTGGTCGACTGGCTGTGGCAGTACGCCTTCGACCAGCGTGCCAGCGACATCCACCTGGAGCCGCGACGCGAGCAGGGCACGATCCGCTTCCGCATCGATGGTGTGCTGCATCCGGTCTACCAGATGCCGATTGGCGTGCTCAACGCCATGACCGCGCGCATCAAGCTGCTGGGTCGCATGGACGTGATCGAGAAGCGCCGCCCGCAGGACGGCCGCATCAAGACGCGCAACACCAAGGGTGACGAGATCGAAATGCGCCTGTCCACGCTGCCCACCGCGTTCGGCGAGAAGATGGTGATGCGCATCTTCGACCCCGATACCACCGTGAAGGATCTGGACGCGCTGGGATTCAGCGCGCACGACGCGGCGCGCTGGGAGGCGCTGGTCAAGCGGCCGCACGGCATCGTGCTGGTGACCGGGCCCACCGGCTCCGGCAAGACCACCACGCTGTATTCCACGCTGCGCCGCCTGGCCACCGAGGAGGTCAACGTGAGCACGGTGGAAGATCCCATCGAGATGATCGAGCCGGCGTTCAACCAGTCGCAGGTGCAGCCCCAGCTCGATTTCGGCTTCACCGAGGGCCTGCGCGCCCTGATGCGCCAGGATCCGGACATCATCATGGTGGGCGAAATCCGCGACCTCAAGACCGCCGAGATGGCGGTGCAGGCGGCGCTGACCGGTCACATGGTGTTCAGCACCCTGCACACCAACGATGCGCCCAGTGCCATCACACGGGCCATGGAACTCGGCGTGCCGCCGTACCTGATCAACGCCACGGTGCTTGGCGTTTTGGCCCAGCGGCTGGTGCGCACGCTGTGCCCGCGCTGCAAGGTCAAGGACGAGAAGTCCACCCGCTCTGACCTCGAGGCGGTGGTTCGGCCCTGGAAGATCAACGGCGGCTACCGGCCCTACAAGGCGGTGGGCTGCGTGGATTGCCGCATGACCGGCTTCATGGGCCGCATGGGCCTGTACGAGTTGCTCACCGTGTCCGAGGCGTTCAAGGACCGGGTCAACCAGCAGCCCAGCATCGACGCGCTGCGCCGCCAGGCCGTGGCCGATGGCATGCGCCCGCTGCGCCTGGCTGGCGCGCTTCGCGTGGCCGAGGGCCTGACCACGCTGGACGAGGTGCTGCTGGCTACACCGCCGGTGGAATGAAGCCTTTTTCGGGTTAACCCTGATCTTGTTTTCCGGATCGCGGAAAACAGGCCACCCCTATAGGTGGAATCCACATCGCCGGCACAGGTGAACCCCCCCAGAATCGGGCGTTCGAAAAATCCGATTCGAGGAGATCACTTGTGAAAATAAAGAGTCAGAAAGACTTCTTCTCCGGGCTCATGTTCACGGGCGTGGGGGCAGCCTTCGCGGTTGGGGCCACCTCCTACACCGTGGGCACGGGCGCACGCATGGGGCCGGGCTACTTCCCATTGATGCTGGGAGTGCTGCTGGCCATTCTGGGGGCGGTGGTGATGTTCAAGTCGCTGGTCGTGGAGACGCAGGACGGCGACAAGATCGGCGCCTTCGCCTGGAAGCCGCTGTTCTTCATCATTGCCTCCAACCTGCTGTTCGGTGTGCTGCTGGGCGGCTTGCCGTCGATCAAGGTGCCCGCAATGGGCATGATCGCCGCGATCTTCGGGCTGACCATCGTGGCCAGCCTGGCCGGTGAGCGCTTCAATCTCAAGGAGGTTCTGATCCTCTCGACCATCCTGTCGATTGGCAGTTACCTGGCCTTCATCGTGCTGCTCAAGCTGCAGTTCCCGGTCTGGCCGACCTTCATCACCGGCTGAGGACGCACTCCATGGACCTGATCAACAACCTGACCCTCGGTTTTGGCGTTGCCTTTACCGCGCAAAACCTGATCTACGCGTTTGTCGGCTGCCTGCTGGGCACCCTGATTGGCGTGCTGCCCGGCATCGGCCCGGTGGCGACCATTGCCATGCTGCTGCCGGCCACCTACGCGCTTCCGCCCGTGGCGGCGCTGATCATGCTGGCGGGCATCTATTACGGCGCCCAGTACGGCGGTTCGACCACCGCCATCCTGGTGAACCTGCCGGGTGAATCGTCCTCGGTGGTGACCGTGATCGATGGCTACCAGATGGCCCGCAAGGGCCGTGCCGGGCCCGCCCTGGCCGCGGCCGGTCTGGGCTCGTTCTTCGCCGGTTGCGTGGGCACGCTGATCCTGGCGGCCTTTGCAGCGCCGCTGACCGAGGTGGCCTTCAAGTTCGGCCCGGCTGAGTACTTCTCGCTGATGATCCTGGGCCTGATCGGCGCGGTCGTGCTGGCCTCGGGCTCGCTGCTCAAAGCCATTGCCATGATCGTGCTGGGGCTGCTGCTGGGTCTTGTAGGCACCGACGTGAACTCCGGCGTGGCGCGCTTCTCGTTCGACATCCCCGAACTGACCGATGGCATTGGCTTCATCGTGATCGCGATGGGCGTGTTCGGCTACGGTGAGATCATCTCCAACCTGTCGATCAAGGAGGAGCACCGCGAGGTGTTCACCGGCAAGGTGACCCACCTGTACCCGTCGGCCGAGGACTTCAAGCGCATGGTGCCTGCTGTGCTGCGTGGCACGACGATCGGCTCCTTGCTGGGCATCCTGCCAGGTGGCGGCGCGATGCTGGCGGCATTCGCGGCCTACACCATCGAGAAGAAAACCCGGCTCAAGCCCGGTGAGGTGCCGTTCGGCCAGGGCAACATCCGGGGTGTGGCCTCACCCGAGTCGGCCAACAACGCCGGTTCGCAGACATCCTTCATCCCGCTGCTGACGCTGGGCATTCCCCCCAACGCCGTGATGGCGCTGATGGTGGGAGCCATGGCCATCCACAACATCCAGCCCGGGCCGCGGGTCATGACCAGCAACCCGGAGCTGTTCTGGGGCCTGATTGCCTCAATGTGGATCGGCAACCTGATGCTGGTCATCTTGAACCTGCCGATGATCGGCTTGTGGATCAAATTATTGACCGTTCCCTATCGCTGGCTGTTCCCGGCCATCGTGCTTTTCTGCGCCATCGGTGTGTACTCGACCAACAACAACACCTTCGACATCTGGATGGTGGCGATCTTCGGTGTGATCGGCTATCTGTTCATCAAGCTCGGTGCCGAGCCGGCTCCGTTGCTGCTGGGCTTCATCCTGGGCCCGATGATGGAGGAGAACCTGCGCCGGGCGCTGCTGCTGTCGCGTGGCGACTGGAGCGTGTTTGTCACCCGACCGCTTTCGGCGGGCTTGCTGGCGGCCGCTGCGCTGTTGCTGGTGATTGTGCTGATGCCGGCGATCAAGAGCAAACGCGAGGAAGCCTTCGTCGAGGATTGAGCATCCCGCGCGGATCGGACCACGGCGCCTTCGGGCGCCTTTTTTTTCCGGAAAGGCCGCGGCCTGCGGCGCCTGGCCGGGTGCCGCACAATGTGCATTGGCCATGGCTTTGAAACCTCCAGGAGTTCCATGAAACGACGTCATCTTGTACTGGGCGCCAGCGCCGGCCTGGGCCTGTTGCTGGGCACTTCTGCGCGGGCCCAGGCCTGGCCGGCCAAGCCGATCCGCCTGGTGGTGCCGTTTCCAGCCGGTGGGGCCACCGACATCTTCGCCCGCGCCCTGTCGCAGAAGCTGGGCGAGAAGCTCGGCGTGGCGGTGGTCGTGGAAAACCGCCCGGGCGCAGGCGGCACGATCGGCTCCGACCTGGTTGCCAAGGCGCCGGCCGACGGCTACACGCTGCTGCTGGCGACATCGAGCACCCATGCGATTGGCCCCGCGCTGAATCCGAAAATGCCCTATGACGCGGTGCGCGACTTCACGCCCATCTGCCATGTGGGCAATGCGCCCAGCATCATGCTTGTGCCCAACGGATCGCCGGCGCGCACGCTCAAGGAGTGGGTGGACTATGCCCGGAAGAATCCGGGAAAACTGAACTACGCCTCCAGCGGCAATGGCACCATCGTGCAACTCACCGCCGAGCTGTTCAAGTCGCAGGCTGGCCTGTACCTGGTGCACATTCCCTACAAGGGCACTGCGCTGGCGATCCCCGATCTGGTCAGCGGCAAGGTGGACGTGCTGTTTGACTCCTTGCCCACCGGCCTGCCGCACGTGCGCGATGGCCGTCTGCGGGCGCTGGCGGTGACCTCCGCACAGCGCACGCCGATGGCGCCGGAGCTGCCGGCGGTGTCCGAACTGCTGCCGGGCTTCGAGTCCAACACCTGGTTCGGGCTGTACGGCCCCCGGGGTCTGAGCGCTGACGTGGTGGCGCGCGTCAACACCGGCGTGAACCAGGCACTGGCCGACCCGGAGGTGAAGGACCGCCTGGCGCGCCTGGGCATCGAGGGGGTTGGCGGCACGCCGGCGCAGTTCGCGCAGATGGCCACACTGGACGCCGGCAAGTGGAAAAAAATCATCGTCGAGCGCAAGATCGTCGCGGACTGATCCCGCGGCAATGTTCGGGAACTCGCTGAAACGGCAACCACACGGACCTCATTTCATGAATTTCAACTTCTCCAATCCCTACACAACCACCCGGCTGCCCGTGTTCGCGCGAAACGTGGTGTCCACCTCACACCCACTTGCCGCGCAGGCGGGCCTGCGCATGCTGTACAACGGGGGCAACGCGGTGGACGCGGCCGTGGCGGCCGCAGCCGCCATGACCATTTGTGAACCGGTGAGCAACGGGTTGGGCAGCGACGCCTTCTGCATCCTGTGGGACGGGCAGTCCTTGCACGGGCTCAATGCCTCCGGCCGCGCGCCGGCGGCCTGGACGCCGGAGTATTTCCGGCGCAAGTACGGCCAAGACACCCAGGCGCCGCCCAAGCGCGGGTTTGACGCGGTGACCGTGCCGGGCGCCGTGAGCAGCTGGGTGGCACTGAGCGAGCGTTTCGGCAAGCTGCCGTTCGCCGACCTGATGCAACCGGCCATCGAGATCGCCGAGCGGGGCTACCTGCTGCCCGTGGTGGTGCAGCAGAAATGGGCGGCGGCGGTTCCCGAACTGCAGTCCTTGCCCGGGTTTTCGGACAGCTTCATGCCCTGGGGGCGCGCACCCGAGGTGGGCGAACTGTTCCAGTTCAAGGCGGCCGCGCGCGGCCTGCGGGCCATTGCCGAGACGCGTGGACAGGCCTATTACGGCGGCGAGATTGCGCAGGCCATCGAACACTTCTCGGCACAGCATGGCGGCAGCCTGAAGGCCAGCGACTTCGCGGCCTACCGCCCCGAATGGGTCAAGCCGATCGCCAAGAACTACCGGGGCTACACGCTGCACGAGATTCCGCCCAACGGGCAGGGCATCGCGGCGCTGATTGCGTTGGGCATCCTCGGCCAGTTCGACGTGTCCGCCTTGCCGGTGGACGGCGTGGATTCGCAGCACCTGCAGATCGAGGCCATGAAGCTGGCCTTTGCCGACGTCTACCGCTACGTGGCCGAGCCCTCGTCGATGGCGGTGAGCGCCGATCAGATGCTCGATGACGCCTACCTGGCGAGCCGCGCGAAACTCATCGACATGAAGAAAGCGCAGGATTTCGGCGCCGGCAACCCGGTCAAGGGCGGCACGATCTACCTGACCGCCGCCGACGAGAACGGCATGATGGTCAGCTTCATCCAGAGCAACTACATGGGTTTCGGCTCCGGCTGCGTCGAGCCGACGTTCGGTATCAGCCTGCAGAACCGCGGCCATGGCTTCAGCGTGGATGCGAAGGCCGCCAACCCGGCCAACCTGGTCGCGCCGGGCAAGCGCCCCTTCCACACCATCATCCCGGCCTTCCTCACCAAGAACGGCCAGCCCGTTATGAGCTACGGCGTGATGGGCGCCAACATGCAGCCGCAGGGCCACATGCAGACGCTGGTGCGCATGCTCGACTACGGGCAGAACCCGCAGGCGGCCTGCGATGCGCCGCGCTGGCGCTACAACGCCGGCCTGGAAATCAACGTGGAGTCGGCGCTGAATGCGGCCACCGTGCAAGGCCTGGCTGAGCGCGGCCACCGCATGGAGGTCATCAACGACTCCTACCAGGACTTCGGCGCCGGTCAGTTCATCTGGCGCGCGGGCGATCCCAAGGTCCAGGGCTATGTCGCGGCCAGCGACGCGCGCCGGGACGGGCAGGCTGTTGGGTTCTAGCCGGCCTGCCGCAACTCATTCCACCGGCCTGGCCTCCGGGTTGGCGCTGGCTGTGGCTGGCTCCATCGCGTTCAGTGGCAAGGCCATCATCGTCAAGTTGGCCTATCGCCATGGCGTGGACGCGGTCACGCTGGTGATGTACCGCATGCTGTTTGCCCTGCCGTTCTTTGCGGCTATGGCCTGGTGGGCCGGTCGTGGCAAACCGCCCCTCACGCGCGGCGACTGGCTGGGCGTGCTGTGGCTGGGTTTCACCGGGTATTACCTCGCGAGCTACCTGGACTTCGAGGGGCTGCAGTACATCACGGCGTCGCTGGAGCGGCTGATCCTGTACCTCAATCCCACGCTGGTGTTGCTGCTGGGCTGGCTGCTGCACGGGCGGCGCATCCGCTCTCCTCAGGTGCTGGCCATGGCGGTCAGTTACAGCGGGGTTGTGCTGGTGTTCTGGCACCAGTTGTCGCTGGATGGCAGCGCGGTGGCATGGGGTGCGCTGCTGGTGTTTCTCAGCACCATCAGCTATGCGCTGTACATGAGCTACAGCGGCGAGCTGGTGCACCGCCTGGGGGCGCTGCGCCTGGCCGGACTGGCCACGTCCGTCGCCTGCCTGCTGTGCATCGGGCAGTTCCTGCTGGTACGCCCGTTGGCCGCCGCGCAGGTCGCGCCGGCGGTGCTGTGGCTGTCGCTGCTCAATGCCACGGCCTGCACCGCCTTGCCGGTGCTCATGGTGATGATGGCCATCGAACGCATCGGCGCCGGGCTGACGGCGCAGACGGGCATGATCGGCCCGATGTCCACCATCCTGATGGGGGTGCTGATCCTGGGTGAGCCGCTGAACCGCTGGGTCATTGCCGGCACGGTGCTGGTCGTGACCGGCATCTTCGTGTTTTCGCGCTCAATGCGCCAGGCGTGAGGCCAGCGGCACCGGCGGCTTGCCCGCCAAGGCGTCGAGCCGGGTGCCCATCGCCAGCTCGATCTGCTCCAGCCGCTGCTGCGCGGGCGGGTGGGTGCTCAGCGACAGCGTGAACAAGGGATCGTCGGGCGACGCGGTGCGCAGCTGCTGCAAGGCGGCAGCCAGTCCGTAAGGGTCCAACCCGGCGCGGGCCGCCAGTTCGGTGCCATTGCGGTCGGCGTCGAACTCGTCCTGCTGGTCGAGACCGCTGGCATACAGGTTGCGACCCAGCGCCAGCAACTGCGACGACACCCAGCCGCCCAGGTTGTTTTTGAGCTGTGAGCCCACCAACTGGGTCAGCACGCCCGCCTGGGCCTTGGACCGCAAGGCGATCAGGTGGTGGCGGCTGGTCACGTGTGTGATCTCGTGGGCCAGGATGCCGGCCAGTTCGGCCTCGTCGCGCACCCGGTCGATCAGTCCCTTGGTGACGAACACATAACCCCCGGGCGCCGCGAAGGCGTTGTAGCCCTTGTCGTCCAGCACCACGAAAGCCCAGGGCAGGTTCGGGCGCGTGCTGTGCAGGCTGATCCAGCGTCCGAGCCGGTTCACGTAGGCCTGCAATGCCATGTCGCCATGAATGGGTTTGCTGCCCAGCAACACGGCGGCGAGCTGGCGGCCGATTTCGATCTCTTTCGGCTCGTCGATCTGCTCCAGCGACTGCGACAGCAATTGCAGCAGGTCGCCGCCGGAGGCGCCGCCCGGCGACGGTGCCGCGGCGGGTCCGCCGAGGTTCACCGATCCGAGCAGCCGCAGCGCGTTGAACTGGGCCGGCGCGCCGCTGGCCGCCAGCAACAGGGCCGTGGCCAGGGCGACGCGCAAGCCACGTCGGCCGACCGTCCAGGGCGTCATGGGGTGGACCCTCCGGCGGGTCCGGCACCGGCCGTGGCCGGGCCGGGCAGGGCTTCGACCGTCTGGCTCTTGAGCGAGGCGCTGGCGGCGAACGCGCGCGCCTCGGCCTCACTCTGGCGCAGGCCCTCCATGCGCGCGACGGCGGCCGCGTCGGGTTGTGCGTTGGCGATGTCTTCGGCACTCAGGCCACGGATGCCGACGGTCGTCGTGGCCACGGTGGTGCCGCCGGCCCCGCTGCCACCTGAGAGCAGGTTGGTCAGGCCGCGCAGCCCACTGTTCGCGGCCTGGCCCGCGCCCGAACCGGTGCCGCCGGCCGCGCCGGGCGAGCCGACATCGAACAGGTGCAGCCAGCCGGTCTGGCCCGCGGCGGTGCGCACCTGGATCCAGGCGCCTTCGCGCCCGGCCAGGCGGGTGACGCTAGCCTGCGCTGGCAGCGAGGTCAGGCTCGGGGCACTCGCTGATGGCATAGCACGCAGGTCCGCCGCGCGCCGCAGCACGCCCGGATCACCGTCGGCCAGCGCACCGCCCGCCCATGCCAGCAGCGACACGGCAAGCCACCGATGACCCGGTGTTTTCCGTCGATCGATCGCGGCCCCTATCATTCGGACTCTTTCACAGACGCGAAGCGGGCATTGTTATGGATTTGGGAATCGCAGGCAAATGGGCGCTGGTGGGCGGCGCGAGCAAGGGGCTGGGCCGGGGCTGCGCGCTGGCGCTGGTGCGTGAAGGCGTCAACGTCGTCATCGTGGCCCGCGGCGCCGAGGCGCTGGCGCGCACCGCGCAAGAGCTGCGCGCGCAGGCCGCGTCTGCGGCGCAGGTGCTGGCCGTGGCCGCCGACATCACCACCGCCGAGGGCCGCGCGGCGGTGTTCGGCGTGGCGGGCGGGCCGGGCACCGTCTTCGACATCGTCGTCACCAACGCCGGCGGACCGCCACCCGGCGACTTCCGCGACTGGGACCGCGAGGCCTGGATCCGGGCGGTGGACGCCAACATGCTCACCCCCATCGAACTCATCAAGGCCACGGTGGACGGCATGGCCGCGCGCGGTTTCGGGCGCATCGTCAACATCACCTCCAGCGCGGTGAAGGCGCCGATCGACATCCTGGGCCTGTCCAACGGCGCGCGCAGCGGCCTGACCGGCTTCGTGGCCGGCGTGGCGCGCAGCGGCATCGCGGCCCAAGGCGTCACCATCAACAACCTGCTGCCGGGCAAGTTCGACACCGACCGCATCGCCGCCACGCTGCAGGCAGCCGCCACCAAGACCGGCAAGAGCGTGGACGACATCCGCCTCGCCCAGCAGGCGCAGATTCCCGCAGGCCGCTACGGCACGGCTGAGGAATTCGGCGCCATCTGCGCCTTCCTGTGCAGCCGGCAGGCCGCCTACATCACGGGCCAGAACATCCTGCCCGACGGTGGGGCGTATCCGGGGACCTACTGAGCGCTGGGCAGGCCGCCAGGGGGCTCCAGACGGCGGTTTTCGGTGTCAAAAAGTCTGCTTCCCAGCGCCAGCCGGCCACAAGCAGCTATCAAAAATATAGTGATCTGGCCGGGGTTCGAGATGCGCGAGCAGGGCGCCGTCAGGCTGGTTCGGGCGGCCTGCGTGCCAGCAGGTCGCCGATCCGTGCCTCGTAGCCAGCGGCCAGCGCCAGCAGTGCGGCGTCACCGCGGGGCCTGCCGATCAGCTGGATGCCCATGGGCAGCTGCCCGTCGGGGCTGAAGCCGGCGGGCAGGCTGATGGCCGGCAGGCCGGCCAGCGTGGCGTACAGCGTGCATTCCATCCAGCGGTGGTAGGTGTCCATGGCGCGGCCGGCCACGGTTTTTGGCCAGTGTTGCGTGGCGTCAAAGGGCCAGGCCTGCGCCACCGGCAGGGCCAGCGCATCAAAGCGCTCCAGCAGCGTTGCCAGGCGGGTGTAGAAGGCGCTGCGCACCTGGGCGGCGCGCATGAAGTCGCCCAGCTGCAGGCCCTGCGCGCGGTCGAACTCCCACAGCGCCTCGGGCTTGATCTGCTCGCGCGCGCCGGGCAGCTGCAGGGCTTGGCCGATCACCGGGGCCACCAGGGCGCAGCGCCAGGTCAGCCAGGCGTTCCAGACGGCCTCCAGATCGGTGTCCAGTGCGGCGGGCTCGACCACGGCGCCGGCCGCCGCCATGCGCGCCAGGGCGCTTTCGCACACGGGCAGGATGCCGGGCTCCACCGCCAGGTGGCCGCCCAGGTCACCCAGCCAGCCGATGCGTTGGCCGGCCAGGCCGCTGTCCCAGGCTTCAGGCGGCGGCACCATGGTGGTGCCCGGCGGGTCGCTCAGCGCCAGCGGGGTGCGGGCGTCATAGCCGGCCTGGGTCTGCAGCAGGCGGGCCAGGTCGTGCACGCGGCGGGCCATGGGGCCGTCGCTGCCCAGCTGGCTCACGAACAGTTCCGGTCGCGGCCACGCGGGCACGCGGCCCTGGCTGGGGCGCAGGCCGAACACATGGTTCCAGCCTGCCGGGTTGCGCAGCGAGCCCATGAAGTCCGAGCCGTCGGCCACCGGCAGCAGGCGCAGCGCCAGCGCCACGGCCGCGCCGCCGCTGGAGCCACCGGCCGACAGCGTGCGGTCCCAGGCGTTGAGCGTGGTGCCGTAAAGCCGGTTGTAGCTGTGCGAGCCCAGGCCGAACTCCGACATGTTGGTCTTGCCGATCACGATCGCGCCGGCGGCCTTCATGCGGCTCACGTACAGGCTGTCCTCGCGGGCGATCTGGCGCGCCAGCAGCGCGCTGCCGAAGCTGGTGGCAAAGCCGGTGGCTTGCCCGGTGTCCTTGATCGCCACCGGCTGGCCGTGCAGCCAGCCGCGGCTGCGGCCGGCGGCCAGTTCGGCGTCACACGCGTCGGCCTGGGCGAACAAGCTGTCCTCCGGCGCCAGCGCGACGATGGCCGTGTGCAAGGGGTTGAGCCGGGCGATGCGCACCAGGTAGGCGGTCATGACCTCGCGGCACGACACGTCGCGGCGGTGGATGGCGTCCGACAGGGCGTGGGCGTCGAGTGCGGTGAGGGTGTCGTCGTTCATGGGAGGGATGTTGCCACGGTGGCTCGGGGCTGCATGCGCCAGTGCAAGTGCCGGTGCGAGAGGCGGACACGTTCAGCGCCGCGACGACACCACGATGCCACCCACGATCAGTGCAAACGCCAGCGCGTGGTAGGGTCGCGGCGCCTCGCCCAGGAAGGCGGCCGACATCAGGGCCGCGAACAGCGGGGCCAGGTTTGCGAAGAACGCGGCGACCGCCGGGCCGGCCCGCTGCACGCCCAGGCCCCAGCAGCGGTAGGCCAGCACGGCCGGACCGACGGCGATGAACACCAGCGCCCCAGCCAGCGGCCAGCCCCAGGTGATGCGTGCATCGGTCAGCGTCCACTCGGCGGCGCTGAACAGGCCCGACCAGCCGAGCCCGAACACCACCTGGGCCAGCAAAAAGGCGGCCCAGTCGGCGCGGATGGGTTCGGGTTCGTCGCGCCGGGTCAGCAGCCAGCTGTACCAGGCCCAGGACACGGTGGCCAGCAGGATGAACAGATCGCCAGGTACCAGGCGCAGCGCGGCCAGTTGCGAGCCATCGCCGCGCGCCAGCACCACGAGGACGCCGGCCATCGACAGCAGCGCGCCCAGCAGCTGTGGGCGCGACACCCGCGCCTGGAAGAACAGCGCGCCCAGTGCCATCATCCACAGCGGCGCGCTGGAGGCCACCAGCGTCACGTTCAGCGGGGTCGAGGTCTTCAGCGCCAGGTATTGCAGCGCGTTGTAGGTGCCCACGCCGAGCAGGCCCAGCAGCGCGAAGCGGCGCCGGTGCGCCCACAGGCCGCTGCCACGGCGCAGCACCCAGGGCGCCAGCGGCAGCAGGATGGCGAAGGCCAGCACCCAGCGCAGGAAGTTGAGCGTGACCGGCGGCACCAGCCCCTGCATCAGGCGACCGACCACCGCGTTGCCCGCCCACAGCAGCGGGGGGATGGTCAGCAGGAGCGCCGTGCCGGGGCTGAGTTTGTGGGTCATGCCCGGCACTGTAGCGGCTTGCTGTGTTCGGCGTGCCGGCAGGGTCGGGCGAAACATGGCAGGATGCGGGATCGTTTGTTCCAACCAAATCAGGAGACTCTTCATGACCCTTGCCGTCCAGATCGACCAGCCCGGTGGCCCGGAGCAGATGAAACTGGTCGACGTGCAGGTGGGCGCGCCCGGCCCCGGCGAGATCCGCATCCGCCACCACGCCATCGGCCTGAACTTCATCGACGTCTACCAGCGCAGCGGCGTGTACCCGCTGGCCATGCCGCTCAAGCTCGGCATGGAAGCTGCCGGTGTGGTGGAGGCGGTGGGCGAGGGTGTCAGGCACCTGCGCGTGGGCGACCGCGCGGCCTACGCCAGCCAGCCACCGGGCAGTTATTGCGAGGTGCGGGTGATGCCGGCCAAATGTGTGTGTGTGCTGCCCGACGACATCGGCTTCGACACCGGGGCCGCGATGATGCTCAAGGGCCTGACGGCGCAGTACCTGCTGCGCAAGGTGCGACCGGTGGAGGGCCTGGAGCCGGGCGATTTTGTGCTGTTCCACGCCGCCGCGGGCGGTGTGGGCCTGATCGCCTGCCAGTGGGCCAGGGCACTGGGTCTGCAACTGATCGCGACGGCCGGCACCGACGCCAAGTGCGCCCTGGCGCTGGCCAACGGTGCGACCCATGCGATCAACTACCGCACCGAGAACTTCGTCGAGCGCGTCAAGGCCATCACCGGCGGCAGGGGCGTCAAGGTGGTGTACGACTCGGTGGGCAAGGACACCTGGGACGGCTCGCTCGACTGCCTGCGCCCCTTCGGCCTGATGGCCAGCTTCGGCAACGCCTCGGGCGTGGTGCCGCCGTTCGCGCCGGGGCTGCTGGGCAACAAAGGCTCGTTGTACGTGACACGCCAGACCCTGTTCACCCACATCGCCACCCGCGAAAGCACCCAGGCCATGGCCGACGACCTGTTTGCCGTGGTGCGCAGCGGTGCGGTGAAGATCCACATCGAGCAGCGCTTCCCGCTGGCCCAGGTGCAGGAAGCCCACCGCGCGCTGGAAGCCCGCCAGACCACCGGTTGCACCATCCTGACGCTGTAAACGGGTGTGCGGCCACATTTTGGGTCATTCTTGCCATGTACCCAGCGTCAAAAGGTCATTATTTGCTATTGAAATTGGAGTGAATTTTTCCGGTTGGAGACACTTCCAGCCGTCCAGGACATCCCGCCCGAGGAGAACTTGATGCGCTATATCGACGGATTTGTGGCCGCTGTGCCAGCCGCCAGCCAAGAGGCCTACCGCCAGCACGCCATCGCCATGGCCGCCGTGCTGCAGGAACACGGTGCCTTGCGTGTGGTCGACGCGTGGGGCGACGATGTGCCGGAGGGCAAACTGACCTCGTTCCCCCTGGCCGTGAAACGCGAAGACGGCGAGGTGGTCGCCTTCGGCTGGATCGAATGGCCCTCCCGGGCGGTGCGCGATGCCGGCTGGGAAAAGGCCATGCAGGACCCGCGCATGAGCAGCGCGCAGATGCCGTTCGACGGCAAGCGCATGATCTACGGCGGCTTTGAAACCCTTTCGGATGTGGCGACATGACCATCCGGCCACGCAACACGGTCTGTCTCTGGTTCGACGGCGATGCCGAAGAGGCGGCGCGGTATTACGCGTCGGTGTTTCCGGACTCTGCCGTCACCTCGGTGCACCGCGCGCCGGGCGACTACCCGGCCGGCAAACAGGGTGATGTGCTCACGGTGGAATTCACGGTGCTGGGCATGCCCTGCCTGGGGCTGAACGGCGGGCCGGGACATCCGCACACCGACGCGTTCTCGTTCCAGGTGGCCACCACCGACCAAGCGGAGACCGACCGCTACTGGAACGCCATCGTGGACAACGGCGGCCAGGGCATTGCCTGCAGCTGGTGCCGTGACCGCTGGGGCATCTCGTGGCAGATCGCGCCCGCGATGCTGATGGACGCCATCGCCCACCCGGACCCCGCCAAGGCCCGGCGGGCCTTCGAGGCCATGATGACCATGGTGAGGATCGATATCGCCACCATCGAGGCGGCGCTGCGCGACTGAAACGGGGTGGTGTTGTTCCGTACGCCCCGCCGCATGGCGTGGGCCGATCGGGACGCGGGGGCGGGTGCCTATCGCCCCCGGCGAACTCGCAGGATCTCGTCCAGAATCAGCGCGGCGGCGCCCACGGTGATCGCGGCGTCGGCGATGTTGAATGCCGGGAAATGACCGCCCGGAAAGATGGCCGCGAGGAAGGGCCAGTGGAAATCCAGAAAGTCGACCACATAGCCGTGGACCAGGCGGTCGATCACGTTGCCCACGGCGCCAGCCAGGATGCATGCCAGGGCGAAGCTGAACAGCCGCTGCGAGCTGTGGGCGCGCAGCATCCACAGGATGAACCCCGCCGCGGCGATGCCCAGCGCGGTGAAGAACCAGCGTTGCCAGCCGCCAGCCGAGGCCAGAAACGAGAAGGCCGCGCCGGTGTTGTGCACCCGCACGATGTTGAAGAAGGACGTCACCGGGGTGCTGTCACCGAGCGCGTAATGACCCACGATCAGCACCTTAGTGAACTGGTCGGCCAGCAGCAGGATGAACGCCAGGCCCAGCCAGGGCAGCATGCCGCCGCTGGCGTTGCCGCGCACGCGCGTGACCTTCGCTTTCGTGCCCATCAGGCAGCCGTCCGGGTTTCGCCGGCACCGAACAGGTTGCTGGTGCAGCGCGCGCACAGCGTGGGATGGGCGGGGTCGTGGCCCACATCGTCGCGCCAGTGCCAGCAGCGCTCGCACTTCGCCGCCGTGCTGGGCGTGACCTCGATGGCCAGGGCCTCGCCATCGGCCACCGTGGCGGCCGAGGTGATGGTGACGAACTTCAGGTCGTCGCCCAGCGAACGCAGCAGCGCCGCGTCGTCGGCGCCGGCGGTGATGTGCAGCGTGGCCTGGAGCGAGGAGCCGACGCGACCCTCGGTGCGCACCGTCTCGATCTCCTTGTTGGCCAGGTCGCGGATCGCGCGCAGGCGCTCCCACTTGGCCAGCAGCGCTTCGTTGGGCGTGGCAAAAGGCCAGAAGGTTTCGAAAAAGATGGATCCCCGGTTCTTCTCCCCCGCGAACACGGCCCAGGCCTCCTCGGCAGTGAAGCTCAGGAACGGCGCCATCCAGCGCAGCATGGCGTGCGTGATCTGCCACAGCGCGGTCTGGGCCGAGCGCCGCTCGCGGCTGTTCGGCGCGCTGGTGTAGAGGCGGTCTTTCAGCACGTCGAGGTAGAACGCGCCCAGGTCTTCGGAGCAGTACACCTGCAGCTTGCTGACCACCGGGTGGAATTCGTAGACGTCGAAGTGCCGCAGGATCTCGGCCTGCAGCTGCGCGGCGCGCGCCAGCGCGTAGCGGTCTATCTCCAGCAGCTGCTCGGCGGGAACGGTGTCGAGCGCCGGATCGAAATCGCTGAGGTTGGCCAGCAGGAAGCGCAGCGTGTTGCGGATGCGGCGGTAGGCATCCACCACTCGGGCCAGGATCTTGTCGTCGATATTGAGGTCGCCCGAGTAGTCGGTGGCGGCGACCCAGAGCCGCACGATCTCGGCGCCCAGCTTGGCGGTCACGGTCTGAGGATCGACCGTGTTGCCCAGGCTCTTGCTCATTTTGCGTCCCTGGCCGTCGGTGGCAAAGCCGTGGGTCAGCAAGCCCCGGTAGGGCGCGCGGTCGAACAGCGCGCAACCCAGTAGCAGCGAGCTGTGGAACCAGCCGCGGTGCTGGTCGTGGCCTTCGAGGTACAGGTCGGCTTCGGGGCCCTGGGCATGGAAGGCGCCATTGGGGTAGGCATGGGCATGGCTGCCGCGCAACACGTGCCAGAAGGTGGAGCCGGAGTCGAACCAGACCTCCAGGATGTCGGTGCTCTTGGTGTAGTGGGCGGCCTCTTCGGCGCCCAGGATTCCTTCGGCACTGACGCGGCTCCAGGCCTCGATGCCGCCGCGTTCGACGATGTCGGCCGCCTGGTCGAGGATGTCCATGGTGCGGGGATGCAGCTCGCCCGAATCCTTGTGCAGGAAGAAGGGCACCGGCACGCCCCAGCTGCGCTGGCGGCTGATGCACCAGTCGGGGCGGTTGGCGATCATGTCGCGCAGCCGCGCCTTGCCATTCTCGGGGTAGAACTGCGTGTGGTCGATGGCGTCCAGCGCGAGCTGGCGCAAGGTCTTGGGCGCCTTGTCTTTGGTGAACACGCCTTCACCCTCGTCCATGCGGATGAACCACTGCGCGGCGGCGCGGTAGATCACCGGCGTCTTGTGGCGCCAGCAATGCGGATAACTGTGGACGATGGGTTGCGTGGCCATCAGCCGGCCGTGCGCCTTCAGCGTCTCGATGATGACCGGACAGGCCTTCCAGATGTTCAGGCCGCCGAAGAGTGGCAGCTCATCGGTGTAGCTGCCATTGCCCTGCACGGGGTTCAGGATGTCGGCGTAGGCCATGCCGTGGGCGACGCAGGAGTTGAAATCGTCCACGCCGTAGGCCGGCGACGAGTGCACGATGCCGGTGCCATCGCTGTCACTGACGTAATCGGCCAGGTACAAGGGCGCCTGGCGGCGGTAGCCGTAGCTGGTGGCGGCATCGCCGACGTCGTACAAGGGATGACGGAACACGAGACCACGCAGCGCTTCGCCTTTGGCCGTGGCCAGCACGGTGCCGCTCAGGCCGTAGCGCTCCAGGCATTTGTCGACCAGGCTGGCGCCCAGCAGCAGCACGCCGCGCGGTGTGTCCACCAGGGCGTATTCCAGCTCGGGGTGCGCGTTGAGCGCCTGGTTGGCCGGGATGGTCCAGGCGGTGGTGGTCCAGATGACGGCGAACGCCTGGCTGCCTTCGGGCAATGCGTCCAGGCCGAAGGCCCGTGCCAGCGCGACCGGATCGTCGGACTCGAAGGCCACGTCCAGCGTGTCGCTTTTTTTGTCGGCGTACTCGATTTCGAATTCGGCCAGGCTGGAGCCACAGTCGAAGCACCAGTACACCGGCTTGAGACCGCGGTAGACGAACCCGCGTTCGATCACGCGCTTGAATGCCCGGATCTGGCCGGCCTCGTTGGCCGGGTCCATGGTGCGGTAGGGGCGTTCCCAGTCGCCCAGCACGCCCAGGCGTTTGAAGTCCTCGCGCTGCTGGTGAATCTGCTCGCTGGCATAGGCGCGGCTCTTCGCCTGCATGTCGTCGCGGCTCAGGTTGCGGCCGTGCAGCTTTTCGATCGCGTTTTCGATCGGCAGGCCATGGCAGTCCCACCCGGGGATGTATTGCGCGTCAAAACCGGCGAGCTGGCGGCTCTTGACGATCATGTCCTTGAGCACCTTGTTCAGCGCGTGGCCGATGTGCAGTTTGCCGTTGGCGTACGGCGGGCCATCGTGCAGAACGAATAGCGGGGCGCCTTTTCGCGCTGCCCGCAGGCACATGTAGAGATCGCCTTCGTTCCAGTCCTTCACCCAGGCCGGTTCGCGCCTGGGCAGGTCGCCGCGCATCGGAAACGGCGTGTCGGGCATGTTCAGCGTGGCGCGGTAGGCGCTGGCTTCGGGTTTGGCGGGAGCAGTCTGGTCAGTCATGGTGCGACGGGAAAATGGGGGCTTCGACAAGCTCAACCCGAGCGGATCGGGAGAGCTGAATGAGACTGGGGCCCGTTCGCCCTGAGTTTGTTGATTGGACGGCGACCGGGGCTTTGACCGGATCGTTAAATTCGGTCGCGCGTGGTCTGGCGGTGGGTCTCGGCGTGCATCGATGCGAAGAACGCGCGCGCCTCGTCGCAGTCCCGGCCGATGCCTGCTGTCAAGGCATCGAGACTGTCGTATCGGAGTTCGTCGTGCAGTTTGTGCAGCAGTTCCACGCGGATGATTTTACCGTATGCACCTTCCGTGCCCAGGCGTTCCGGCCACTGCAGGCAGTGGGTCTCCAGAAGTACACGGCCGCCATTGACGTCGTCTGGGCCCAGCGAGGGGCGGATGCCCAGGTTGGCAACGCCCTGCAGCGGATCGGAGCTTAACCCGTGCACCAGCACCGCGAAGATGCCGCTGGCCGCGGGGTTCCAGTGAGAGAACCGAAGGTTCAGCGTGCGAAAACCGTCGCCCGCCCGCGCGGACGAAGCGCCAAGGTCGCGTCCGAGCTTTCGGCCATGCACCACGTGGCCGCTGATGCAATAGGGGCGTCCCAGCAGGCGTGCCGCATCGGCCAGCCGGCCTTCGGCCAGCGCGTCGCGCACGGCCGAGCTGGACACCCGCAGGCCGTGCACCTCGTAGCTGTTCATGCGCGCCACGTCGAAGCCCTGCGCCTGCCCGGCTGCATCGAGCATGGCGTAGTCGCCCGCGCGTTTGGCGCCGAAACGGAAGTCGTCGCCCACCAGCACGTAGCGCACGCCCAGGCCCCGGATCAGCACGTCGTCGATGAAGGCCTGGGGGGACTGGGACGCCAGACGGGCGTCGAATGGCAGCACCACCACCTGCTGCACCCCGCAGCGCTCCAGTTCGGTCAGCTTGTCACGCAGCGTGGCGATGCGGGCCGGGGCGAGCTCGGGCTTTTTCAGCGCACCGGCAAAGTAGTCGCGCGGATGCGGCTCGAAAGTCATCACACAACTGGGTACGCCACGGTGTGCGGCCTCATTGTTCAACAGCGCCAGCATCGCCTGGTGACCGCGGTGCACGCCATCGAAGTTGCCAATCGTCAGCGCGCAGGCGGGCGCAACGCCGGGGTGGTGGAAGCCGCGGAAAACCTTCATCGGGCAGTATTCTTTTGGTAGCAGGTCGTGGCCGTCCGGCACCGGGTACGGCACGGAAATGTCACAAAAACAGGGTATATTGTGACCCAGCAGGCCCAGTGGGCATCCAGCCCGCTTCGCCTGGCACTTCGGCGTTCCGTGTCAGTGGTTGTTCGACTGTTGGAAGGAGGCTTGTCGTGAAGGTGTTGAAGCTGTCGGCCCAGGGTTTGCCGCAGGCGTGGATATCGCTGGAGCAGGCGGTGATCCACTACGCCGCGTCGGAGGTGCGCTGGGAAGCCGGCCAAGAGATCGCGGTGTTCCACGGGGGGCACAACGCCATCACCGGTGACCAGTCCATCATCACGGTCAACAGCATCATCGGCACCCGTGGCGTGCCCGGCATCAACCCGTTCGACCTGCGCCCCAGCCTGACCAACGGCAAGCTGTTCGCGCGCGACCGCAACGTCTGCGCCTACTGCGGCGGCTTGTTTCATGAGGATGAGCTGACGCGCGAGCACATCATTCCGTTCGCCCAGAACGGCCGGGACCACTGGATGAACGTGGTCACGGCGTGCCGCGCCTGCAACCACCGCAAGAGCAGCCGCACGCCCGAGCAGGCACGCATGCCGCTGCTGTACGCGCCCTACGTGCCCAGCCTGTGGGAGGACTTCATCCTGCGCAATCGGCGCATCCTGGCCGACCAGATGGAGTTCCTGATGGCGCACCTGCCGCGAAATTCCCGCTTGCACGCCTGAGGCGGGCAACCTGCCATGAAAAAGGGGCTCCGAAGGGAGCCCCTGACGAGGATGGACGCCTGGGAGCCCGGCGCCTCAGGCAAACACCCCGGCGGTATCCTGCATGCGCGCCGACACCTCGCCCAGGTGGTGCATCGTGTCGCCGAAACTCATTTCGAGCTGGGTGAGCTTCTTGAAGTAATGGCTGCCGATGTATTCGTCGGTCACGCCGATGCCGCCGTGCATCTGCACCGACTGCTGGCCGACGAACCGCATCGAGTTGCCGAGTTGGACCTTGGCGCGGGCCATGGCGCGGCGTCGCTCGTCGGCGGGCGCGTTGAGCTTGAGGCTGGCGTAGTAGCTCATCGAGCGGGCCAGTTCCAACTGCATCTTCATGTCGGCGGCCCGGTGGCGCAGGGCCTGAAAGCTGCCGATGGGCACGCCGAACTGCTTGCGCGTGTTCAAGTACTCGGCCGTCAGGTCCACGGTCTTGTCCATCACGCCCACCGCCTCGGCGCAGGTGGCGGCGATGCCGATGTCCTCCGCGAGCTCCAGCGCGGCCAGTCCGTCGGTCGTGATCAGGCTGGCGGGCGCATTCTGCAGGATCAGGTCGGCCGCGCGGCCACCATCCTGTGTGCCATAGCCCCGTGTGCTGACGCCCGATGCGCCGCGTGCCACGAGGAACAAGGCGACAGCGCCATTCACCGTGGCCGGCACCAGGAACGCATCGGCCTGGTCGCCGACGGGAACTACGTTCTTGGTAGCGGTCAGTGACCATCCGACGCTGGATTGGGTGGCTTTGGCATCACAAACATCGAGCCGGTAGCGCGCGCGGCGCTCCTGGGAGGCCAGCACCACCAGCGCGTCGCCGGCGGCGATGCGGGGCAGCCATTCGGTCTTGAGCGCGTCCGGGGCGTAGCCCGAGAGCACACCGCCGGCGATCAGCGCCTGGTTCAGGGGCTCCAGCACCATGCCGCGACCCAGTTCCTCCATCACCACCATGCCTTCGACCGGTCCCATGCCCATGCCGCCGTCGGCTTCGGGGATGTACAGGCCGGCCAGGCCCAGTTCAGCCAGTTCGTTCCAGACCGATCGGTCGAAACCGCCGGCCTCGACGGCCTTGCGCCGGCGCTCGAAGTCGTAGCCCTTGTCGACCCATTTGCGCACTGCGTCGCGCAGTTGCTCCTGGTCGTCGGAAAAATTGAAGTCCATCCTGATGTCTCCTTAGCCCAGAACCACCTGGGCGACGATGTTGCGCTGCACCTCGTTGCTGCCACCGTAGATGGTGGTCTTGCGCATGTTGAAGTAAGTCGATGCCAGCGGCGCGTTGGCCCAGACCCCGCCAGGGAAGTCACCTTGCCAACCGGCTTCCATGGCCTCATGGATCAGCGGCAGGCTGTAGGGTCCCGCGGCCAGCATCATCAGCTCGCTGTAACGCTGCTGGATTTCACTGCCGCGGATCTTGAGCAGGCCCGCGATGTCCAGCGAGTTCTTGCCCGACTTCTCGGCCGACAGAACGCGCAGCACCAGCATCTCCAGCGCCACGATGTCGACTTCGAGCAGCGCGATCTGGTCGCGAAAGCGCGTTTCGTCCCAGACACCCTCGGTTTTTGCGATGCGCTTGAGCCGTTCCAGCTCGCGCTTGGCCCGGTTCACGTCGGCGATGTTGGTGCGTTCATGGCTCAGCAGGTGTTTGGCGTAGGTCCAGCCCTTGTTCTCCTCGCCGATCAGGTTTTCCACCGGCACCTGGACGTTGTCGAAGAACACTTCGTTGACTTCGCATTCGCCATCGAGCAGGCGGATCGGGCGCACGGTCACGCCGGGCGACTTCATGTCGATCAGCAGGAAGCTGATGCCGGTCTGCGGCTTGCCCTCGGTGCTGGTACGAACCAGACAGAAGATCCATTCACCGTACTGGCCGAGGGTGGTCCAGGTTTTTTGCCCGTTGACCAGGTAGTGGTCGCCCTGGCGCTCGGCCCGGGTCTTGACCGAGGCCAGGTCGGAGCCCGAACCCGGCTCGCTGTAGCCCTGGCTCCACCAGACTTCGCCGCTGGCAATGCCTGGCAGGAATCGCTGCTGCTGCGCCGGCGTGCCGAAGGCCATGATCACGGGCGCGACCATCACCGGGCCGAAGGGAACGATGCGCGGTGCGCCGGCCAGCGCGCATTCTTCCTCGAACAGGTGCTTTTGCACGGCGGTCCAGCCGGGGCCACCGAACTCCTTGGGCCAGCCGTAACCCAGCCAGCCTTTCTTGCCGAGGATCTTGCCCCAGCGCTGCATGTCGTCGCGGCTCAGGCGCAGGGCGTTGTGCACTTTGTGCGAAATGTCGGCGGGGAGGTTGTCTTTGACCCAGGCGCGGATCTCGTCGCGAAAGGCCAGTTCTTCAGGGGTGAATGCGAGGTCCATGAGGGCGTCTCCAAAGGAAGCATGTTTTTAGCACGGTCGTTCGCTCAGGGCTGTCCGCCCTGCGACAAACCCAGTTCGTCGCACAGCTTCTTGACCGTGTCGCGCAGGCCGGCCAACTCGTGTTCCAGCGTGTCGATGCGGCTGTGCAGGTGCGCGAGTTCGCCCACACCGGGCAGGTGGGCCTCGGAGCCGGTGGCTGCCAGCGCCAGGTCCACTGGGCCGCAGACGAGGTGCGCCCAGCGCTGCTCGCGGGCGCCCGGCGCGCGCGGCAACTTGACCACCAGGGGGCCGCCTTTTTCTTCGGATCGTTCCTGAAGTTCGTCGAGAAAGCCTTCCACCGAGGAGATGTCGGCAAACTTGTACCAGCGCTCGGTGTTGATGCGAAGTTCGCCGGCGGTCTGGGGACCGCGCAGCATCAGCAGACCCAGCACGACGGCCGACTGCTCTGGCACGCCATACACGCGCTGGAAGTTGTGTTCGTAGCGCGTCACGCGACCGCCGCTGGTTTCGAACACCAGCGACAGACCCTTGAGCGCGTCCAGCGCGAGCTGGGCCTGTTCGTCGTCGATCTGCATGATCGGCTCGCGGGCGGTTTTCTGGTTGCACCCGGTGACGACCATGTTGAGGGTCAGCGGGTAGCTGTCGGGCACGGTGCGGGCCTTCTCCATCAGCGTGGCCAGCACGCGGGCTTCGGTGGGGGACAGGGGGCGAATGGGCATGGCGGGATAATCGATCGGTTGAAGACGGTGCGCGATGCCCGTCGGGCAGCTTGCAGGAAAAAAAATTGAAAAACATCGTGATTTTGTTCTCTGGCGGTGGCTCCAACATGGCCGCGATCGTGCGCGCCGCGGAGCGCGAGCGGTGGCAGCACCGTTTTGGCGCGCGCGTGGCGGCCGTGATCAGCAACCGCGCCGACGCCGGCGGGCTGGCGTTTGCGCGGGTGCAGGGCATCGAGACGGCGGTGGTCGACCACAAGGCCTTCGCTACGCGCGAGGACTTCGATGCCGCGCTGGCGGGTGCGGTCGACGCTTTCGAGCCGGCGCTGGTGGTGCTGGCGGGCTTCATGCGCATCCTGACGCCGGGCTTTGTGGCCCGCTACAAGGGCCGGCTGCTCAACATCCACCCGTCGTTGCTGCCGGCCTTCCCGGGCTTGCACACGCACCAGCGGGCGCTGGACGCTGGTTGCCAGGTGGCCGGCGCCACGGTGCATCGGGTCACGGCGGAGCTGGACCACGGTCCGATCCTGGCGCAGGCGGTTGTGCCGGTGCTCGAAGGCGACACAGCCGACAGCCTGGCCGCGCGGGTGCTGACCCAGGAGCACCGCATCTACCCACAGGCGATCGCCAGGCTGCTCGCCGTTAAGTCCTGAATTGATAGCTGCCCGTGGCCATTTGGCGCTGGGAAGGGGCGGATTTCAGTCTGAAATCCGGGCAAAACGGGGCTGGCGGACGCCTTCGAGCGTGATGTCCTCGGCAAACATCGCCGCCGGGCGCACCCACAGACCCTGTTCACCGTACAGCGCGCGGTACACGGTCATCGGCTCCAGCGTCTCGCTGTGGCGGGCGGTGGCGATCACTTCGTACAGCCCGCCTTTGTAGTGGCGGTAGCGGCCGGGGGGCGTCTGGGGCAGGGCGGGAAGTGGTTCGGTCATGGGAAGGCGCACCGCGTCGGGTGCGGATCGGGTGGGACAATACAGCCCATGCATCCTAAAGCCTTGCTGGACGCCTGCACCGAAATCGTCAGGCTGTCGCTCCAACTCGACCACCCCGCCGATGCCACCGTGTCGCGCTACTTCCGCGAGCACCGCTCGCTGGGCCCGCGCGAACGGGCCACGCTGGCCGAAACGGTGTACACCGTGCTGCGCAATAAACTGCTGTTCGAGCACATGGCGCGCTCCGGCAGCGGCCCGAGGGAGCGCCGACTGGCCATCCTGGGTTTTCACGGTCCGCGCGACTTCCTGAAAAGCGCCCTGAACGACCAGGAAAAAAACTGGCTCGACCAATGCGACGCGGTCCGGCCTGATGACCTGATGGAGCACCACCGCCACAACCTGCCCGACTGGCTGGTGGGCCCGTTGAAGGAGCAGCTTGGCGACGGGTTCTGGCCGATGGTGACCAGCCTGAACCAGGCCGCGCCGCTGGACCTGCGGGTCAATGCCTTTACCGACAAGCGCGCTGACGTGCAGAAGGAGCTGTCGTTGGCCGGCATCCGCTCGACCCCGACGCCGTATTCACCCTGGGGCCTGCGCATCGAAGGCAAACCCGCGCTGACCAGGCTCGACGCCTTCGCGCGCGGCGCCATCGAGGTGCAGGACGAAGGCTCGCAGCTGCTGGCGCTGTTGCTGGAGGCGGGGCGTGGCGAGATGGTGGTGGATTTCTGCGCCGGCGCGGGCGGCAAGACGCTCGCTATCGGCGCTGCCATGCGCAGCACCGGCCGCCTGTACGCGTTTGACACCTCGGCCCACCGGCTCGACGCGCTCAAGCCGCGCCTGGCGCGCAGCAAGCTGTCGAATGTGCACCCGGCCGCGATCGCACACGAACGCGACGAGCGGGTGAAACGCCTGGCCGGCAAGATCGACCGCGTGCTGGTCGATGCTCCCTGCTCGGGCCTGGGCACGCTGCGGCGCAACCCGGACCTCAAGTGGCGCCAGTCACCCAAGGCGATCGAGGAAATGACCGTCAAGCAGGCGGCGATCCTGCAAAGCGCCTCGCGGCTGCTCAAGCCCGGTGGGCGCCTGGTGTACGCCACCTGCAGCGTGCTGCCGCAGGAAAACGAGGCGATCGCCCAGGCGTTTTCGGCTGCCAATCCCGAGTTCGTACCGCTTCAGGCCCGTGACATCCTGGCGCATGCCAAGGTGGAACACGCAGCGGACCTGTGCACCGGGCCACTCACGGGTGGGGAGTACCTGCGCCTGTGGCCGCACCGGCACGGCACCGACGGCTTTTTCGCCGCGGCCTGGCAGCGCAAGGGGGGGTGATCGGCGCCTGGCGCGCCCAAGAGAGCGTCGGGTCGCCGGCGCCCTGAGGTGCCAGGCCGGAGGACGTGCCCGGAATGTGTCCCAGCCAAAGCAAAAAACCCGCTCGATGAGCGGGTTTTCAAGGTGCATCCGGGCTGACGATCACTTCAGCTTGGTTTCCTTGTATTCGACGTGCTTGCGAGCCTTGGGGTCGAACTTCATGATCGACATCTTCTCGGGCATGGTCTTCTTGTTCTTGCTGGTCGTGTAGAAGTGACCGGTGCCGGCTGTGGACTGCAGCTTGATCTTTTCGCGTCCGCCTTTGGTTGCCATGGTATTTCCTTTCAGTTGGGGACAGAGCTGAAGATCAGTCCCCAGGACAATTGTTAAGCTTGGCCGCGCGCGCGCAGGTCGGCGAGCACGGATTCGATGCCATTCTTGTCGATCAGGCGCAGCGCGGCACTGGAAACACGCAGGCGAACCCAGCGGTTCTCGCTTTCGACCCAGAAACGGCGGTATTGCAGGTTCGGCAGGAACCGGCGCTTGGTTTTGTTGTTGGCGTGGGAAACATTGTTTCCGACCATCGGGCCTTTACCCGTTACATCGCAGACGCGTGCCATGTGGACACTCCGATCAAACAGCTGCAACCGTTGAACAATCCCGTACACGCCAGGACTGCCGGTTGTCAGCCTCACCTCGCCAGAAAAGGGTGGCGGTAACCCGATTGCCGCTCTGGCACCACTTTCAAGCAGGTACAGAGGAATTCGGCAAAGCCTTGAATTATAACGAATTCGCAGCGCCTGTGTTTTCAGGAACCGTTCTGTTCGAGGAAGCGCTGGGCGTCCAGGGCGGCCATGCAACCGGTGCCGGCACTGGTGATGGCCTGCCGGTATACATGGTCCTGCACGTCACCGGCGGCGAAAATACCCGGCACGCTGGTCTGGGTGGCAAAGCCCTTGAGTCCCCCCTGGGTCACGATGTAGCCGTTTTCCATGGCGAGTTGCCCCTGGAAGATGTCGGTGTTTGGTGCGTGGCCGATGGCGATGAAACAGCCTTTGAGTTCCAGGTCTTCGGTGCTGCCGTCGCGCACGCTGCGCAGCCGGATGCCGGTGACGCCGCTGGCGTCGCCGAGCACCTCGTCCAGGGTTTGGTTCGTCTTGAGCACGATCTTGCCGGCCGCCACCTTCTCCATCAGCTTGTCCACCATGATCGGTTCGGCTCTGAACTTGTCGCGGCGGTGCACCAGATAGACCCGGCTGGCGATGTTCGAGAGGTACAAGGCTTCTTCGACGGCCGTGTTGCCGCCACCAACCACGCAGCAGACCTGGTCACGGTAGAAAAAACCGTCACAGGTGGCGCAGCCGGACACGCCGCGCCCCATGAAGGCGGTTTCGGACGGCAGGCCGAGGTATTTGGCCGAGGCGCCAGTGGCGATGATCAGCGAATCGCAGGTGTAGGTGCCGCTGTCGCCGGTGAGGGTGAACGGGCGGCGGCTGAAGTCCACCGCGTTGATGTGGTCGAACACGACCTGCGTCTTGAAGCGCTCGGCGTGCTCCAGAAAGCGCTGCATCAGGTCCGGTCCTTGGACGCCATGCACGTCCGCGGGCCAGTTGTCGACTTCGGTGGTGGTCATGAGCTGACCACCCTGCGCGATGCCGGTGATGAGAACCGGATTCAGGTTGGCCCGGGCGGCATAGACCGCTGCGGTGTAGCCGGCAGGGCCGGAACCCAGAATCAGGACTTTGGCATGTTGGTTGTTGGACATGGTGTGGGGTTGGTTGGGGCGCTACACTGAGGTCGGTCTGCCAGGGCTGGCGGCAACTGCTGGTGGCGCGGCATGCCCAGCCGCGACGGCGACTGTTCCGGGATTCAGTCCGCATTGTACGAAGCACTCAACAGTTCCCCGCAACCAAGGTTTTTCCCATGGTCATCCTGTCCAATCTCGAGCTGATCCGCCGGGTTCCCCTGTTCGCGATGCTGACCGACGCGCAGGCCAGGGCAGTCTCGGAGGCGATCGTCAAGCGACGCTATCGCAAAGGAGAGAACATCGTCGAACAGAACAAGAAAAGCAATGCGCTGTTCATCATGCTCACGGGTCGGGCCCGCGTCATCACGGGGGATGGCACGGGCAAGGAGGTGATCCTGGCCATCCTGCATCCCGGTGACTACATCGGGGAAATGAGTCTTATCGACAACGAGCCGCATTCGGCCACGGTGCAGGCCGAGATCCAGACCGATGTGCTGGAGCTGGCCCGGGTCGATTTCGCACGCTGCCTGCCCGAAAACAGTTCCATGGCCTATGCGGTGATGAAAGGTCTGGTCAGGCGCCTGCGCCATGCGGACCGGCAGATTCAGTCACTGGCCCTGATGGATGTGTACGGCCGGGTCGCCCGGGCACTGCTGGAGTCGGCGGCCCGGCAGGCGGACGGCAGCCTGGTGATCCGTTCAAAAATCTCCCGTTCCGACATTGCCAAGATGGTCGGCGCCTCGCGTGAAATGGTGAGCCGGGTCATGAAAGACCTGGAGCAACGCGGGTTCATCGAAGCGCTCGACGACGGGACGACGCGGATCAAGGAGAACCAGCTTGCACAGGGTTGAGCGGGCCGCACTCGGGTAAGCTTCGGGAGCTGTTTTTCCCATGACCTATTCCCTCAATACGCTCAATACCCCGACGTCCAGGACCTCCGCATCATCGTCGAGCGGCGGCGCGGGCCGGATGGGCCAGGAACTGGCCCTGCTGCTTGGCCTGGCGGCCCTCATTTTCTGTGTGCTCGCGCTGCTGAGTTATTCGGGGCAGGACCCGGCATGGTCCACATCGGGTGCGCAGGACCGGGTGCGCAACTGGGGCGGCCGGTTGGGCGCCTGGTTGGCCGACGTCGGCATGTTCCTGTTCGGCTTTTCGGTCTGGTGGTGCGTGGCCGCCGGGGTGAGGGCCTGGCTGTCCGCTTTGGCGCGCTGGATGCGCGACGACGACGAGCCGCCTCCGGTTCAAGAGGGTGTGGCCCGTTTTGTCGAAGGGCGCGCGGCTTTCTGGCTCGGGCTGGCGCTGATGCTGGTGGCCAGCGCCGCACTGGAATGGTCGCGGCTGTACCGTCTGGAGCCCCTGCTGCCCGGCCCGGCGGGTGGAGCGCTCGGTTTTCTCGTCGGACCTGCGGCCGTGAGGTGGCTGGGATTTACGGGTTCCGGCCTGGCCTGCATCGTCGCCGGTGTGGCGGGCGCGGCCCTGGTGTTCCGGTTTTCCTGGGGGCAACTGGCGGAGCGTATTGGCTCGGGCCTGGACGCCCTGGTCACATCACGACGGGAAAAGCGTGAAATCGCCGAAGACCTTGAGTTGGGCAAGCAGGCCGCGCGCGAACGTGAGGAGGTGATTGACGTCGAACGCAAGGAGCAGCAGGAACACCATCCGGCGCCGGTGTTGATCGAGCCGGTGCTGGGCGAACTGCCCAAGAGCGAGCGCGTCGCCAAAGAACGGCAGAAGCCCCTGTTCGTGGAATTGCCCGACAGCCGCCTGCCGCAGGTCGATCTGCTCGACAGCGCCCTTCAGCGCCAGGAAACCGTGTCCACCGAGACCCTGGAGATGACCAGTCGCCTGATCGAGAAAAAGCTGCGCGACTTCGGCGTCGAGGTGCGGGTGGTGCAGGCGTCGCCCGGCCCGGTGATCACGCGCTACGAAATCGAACCGGCCACCGGCGTCAAGGGCTCCCAGGTGATGAATCTGGCCAAGGATCTGGCGCGATCCCTGAGCCTGGTGTCGATCCGGGTGGTGGAGACGATTCCCGGCAAGAACTTCATGGCGCTGGAGTTGCCCAACGCCAAGCGCCAGTCGATCCGGTTGTCGGAGATCCTCGGCTCGCAGGTCTACAACGAGGCCCGATCGATGTTGACGGTCGGCCTGGGCAAGGACATCGTCGGCAACCCGGTGGTGGCCGATCTGGCCAAGATGCCGCACGTGCTGGTGGCCGGCACAACCGGCTCCGGCAAGTCGGTCGGCATCAACGCCATGATCCTGAGCCTGCTGTACAAGGCCGAGGCGCGCGACGTGCGTTTCCTGATGATTGACCCGAAGATGCTGGAGATGTCGTTCTACGAAGGCATCCCGCACCTGCTGGCGCCGGTGGTCACCGACATGAAGCAGGCCGCCAACGGTCTGAACTGGTGCGTGGGCGAGATGGAGCGCCGCTACAAGCTTCTGAGCAAGCTGGGTGTGCGCAACCTGGCCGGCTACAACGCCAAGATCGACGAGGCGCGGGCGCGCGAGCAGTCCATCCCGAACCCGTTCAGCCTGACGCCGGACGAGCCGGAGCCGCTGGACCGCATGCCGCACATTGTGGTGGTCATCGACGAACTGGCCGACCTGATGATGGTGGTGGGCAAGAAGATCGAGGAACTGATCGCGCGCTTGGCCCAAAAGGCCCGCGCCGCCGGCATCCACCTGATCCTGGCCACCCAGCGCCCGAGCGTGGACGTGATCACCGGCCTGATCAAGGCCAACATCCCGACGCGCATCGCGTTTCAGGTCAGCAGCAAGATCGACAGCCGCACCATCCTCGACCAGATGGGTGCTGAGGCCTTGCTGGGCATGGGCGACATGCTGTACATGCCGTCCGGCACCGGGCTGCCGATCCGGGTGCACGGCGCTTTCGTGAGCGATGACGAGGTGCACCGGGTGGTCGATTACCTGAAAAGCCAGGGCGAGCCCAACTACATCGAAGGCCTGCTCGAAGGCGGAACCGTCGACGGTGAGGCCGGCGCCTTCGGCGAAGTCGGTGACGGCGGCGGCGAGAAAGACCCGCTGTACGACCAGGCGGTCGAAGTCGTGCTGAAGAACCGCAAGGCGAGCATCTCCCTGGTGCAGCGCCACCTCAAGATCGGCTACAACCGGGCGGCACGCCTGGTCGAGGACATGGAGAAGGCCGGCCTCGTCAGCGCCATGAGCACCAGCGGGCAGCGCGACATCCTGGTGCCTCAGCGCGACGAGTGAACCCGAGGCGGATGCAAAAGTCGGACACACGATGATCAATGCCTTTTTTCGGGCCTGGCTGGGCAGGATGCTGCTGAGCGCCCTGTTCGTGGTCGGGGGCTCGTCCGCCCTGGCATCCGGGCTCGAGAGCCTGGACGGATTCCTGAAAGCGACCCGTTCCGGGCGGGCGAGCTTCACCCAGGTGGTTACATCACCGGCCCGTGATGGTCAGGCCGTGCGCAGCAAGGCATCCAGCGGTCGCTTCGAGTTCCAACGTCCGGGGCGTTTCCGCTTCACCTACCTGAAGCCCTTCGAACAGACCATCGTCGCGGACGGGCAGACGCTCTGGCTCCACGACGTGGACCTGAACCAGGTGACTGCGCGCAAGCAGGAACAGGCGCTGGGTTCAACCCCCGCAGCTCTGATCGCAGCCGCCGCCGACCTCAAGGCCTTGCAGGCCGAGTTTGACCTCACGGGCGCGGCGGACCGTGACGGTCTGCAGTGGGTGCTGGCCACGCCCCGGACGCGTGAGGGGCAGTTGCAGGCGGTCCGCGTCGGCTTCCGGGTCACCGAGAAGGGCGCCGAGCTGGCGGCGCTGGACATTCTGGACAGCTTCGGTCAGCGCTCGGTGCTGACTTTCACCGGCTTCGAGCCCAACCCGGTGCTGGCGCCCGGGCTGTTCCAGTTCAGGCCGCCGGCTGGGGCGGACGTGATCCGACCATGACGCCGGGGGGGTCACCGGCAAGGATTCCGCTGGCTGAGCGGCTGCGGCCCCGCACCCTCGCCGAGGTGATCGGGCAGCAACATTTGCTGGGCGAAGGCATGGCGCTGCGGCTCGCCTTCGAGTCGGGACAACCGCACAGCTGCATCCTGTGGGGCCCGCCAGGGACCGGCAAGACCACCATCGCGCGGCTGATGGCTGACGCCTTCGACGCGCAGTTCATCACGATCAGCGCGGTGCTCGGCGGCGTGAAAGACATCCGAGATGCGGTGATGCGGGCCGAGGCGGCGCGCGGTGGCCTGGCGCCGCAGGGCACCATCGTCTTCGTGGACGAGGTGCATCGATTCAACAAGAGCCAACAGGACGCCTTCTTGCCGCACGTTGAAAGCGGCCTGTTCACGTTCATCGGCGCCACCACCGAAAACCCGTCGTTCGAAGTCAACTCGGCCTTGCTGTCGCGGGCCGCGGTGTATGTGTTGCAGCCGCTGGCCGATTCGGATTTGAGACAGATTGTGGACAAAGCCAGCGCCCAATGGCCACAGACAGCTATCGAAAAAGAAGCAGTTGACCGGCTGGTCGGGTATGCCGACGGCGACGCCCGGCGCCTGCTCAACACGCTGGAGACGCTCGCCGCGGCGGCCGAGCGCGAACAGCTCACGTCGATCAGCGACGCGTGGCTGCTGCGGGTGCTGGGTGAACGCCTGCGCCGTTACGACAAGGGTGGCGAGCAGTTCTACGACACCATCAGCGCGCTGCACAAATCGGTGCGGGGCTCCGACCCGGATGCCGCCTTGTACTGGTTTGCGCGCATGCTCGATGGCGGGGCCGACCCGAGCTACCTGGCGCGCCGCTTGATCCGCATGGCCACCGAAGACATCGGTCTGGCCGACCCGCGCGCGCTGCGCCTGGCGCTGGACGCGGCCGAGGTCTACGAACGCCTGGGCAGCCCCGAGGGCGAACTGGCGCTGGCCGAATGTCTGGTGTACCTGGCGGTGGCGCCCAAGTCCAACGCGGTCTACAAGGCGTTCAACGAGGCCCGCGAATTCGTGCGCCAGGACGGCACCCGCGCCGTGCCCTTGCACCTGCGCAACGCGCCGACGCGGCTCATGAAAGACCTCGACTACGGACGGGGCTATCGGTATGCGCACGACGAAGAGGGCGCCTTCGCTGCCGGCGAAACCTATCTGCCCGATGGCATGGCCCGCCCCGGCTTTTACCGGCCCGTGGCGCGCGGCCTGGAGATTCGCATTTCAGATAAGCTGGATGAGCTCCGGCGGCTGAACAATCAGAAATCCTAATGACACGGCAAGGTTGCTGATCGGGGCAGCCGATGCAGGGTAAACCCGGTCGACTCGGGCGCGGCTCGCTTTCGGGCGTTGGCTACAATCGCCGGCACCGGCCCGCCAACACCACTGTCCTGGCGGGCTTTTTGCTAGTTGGCTGGTTCGGCCCACAAGGCTGGAGTCGCCAGTGCCATGAGCCCGTGGCACATCCTGGTGCGACGACCGGTCACAAGACGGAGAACGCTTTATGGAAATTCTGCTGCAGCAGATCATCAACGGTCTGGTTCTAGGCAGCATGTACGCCCTGGTGGCCTTGGGCTACACCATGGTGTACGGCATCATCAACCTCATCAATTTTGCGCACGGTGAGGTTCTCATGGTCGGCGCGATGACCAGTTGGACCATCATCGGACTGATGAAGGATGCCACGCCCGGCGCACCGGGGTGGGTGATCCTGATTGTCGCCATGGTCATTGCCTGCGTGGTGGCGGCGGCGCTCAATTTCGTGATCGAGAAGGTGGCCTACCGGCCCTTGCGCAACAGTCCCAAGCTGGCGCCGCTGATCACCGCGATCGGCGTGTCGATCCTGCTGCAGACGCTGGCCATGATCATCTGGAAGCCGAACTACAAACCCTATCCGACGCTGCTTCCCAACGTGCCCTTCGACATCGGTGGCGCGGTGATCACCCCCACGCAGATCATGATCCTGGGCATGACCGCGGTGTCCCTGGCTGCATTGATGTACCTGGTCAACCACACCCGGCTGGGCCGCGCGATGCGTGCCACGGCCGAAAATCCGCGCGTGGCGGGCCTCATGGGCGTCAAACCCGACATGGTGATCTCGGCCACCTTCATCATCGGCGCCATCTTGGCGACGATCGCCGGGATGATGTACGCGTCCAACTATGGCACCGTTCAGCACAGCATGGGTTTCCTGCCCGGATTGAAGGCCTTCACAGCGGCGGTGTTCGGCGGCATCGGCAATCTGGCCGGCGCCGTGGTCGGCGGCATCCTGCTGGGGCTGATCGAGTCGATCGGCTCCGGCTACATCGGCATGCTGACCGGAGGGCTGCTGGGCAGCCACTACTCCGACATCTTCGCCTTCATCGTGCTGATCGTCGTGCTCACCCTGAGGCCGTCCGGGCTGCTCGGTGAACGTGTGGCAGACCGCGCCTGAACCGGGAGCATCGAGATGAAACAGAACAAAACCGTTGTTTTCCTGGCCAGCGCCGTCGCGCTGCTGATCCTGCCGCTGCTGTTGCAAAGTTTCGGCAACGCCTGGGTTCGCATCGCCGACATGGCGCTGTTGTACGTGTTGCTGGCCCTGGGCCTGAACATCGTGGTTGGCTATGCGGGCCTGCTGGACCTGGGTTACGTGGCATTCTTTGCCGTCGGCGCCTACATGTATGGCTTGCTGGCCTCACCCCACCTGACCGACGTGTTTCCGGCGCTGGCCGCGGCGTTCCCGGACGGCCTCCACATGCCCTTGTGGGTGATCATTCCGGCTGGCGCCGGGTTGGCCGGGCTGTTCGGGATGCTGCTGGGCGCGCCCACATTGAAGCTGCGCGGGGACTACCTGGCCATCGTGACCCTCGGGTTCGGCGAGATCATCCGGGTGTTCCTGAACAACCTGGACCACCCGATCAACATCACCAACGGTCCCAAGGGCATCAACCAGATTGATTCACTGAAGGTCTTCGGTCTGAACCTGGGCAAGCCGCTCACCATCGGCAGCTTCGAAATCGCCTCGGTGACCCTGTATTACTACCTGTTCCTGGTGCTCGTGGTGGCCAGCGTGGTCATCAGCCACCGGCTCGAGTTGTCTCGCATCGGCCGCGCCTGGATGGCGATCCGCGAAGACGAAATCGCGGCCAAGGCCATGGGCATCAACACCCGCAACATGAAGCTGCTGGCTTTCGGCATGGGTGCCACGTTCGGCGGCGTGTCGGGTGTGATGTTCGGGGCCTTCCAGGGCTTCGTGTCGCCGGAGTCGTTCAGCCTCATGGAGTCGGTGATGATCGTGGCCATGGTGGTGCTCGGCGGCATCGGCCACCTGCCCGGGGTGATCCTGGGCGCGGTGTTGCTCTCGGCCCTGCCGGAGGTGCTGCGCTACGTGGCCGGCCCGCTGCAGGCCATGACCGATGGCCGGCTCGACGCCGCCATCCTGCGCCAGCTGCTGATCGCGCTGGCCATGATCATCATCATGCTGATGCGTCCGCGCGGGCTGTGGCCTTCACCCGAGCACGGCAAGTCGCTGCAAGGCAAGTGAGGAGCGCGACATGAGCGATACCGTACTGAAAGTCGCCGGCATTTCCAAGCGATTTGGCGGCCTGCAGGCCCTGAGCGACGTGGGCATCACCATCGAGCGCGGCCAGGTCTACGGCCTCATCGGTCCCAATGGCGCCGGCAAGACCACCTTCTTCAATGTGATCACCGGCCTGTACACGCCCGACAGCGGCAGTTTCGAACTGGCCGGCAAGCCCTACAAGCCGACCGCGGTGCACGAGGTGGCCAAGGCCGGCATTGCGCGCACGTTCCAGAACATCCGGCTCTTCGCCGAGATGACGGCGCTTGAGAACGTCATGGTGGGCCGCCACATCCGAACCCGTTCCGGCCTGATTGGCGCGGTGTTGCGCCTTTCGTCGTTCCGCGAGGAAGAGGCCGCGATCGCCAGACGGGCGCAGGAGCTGCTGGACTATGTCGGCATTGGCAAGTTCGCCGACTACAAGGCCCGTACCCTGAGCTACGGCGACCAGCGCCGCCTGGAGATCGCCCGGGCCCTGGCCACCGACCCGCTACTGATCGCACTGGACGAGCCGGCCGCCGGCATGAACGCCACCGAAAAAGTCATGCTGCGCGAGTTGATCGACCGCATCCGCAAGGACAACCGCACCATCCTGCTGATCGAGCACGACGTGAAGCTCGTGATGGGTCTGTGTGACCGCGTCACGGTGCTGGACTACGGCAAGCAGATCGCCGAAGGCACGCCGGCCGATGTGCAGAAGAACGAAAAAGTGATCGAGGCCTATCTGGGTACCGGAGGACATTGACATGGCGGCGACACTACTCAAGGTCAAGGGCCTGAAGGTGGCCTATGGCGGCATCCAGGCCGTCAAGGGCGTGGATTTCGAGGTGCGCGAAGGCGAGCTGGTCTCCCTGATCGGCTCCAACGGCGCGGGCAAGACCACCACGATGAAGGCCATCACCGGCATCCTGCCGATCAACGATGGCGACATCGAATACCTGGGCCGCAGCATCCGCGGGCAGGGGCCCTGGGATCTGGTCAAGCAGGGGCTGGCGATGGTGCCGGAAGGTCGCGGCGTGTTCGCCCGCATGACCATCGCCGAAAACCTGCAGATGGGCGCCTACATCCGCAACGACAAGGCGCAGATCCAGTCCGACATCGACAAGGTGTTTTCGATCTTCCCGCGCCTGCAGGAACGCAAAGACCAGCTGGCCGGCACCTTGTCGGGGGGGGAGCAGCAGATGCTGGCCATGGGCCGGGCCTTGATGAGCCGTCCCAAGGTGCTGCTGCTCGACGAGCCCTCGATGGGCCTGTCGCCGATCATGGTCGACAAGATCTTCGAGGTGGTGAAGGACGTGTACGCCCAGGGCGTGACCGTGCTGCTGGTGGAGCAGAACGCCAGCCGCGCGCTGGCCATCGCCGATCGCGGCTACGTCATGGAATCGGGTGTCGTGACCATGAACGGCGACGCCAAGGACATGCTCAACGATCCGCGTGTTCGCGCGGCCTACCTCGGCGAGTGAGCGGCACGGGGCGCTTCAAGGTTCCGCAGTCGGTGCTGGTGGTGATTTTCACCCCGGCGCTGGACGTGCTGCTGATCCGCCGCGCCGACGCCGACGACTACTGGCAATCGGTGACCGGCTCCAAGAACACCGAGGACGAAGCCTTTCACGACACCGCCGTGCGCGAGGTCTTCGAGGAGACCGGGATCGACTGTGCCGGCTCCGGCCCGCTGGCCGGACGCTTGCGGGACTGGGGGCTCGAAAACATCTACAGCATCTACCCCCAGTGGCTGCACCGGTACGCGCCGGGGGTGACGCACAACACCGAGCGGGTGTTCGGCCTGGAGGTGCCGCCGGGCACGTCTGTGCGGCTGGATCCGCGTGAACACACCGCCTACCAATGGCTGCCCTGGCGGGAGGCCGCCGATGTTTGCGCCTCCGGATCCAACGCCGAGGCGGTGCTGATGCTGCCGCGGTTTTTGCGGTAAGGTCGGCTCTGTGAACGCTTCCATCGACTCGTTGCGCATCGCGACCTACAACATCCACAAGGGGGTGCAGGGCCTGGGTCCGCGCCAGCGTCTGGAAATCCACAACCTCGGGCATGCGATCGAACAACTCGATGCCGACATCGTCTGTTTGCAGGAAGTTCGCAAGGTGCACCGGCGCCAGCAGTACCAGTTCACCCACTGGCCCGACCTGCCGCAAGCCGATTTTCTGGCGCCAGAGGGTTACGAAGCGGTCTACCGCACCAATGCCGTCACGCGCCACGGCGAACACGGCAACGCCTTGCTGTCGCGCTGGCCGGTGCTCGCGCACCGGCACGAAGACATGTCGGATCACCGGTTCGAGCAGCGCGGCCTGCTGCACGTGGAGATCGATGTGCAGGGGCGGGTGGTGCATGTGATCGTGGTGCATTTCGGGTTGATTCCGGCCAGCCGCATCCGGCAGGTGGCGCAACTCGGGCGCTACATCGACCGCGAGGTGCCCCCGGAGGCCGCGCTGGTGGTGGCGGGCGACTTCAACGACTGGGGAACGCGCATCCAGCGCGCGCTCAATGGCTTCGGCATGCGTTCTTCGGACACGGTGCGCTGCCCGACCTACCCGTCGCGGCTGCCGGTGGTGCAACTGGACCAGATCTTTGCGCGCGGACTGCGGCCGATGCACCTGCATGTGCCGCGCGGGCGAATCTGGGGCCGCATGTCGGACCACCTGCCGCTGATCGGCGAATTCGGGCTCACCTGACGATGTCCGCGCGCGCCGCCGACCCGCGCGACCCGCACCGGATCAGGCTGCTGCACGGCGGGCAGGAGTTCTTTCCGGCGCTGGTGGTCGCGATGGACCGGGCGCGATCCGAGGTCCGGCTGGAGACCTACATCTTCGATTTCACCGGTGATGCGGCACAAGTGGCCGAAGCGCTGATCCGCGCGGCCTCGCGCGGCGTGACCACCTGGGTGGTTGTCGACGGTGTGGGCACGCCCGATCTGCCGCAGCCCTGGTGCGACCGATTCAAGGCCGCCGGAGTGCAATGGAAGGTGTTTTCGCCGCTGGGCACGTTGGGTCTGCTGATCCCCAGCCGATGGCGCCGCCTGCACCGCAAGCTGTGCGTGATCGACGGCCGGCTCGCGTTCTGCGGCGGCATCAACATCCTGGACGACCACCACGATCCCCATCATGGGCGCCTGGCCCGGCCTCGGCTGGACTTTGCGGTGCGCGCGGCCGGCGCCCTGGTGATGCAGGCGCAGGAGGCCACCGCGCAGCTGTGGTGGCGGATGCAGTCGGTGGAGGACATGCGGGCCCATCACTTCCCGCACGCGTTCAGCACCCTGCGAACCGGCGGCCTGACGCTGCCCTGGCGCCTTGGAGACGATGCGGCGGCCGACGATGCACTGGGGCACCGGGTGCAGCGCGCCACCCTGGTGCTACGCGACAACCTGCTGCATCGGGGCCGGATCGAGCGCGCCTACCGCCGCGCCATCGCCGGCGCGACGCAGGAGATCATCATCGCCAATGCTTATTTCCTGCCGGGTCGGCGCCTTCGCAAGGCGCTGATCCACGCGGCGCGACGCGGCGTGACGGTGCGCCTGCTGCTGCAGGGGCGGTACGAGTACTTCATGCAGTTCCATGCCGCGCGCCCGATCTATGGCGCCTTGCTCGCGGCCGGCGTCGAGATCCATGAATACACGGCCAGCTTTCTGCACGCCAAGGTGGCGGTGATCGATGCGGCCACCCGTCAATCCTGGGCAACCGTGGGTTCTTCCAACCTGGACCCGCTGAGCCTGCTGCTGGCGCGCGAAGCCAATGTGGTGGTGCGCGACACGGCGTTCGCCCAGGACCTTCGAGCCCGCCTGGTTGACGCCATGGCCCAGGGCAGCCAGCAGGTGGCGGTGGAAGACTACGCCCATCGCCCCCTGCTGCAGCGTGTCAAGGAGCGCATCGCGCTGGGTCTGATGCGGCTGGCGCTGTTCCTGACCGGCATGCGTTATTGAGGCGCGCCGCACGGACGGGTGACCGGGCCTCAATCCCCGCCGCCGCCACAGCCGCCGCCATCGCCACCAGCGCCATCGCCGCCGTCGGCGCCGTCGGCGCCGTCGTGGGAGCCGCCACAGCCGGTGCTGCCACAGCCCAGCGCGTTGCCGCACCAGATACCGTCGCCGGCGCGGGTGCAATCGGGCAGGTAGCGAAAGCCGCCCGGAATCGCCAGCGCGCTGTCGAGCTCGAACAACAGCGGCAGGGCCGCCGCGTTGCGCGGATTCAGGCCTTCGTCGGCGCAGGCCAGGCGCCAGGCCCGGCGCAACGGCTCGGCACCCCGCGACTGGGCCCGCAGGGCGGCCGCCGGCGTGTGGTGGAGCACCCGGCCGAATGCGTGGCGACAGAAGTGCTGGTAGCGCGCGGTGTCCAGGATCAAGGCGTGCCAGAGCTCGTCGACCACCTTGGAGGGCATGGCCACCATGCGTCCGCTGGCGACCAGACTGATCCGGAAGAACTGCCGCAGGCCGCGCTCGACATCGTTCAGCGCTGCGTCGCCCAGGTGTGGCCAAGTCTGTCGCACCTGGTCCCGCAGGTGCCGCGCAAAGCCATAGGCTTCGATGAAGGCGCGGCGTCGGCGCCGCCGGCCGGCTCGCCAGACAAGCAGCATCGCCAAGGCGGCCAATGCGGCCGGTAGCAACATCCAGGGCAGAGGGGTCATGTGAGGCACTCCTTTCATGATCTTGTTGTTATGGTGCCGATTGAAAGCCGGTTTCATGACAATCGTGTGACAGTGTCACAGCGGTGCAACAGGCCTGGGGGCCAGGCCGGGTAACCGTTTCAGAGCCAAGTTGCTACCATTAACGTAGCGTTGCATGGCCATCTGACGCTGGCTGCTTGTCAATAACCCCAATGCCGAATCGCTGGTACCATGGCCGCATGTTAATGAAAGCTCCCCACGCCATGACACCAGCCGAAATGGACGAAGGCACGCCGGTTTCCGTGAAGATCCGCGAGCGCATCAAGGCCGCGCGCAGGCGCTTCAATGCGAACGACAACATCGCCGACTTCATCGAGCCCGGTGAGCTGGAAAAGATGCTCGACGAGGTCGCGTCCAAGATGCAGGGTGTGCTCGACAGCCTGGTCATCGACACCGACAACGACCACAACACGGCCGATACCGCGCGCCGGGTGGCCAAGATGTATGTCAACGAGGTGTTTCGGGGACGTTTCGTGCATGCGCCGGCGCTGACCGAGTTTCCGAATGCCGAACACCTCAACGAGCTCATGATCGTCGGCCCGATCACGGTTCGCAGCGCCTGCAGCCACCATTTCTGCCCCGTCATCGGCAAGATCTGGATCGGCGTGCTGCCCAACGAGCGCACCAACGTGATCGGCCTGTCCAAGTACGCGCGCATCGCCGAATGGATCATGAACCGTCCGCAGATCCAGGAAGAAGCCGTGATCCAGCTGGCCGACCTGATCCAGGAAAAGACCCAGCCCGACGGCCTGGCCATCGTCATGGAAGCCAGCCACTTCTGCATGGCCTGGCGCGGCGTCAAGGACATGGACAGCAAGATGATCAACTCCGTGATGCGCGGCGCGTTCCTGAAAGACCCCAACCTGCGCCGCGAATTCCTCTCCCTCATTCCCCGCTAGGAACCCCCATGCTTGTACGCCTGCTCTACGCCAGCCGCGCCGTCGATGCGAATCCCGACGTGATCGAGGACATCCTGGCGCAGTCCCGCCAGTTCAATCCCTCGTGTGGCATCACCGGCATCCTCTGCTACGGCGGCGGCATTTTTTTGCAGGTTCTCGAAGGCGGGCGCATGGCGGTGAACGACCTGTACGGCCACATCCAGAAAGACCCCCGGCACAAGGACGTGGTGCTTCTGCATTACGAAGAAATCGCCGAGCGCCGGTTCGGCGGCTGGACCATGGGCCAGGTCAACGTCGCGCGCATCAACACCAGCATCCTGCTGAAATACGCCGAGCGCGCCGAGCTCGATCCGTACAGCGTATCCGGCACGGTGTCGCTGGCATTGCTCGAGGAACTGCTCGCCACCGCGTCGATCATCGGCCGGGCCTGAGCGCCATGGCCGATATCCTGCCCGCCGCGGGCGGCTTCACCACCCGCATGCAGCGCACCGTCGAATGGGGTGATTGCGATCCGGCCGGCATCATCTTCTACCCCACCTACTACCGCTGGATGGACGCCGCCAGCTGGCACCTGTTCGCCCAGGCTGGCTACACCGCCGCGCGCATGCGCGCCGAGCACCTGAGCCTGCCGTTGGTGCACACCGAATGCAGCTTCGTGCGCTCGCCCACCTTCGGCGAACGCTGCATCGTCGAGTCGTGCGTGGAGCGCCTGGGGGGCAAGTCGTTCACGGTGCGGCACCGCTTTCTCGACGCAGACGGCGTCCAGGAACTGGCCAGCGGCCGCGAGACGCGGGTCTGGTGTCGTTACGAGGCGGGGCCGGGCACGCCTTTGCGGGGCGAGGCGCTGCCGCAGGCGCTGCGGGCCCGTCTGGCGGGCGGGGAATGACCCCCACGCTTGCCACTTCGTGTGTCTCGCTGTACGTGCCAGCGCCAAAGGCGCAGGCCCTTCGTGCCGTCCCGATGTGCGCAGGCACATCGGGAGCCGCGGCACTCAGCCCCGAGGGGGCCGCAGCCGGCTTGGGGCGGCCCGGCGCCGGCTGATCAGGGAATTGTCGTGCCCGCCTCCGCCCTGGCGCTCGTCATGCTGGCGGGCCTGATCCATGCCGGCTGGAACATCGCCGCCAAGAAGGCCGGCGGCGACGCGCGATTTGCCACCTTCACCAGCGCGGTCATGACCATGTTCTGGGCGCCGCTGGGGCTTTGGCTCGGGTGGCAGCAGGTGCCGCGCTGGGGACTTTCGGAGTGGGTGTTCATCGTCGCCAGCGCGGTGCTGCACCTGGTCTATTACCTGGTGTTGCTGCGCGGCTACCGCAAGGCGGACCTCACCGTGGTGTATCCGCTGGCGCGCGGATCCGGCCCCTTGCTGTCGTCGCTGGTGGCGATCGCCGTGCTGGGCGAGCGCATCACGCCCTTGGGCGCGGCCGGCATTGCCGGCGTGGTCGGCGGGGTGTTCCTGGTGGCGGGCGGTCCCGGCCTGCTGCGGGCCACCCACGAGCCCGCGCGACGCGAGCGCGTCCTCATCGGCATGCGCTATGGCTTGCTGACGGGTGTCTTCATCGCTGCCTACACGGTGGTGGACGGGTACGCGGTCAAGGTGCTGCTGATGTCGCCGATCCTGCTGGACTATGTGGGTGGTGTGGTGCGCACCGCTTTCCTGGCCCCGGCCGTGCTGCGCGACCGCGCGACGGCCTCGGTGCTGTGGCGCCGGCAATGGAAGTACGCGGTGCTGGTCGGCGTCATCAGTCCGGTGTCCTACGTGCTGGTGCTGTACGCGATGCAGGTGGCGCCGCTGTCGCACGTGGCTCCGGCGCGCGAGGTCTCGATGCTGTTCGCCGCCTTGCTCGGTGGCCATCTGCTGGGCGAGGGCGATCGCCTGTCGCGGTTCGCCGGCGCGGCGCTGATCGCAGCCGGCGTGATGGCGCTCGCGCTGGGTTGACGGGGCCGACCATGACCTGCGTGCCCCATCTCCTGGGTTGCGACTTCACGAGCAGCCCGTCGCGGCGAAAACCGGTCGTGGTGGCGGTCGGAACGGCCACGGCGCCCACTTTTTCGAATCAAACAGGCCAGTCCCCATCGTCGAATGGCCACATCCAGCTACAAAAATTGGAGCGTTTCGAAACCCTGGAGGCGTTCGGAACCTGGCTGGCTGCAACACCCATGCCCTGGGTCGGTGCCTTCGATCTGCCGTTCGGGCTGCCGCGCGAGCTCGTGCAGTCCCTCGGTTGGCCGTCCGACTGGCTGGCCTGCCAGCGCCACTACGCCAGCCTCGGGCGCAACGAGGTCCGCGCCGCCTTTGCGGCCTTCTGCGCGGCGCGGCCAGCGGGGGCCAAGTTCGCCCGTCGCGCCACCGACGGCCCGGCCGGCTCCAGTCCGAGCATGAAGTGGGTCAACCCCCCGGTGGCTTTCATGATGCATGCGGGTGTGCCGTTGCTGCTCGCGGCGGGCGCGCACCTGCCGGGGCTGCACGAGGGCGACCGCAGCCGGGTCGCGCTGGAGGCGTACCCGGGCCTGCTCGCGCGCCAGGCGCTGGCCGTCGCACCGGGCTCGGTGCGCAGCTACAAGGCCGACGAACGTGCTCGGCAGACGCCCGAGCGGCTGATCGCCCGGCGCAGCATCCTCGCCGTTCTGGAGTCGGGCGATCTGCCCTGGCTGCGTGCCGCCGGCCTGCGCTTGCGGCTCACCCACGCGCAACGCGACGCGTTGGCCGACGACGCCAGCGGCGACAGCCTCGACGCGGTGCTGTGCCTGGTGCAGGCGGCCTGGGCGGCGTGGCATCAAGCCCGGGGCACGGGGCCAGCAAACGGCCCCGGCTGGGGGCTGCCCGCCTTCGACGCGCTGGAGGGTTGGATCGTCGGCGCCTGAAGCCCGCGGCGGATCACAGGGCCTGGCCGATGCGGTCCAGCGCGGCCAGGTCGAGCAGATCGATCGCGCCGTAGCGGCGCTTCAGCCAGCCCCGGGATTCGAATTCGCGCAGCACCTCGCTGACGGTCTGGCGCGTCAGCGAGAGCATCGCGCCCAGCTGCTCCTGGCTCACCGCGATGGTGGGGCGGACGATGCCCGGGGCCAGCATGCCGTGGCCATGCGCCATGGCCAGCAGGCGGCGGGCCACGCGCTGCGGCGCGGCCAGAATCGCCATGTCCTCCAGGCTCACGAACAGGGCGCGCACCTTCTCGGCCAGCAATTGGCCCAGGTGGTGCCACCACTGGGGGTCGGCCGCCAGCAGCCGCTGCAAGGCCACCCGGGGCACCAGCAGCACCCGGCTGGCCACACGGGCATGGGCGTCGTGGGTGCGCGGGCCGTCGTCAAAAAAGGCAATCTCCCCGAACCACTGCGGTGCCTCCAGCAACGCGAGGGTGGCTTCGCGCGCGTTGGCGCTGACGGCGCCTGCGAGGAAGGCGCCTTCGAGCACGCAGTACAGGCCTGAATTGGCGTCGCCACGCAGGAACAACGGGACCCCGGCCGGAATCCGCTGCACGATGGCCGCTTGCAGCAAGGCCTGTTGGCGCCCGGGTGGCAGCGCGGCAAACCACCGGCCCTGCCCGATCAACGGCAGCCAGCCGGCGACGGCGTCCGGGGTGTTCATGTCAGCTTCGCTGGGTTTCCATGCGGGGAAGCGTCGCACGGGATCGTCGGGTGCCCGACAGACGCGACCCGGCGCCGGCGCGATCATGCGGGGCCGCCAGGGGCCGCAGGGTGCTTCGGGCGGCGATGACAGAATGAGAAGCCATGTTCGCGGTGCGGTGCGGCGAAGGTGCCGAAGGGGCCGGGTGAGCGTGGGCGCATGATACAAGGGACAAGGAGACAGACATGGCGGGCGTGGTGCAATCGGATGTGCTGGTCATCGGCGGGGGCCTGGCCGGGCTGGTGACGGCGCTGGAGTGCCTGCGTGCCGGGCGGCGCGTGACCCTGGTCGACCGCGACACGCCAGAGCGGCTCGGCGGCCTGGCGCTGTGGGCCTTTGGCGGCATGGCGCTGGTGGACACGCCGCTGCAGCGGCGCATGAAGCTGAAGGATTCGCCGGAGATCGCGCTGCGCGACTGGATCCGCTTTGGCGAGCTGGGCGAACACGATGTGCTGCCGCTGCAATGGGCCCGCTACTACGTCGAGCACTCGCGCGCCGAGGTCCATGACTGGCTGATCGCCTGCGGGCTCAAGTTCATGCCGGCGGTGAACTGGGTCGAACGCGGCCTGCAAGGCAACGGCAACTCCCTGCCGCGCTACCACATCGTCTGGGGCACCTCGCGTCACCTGACGCTGCGCATGATCGAACTGGCGCGCGAGGCGGGGCAGGGCGGCCGGCTCACGTTGCTGAGCCGCCATCGCGTCACGACGCTGGAGAGGAACGCGGGCGCGCTGAGCGGCGCGGTCGCGGTCAACGAGGCCGATGGCACCGAGGTGCGCCTGACCGCCCCGGTGGTGGTGCTGGCCACGGGCGGCATCAACGGCAGCCACGACGAAACCCGTGCCAACTGGCCCCGCCACCGGCCGATGCCCGCGACGATGCTCAACGGCGCGCACCCGTTTGCCGACGGCAAGCTGCACCATGCCGCTGCCGCGCTGGGCGGCCGGATCACGCACGCGGGCGAGATGTGGAACTACGCGGCGGGTTTTCCGCACCCCTTCCCGCACTTCGAGGGCCACGGCCTGTCCACCATCCCGTGCAAGTCGGCGCTGTGGCTCAACCACCGCGGCGAGCGCATCGGTCCGGAGCCGCTGGTGACCGGATTCGACACCCACGAGCTGTGCCAGCGCGTGGCCGCCCAGGAGAAGCCCTGGACCTGGCACTTGCTGAACTGGCGCATCGCGGCCAAGGAATTCGCCATTTCGGGCGCCGAACACAACCAGCGCGTGCGCGACCGGCAGTTCCCGATGTTCCTGAAGGAAACCCTGCTCGGCAACCACCGGCTGGTGAAGCAGATGGCAGCCGAGAGCAAGCACTTCCTGGTCGACGACACCCTGGCCGGTCTGGCCGCAAAGATGAACGCCCTGGCCGGCACCGACGATGTGAAGCCCGAGGTGCTGCAGGCCACGGCCGATGCCTTCGACGCCAACTTCTCCGGCGGCCAGCGCACCGTCAACGACGACCAGATCCGCCGCATCGAACACGCCCGCCACTGGGGGCCCGACAAGCTGCGCACCTGCAAACCGGCGCCCTTGCAGATGCGGGGCGCCGGGCCGTTCATCGCGATCCAGATGCAGCTGATCACGCGCAAAAGCCTGGGCGGCCTGCAGACCGATCTGAGCAGCCGCGTCCTCGACGGCGCGGGTCAACCCATTGACGGGCTGTACTGCGTGGGCGAGGCCGCCGGCTTCGGTGGCGGGGGTGCCAGCGGCAAACGCTCGCTGGAGGGCACCTTCCTGCCAGGCTGCATCCTGACGGCACGGGCCGCGGCCCGTTCCATCGTCGGCGGGCGCTGACGTTCGAGCCGTCGAGTCCCGCATTTCAGACACAAGGAGCAACCATGCAAGGCGACATTCTCTCCAGCGTCTTGTTGCCCGCCATTCTGGGCTTTATCATGTTTTCGCTCGGGCTGGGGCTGACGCCGGTGGACTTCCGCCGCATCCTCGCGCAACCCCGGGCGCTGATGGTCGGGGTGGTGTGCCACTTCGTGCTGTTGCCGCTGGTGTGTTTCCTGATGCTCAAGGCCTTTGGCGTGACCGGCGTGTTTGCGGTCGGTTTCATGATCCTCGCGGCCTGCCCCACTGGAACCACGTCGAACCTGCTGACCTACCTGGCTCGCGGTGACGTGGCGCTGGCGCTGAGCTTCACCGCGATCGCGAGCGTGATCACGATCTTCACGCTGCCGGTGCTGGTGACCTGGTCGCTGGGCCATTTTCTCGGCGAGTCGCGGGCGGTGAATGTGCCGGTGGGTCTGATGATGGGGCAGGTGGCGGTGGTGCTGGCGATTCCGGCCAGCCTGGGCATGGCCGTGCGCCACCGCTGGCCGCAATGGGCCCTCGGCTTCGAGCCACGCGCGACGCGGATCGCCACCGGCCTGTTCCTGCTCATCGTGGTGCTCGCGGTGATCAAGAACTGGGCGCTGTTGCGCGACAACTTCGCCACCCTGGCACCGTTTGCGATCATTCTCAATGTGACCATGCTCTTTGTGGGTTTGGCGGCGGCCTTGGCGGTTCGCTTGTCGCGCAGCCAGTCGGTCACATTGGGCATCGAAAGCGCGGTACAGAACGCCGCTTTGGCGCTGGTGATTGCCAGTTCGGTGCTCAAGGTGGACGCCATGGCCATTCCCGGCGCACTCTATGGCGTGCTGATGTACGCCGGCGGGCTGGTGTTCGCCCTCACGCTGCGCCGTTATGTCCAACCCGGCCAGGCTCGCGCAGCCGGATCCTCTCACTGACAAGGAGACCTCCATGCCCAATGGCGCCCAAGCCCTGATGAAAACGCTGGTCGATGCCGGCGTCGAAGTCTGCTTCACCAACCCCGGCACCAGCGAGATGCACTTCGTGGCGGCGCTCGACAGCGAACCGAAGATGCGCGCCGTGCTCGCCTTGTTCGAAGGAGTGGCCACCGGCGCTGCCGACGGCTATGCCCGCATGGCCGGCAAACCCGCGGCCACCTTGTTGCACCTGGGCTGCGGCCTGGGCAACGGCCTGGCCAACCTGCACAACGCACGAAAAGGCAAGGTACCGGTGGTCAATATCGTGGGCGACCACGCCACCTACCACACCCGGTACGACGCCCAGTTGCAGTCCGACATCGAGACCGTGGCGCGCAACGTCTCACCCGGATTCGTGCGGACCTCCCGCAGCACCGCCGGACTTGCCCGCGACGTGGCCGACGCGGTGCAAGCCGCCAGGGGACTGCCCGGCCAGGTGGCCACGCTGATGTTGCCCGCCGACGTGTCCTGGGGCGAAGGTGGCGTGCCCGAGCCGGCGCGGGCGCCGGTGGTGCCTGCCCCGGCCGATGACGCCACCGTGCAATCGCTGGCCCGGTTGCTGGTTTCCGGCCAGCGCGTTGCCCTGTTGCTCGGCGGCACCGCCTTGCGGGAGGCCTCGCTGCTGTCGGCGGCCCGCATCGCGGCCAAGACTGGCGCGAAGCTGTATGCCGAAACGTTTCCCACCCGGCTCGAACGTGGCGCCGGTTTGCCCGCCGTGGAACGCATCGCCTACCTTGCCGAACTTGCCGGCGTGCAGCTCAAGGACGTCGAGCACCTGATCCTCGTGGATGCCAAGGCGCCCGTTTCCTTTTTCGCCTATCCCGGCAAGAAGAGCTGCCTCGTGCCCGACAGCTGCACCGTGCACACCTTGTCGAGCCCCGAGCAGGATGCGGCCGGCAGCCTGCGCAAGCTGTGCGCCGCCGTGGGCGCCGAGCAGAGCGCGCCCGCGCTGGCCGTTGCGGCACGCCCCGGCCGACCGCGCGGCAGCAAGCTCACGGCCGAAAAGGTCTGCAAGGCCATCGGTCACCTGCTTCCCGCCAACGCCATCATCGTGGACGAGTCGATCACGTCCGGACTCATGCTGCCCAAGTTCACCGCGGGCGCGCCGCGCCACGACTTCATCACCCTCACGGGCGGCGCCATCGGCTGGGGGGCACCCGCCGCGGTCGGCGCGGCGATCGCCTGCCCCGATCGGCCGGTGCTGGCGCTCATCGGAGACGGCAGCGCGATGTACACCATCCAGGCCCTGTGGAGCATGGCGCGCGAGAAGCTCAACGTGACCTCGATCATCTTCAACAACGCGGCGTACTCGGTGCTCAACGTGGAACTGGAGCGCGTCGGCGCGCAGGAGCAGGCCGTCGGCGCCAAGGCGCGCGCGCAGCTCGACCTGACCGGCCCCGTGACCCACTTTGCCCAGCTCGGCCAGAGCATGGGCGTGCATTCGGTGCGCGCCGGCACCACCGAGGAGCTGGTGCGCGCGCTGGAACAGGCCTTGACGACGCCCGGGCCGCACCTGATCGAAGCGCTGGTGCCACCCACGCTGGCGGGGCTGAAGCTCAAGATGCTGCCGCACATCCTGGGCTCGCTGGATGGCCTGCCGCAGCCGGTGGCGCGTTTCCTCAAGCGCAAGATCGCGCCCTGAGGCCACCCATGACGGCGGCGATGGCCACGGTGGCCGAGCTCAATGCGGTGCTGGAACAGACGGCGTTCCTCAAGCCCTACGGTTTCCGGGTGGCGTCCTGCGGCGCAGGCGTGTGCAGCCTGCACGTTGCGTTCGACCCCGCGCTCGAGCGTCCCGGCGGCATCGTCAGCGGCATGACGCTGATGGGCGCCGCCGACGTGGCGATGTGGCTGGCGATCATGACGCTGCGCGGCACCGCCGAGCACTGGGTCACCACCGACATGAAGACCGCCTTCCTGCGCAGCGCCCGCCAGGAGGACGTGACCTGCACCGCGCGTGTGCTCAAGCCCGGCAAGCGCTCGATGTACGGCACTGCTGAGTGTCGGGGCGCCGGCTCGGGCCTGCTGGCGCACCACGTGCTGACCTACGCCCGGGTCGAGTCCGCACGAGGCGGCTGAACCGCGGCGTTCTGGAAAGGAATGCTCCCATGATCATCGTGACCGGCAGCGTGGTGGTTCAGGAGGCCCATCTGGCGCAGGCGCTGGCCTTGAGCCTGGAGCATGTGCGGCGCTCGCGCAGCGAAGGCGGATGCCTGGCGCACGCGGTGCATCAGGATGTAGAGAACCCGCTGCGGCTGGTGTTTCTGGAGGAATGGGCGGATCAAGCGTCGCTGGCGGCGCACTTCGCCGTGCCGGCGTCGCGCGCCTTTGTCCGGGCCTTGGGTGCCCTGGCGGTCGAACCGCCGAACATGCAGGTCTGGGAGGCCCGGCGAACCGTCCGATGAGTCCAAGAAGGCCATTTTCTTGATGGAAAGTGGCCCGATCCCAGCGCCGGATGGCCACGAGGTGCTATCTAATCAGGACTTTCCGGCGATCGCACACCGCCCGTTCAGCATGGGCGGTCTGCGGCGCCCGTATCCAGTGCAGGATTTGGCGCCCACACGAACCCGGGCTGGTTCGTGGCAACATGTCGCCGATGTGGACGGCGTTGTCAATCAAGGGTCGGGGCCGCCTGGTGGGGTGGCTTGCGCTGGTCTGCCTGCTGGCTGCGGGTAGTCTGAAGGCGCAACCGCAGCGCGCTGACGTCACCGCATCGGCACGCTACTGGATCGACGTGACTGCCCAGGCCGATGTCCATGCTGTATCGCGAATGGAGATGGCCGCGCTGCGGCCCCTGTCCCGAGGGCAGACCTTCGCGCTGGACGATTCCGCCCTGTGGCTCCAACTGGCCCTGCCGGCGCTGCAAGGGAGCCACCGCTGGTTCCTGCTGGTGGACTTTGCCGCGCTGGACCGGGTCGTGATGTACCAGCGCCGTGCCGACGGCACCTGGCAGGTGCAGCAGGCTGGCGACCGCATCGCGCTGTCGCAATGGTCGATACGCGATCGCCTGCCGGTGTTTCTGCTCGATCCGTCGGCGCCGGAGTCCACCGTCTGGTTGCGCATCGAAAACCGCCCGGTGCCGGTCAGTCCGGAGATCACCCTGCTGACCGGCGAGGCGCTGGACAGCCAGCGCTTCGGATTCACCCTGGCGCTCGGGGCTTACCTCGGCTTCGGGCTGCTGGTGCTCTTCATCGGTCTGGTGCACGCGCGCCTGTATGCCGACCGCGCGTTCGTCGCCTACGCCTGCTACGTGGCCAACATGCTGGCGCTGCAGGTCGCCTTCACCGGGCTCGGCGGCTTGCTGCTGTGGCCGCAGTGGCCGGCTTTCAACAACGCGTCGCCATCGCTGTTCACCCTGTGGCTGACGGCCAGCAGCATCTGGTTTCTGCGCGAGGTGTGCGCCGTGGCCCGTTACCACCGCGGTTTCGATCGCGCGCTGTGGCTCTGGTCGGCCTTCGGTTGGATCTACCCGGCGGTGTACCTGGCGCTGCAGAACCGCCCCGCCTTGTTCATGGTGCATGGGTATCTGTTCGCATCGGCGTTGCTGGGCCTTGCCATCTGCGTCTGGTCGTGGCGGCAGGGCGAACGTTATGCGGGCTGGGTGGGGCTCGGATTGCTGCCGGTGGTGATCGCGTTTCCGTTTCCGGCCCTGCGCAACCTCGGTGTGCTGCCGGCCGGTTTTGTGACGCAATACGCGCTGGCGATCGGATCGGCCATCGAGATTCCTGTGCTGCTGTACATCCTGCACCGGCGCGCGCACGATTTCAGCGAGAACCGCGCGCGCATGCGCTCGATCGATCACACCGATCCGCTGACCGGGCTGGTGGCCCGCCCCGTCCTGTGCCTGCGCCTGCGCGATTCACTGCGCCGCGCGTTGCGCAACGGGCACCGCTGTGGCGTGCTGATGGTGGAGTTGTCGAACCACGATGCCTTCGTGGCCACCGGTGGCCGCGGCCTGGGCGACCGGGCGCTGGTGGTAGGGGCCTCTCGCCTGGCCCGCGTCGTGCGCGACATCGACACGGTGAGCCGTGTGTCGGAGACCTGTTTCGCGATCCATGTCGAAGGGCCTGCCGATGCCGCCGCGCTCACCGCGCTGGCGACCCACGTGGTCGCGAAGGGATTGGCGCAGACGTCCCTGCTGCCGCCCGACCTGCCGCTGCGGTTCAAGGTGGTCACTTTGCTGCTTCCCGATGACGGCGTGCCGGGGCTGAGCGGTGTCGAAGGCGACGACGAGCGTTGCCTCGCGGTCCTGCACGAAGGCTTGCAGCGCATGGGTGCGGACGCGCGCCGCAGCATCCGGCATCTGGGCAAGAACCCGGCCCGGGCTTGATACGGATCCGCCTTCAAACGGATAACCGCGTTGCTTCGCCTCGCCGTGCCACAGCACGGTCTTCGGCTTCCCGCCTTGTTCTACGCTTGAATGCAAACCCGTATGAGCGCCGGTCGCCGTCAGCGCTGCGGCATGTCCTGCACCGAGTAGCCCAGGCTGATGGTGGCATCAATGGGGATCGGTGGCATGGTGGCGTTCCAGGTCTCCCAGGCCTCGCGCATCGCGGCCAGCCGTTGTGGCTCGCGCCCGCCCAGGTTGGCACGTTCTCTTTCGTCGGCGGGAAGGTTGAACAGGTAGTCGTGACCATCCACCCGCAGGTACTTCCAGTCGCCGTCGCGCAGCGCGCGCTGGCCGCGGTGGTTCATGCGCCAGTGCAGCGGGCGGTCGAACTCCTGACCGTCGCGCTGCAGCACCCGCAGCAGCGAGATGCCGTCCAGCGCGAAGGCGGGGTCGGGCGCGACGCCCGCCGCATCGAGCATCGTGGCGCTCCAGTCCATTGTCATGCAGGCCTGGGCGCTGGTGCGCCCCGGCGCGATGACGGCCGGCCAGTGCGCGATCCAGGGCACGCGGATGCCGCCTTCGGTCAGGTCCATCTTGCCGCCCACCAGCGGCCAGTTGTCCGAGAAACGCTCACCGCCGTTGTCGCTGGTGAAGACGACCAGGGTGTTGTCGGCCAGCGCGTGTCGTTTGAGCGCCGCCATCACCTGCCCGATGCCTTCGTCCATGTGGTGGATCATGCGGCGGTAGGTGTGGATGTTGCCGCCATGCAGGTGAAACAGGTTGTCCTTCACCTCCCGCGCCAGGGCCTCGTCGTCGCGCGTCTCCCAGGGCCAGTGCGGCGCGGTGTAGTGCAGGCTCAGGAAGAAGGGCCTGCCGTCGTTGGCGCCATTGGCCATGCGGTCGATGTAGTCCACCGCGCGGCGCGAGAGCAGGTCGGTCAGGTAGCCCTCGTCGGCGCGTTCCTCCTCGCCGAACCACAGGTCATGCCGGCCGCGCGAGTCGCAGTGGGTGAAGTAGTCCACGCCGCCGGCCATGGGGCCGAAGAACTCTTCGTAGCCCGAGCGAAGCGGCCCGAAGGACGGCGGGTACCCCAGGTGCCACTTGCCGATCAGTGCCGTGCGGTAGCCGCTGGCGCGCAGCAACGACGGCAGGGTGGGGTGCTCGGGCGGCAGGCCCAGCGTGGTGCTGCCGCGGCTCTTGCTGTTGATCGGCTCCTCGGCGGCGCCGCGCAGCCGGTACTGGTAGCGCGCGGTCATCAGCGCAAAGCGCGTGGGTGAACACACCGGCGAGTTGGCATAGCCCTGGGTCAGTTTGAGGCCGTTGGCCGCCAGGGCGTCGAGCACGGGCGAGACCGGCCCGAAGGTGGCGTCGCGTCCCCCATAGCAGCCCAGGTCGGCGAAGCCCAGGTCGTCGGCGACGATGTAGACGATGTTCGGGCGTACCGTCATCACCGGATCAGGGCTGGTAGCCCGATTTCTGCACCACGGGCGCCCACTGGGCGCGGTAAGCCTTGAGCATGGCCACGGTCTGGGCCTGCGTGCTGACCACCGGCGTCATCTTCGCTTCGGTGAACTTGCGCTGGGTGTCGGGGTCCTGCATCACGTCGCGGATGGCCGTGGCCAGCCGCTCGACCTTGTCTTTGGGCATGCTCGCGGGGGCAAAAAAGGTGTTCCAGCCGGTGGCCGACAGGTTCAGGCCGGCTTCCTTGAAGGTTGGCACCGCCGGGCTCCACGGCGAACGCCTGGCGCCCGAGCTGGCGAGGATGCGCAGCTTGCCGGCTTCGGCCTGCGGCAGCAGGGTGTCCAGTGTGTCGAAGGCCACCGGGACCTGACCACCGATCAGGTCGGTCAACAGGGGCGCGGAGCCGCGGTAGCCCACCACCTGGGCCTGCACGCCGGCCTTTTCGGCGGTCATCAGCGCAAAAAAATGCGGCAGACTGCCGGTTGCCGGAACGCCGAAGTTGGCCTTTTCGGGGTTGCTGCGCAGCCAGGCGAGCAGGTGCGACAGCTCACGAACCGGCACGGCGGTGGCCACCGCCAGACCGAATTCGTAGTCGTTGACCTGGGAAACGGGGGTGAAGTCCCGTTCGGCGTCGTAGCCGTTGTCCTTGAACACCAGCGGTGCCACCACCATGACCGCCGGGTTGGCCAGCATCAGGACGCTCTGGCCGGCGGGCGTCGCCTTGACCTGCTGCGCTGCGAGGCGGCCGCCGGCTCCGGTCTTGTTTTCGACCACCACCGGGATGCCCAGTTTGCTCTGCAGCTTCTCGCCCACGATACGGGCCACCCGATCACTGGAGCCGCCTGCGGCGAAGCCCACGACGATGCGCAGCGGCGCTTCGAGCGCCTGGGCAGGGGCTGCGAGCGGGGCGAACGCGATCAGGCCGGTCAGCGCGGCGCCGAGGAGGGTGGAGCGTCTTCTCATGGTTTCAACCTTTGTCAGTGAACGGAATCGATCGGAGCGCACAGTATTGCAGGGACAATCGCGTGGACGATGCAGCGAATCCTCGGACTTTCCCTGATGGCCGCCGGTTTTTCACGGCTCGCCGCTGCGCCAGGCACGCTGGTCCGGTGGCGGCAGGCCTTGTCGGCCACTGCGATCGCGACGGCAATATTGCTTCCTGCCGTCAACGCCCAGGCGGCGAAGTTGTTCACGGGTGTGGTCACCCATGTCTCCGACGGAGACACCCTGTGGGTGTTGCCCGACAGCGGCGGTGCGCCGCGCAAACTGCGCCTGGATGGAATCGACGCCCCCGAGATCTGCCAGCAAGGGGGTTTGGCCTCGCGGCGGGCACTCGAACAGGCTTCGCTCCATCGCCCGGTTCAGGTGCGGGTCCGGCGCCGCGACGACATTGACCGCGAAATCGCGCGCGTGTTGATCGACGGTCGGGACCTCGGCGCACAGCTGGTGGGCGAGGGACAGGCCTGGTCGTACCGATGGCGTCGGTCGGCCGGTCCGTATGCGGCCGAGGAAGCGCAGGCGCGCCTGGCACGGCGCGGGCTCTTTGCCGACGCGCGGGCGGAACCGCCACGCGACTTCCGCCGGCGCAACGGGCCCTGCCCGATCCCGGCGCGCTGATTCAGGTGCCGGATGCCGCAGTGCCGCAGACCGCGCAGTGGGGCTGGCGGGCGATGCGCACCTCGGTGAATTCCATGCCGCGCCCGTCCAGCATCAGCAGGCGGCCGGCCAGCGAGGTGCCGATCCCACACAACAGCTTGATCGCCTCGGCGGCTTGCAAGGTGCCGATGATCCCGACCAGGGGCGCGAAGACGCCCATCGTCGCGCACCGGGTTTCTTCGAACGCGACGGCTTCCGGAAAGACACAGGCATAGCAAGGCGAATCGCCGCTGCGGCTGTCGTACACCGAGATCTGGCCGTCGAAGCGGATGGCCGCGCCCGAGACCAGCGGCCTGCGGTGCGCCACGCAGGCCCGGTTCACCGCGTGGCGGGTGGCGAAGTTGTCGGTGCAGTCCAGTACCACGTCAACCTGGGGTACCAGCGTGTTCAGAAGCGCCGCGTCGGCGCGCTGCAGCACCGGCGTGACTTGCACGTCGGGATTGATCTCGGCGATCGCGTCGCGCGCGGAGTGCGCCTTGGGTTCGCCGACGCGTGCCATGGTGTGCGCGATCTGGCGCTGCAGGTTGGTCGCGTCAACGTGGTCGTGGTCCACCAGCGTGATATGGCCGACACCGGCGCTGCCCAGGTACAGCGCCACCGGCGAGCCGAGTCCGCCCGCGCCGATCACCAACGCGCGCGATCGCAGCAAGCGTTCCTGTCCTTCCACGCCCAACTCGTTGAGCAGGATGTGACGGGAATAGCGCAGCAGCTGTTCGTCGTGCATGGGGCACCGAGGGCCGGCGCCGGTTCAGGCGCCGACGCGGATCAGTTTTCCTTGGGCGCTTCCTTGCGCTCGACCAGCGTCTTGCTGACCTGCACCGGCTGGCCCTTGAGGCGGTTCAGCGCCTGGGTCAGCTGGAAGTCCTTGTCGGTGCCGAACTCCGGCAACTTGCGCTCGGCCGGCGGCTTTTTCGCCTGTTCTTCGAGCTTCTTGAGGGCATCTTCGCGGGCCTGCTCCTTCTTCGGATCGGCCTGTTCCTTGTCGATGCCGTTGCCCAGGTGTTTGTCGAGGTCGGCTTCGCGGGTGCGCAACGCGGCAAACGGGCTGCCCTCGGCGGTGTCATCAACCATCACGTCGGGCACGATGCCCTTGGCCTGGATCGTCTTGCCGCTGGGCGTGTAGTAGCGGGCCGTGGTGATCTTCAGGCCGGTGTCGGGGCCCAGGGGGCGCACGGTCTGGACCGAGCCCTTGCCGAAGGTCTGGCTGCCCATGACGATGCCGCGCTTGTGGTCCTGGATGGCGCCGGCGACGATCTCGCTGGCCGAGGCAGATCCTTCGTTGACCAGCACCACCAGCGGCACGGTGCGCAGCGCGGCGCGGGTGCTCTCCGGCAGGCGGCGCAGCGGATCGGCGCCGCGGCGGGTGTAGAACTCGGGCGAGGCCTTGTAGACGGACTTGCTTTCGGCCAGCTGGCCGCTGGTGGAGACCACGGTGACGTTGTCCGGCAGAAAGGCCGCCGAGATGGCGATGGCGGCGTCCAGCAAGCCGCCGGGATCGTTGCGCAGGTCCAGCACCATGCCCTTGAGCTTGGGGTCCTGTTTGTAAAGCTCGTCGACCTTGCGCACGAAGTCTTCCACGGTGCGGTCCTGGAACTGTGACAGGCGGACCCAGGCGAAACCCGGCTCGACCATCTTGGTCTTGACCGACTGGGTCTTGATTTCCTCGCGGATGATGGTGACCGGGAAGCTGCGGTTCTCGTCCTTGCGGAAGATCGTCAGAACCACCTTGGTGTTGGGTTCGCCGCGCATCCGCTTGACCGCCTCGTTCAGCGTCAGACCCTTCACGGCGGTGTTGTCGATGCGGGTGATCAGATCACCGGTCTTGAGCCCGCCGCGATCGGCCGGCGAACCTTCGATCGGCGACACCACCTTGACCAGCCCGTCTTCCTGCGTGATCTCGATGCCCACGCCGACGAAGCGCCCGGACGTGCCCTCACGGAATTCCTTGTACGACTTCTTGTCGAAGTACTGGGAGTGCGGATCCAGGCTGGCAACCATGCCGGCGATCGCTTCGGTGATCAGCTTTTTTTCATCCACCGGTTCGACATAGTCGCTCTTGATCATGCCGAAGACGGCTGCGAGCTGTTGCAGCTCTTCCAGTGGCAAGGGCGCCAGCCCGCCGCGCGCCACCGTCTGCAGCGACACGGTAGTGAGCGCGCCGGCCAGCGCGCCCACCGAAATCCAGCCCGCGATCTTCAGTTTTTGACCCATGTTTCGGCACCCCTTGAGGGAAATATACAGGCTTGGAGCGGATCCAGCCCGCCGGGTTCCGTGAAAACCTTTGGAACCCGGACCTGATGGCAAGTCCGCTCAGGCCTTGCCCTGGCTGGCCACGGCTGCCGCGGCCTTGGCGGCGGCTTCCGCGTCCCCAAGGTAGTAGCTGCGGATCGGTTTCAGGTTTTCGTCCAGTTCGTACACGAGCGGAATGCCGTTGGGGATGTTCAGGCCGACGATGTCGGCGTCGGCGATGCCGTCGAGGTACTTGACCAGGGCCCGGATCGAGTTGCCGTGCGCCGCCACCACCACGCGCTTGCCGGCCTTGATCGCTGGCGCCATCGACTCGTTCCAGAACGGCAGCACACGCGCCACGGTGTCCTTCAGGCATTCGGTCAGCGGAACGTCGGCCGGGTCCAGACCCGCGTAGCGGCGGTCGCCCCGCTCGCATCTCGGGTCGGTGGGCTCCAGCGCCGGCGGCGGCGTGTCGTAGCTGCGGCGCCAGACCAGCACCTGCGCGTCGCCGTACTGGCGGGCCATGTCGGCCTTGTTGAGGCCTTGCAGGGCGCCGTAATGACGCTCGTTCAGGCGCCAGCTCTTCACAACGGGCAACCAGGTGCAATCCATCTCATCGAGGGCGTACCAGAGGGTGTGGATCGCGCGTTTCAGGACGCTGGTGTAGGCCAGGTCGAACGCGTAGCCCTCGGCCTTGAGCAGCTTGCCGGCCGACATGGCCTGCGAGACGCCGGTGGGCGTCAGGTCGACGTCGGTCCAGCCGGTGAAGCGGTTTTCAAGGTTCCAGGTGGATTCACCGTGGCGGATGAGGACGAGTTTGTACATGGTGCGAAGGGGCTCTGTCGGAGCAAGGGGGATGGAATGAACCCTCCATTTTAGAATCCGGGGTGGCCTGTGGCCGTTGACGAAAGGTGTGACGTGAAGTTTTTGATGGACAACTGGATGTTGATCGCGGTGGCCCTGATTTCGGCCACCATGCTGGCCTGGCCGGTGATCAGTGGTGGCGGTGGCGCCGGGACGGTGACCGCAAGCGCGGCGGTGCAGCTGATGAACCGCGAAAAAGCCGTGGTGGTGGATGTCTGCGAGGCGGCCGAGTATGCAGGCGGCCACGTGGCGGGGGCCCGCCACGCGCCGCTGGGCGAGCTGGAACAGAAGCTGCCCGGCCTGGTCAAGAACAAGGCCACGCCCGTGATCCTGGTGTGCGCGTCCGGCGCACGCTCCGGGCGGGCGGTTTCGATCGCGAAGAAACTCGGCTACGAGCAGGCGCTGTCGCTGGCCGGTGGCATGCGCGCCTGGCGCGAGGCCAACCTGCCGATCGAAAAGGCCTGAACCGGGAGCACTCGATGCAAGCTGTGAAGATGTACACCACCGCGGTCTGCCCGTATTGCATTCGGGCCAAGCAGATCCTGAAAACCAAGGGCGTCGAGCAGATCGAGGAAATCCGGGTTGACCTTCGTCCCGACGAGCGGGTCCGCATGATGGAGATCACCGGCCGGCGCACCGTGCCGCAAATTTTCATCGGCAGCACCCACGTGGGCGGGCATGACGACCTGGTGGCCCTGGACCGCAGCGGCGGCTTGACGCCACTGCTCCAAGGCGGTTGAACGCGCCGGTGCGATGCTGGGGTTGGCCCGCGCGCACCTGAGATAATCCAGCTCCTTCATCCCATCCTCGCGGCTGTGTGCCGCAGCGGGGTGGTTCCGTTTTCCCCTCTCCCCTCCAATCGAGAAACTCCATGGCCGACCAAGACCCCGTGTTCCAGATCCAGCGTGTTTACCTGAAAGAAGCATCGCTGGAGCAGCCCAATTCGCCCGCCATCCTGCTGGAACAGGAACAGCCCAACGTGGACATCCAGTTGGGCGTCGAAGCCACGCCGGTGGCCGAGGGCGTGTTCGAAGTCTGCGTGACCGCCACGGTGCAGACCAAGATCAAGGACCGCACGGTGTTCCTGGTCGAATGCAGGCAGGCCGGCATTTTTGAAATCCGCAACCTGCACGAAGAACAGATGGGTCCGATCATGGGCATCGCCTGCCCGCAGATCGTCTACCCCTACCTGCGCGGCAACGTGGCCGACCTGATCACGCGCGGCGGCTTCCCGCCGGTGCACCTGGCCGAAATCAACTTCCAGGCCATGTACGAGCAGCAACAGGCCCAGGCGGCGGCCGCGTCGCCCCAGTATTCCTGATCAAATCGGCCGTTTCCGGGCGTCAGACGGCCACCAGGCGCTATGAAAATCATTGTGTTCGGGGCGGGTGCCTGGGGCACGGCGCTGGCCGTCAGCGCCGCCCGTCATGCAGGCGGGCATCGGGTTGAACTCTGGGCGCGGGATCCGGCCCAGGCATCGGCCATGCAGGCCGGGCGTGAAAACGCCCGCTACCTGCCGGGCATCCCGCTGCCGCCGGCCCTGGCTGTGCGTGGCGCGCAGGCTGCGGATCTGACGGCCAGCGGGGCCGATCTGATCATCATCGCCACCCCGATGGCCGGTTTGCGCGAGACGCTCGTCGCGCTCCAGGATTGCCAGGCTGCAGTCGCCTGGTTGTGCAAGGGCTTCGAGGCGCCCAGGGCCGATGGCTCCGGGTCCGTCACCGGCCTGCTCGGCCACGAAATCCGGGCAACGGTCGCGCCGCGGTTGTGGGCTGGCGTGCTCAGTGGCCCGAGTTTTGCGCTGGAGGTCGCGCGCGCCCAGCCGACGGCACTGGTGGCCGCCAGCGAGCATGCGTCGGTGCGCGAGGCGCTCGTACGGGCCTTCCACTGCTCGACGCTGCGCGTCTATGCCAGCGACGACGTGCCGGGGGTCGAGGTGGGCGGCGCGGTAAAAAACGTGCTGGCCATCGCCACCGGCCTGTGCGACGGCCTGAACCTGGGGCTGAATGCGCGGGCCGCGCTGATCACCCGGGGGCTGGCCGAAATGACGCGGCTCGGGCTGGCGCTGGGCGCGCGGGCCGAAACCTTCATGGGCCTGTCGGGCCTGGGCGACCTGGTGCTCACGGCCACCGGCGACCTCAGCCGCAATCGGCGTGTGGGCCAGTTGCTGGCGCAAGGCCTGAGCCTGCAGCAGGCGGTGGATTCGCTCGGGCACGTCGCCGAAGGGGTGTACAGCGCACGCACGGTGGTGCAGCGCGCGAAGGCCCTGGGCGTGGAGATGCCGATCGGCGAAGCGGTGGTGGCGCTGCTGGACGGGCGGCTGGAACCGGCGGTGGCGGTGGCGGCCCTGATGGGGCGCGAACCCAAGGGCGAGGTGTTCTCGCCTGGTTAGCCACCCAACCGGCATCAGGTCGGCGTGTAGGCCAGGCGCACGTAGATCGGCGCGAAAGCCTCGGCCTGGGTGACCTCGATCAAGGTCTCCTTGGCCAGTTCGAGCAGGGCGATGAAGGTCACCACCAGCACGGCCACGCCCCGCGCCGGGTCGAACAGGGCTTCGAATTCCACGAATCGGCGCCCCTGCAACTTGCGCAGCACCAGGCTCATGTGCTCGCGCACGCTGAGTTCCTCGCGGCTGATCTTGTGGTGCTGGACCAGCCGTGCGCGTTGAAGCATGTCGCGCCAGGCATCCTGAAGATCGGCCACCTGGACGTCCGGGAAACGCGGGTGCAGCGATTGTTCGATGTGCACCTGGGCCCGGATGAAGTCGCGCCCGGCCTGGGGCATTGCCTGGAGCAACGCGGCGCCCAGTTTGATCTGTTCGTATTCCAGCAGGCGGCGCACCAGTTCGGCGCGCGGGTCTTCGGGTTCCTTGCCCTCGGCGGTCTTGCGCGGGGGCAGCAGCATGCGAGACTTGATCTCGATCAGCATGGCCGCCATCAGCAGGTATTCGGCGGCCAGTTCGAGATTGCGGCTGCGGATTTCCTCGACGTAGCTCAGGTACTGGCGCGTCACCGCCGCCATCGGGATGTCGAGAATGTTGAAGTTCTGCTTGCGGATCAGGTACAGCAGCAGGTCCAGCGGGCCTTCGAAGGCCTCCAGGAAGACTTCGAGCGCGTCCGGCGGGATGTACAGGTCGTTCGGCAGCGCAAACAGGGGCTCGCCGTACAACCGCGCCACGGCCACGTGGTCGACGACATCGGGCATGGGCAGCCCGGCTGTATCTTCGGCCAGTTCTGCGGTGGCCGCGTCGGTCGATTCAGTCATGGGTCGCTATGGAAATAATAGCTGACGATGGCCGGCCGACGCTGGGGAAAGGCCTGAAACGATCGAAATCAGTTGTGCGTCTGGTAGACGTAGGGCGATTGCGGCACCCGGGCTTCACTGTATTCGGCCTGGGCTTCGCGGTCCTGCTTGCGGTCCCACAGCAGGCTGCGGCCGTCGATCTGCTGCTGGAGCAGGTCCGGCTTCTGTCCTCGCAGGTCCGTCAGGAACTGGGTGAACTCGGATTGGTAGTCGGGGCGGCGAAAAAGACGAATCAGGGACATAAACTGTGGCCTTTGTGGCGGATTCCCGCGAGGTCGCTGGGAGGCCGCATTTTAACGGGGATCACCGGGAATGAATGGCAGACCAAGAACGGTTCGGAAAGCCTTGGTGGCGCTCGGCATGCTGCTGGCCCTGATCGGCTGCGACAACCAGCGCATCGCCGAACTCGAAGAAGGCGTGGCCTCCGAGGCCGATGTGCGGGCCCGGTTCGGCGCACCCGAGACGGTCTGGGACGAGCCCGACGGCAGCCGGGTCTTCGAATACAACCGGCAGCCGGCCGGGCAGCGCAACTACCAGATCACCGTGGGGCCGGACGGTCGCATGACAGCGTTGCGCCAGGTGCTGAACCCGGCCAACTTCGCCAAAATCCAGCCCGGCATGACGGCCGCGCAGGTGCGCCGCCTGCTGGGTCGGCCCGCCCGGACCACCCCTTTTGCCCTGACGCGCGAAACCCACGTCGACTGGCGCTACCTCGACGGGCCCAACACGGCGATGGTGTTCAGCGTGGTTTTCGGAGCGGACGACCGGGTGATACGCACCGCGTCCTTGCCCGATCCCGAGGCCAACGAGCACCGGGGCGGGCGCTGACGGTCAGCCGTCGCCGTCGGCCAGCGCCGCGGCAAGTCCGCTTGCGAGATCCGGGCATTGGTTGGCTTCGCCCAAGGTGTCGGTGAATCCGCAGCGCCGCAGCATGTCCAGGGGCTGGTGCGCCAACCCGCAGGCGATGAGGCGCACCCCGTGCTTGCTGCAGGCTCGTTGAAGGCTCATCAAGCTGTCGGCGCCGGACGAATCCACATAGATCAGGTTCTTCAGGTCGATCACGAGCGCGTGCCGGGGCAGACGGTCTTCCAGCGCCTCGACCAGCTTGACCGCGCCGAAGAACAGCGCACCATACAGGCGGTGCGCCTCGACGCGACCGTCCTGGCCGGACAGGACGGGCTGGTCTGCCGCTGTGACCGCCTCGCTGCGCGAGAGGCTGGAGATGCGGTAGATGAAGGTGACGCAGGCGGCGATCAAACCCACTTCGACTGCCACCGTCAGATCGAACACCACGGTCAGCAGGAACACCGCCAGCAGGGTGATGCGGTAGGGCATGCGGTACTGGCGCAAGTGCACGAACTCGCGCCATTCGCCCATGTTCCATGCCACGAACATCAGGATGGCGGCCAGCGCGGCCAGCGGCACGTGCGATGCCAGCGGCGCCGCCACCAGGATCACGACCAGCAGCGTGGCGGCGTGCACCATGCCGGCGAGCGGACTGGAGGCGCCACTCTTGATGTTGGTCACGGTGCGCGCAATGGTGCCCGTGGCCGGCATGCCCCCGAAGAACGGCGTCACGAAATTGGCGATGCCCTGGGCCATGAGTTCCTGGTTGGGGTCGTGACGCTCGCCGATCATGCCGTCGGCCACGCGCGCGCACAGCAAGGATTCGATGGCGCCCAGCAGCGCAAGTGTCAGCGTGGGGATCAGCAGGAATTTCCCGGACTCCCAGCTGAATGCCGGCCAGGCGAACGAAGGCAGGCCGGACGGAATACCGCCGAAGCGGCTGCCGATCGTGTCCACCGGCAGCTTCAGCAGCCAGACGGCCAGCGTCGCGGCCACCAGCGCGACGATCGACCCCGGAATCGGCGTGAGCTTGCCGGCAAACTGGATGCCACTGCCGAGCTTGGGCATGAAAAACTGCCAGATGATGATGATGGCCAGCGAGCACAGCGCAATCCCCAGCGCCACCGGGTTCACCGTGTGCAAGGTCGCGCCCAGCGTGGACAGCATCCCGAAAAAATCCGCCGGCATGGCGGCAACCCGCAGCCCCATGAAGTCCTTGACCTGCGACAGCGCGATCAGCACCGCGATGCCGTTGGTGAAGCCGATCACCACGGCGATCGGGATGAACCGGATCAGGGTGCCGAGCTTGAACAATCCCATCAGGAACAGCAGCACACCCGACATCGCGGTGGCGATGATCAGATTGCCCAAGCCGAAACGCTCGACGATGCCGTAGACGATGACGATGAAGGCGCCCGCCGGTCCGCCGATCTGCACCGGGCTGCCACCCAGCAGCGAGATCAGGAAGCCGGCAATGATGGCCGTGAAGAGGCCCGCTTCGGGTTTGAGCCCGGAGGCGATCGCGAAGGCCATGGCCAGCGGCAGCGCCACCACGCCCACAGTCAGGCCCGCAGCCACGTCGCGGGTGAATCGGTCTTTGGAGTAGCCCCGCATTGAGGTGAGCAGGCGGGGTTTGAAGTCAATCATGGAAAAAAAACGAGGCCGTGCAGCACCGCCTGCAAAAAGAGGCTATTTTGCGCCCGGGCCAGGCCGACCTCGCGGCCGCCGCTGGGACGCGTGGTCAGAGATGGGCTCCGGACACCGGGTTGGGGGCTGTTACAGTGCCCGGAAACAGGAAAGAAGGCGATCGGGCGTGAACATCCTGCGTTGGTGTCTGGTGCTGCTCACGATGCTGGCGGGTCTGGCCGGGCCGGTCGGCGCCGCGTCGCTGGTGCCGGGCGTGTTGCCAAGCGGGCGGGTGCTGGTCGATCCGACGGGTGACATGGGGCCGGACGACGCGCTCGAACGATTGCGCGCGGGCCAGGGGCAGGCCTACTCGGAGAACGAGTTCTACCCGACGGACGCGGTCAGCGCCCTGTGGTTCATGCTGCAGGTGCCGCCGGGCACGGTGTCGCCCTCGGTGCTGCTGATTCCCTACCCGGGCCTGAACTCCTTGCGCCTGTACCAGCCCGGTTCCACCGGTGCGAACTGGCAGTTGCTGGCCTCGGGCGATGAACTCCCGGTGGCGTCCTGGGCCATTCCGCACCTGTTTCCCGCCATGCCGGTCGAAGGGACCGGCTATGCGCAGGGGTATCTGCTGTTGCGCGCACAGAACTCGCATCCGGTGACGTTTCCCTGGCGCATCGAGGAGCGCACGGCGTTCGAAGCCCGTCACCAGCGGCTGGTGTTGCTGCTGGGCATGTACCTGGGCTTGGTCGCGCTCGTGGTGGTGCTGTCGACCTTCAATGCATACACCTTGCGCGAACCGGTTCACGCTGTCTATGCCTTCCATGTGCTGGTGCTGGCGCTGACCCAGAGCACATTGACCGGCGTGGCGGGCCTGTTTTTCTGGCCGGACCATCCGCGCTGGAACGACCTGTCGGCCACGGTGCTGCCGATGTTCAGCCTGGCTGCGCTGGCCTGGTTCGTGCGCACGGTGGTGTCGCCGCCGCCGCGCCCCTGGCTGGGCTGGCTGCTGTGGGCCTATGCGGGCGTGGGGCTGCTGTTCGCGGTCCTGTTCGCCACGATAGGGCGCGACCCCATGTTTCGCCTGGCCAACTACTATTTTCTGGCCGGCATCCCGCTGTTGCTGGGCACACTGGTCTGGCATGCCCGGGTCCGATCGGTACACGGTTGGTGGTTGGTGGCGGGCGTTTCGGCCTTGTTCAGCGGCGCGGTCTTTACGGCGATGCGCAACCTGGGTGTGGTGCCGATGAACGTGGTGACCCAATACGGCGCGCAACTGGGCGCGGCGCTGGAGATTCCCCTGCTGATGATCGGTTTGTACCTGCGCAGCCGCGACCGGCGCGACGGGCTGGTGCGGCGTGCGGCGCTCCAGACCCGGGACGCGGTCACCGGACTGGCCAACGACCGGGTCACGCGCGAGCGCGTCGACCACCTGGTGCATCGCCTGGCGCTCCAGCCCGGAACGGCCTGCGTGATGCGGGTTCGGGTGGGCAACTTGCGCCAGGTCTTTGACGAACACGGCATCCAGGTGATGGCCGGCGCCACGCTGCACGCGGCCTCCTGCCTGGCCTTGATCACACGCGAAGGCGACACCGCTGGACGGCTGAAAGACGGGGACTTCGTGCTGATTCTGGAGCGGACGCTGACCGAGGATCAGGCCATGCAGGAGGCCGCACGGGTGGTGGCGCGGGGGCTGGCATATTCCAGGCGGATGCCGCCGGGGGTGACCATTCGCTTTCATGTGGCGATCAGCCTGGCAGGGCACGCCGCCGGCGACGCAACCCGGCTGTTGGACGGACTGGCCGGCGTTCTGGACGAGGTTGCCCGCTCGCCGCAGCGGGTGATCCGGATCGCGCCGGCGCTCAGCGCACCCGCATCCCAGGCTGCGCGCCCGGCCACGGGTTGAGCACGTAGATGCCGGGCTGCGCCTTTTCGTCGGCATGGCTGGCGGCCAGCACCATGCCCTCGCTGACGCCGAATTTCATTTTGCGCGGCGCCAGATTGGCCACCATCACCGTGAGTTTGCCAACCAGGTCTTCGGGTTTGTAGGCGCTGGCAATGCCGCTGAATACATTTCGGGTTCGTCCTTCGCCCACGTCCAGCGTCAGGCGCAGCAGTTTGGTCGAACCCTCCACGGCCTCACAGGCGACGATCTGCGCGATGCGCAGGTCGATCTTCACGAAGTCGTCGATCGAGATCACGGGGGCGATGTCTTCGCCGCCGGGTTGCGTCTTTTCGGGCTCCGGCGCGGCCGGCGCCTCGAACAGCGCCTCGAGTTGCTTTGGATCGACGCGTTGCATCAGGTGCTTGTACTCGCCGATCGCATGGCCGGCGGGCATGCGGGTGCCGGCGCCGGCAAAGCTCAGCGGCGCGATGCGCAGGAAAGCCTCCACCTCGGCCGCCAGCGCGGGCAGCACCGGCTTCAGGCAGGTCGTCAGCAGGCGGAAGGCCTGCAGGCAGGTGGTGCAGACGTCGTGCAGCCGGCCCTCCATCCCGTCCTTCCTGGCCAGTTCCCAGGGTTTGTTCTGGTCCACGTATTCGTTGACGCGGTCGGCCAGCAGCATGGTCTCGCGCAGCGCCTTGCCGTATTCACGCTCGGCGTAGAGCTCCGCGATGAGCGGCAGCGCGTCGTGCAGGTGCTCCAGCAGCGCGTCGCCGTCGGCCGACACTTCACCGAGGTGGCCGCCGAAGCGTTTGGTGACGAAGCCGGCCGAGCGCGAAGCGATGTTGATGTACTTGCCGACCAGGTCGGCGTTCACCCGCGCCATGAAGTCTTCGGGGCTGAACTCCACATCCTCGTTGCGGCTGTTGAGCTTGGCGGCCAGGTAATAGCGCAGCCACTCGGGGTTCATGCCCAGGGCCAGGTACTTCAGCGGGTCCAGGCCGGTGCCCCGGCTCTTGCTCATCTTCTCGGCGTTGATGGTCAGGAAACCGTGCACGAACACCGCGTTGGGCGTCTTGCGGCCGCTGAAATGCAGCAGTGCGGGCCAGAACAGCGTGTGGAAGGTGACGATGTCCTTGCCGATGAAGTGGTACTGCTCGGTGGCCGGGTCGGCCATGAAGGCGTCGTAGTCCAGCCCGATCTTGCCGAAGTGGTTCTTCAGCGAGGCCAGGTAGCCGATGGGCGCGTCCAGCCAGACGTAGAAGTACTTGCCCGGCGCATCCGGGATCTCGATGCCGAAGTAGGGGGCGTCGCGGCTGATGTCCCAGTCGGCCAGGCCCTGCGCAGCGGCGCCATCCGCACCCGGCGCGGGCTGCAGCCATTCCTTGATCTTGTTGTAGACCTCGGTCTGCAGGTGGCCGCTTTCCTGCGTCCATTGCTCCAGGAAAGCCACGCAACGCGGGTCCGAGAGCTTGAAGAAGAAATGCTCGGAATGGCGCAGCTCGGGTGTCACGCCGCTGAGCGCCGAGTAGGGGTTCTTCAGCTCCGTCGGCGCATAGACCGCGCCGCAGTTCTCGCAGTTGTCGCCGTATTGGTCTTTCGCGCCACATTTCGGGCACTCGCCCTTGATGAAGCGGTCGGGCAGAAACATGGACTTCTCGGGGTCGAAGAACTGCTCGATGGTCTTGGTGGCGATCAGTCCGTTGGCCTTGAGGTCGCGGTAGATGGCCTGGGCCAGCTCGTGGTTTTCCGGGCCATCGGTGGAGTGCCAGTTGTCGAAACCGATGTGAAAGCCGTCCAGGTAAGGCTTGCGGCCGGCGGCGATATCGGCCACAAACTGCTGGGGCGTCTTGCCCGCCTTTTCGGCCGCGATCATGATCGGCGCGCCGTGCGCGTCGTCGGCACAGACGAAATGCACCGTGTGACCCTGCATGCGCTGGAACCGCACCCAGATGTCGGCCTGGATGTATTCCATGATGTGGCCGATGTGGAAATTGCCGTTGGCATACGGCAAGGCGGTGGTGACAAAAAGCTGGCGCGCGGCAGGCGTCGGGGTCAAGGCAGACATGGCTTGGTTTTTTCTAGGGGAATCCACGATTTTATGGGTTGTCGCTACACTGCACCCCATTTTTCCGAATCCTTGAAAGTACCCTTATGGCCACCGCTGAACAGCTGCTGCAAGCCCTGCAAACCGTCGTCGATCCCAATACCGGCACCGATTTCGTCACCACCAAGGCGTTGAAGAACCTTCAGGTCGCGGGTGGCGACGTGTCGTTCGACGTGGAGCTCGGCTACCCGGCCAAGAGCCAGATCCCGGCATTGCGGCGGGCGCTGATCGCCGCGGCGCGGTCGGTGGCGGGGGTGGAGAACGTATCGGCCAACGTCACCCAGAAGATCGTGGCCCATGCCGCGCAGCGTGGCGTGGCCTTGCTGCCGAAGGTGAAGAACATCATCGCCGTCGCGAGCGGCAAAGGGGGCGTCGGCAAGAGCACGACGGCGGTGAACCTGGCGCTGGCGCTGGCGGCCGAGGGCGCCAGCGTCGGCCTGCTGGACGCCGACATCTATGGCCCCAGCCAACCCATGATGATGGGCATCGAAGGCCGCCCGGAATCCACCGACGGCCAGACCATGGAGCCGATGGAAAACCACGGTGTGCAGGTGATGTCGATCGGCTTCCTGGTCGACAAGGACGAGGCCATGATCTGGCGCGGCCCAATGGCCACCCAGGCGCTGGACCAGCTGCTGCGCCAGACCAACTGGAAAGACCTGGACTACCTGATTGTCGACATGCCGCCCGGAACCGGCGACATCCAGCTCACGCTGTCACAGCGCGTACCCATGACCGGCGCCGTGATCGTGACCACGCCGCAGGACATCGCGTTGCTCGATGCGCGCAAGGGCATCAAGATGTTCGAGAAGGTCGGCGTGCCGATCCTGGGCATCGTCGAGAACATGGCGGTGCACGTGTGCAGCCAGTGCGGCCACGTCGAGCACATCTTCGGTGCCGAGGGCGGCAAGAAAATGGCCGCCGAGTACGGCATGGATTACCTCGGTGCGCTGCCGTTGTCGATGCAGATCCGTGTGCAGGCCGACAGCGGCAATCCGACGGTGGTGGCCGACCCGGACAGCGAAGTCGCCGGCATCTACCGAACCGTGGCGCGCCAGGTGGCGATCAAGGTTGCGGCCAAGGCCAAGGATTTTTCGTCGAAGTTTCCGTCGATCCGGATTTCGAAGGATACGTGAGGCTGACCTGATTTCTTGCATCGAACTTGGCATTTCCAGTGATCGGACGGCCACGGGACGCTATGAAATCAGGAGTTTGTTCGAGGTTTGCTGGCCGGGATATGCGCCCGGCGGCGCACCTACTTTCTTTGCTTCGCCAAAGAAAGTAGGCAAAGAAAGGCGAGCCGACGTCAGGGCCGCTTCGCGGTGCCTTGCGCTGCTCGCCTCAGGTGGGGGCTGGCTGAACTCGCCCTTCGGGCTCGGACAACGCCAGCCCTGATCCACCTGCGGCTGCGCTGCTCAGCCCTGCCTCAACGGCGAAAACCGGAATACCCCCGCTTCAACGAGTTTGACCGACATGGCGTTCAGCTGTTCGTGCGAACGCTGTGGCGCACATCCAGACGCCAAAACAGGCAACCGGTCGGGTCCTGAACGACCCAAAACGCCGCAGCCTGATCTTGTGATCATGCGGGTCGAACGCTCCCCTGTATTCCTGCCGTCATGCGTCGGTGAGTCGCGCAGCGACGGGCGGATCAGGGCTGGCGTTGTCCGAGCGCAGCGAGTTCAGCCAGACCCCGCCCGGCGCGAGCAACGCAGTGTGCCCGTAGCGCAGCGAAGGGACGACGCATCCGGCTCGCCTTTCTTTTGCTTACTTTTCTTTGGCGAAGCAAAGAAAAGTGAGTCGGCCGCCGGGCCGAGACCCGGCCTGCAAGCTCAACGTAAATACTCCTGATTCCATAGCGTCCCGTGGCCGTCCGACGCTGGAAATAGGTCGTTTTGCCCTACAAATCCAGCCTCAGCCCCGCCCTTCCTCACGTTCGCGCAACCGGAACCGCTGAATCTTGCCCGTCGCGGTTTTTGGCAGCTCGGGCACGAATTCGACAAACCGGGGGTACTTGTAAGGCGCCAAATGCTCCTTGCAGAAGGCCTTGACATCCTCGTCCGTCAGCGTCTGCCCCGCCTTGAGTACGACGAAGGCCTTGGTCTTGGTGAGACCGTCCGTGTCGGTCCGGCCGATCACCGCCGCTTCGAGGATCGCTGGGTGCTGCACCAGCGTGGCCTCCACTTCGAACGGTGAGACATAGATGCCGCTGACCTTGAGCATGTCGTCGTTGCGGCCGGCGTAGGTGTAGTAACCGTCCGGGTCGCGGGTGTACTTGTCGCCGCTCTTGGTCCACACGCCCTGGAAGGTGTCGCGCGACTTTTCCCGGTTGTTCCAGTACATCAGCGCCGCGCTCGGGCCCTGGATGTAGAGGTCGCCGATCTCGTTGTGGCGGGTGATGACGGTGCCGTTTTCGTCGCGCAGCTGGATGTCATAGCCCGCCACCGGCTTGCCAGTGGTGCCATAGCGCACATCGCCCGGGCGGTTGGACAGGAACACATGCAGCATCTCGGTGGAGCCGATGCCGTCGATCACCTCGCAGCCGAAGTGCGCTGTCCAGCGCTCGCCGATGTCGCGGGGCAGGGCTTCGCCGGCCGATGAACACAGGCGCAGCGCCACCTGATTGCGCGCGGGCAGGTCCGGGCTGGCCAGCATGCCGCCAAAGCCGGTGGGTGCGCCATAGAACACCGTGGGCTTCTGCTCCACCAGCCGCTTGAACACGGCTTGTGGCGTGGGGCGCTCGGCCATCAACACGACGCGGGCGCCCACACTCAGCGGGAAGGTGAGGGCGTTGCCCAGCCCGTAGGCGAAGAACAGCTTGGCGGCGGAGAACACCGTGTCGGCCTCGGTCAGGCCCAACACCGCCTTGCCGTACAGCTCGGCGGTCCAGTACAGGTTGGCCTGTGTGTGTACCGTGCCCTTGGGTTTGCCGGTGGAGCCGGACGAATACAGCCAGAACGCGGCTTCGTCGGCATGGGTGTCGGCGGCGGTGGTCGCTGGCGTCTGGGCAGCCAGCAGGGTGCCGAAGTCGGTGCAGCCGCCCGGCAGCGCGTCGGCAGCGCGGGACACCACGATCGACCCCACCTCGTGGCCGTCCTGCGCCAGCGCCGCCTGCAGCGTGGGCAGCAGGGCCGCCGACACCAGCGCCGCCTGCGCACGGCTGTCGCGCAGCATGAAGGCGTAGTCGTCTGCCGTCAGCAGGGTGTTCACCGCCACCGGCACCACGCCGGCGTAAAGCGCGCCGAGGAACGCCACTGGCCAGTCGCTGCAGTCGTGCATCAACAGCAGCACGCGGTCTTCGCGGCGCAGGCCCAGCGCGCGCAGCCCGGCGGCGCAGCGACGGACCTGCTCATCCAGCTGGCCATAGGTGAGATGGCCCTGATCGTCGATGAATGCGGTCTTGCCAGCCCGTCCGGCGTTGGTGGCCAGCAAATGGGCAGCGAAATTGAATCGGGCGGGCGGCGGCGGTGTGTTCACCATGCTGGGGTCTCCTGGGTTTGTCGGGCGTTCACCGGGTCGCGGACATGCATTGATCTTTCGCGACGGCCGTGTTGAAATGCATTATTGTGCGTGTTACGATAGCCTGCATTAAAGTGCATGTCAAGCGGTGATCACGCATCGGACCCTTTGAATCAGGTGGAGTGAAAGAAATGAGTGCAGAGACCGCGCAGATCGAAGAGGCCCAGGGTGAGGAGGCTGGGCGCCATCCGTTTCTGGTGGCGCTGGGCGAGCGGGTGCGCACCTTGCGCTCGCGCCGCGGCATGACGCGCAAGGCCGTGGCGCTGGCTGCCGACGTGTCGGAACGCCACCTGGCGAATCTGGAATACGGCACCGGCAACGCGTCGATCCTGGTGCTGTTGCAGGTGGCGCAGGCGCTGCACTGTTCGCTCAGTGAACTGCTGGGCGACGTCACCACCTCCTCGCCCGAATGGCTGCTGATCCGGGAGTTGCTGGAGATCAGGTCCGAGCCCGAACTGCGGCGCGCCCGCATCGCCCTGGGGGCACTGTTCGACGGCCATGGCAGCGACCGAAGCCGTGCCGCCCGCATCGCGCTGATCGGACTGCGCGGCGCCGGCAAGTCCACGCTGGGCCAGCGCCTCGCCGACGACCTGGGTTATGCGTTCATCGAACTCAGCCGCGAGATCGAGCAGTTTGCGGGCTGCAGCATCAGCGAAATCCACAACCTCTACGGCACCCACGCCTACCGCCGCTACGAGCGCCGCGCGCTCGAAGAGGCGATCCAGATCTACCCCGAAGTCATCATCGCCACCCCGGGCGGGCTGGTGTCGGACGCCGCCAATTTCAACCTGATGCTGTCGCACTGCTACACCATCTGGCTGCAGGCCGACCCGGCGGACCACATGGCCCGCGTGGCCGCGCAGGGGGATATGCGCCCGATGGCGGCCAGTCGTGAAGCCATGGAAGACCTCAAACGCATCCTGTCCGGACGGTCGGCTTTCTATTCGAAGGCGGACATGGCGTTCAACACCAGTGACTGGCCCGGCGTTGACGACGCCTTTGTGGCCCTGCGCGACCAGGTTCGCGAGGCCTTGGCGCTCCCTGTGCGCTGAACATGCATAAAAATGCATTGACACAGGCCAAGACATGCATTATTATTCGTGTTTCGGAGGCCAGAACAGGAACTGAAATGCTTCAGGCCTGTTGTTCAAGCCCGTTGAATTGCCCGACTTCTTCACACCCAGGAGACCATCATGACCCAGACGCCCATTGTTGACTACCGCACCGAACCGTCCCAGTACCGCCACATCAAGCTGGCCTTCGACGGCGCGGTGGCCACCCTGTCCCTCGCCATCGACGAAGACGCCGGCATCCGTCCGGGCTACAAGCTCAAGCTCAACAGCTACGACCTGGGCGTGGACATCGAACTGCATGACGCGCTGCAGCGCATCCGCTTCGAGCACCCGGAGGTGCGCAGCGTCGTGGTCACCAGCCTGCGCGACCGCGTGTTCTGTTCCGGCGCCAACATCTTCATGCTGGGCGTGTCCAGCCACGGCTGGAAAGTGAACTTCTGCAAGTTCACCAACGAAACCCGCAACGGCATCGAAGACTCCAGCAAGCATTCCGGCCTGAAATTCGTTGCCGCGCTCAACGGCGCCTGCGCTGGCGGCGGCTACGAGCTGGCGCTGGCCTGTGACGACATCGTGCTGGTGGACGACCGTTCGTCCTCCGTCTCGCTGCCCGAGGTGCCGTTGCTGGGTGTGCTGCCGGGCACCGGCGGCCTGACCCGCGTGACCGACAAGCGCCATGTGCGCCACGACCTGGCCGACATCTTCTGCACCTCGCAAGAGGGCGTACGCGGCCAGAAGGCCGTGGACTGGCGACTGGTGGACGCCATTGCCAAGCCGGCGGTGTTCCAGCAGGTCGTGCGCGAGCGCGCCGACAAGCTGGCCGCCGGCAGCACCCGCCCGGCCGGTGCGCAAGGTGTAACCCTGACGCGTGTGGAGCGCCAGGAGAGTGCCGACAGTCTGGCCTACGCTCACGTAACGGTGCAGATCGACCGCGCCCGCCGCAATGCCACGTTCACGGTCAAGGCTCCCCAGGGTGCCCAGCCGGCCGACATTGGCGCCATCGTGGCCGCCGGCGCCAGCTGGTGGCCGCTGCAGATGGCCCGTGAACTGGACGACGCCATCCTGCACATGCGCACCAACGAGCTGGACATCGGCACCTGGATCCTGAAGACCGACGGCGACGCCGCCGGCGTGCTGGCAGCCGATGCCGCCATGATGGCCCACAAGGACCACTGGTTCGTCAACGAAACCATCGGCATGCTGCGCCGCACCTTCGCGCGTCTTGACGTGACCTCGCGCAGCCTGTTTGCGCTGATCGAGCCCGGCTCGTGCTTTGTCGGCCTGCTGGCCGAACTGGCTTTCTGCGCCGACCGCGCCTACATGCTCGACACCGCCGATGGGGCCCCGGCCGCGATCCAGCTGGACGAATTCAACTTCGGCCTGCTGCCGATGGTCAACGGCCAGTCGCGCCTGGCACGCCGCTTCTACGAAGAAGCCGCACCAATGGAAGCCGTCCGCGCCGCCGCCGGCAAGGCGCTCCTGCCCGCCGACGCCCTCAAGCTGGGGCTGGTCACCGCCACGCCGGACGACATCGACTGGGCCGATGAAATCCGCCTGGAGCTGGAACAACGCGCGGCCATGTCGCCCGACTCGCTCACCGGCCTGGAAGCCAACCTGCGCTTTGCCCAGCAGGAAAACATGCTCACCCGCATCTTCGGTCGCCTGACGGCCTGGCAAAACTGGATCTTCCAGCGCCCCAACGCCGTCGGCGAGAAGGGCGCGCTCAAGGTTTACGGCAAGGGCGAGAAAGCCGCGTTCGACCTGAACCGCGTCTGAGCCCTCATTTCTGAAACGTTGTGCGGCGGGTCTCCCGGTGGAGCCCGCTGCAACCGAATGCCATTCCACCGCGGCCCTGACCCTGGAGACCCTCCCATGACCGGCATCAACTACAGCGAAAAAATCCCCAACAACGTCAACCTCTCCGAAGACCGCACGCTGCAGCGCGCGCTCGAACACTGGCAGCCCAACTACCTCAAGTGGTGGCAGGACATGGGTCCGGACGGTTCGCAGAATTTCGACGTCTACCTGCGCACCGCCGTCAGCGTGGACCCGCAGGGCTGGGCCCAGTTCGGCCACGTCAAGATGCCCGATTACCGCTGGGGCATCTTCCTGAACCCGGGCGAGGCCGACCGCAAGATCCACTTCGGCGACCACATGGGTGAGGCCGCCTGGCAGGACGTGCCCGGCGAACACCGCGCCAACCTGCGCCGCATCATCGTCACGCAGGGCGACACCGAGCCGGCCAGCGTGGAGCAGCAGCGCCATCTGGGCCTGACCTGCCCCAGCCAATACGACCTGCGCAACCTGTTCCAGGTGAACGTCGAGGAAGGCCGCCACCTGTGGGCCATGGTCTACCTGCTGCACAAGCACTTCGGCAAGGACGGCCGCGAGGAAGCCGAGGCGTTGCTGGAGCGCAACAGCGGCAACGCGGACAACCCCCGCATCCTGCAGGCTTTCAACGAGAAGACACCCGACTGGCTGAGCTTCTTCATGTTCACCTATTTCACCGACCGAGACGGCAAGTTCCAGCTGTGCGCGCTGGCCGAGTCCGCCTTCGACCCGCTGGCCCGCACCACCAAGTTCATGCTGACCGAGGAGGCGCATCACATGTTTGTGGGCGAATCGGGTGTGGGCCGCGTGATCAGCCGCACCGTCCAGGCCATGAACGAGCTCAAGACCGACGACGTGGGCAAGCTGCGCGCCGCGGGTGTGATCGACCTGCCGACGATCCAGCGCTACATCAACTTCCACTTCTCGGTGACCATCGACCTTTTCGGCGCCGACCAGTCGTCCAACGCCGCCACCTTCTACAGCTCGGGCCTGAAAGGCCGCTACGAAGAAGGCAAGCGCACCGACGACCATGTGCTCAAGGGCAACACCTACAAGATCCTGGACGTCGTGGACGGCCAGCTGGTCGAGAAGGACATCCCGATGCTCAACGCCCTCAACGAGGTGCTGCGCGACGACTACATCAAGGACTCGGTCGGTGGCGTCGAGCGCTGGAACCGCATCATCGAAAAAGCGGGCATCGACTTCCGGCTGAAGGTGCCGCACAAGGCCTTCCACCGCAACATCGGCACGCTGGCCGGCGTGAAGGTGTCGCCCGACGGGCGCGTGGTGCACGACCACGAATGGAACCTGAACGTGGAGCAGTGGCTGCCCACCGACGAAGACCGCGCCTACGTCGGTTCATTGATGGGCCGCGTGGTCGAGCCGGGCAAGTTTGCCAACTGGATCGCGCCGCCCGTCATGGGCATCAACCGCCAGCCGGTGGACTTCGAATACGTGCGGTTCAACTGAGTCTCACGCCGATGAGCGTGGGTGCTGAATCCGCTGGCGCGCGTGGGCATGTACCGCCGCTCATGTCCCCCAACTGAAGGCCTTGGCCTTCGGTCTCCTCCTTGACTTCGCTCTGGTACACGCCCACGCCCACCAGCTGCGCCGCAGTCGGTTCGCCCGGCGCGCCAACGGTCGCTCCAGATCGGGTGGTTGGGGTGCACTGCGCAGTGAGGTCAAGGAGGAGGCCGCAGGCCGGGGGACACGAACGGAGCAGCGCACCCCTGCCGCACGATCCGGATGCAGGGCTGCGATCCGGTACAGCACACAATACGCAGTCGGACCCAAACAAAGTGAGTGAGACCACACCATGACCGAAGCCGTCGTCAAACAGCACCTGATTGACCCCGAGATCTGCATCCGCTGCAACACCTGCGAGTCGATCTGCCCGTTGGGCGCGATCACGCACGACTCGCGCAACTACGTGGTGGACGTGAGCAAGTGCAACTGGTGCAACGACTGCATCTCGCCGTGCCCCACCGGCTCCATCGACAACTACCGCAGAATGCCCGCCGCCAAGGCCTACAGCCTGGCGGACCAATACAGCTGGGACGTGCTGCCGGCCGAACTGTCGGCCGCCGAGCTCGCCGCGCTGGCCGGCGAAGGCGGCGAGCAAACGGTGGCGGCCGAGCCCGTCGCCGAGGCCCCGGCGCCCGCGCCCGATCCCACCGGTCAGACCGCGTTCAACTCCGCGCAGTTCGGTGCCACGCTGCCGCCGTGGTCCGCGGCGCACCCCTACACCAACCTCTACGGCCCGAAGGCTGCCGAGAAAACCATCGCCGCCACGGTGGCCGGCAACGTGCGCGTCACCGAAGTGGGCAAGGACTACGACACCCACCACATCGTGCTCGACTTCGGCCAGACGCCGTTCCCGGTGCTGGAAGGCCAGTCCATCGGCATCATCCCGCCCGGCACGGACGCCCAGGGCCGCCCACACCATGCGCGCCAGTACTCGGTGGCCAGCCCGCGCAATGGCGAGCGGCCCGGCTACAACAACCTGTCGCTGACCGTCAAACGGGTGCTGGAAGACCACCAGGGGCATGCGGTGCGCGGCGTCGGATCCAACTACCTGTGCGACCTCAAGGTGGGCGACACGGTGCAGGTGATCGGCCCGTTCGGCGCCAGCTTCCTGATGCCCAACCACCCTCGCAGCCACATTGTGATGATCTGCACCGGCACCGGCAGCGCACCCATGCGCGCGATGACCGAATGGCGCCGGCGCCTGCGCCAGTCGGGCAAGTTCGAGGGCGGCAAGCTGATGCTGTTCTTCGGCGCCCGCACGAAAGAAGAACTGCCGTACTTCGGCCCGCTGCAGAACCTGCCCAAGGACTTCATCGACATCCATTTCGCGTTCTCGCGCACACCCGGCCAGCCCAAGCGCTACGTGCAGGACCTCATGCGCGAGCGCGCCGCCGATCTCGCCCCGCTGCTGCAGGACCCGAATGCCTATTTCTACGTCTGCGGACTCAAGGCGATGGAAGAAGGTGTGGTGCTCGCATTGCACGACATCGCCAGCAACGCCGGCCTGAACTGGGACAGCATCGGCGCCGCGCTCAAGCGCGACGGCCGGCTGCACCTGGAAACCTACTGAGCCCGGCGGCGCGGTTCAGGCGCCCTGGCGCAGGATATCGGCCAAGGCGGCGACGAACAAACGGTTGTCCGCCGCCGCCCCGACGGAGACGCGGATGAAGTGTTCGTAGCCCGCCTCCTTCCAGGGCTTGACGATGATGCCGCGCGCGAGCAGGGCTTCGGCCACCGGGCCGTTGGCGCGGCGCAGATCCACGAACAGGAAATTGGCCGCGGACGGCGCCACGGCCACACCCAGGTCGCGCAGCTGCATGCGCAGGATCTCGCGCTGTGCCACGGTTTCCTGGACGGCCTTTTCCATGTGGTCCGCGTCGCCCCAGGCGGCCAGCGCGGCCCGCTGCGCGGCCAGGTTCACATTGAAGGGTGTGCGCACGCGGTCGAGCATGCGCACCAGCTCCGCGTGCGACGCCAGGCCGTAGCCCACCCGCAGGCCCGCGAGCCCCCAGGCCTTGGAAAAGGTGCGTAGCACGATCCAGGGGCGCTCCTGTGCGCGCAGACGGGTCAGCACATCCGGAAAGCCGGGCGTCAAACGCGCGTATTCGTAATAGGCCTCGTCGATGACGAGCAGCGTCTCGGGCGGGGCGGCCCGCACCACGCGGTCGAAAGCGTCGGCGTCGAGCATGCAACCGACCGGGTTGGACGGGTTGCTGAGGATCGCCATCCGGGGCGGGCGCGCGCCACCGCCCAGCGCGGCGCACCAGGCATCGATGTCGAACTCCATGCTGTCCGTCACCGGCACCATGTCCACCTGCGCGCCCATCATGCGCGGGAAGATCTCGTGCAGGCCGAAGGAGGGCAGCAGCGTCACCACCCGGTCGCCGGGCGACAGGAAAGCCAGGCACAGCAGCTCGAGCAGGTTTTCCGAACCGTTGCCGACCACGATGTCAGCCGGCTCCACGCCGGTCCGTGCGGCGATCGCGGCGCGAAGGGCGGTGCTGTTCGCGTCCGGGTACTGTCCGATGGCATCGGCCATGTCGCGCAGGGCGGCGCCGACCGCCGGGCTCGGGCCGAAGGGGTTCTCGTTGCTGCCCAGCCGTGCGATGGTGTCCAGCCCAAAGCGCTGGCGCACGGCGTCGGAGGACAGCCCGGCGTTGTAGGCGGGCAGGTCCCGGGCTTCGGGGCGGGCGATGCGGCGGATCAGATCGGTCATTTCGGCGGTCATGCGGGTGTTTTCCTCTCGGACTCAAAGGGCTATCGATCGAAGACAGCGCCCGGGTCGTGCGGGTTCAGTGGTCCTGGGCCTGCGTCTCGTGCGAGGCCCGCTTCGGCAAAGTCCAACGTCGCCTGCAGCATCGCCTTCAGCAGCGGCTGGATCTGTTCGGCGGCCGTCGGGAGGTAGTCGAACGGCATCTGCTCCTGCATGTAGGTGCACTGGGCCATTTCCATCTGGATCGCGTGCACGCCGGTTCGCGGTTGCCCGTAGTGGCGCGTGATGTGACCGCCCTTGAAGCGCCCGTTGAGCACGGCGGTGTAGGCGGGCGACGAGCGCGCGATGGCCAGCACCGACGCGGCCAGCGCCGGGTCGCAACTCGCGCCGTCGGCAGTGCCGAGGTTGAAGTCGGGCAGGCGCCCGTCGAAGAACCTCGGCACGACCGAGCGGATCGAGTGCGCATCCCACAACACCGCCACGCCGTGTCGCGAACGAATGCGCGCCAGTTCATGCGCCAGCTGCGCATGCCAGGGCTGCCAGACCGCTTCGCGCCGCGCGGCGACCTCGGCGTCAACCGGGGTCTGCCCGTTCAGGTACAACGGGCTGCCGTCGAACGCGTCGACAGGGCACAGGCCGGTGGTGTTCTGGCCCGGGTAGAGGTTGGCGTTGTCGGGCGGTCGGTTCAGGTCTACGACGTAGCGCGAATGGGTGGCCCGCAGGATGGAGGCGCCCATGTCCACCGCAAACTCGTACAGGCGCTCCAGGTGCCAATCGGTGTCGTGCACCTCGCGCGCCTGCGGCGTCAGCCGCCCGGCCAGCTCGGGCGGCAGCCAGGTGCCGGCGTGTGGCATGGAGACCAGCAGGGGCCGGGTACCGGCGTGGAACACAAAGGGCGCTTGCGGGGGGCGTGGGTTCATGGCAGGTCGGTTCAATCGGGTTGGAGGAGTCAGTCGGACGCCGGGTTCAGGATCTGGCGGCGCGCCGCTACAAAGGCTTGCGCGGCAGCGCCGTGCAGGCCATGACGGCCCGCGCTGATCCGTTGCTCGCCGCCCACCCACACCGCCTGCACCGCCGACGTGCGGTGGCTGGCGAACACGTGGGCCGACAAGGCGTCGGGGCCGTTGAGCCCATCCAGCGCCAGGTGCCGCGCATCCAGCATCACGAAGTCGGCCTGCTGTCCCACGGCCAGGCCAGCCACAGGTCGGCCGGCGGCCTGTGCACCTCCGGCCACGGCGGCCAGCAACATCGCCGTGGCGGTGTCGGGCTGGCCGGCGGTGGCGAGCACGTTGCGCTGGCCGGTCTGCAGGCGCTGGCTGTATTCGAGCACCATCAGTTCTTCGGCCGCGCTGACGGTGGCGTGGCTGTCGGAGCCCAGGCCCCAGCGCCCGCCTGCGGATTGCCAGGCCGGCATGTCGAAGATGCCGTCGCCCAGGTTGGCCTCGGTGCTGGGGCAGATGCCCGCCACCGCGCCGCTGGCAGCGGCCCGGGCGCACTCCTGCGGACTCAGGTGGGTGGCGTGCACCAGGCACCAGCGCGCATCAACCGGCGCATGGTCCAGCAACCACTCCACCGGCCGCTGGCCACTCCAGGCCAGGCAGGCGTCGACTTCGGCGGTCTGCTCGGCGATGTGGATGTGCACCGGCGCGGTGGCGTCAAGGGCGTGCAGCCCGGCCAGGGCCTCGCGCAGCGCCTGTGGCGGCACGGCCCGCAGCGAATGCGGGGCCAGGCCCAGGCGCGCGCCCTGCGCGTCGCACAGCGGCTTCAGGTGATCGAGCAGGCGCAGCAGATCGTCAGTGCGGCGGACGAAGCGCCGTTGTCCCTCGGTGGGAGGCGTCGCGCCGAAGCCCGCGGTCTGGTAGAGCACCGGCAGCAAGGTCAGGCCGATGCCCGCGGTCCGCGCGGCCCGCAGCAGGCACCGGGACAGCGTGGCGTCGTCGGCGTAGGGCCGGCCATCCAGGCCGTGGTGCACGTAATGGAACTCGCAGACCGAGGTGTAACCGGCTTCGAGCATCTCGATGTACAGCCAGGTGGCGATGGCTTCCAGCTGGTCGGGCGTGATGCGCGCGGCGAAGCGGTACATCTGCGTGCGCCAGCTCCAAAAGCTGTCGGCTTGCGCGCTGCGGAATTCGGTCAGGCCGGCAAAGGCGCGCTGGAAGGCGTGCGAGTGCAGGTTGGGCAGGCCGGGGATCACGGGGCCGTCGGCATGGGGCACGCCCGCCGGCGCAGCGCTTGCTGGCACGACGCCGGTGAGCCGGCCCTGCGCATCCCAGGCCAGCAGCACGTCGCGCGCCCAGCCGGTGGGCAGCAAGGCGTCGGCGGCAAACAGGCGGTTCGAGGCGGACGCTTCAGCCATTTGCGCTCCTGCGGGTGGCGGCGACCGCGAGGCCGTCGATGGCCAGCCGCCCCTGGCGCACCACGGTGCAGGCCGGCCGCTGGCCGAACCAGTAGGCCAGTTCGGCGGCGTCGTCGAGATCCCACAGCACGAAGTTCGCCGGGCGCCCTGGGCCCAGCACGCCGTGCGTGTCCTGCAGGCCCAGGGCCCGGGCCGCGTGGCGGGTGATGCCCGCCAGCGCTTCGGGCACCGTCAGCCGGAACAGCGTGCAGGCCATGTTGGCCATCAGCAGCAGGCTCAGCGAGGGCGAGGTGCCGGGGTTGTGGTCGGTGCTCACGGCCATGGGTACGCCGGCCTCGCGCAGCGCCTGGATCGGCGGCAGGTGGGTGTCGCGCAAGGCGTAGTACGCACCGGGCAGCAGCACGGCCACGGTACCGGTGGCCTTCATCGCTGCAATGCCCTCGGCGTTCAGGTGCTCGATGTGGTCGCACGACAGCGCGCCGAAGCGCGCTGCCAGCGCCGCGCCGCCCATGTCGGACAGCTGCTCGGCATGCAGTTTGACTGGCAGCCCCAGCGCCTGGGCGGCCCGGAACACCTGTTCGGTCTCGGCCAGCGAAAAGCCGATGCGTTCGCAGAACACATCCACCGCGTCCACCAGCCCCTCGGCCGCCAGGGTCGGCAGCATCTCGTGGCAGACGGTGTCGATGTAGGCCTGGCTGCGACCCGCGTATTCGGGCGGCAGCGCGTGGGCGCCGAGGAAGGTGGTGCGGACCGTCACCCCATAGGCCTCGCCCAGGCGCCGCGCCACGCGCAGCTGCTTGCGTTCGTGCGCCAGCGCCAGGCCGTAACCCGACTTGATCTCGATGGCGCAGACGCCCTCGGCCAGCAGGGCTTCGAGCCGGCGCGCGGCCAGCGCGAACAGCGTGTCTTCGTCAGCCTCGCGCGTGGCGCGCACGCTGGAGACGATGCCGCCGCCGGCGCGCGCCACCTCTTCGTAACTGGCGCCGGCCAGGCGCATCGCGAACTCGTGGGCGCGCTGCCCGCCGTAGACCAGGTGCGTGTGGCAGTCCACCAGGCCCGGGCCCAGCAGGGCGCCGCGCCCGTCAAAGCGCGGCAGGCCCGCATGCGCGCCCGGCACCGCCTGGCAGGGGCCGATCCAGGCGATCCGCCCGTCGGCCACGACCAGGCTGAGCTCGCCGGCTGGCTCGTCGGGGCTTTGCAGGGCCCCGGGCATGGGGCGCAGGTGTTCCCAGACGCCGTCCGCGGCCGGCAAATTCGCTATCAAAGAAGTAGCTTGCTGTGGCCGATTGGCGCTGGGATCAGGCACTTTTGTCATCAAATTCAGGCTCCAGAAGGCTCCAGGCGCACCCACAGCAGCGCCGCATTGGCTTGCAGCGGGCGGACGTCCCAGCCGTGGGGCTCTCCCTCCCACCACAGTCCATGGCCGTGGGCAAGTTCCTGCGTCGTGCCGTCGGCAAACAGGGCCCAGCGGCCCCGCGCTGCGAGCAGCAAACCCCGCGACGTCGCGATCAGGGCCGACGCCGCCCGCAGCACGGCGACCTCGGCGCGCAGGGCACTGCGCCGGGTCATCACGTTGAAGTCCTGTGATTCGCCACCGAGCAGCGTGCAGTCCAGCGCCTCATCACCCGAAAAGGCGAACGGCTGCAGGGGCTGGTCCAGACGGTGGTCCATGCCGCCGGCCGAGCGCAGGTGCACCCCATCGCCTTCGAGCAGCACGATCACCCGGTCCACGCCTGTGAACACCGAAAACGGCCCCGAGCGGGTGATGGTCGCCACGCTCACCCGCCAGTCGAAACCGTCCATGCCCGCGCCCGGCGGGCGGCACACGATCTCGCGCGTGCTGCCGCCGCCGTTCTTCCACGGCGAGGCGGTCAGGTCGGCGAGGGCGAAGCGGTGAAACATGGCGTGAGCACCGCCGGGCCGCCCCAAGGTGCGAGGGCCCCCTTGGGGGGCAGCGACCCGCGAAGCGGCGGAGCGTGGGGGCGGCATTTCCTTCACTTGATCATCGGCAGCTTCAGACCGTGCTTCTTCGCCGTGGCGATGGCCTGTTCGTAGCCGGCGTCGGCATGGCGCATCACGCCGGAGCCGCAGTCGTTGACCAGCACGCGCGCCAGCCGCTCGGCGGCCGCGTCGGTACCGTCGGCCACGATGACCATGCCGGCGTGCTGCGAATAGCCCATGCCCACGCCACCGCCGTGGTGCAGGCTCACCCAGCTCGCGCCGCCGGCGGTGTTGAGCAGGGCATTGAGCAGCGGCCAATCGCTCACGGCGTCGGTGCCGTCGCGCATGGCCTCGGTCTCCCGGTTCGGGCTGGCCACCGAGCCGGTGTCCAGGTGGTCGCGGCCGATGACGATGGGCGCCTTGAGTTCGCCGTTCTTCACCATCTCGTTGAAGGCCAGGCCCGCCAGGTGGCGCTCGCCCAGGCCCAGCCAGCAGATGCGTGCGGGCAGGCCCTGGAAGCTGATGCGCTCACGCGCCATGTCGAGCCAACGGTGGGTGTGCTTGTTATTCGGGAACAGCTCCTTGATCTTGGCGTCGGTCTTGTAGATGTCCTCCGGGTCGCCCGACAAGGCCACCCAGCGGAACGGGCCCTTGCCTTCGCAGAACAGCGGGCGGATGTATGCCGGCACGAAGCCAGGGAAGTCGAAGGCGTTCTGCACCCCCTGGTCGAACGCCACCTGGCGGATGTTGTTGCCGTAGTCCACCGTGGGGATGCCCATGGCTTGGAAGTCGAGCATGGCCTGCACGTGCACGGCGCAGCTTCGGGCCGCCGCCGCGGTGAGTTGGGCATGCTGCGCCGGGTCGCGCTGCGCGTCCTTCCATTGCGCCACGGTCCAGCCGGCGGGCAGGTAGCCGTTGATGAGGTCGTGGGCCGAGGTCTGGTCGGTCACCAGGTCGGGCTTGATGCCCCCCGCCTTGGCGCGTCGCACCAGCTCGGGCAGGATTTCGGCCGCATTGCCCAGCAAGGCGATCGAGACGGCTTCTTTCTTGCCGGTGTGCTCCTTGATCAATTCGAGGGCGTGGTCGATGTCGCGCGCCTGCTTGTCCACGTAGCGCGTGCGCAGGCGGAAGTCGATGCTGCTTTGCTGGCATTCGATGTTCAGCGACACCGCGCCGGCCAGCGTCGCGGCCAGCGGCTGGGCGCCGCCCATGCCGCCCAGGCCAGCGGTCAGGATCCACCTGCCCGAAAGGTCGTTGTTGTAGTGCTGGCGGCCGGCCTCGACAAAGGTCTCGAAGGTGCCTTGCACGATGCCCTGGCTGCCGATGTAGATCCAGCTGCCGGCGGTCATCTGGCCGTACATGAACAGGCCCTTGCGGTCGAGTTCGTTGAAGTGCTCCCAGTTGGCCCACTTCGGCACCAGGTTGCTGTTGGCGAGCAGCACACGCGGCGCGTTTGCATGGGTCTTGAACACACCCACGGGCTTGCCGGACTGGATCAGCAGCGACTCGTCGTCGTTGAGGTCCTTGAGCGAGGCCAGGATCTGGTCGAAGCAGGCCCAGTCGCGCGCGGCACGACCGATGCCGCCGTAGACCACCAGCGCCTTCGGGTTCTCGGCCACCTCGGGGTCGAGGTTGTTCTGGATCATGCGGAAGGCGGCCTCGGCGATCCAGTTCTTGCAGTGCAGCGTGGTGCCACGCGGGGCGCGGATCACGCGGGTGGGGTCGATACGGGGATCAAGGTTGGTGGTCATGGAAGTCTCCTCTGGAAATCGGTTCAGGGTTCAGGCAACGCCAGGCAGGTTCACGCCAGGCACGGCAGCCGCCAGGTCGCCGTTGCGGACCATGCGGATCGCGGCGTTCAGGTCGGGCTGCAGGTGGCGGTCGTCGGACAGGTGCGGCACCTGAGCGCGCAGCAACGCGCTCACCCGCTGCAGGGGTGCGCTGGTTTTCAGCGGGGCGTGAAAATCGCAGCCCTGGGTGGCGCAGAGCCACTCGATCGCGATCACGGCCATGGCGTTGTCGGCCATGGGTGCCAGGCGCCGCGCACCGTGCGCGGCCATCGAGACGTGGTCCTCCTGGTTCGCCGAGGTGGGGATGGAGTCCACGCTGGCCGGGAAGGCTCGCTGCTTGTTCTCCGACACCAGCGCCGCGGCGGTCACCTGCGGAATCATGAAACCCGAGTTGAGGCCGGGCTTGGGCGTCAGGAACGCGGGCAGGCCCGACAGGGCGGGGTCCACCAGCATCGCGATGCGCCGCTCGGCCAGCGAACCGATCTCGCAGATCGCCATGGCGATCATGTCGGCCGCGAACGCCACCGGCTCGGCGTGGAAGTTGCCGCCCGACAAGGCCTCGTCCGGGCGGCCGTCCTGGCCAGGGAAGATCAGCGGGTTGTCGGACACGCCGTTGGCTTCGGTCTCCAGCAGGCTGGCCGCGTGGTGGAGCAGGTCCAGGCAGGCACCCATCACCTGCGGCTGGCAGCGCAGGCAGTACGGGTCTTGAACGCGCTCGTCGCCGCTGAGGTGCGAGGCGCGGATGGCGCTGCCGGCCAGCAACTCGCGCAGCGCGTCGGCCGCGGCGATCTGGCCCTTGTGCTTGCGCAGGGTGTGGATGCGGCGGTCGAACGGGGCATCGGTGCCCTTGGCCGCATCGGTGGCCAGCGCGCCGGTGAGCAGCGCCGACTGGAACAGGCGCTCGGCCTCGAACAGACCCGCCAGCGCGTTGGCGGTGGAGAACTGGGTGCCGTTGAGCAGGGCCAGACCTTCCTTGGGGCCCAGCACCACGGGCGCCAGGCCCGCACCGGCCAGGGCTTCGAGGGCGGGCTTGCGCCCCGTCGGCGTATCGGCTTCGCCGACGCCGATCATCACGGCCGTCATGTGCGACAAGGGGGCCAGGTCGCCCGAAGCGCCCACCGAGCCCTGCGCCGGCACCACCGGGATGACGCCCCGCGCCAGCATCGCTTCGAGCAGGGCCAGCGTCGCGGGCCGGATGCCCGAGGCGCCCTGCGCGAGGCTGGCGAGCTTGAGCGCCATCATCAGCCGAGTGACCGCCACCGGGCTGGCCTCACCGACCCCCGCGCAATGCGACAGCACGATGTTGCGTTGCAGGGTTTCCAGGTCCCCCGCCGGGATGCGCACGCTGGCCAGCTTGCCGAAGCCGGTGTTGATGCCATAGACAGGCTCGCCCTTGCCGACGATGCGTTCCACGGCCAGCGCACCAGCGGCCACGGCGGCCGCGCAGGCCGGATCCAAGGCGGGCGCCGCACCCCGGAAGATGTCTCGCCACTGGGCGAGCGTCACATAGCCCGGTCGCAACGTGAAAGGGGATGAGGGCATTTGTATGTTCCTGTATAGACAAGCTGAAGACCAAGGAAGGTCGATCGGGGCGGCGCCTTAACTGGTCAGGGCCTTGCCGTCGGTGCGGAAGCGGCTGCCCAGTCGGTAGCGAGACCCCGGATGCAACATGCGCACGATGGTGATGGGCACCTCGCGCTGCCAGGTGCGCCGCGTCAGCAGCAGGCAGGGCTGGCCCGGTTCCATCTGCAGCAAGGCGGCTTGATCGACGCTCGGCAGCACGGCATCGACCACATGCTCCATCTGGTCGAACAGCACGGTGCGTACCAGGAAGTCGGAGGGCTGTTCCTGCGAAAAATCCTGCTGCGCAAAGCCGGGCACCATGGCGGGGTTCACGTAGCGGTCTTCAAGCTGCACCGGCACGCCGTCTTCCTTGTGCAGGCACACGCTGTGAAACACCGACGCGCCGGTGTGCAGGCCCAGCGCGGCGGCGGTTTCCAGCGTCGCGGAAATCCGCTCGACGGCGATGACCTCGCAGGAGTAGTCGTGCCCGCGCGAGCGGATGTCCTGGGCCAGGCTGGCGATGCGCAACAGGTGCGACTGCGGCTTGTCCTCGGCCACGAAACTGCCGACGCCGGCCACGCGCCGGATGCGCCCCTGTTCGAACAGCTCGCGCAGCGCGCGGTTCACCGTCATGCGCGACACGCCGAACTGCTGCACCAGGTCGTTCTCGGAGGGCAGGCGGTCACCCGCCTTCCAGCGGCCGTCCTGGATGTTGCCGGCCACGAAATCCTTGATCTGCTGGTACAGCGCGGCGCCGCCAGCCGCGTCCGCGGTCGGCTTCTCGTGCGCGGCCGCTGTGGCGCGGGCGCGGGCTTGGGGCTGGGCGGCGGTTCGGGACATGGGCGACGCTTGTTCAGGCCTCAGTGCACATCGGCTGCCATCGACTCGGCGCGGATTTCCTCGGTCAGGCGCGCCTTGATGTCCATGAACTCGGGCGAGGTCTTGATCGTGTAGTGGCGCGGATGCGGGAAGTCCACCTTGATCTCGGCCTTGATGCGGCCCGGCCGCGCGCTGAACACGGCCACCCGGTTGGCCATGAAGATGGCCTCGTCGATGTCGTGGGTGACGAACAGCACGGTCTTGCGGGCCGACTCCCAGATGCCCAGCAGCAGCTCCTGCATGAGCACGCGGGTCTGGTTGTCCAGCGCGCCGAAGGGCTCGTCGAGCAGGAAGATCTTGGGGTCGTTGGCCAGCGCGCGCGCGATCGCGGTGCGCTGCTGCATGCCGCCCGAGAGCTGCTTGGGAAAGTGGTGCTCGAAACCGCGCAGCCCGACCTTGGCGATGAAATAGTCGGCGCGCTCCTTCTGCTGCGCCTCGGGCATGCCGCGCTCGCGCAGGCCGAAGCGGATGTTCTGTTCGATCGTGAGCCAGGGAAACAGCGTGTAGCTCTGGAACACCATGCCGCGGTCGGCGCCCGGGCCTTCGACCTTCTGCCCGTCGAGCAGCACGGTGCCGGCGGTCGGGTGGTCCAGCCCGGCGACGATGCGCAACAGGGTGGACTTGCCGCAGCCCGAAGGCCCGAGGATGGTGACGAAGTCGTTTTCGCGCACCTCGAAATCGATCGGCGTTAGCGCGGTGGTCTGTTGCCCTTTGTGGCTCGTGAAAATCCGGGAGACGCCGCGGATCGAAAGCTGGTTCATGCTGTGTACCCCCACACGCGGCACTGCGTGTCCTCGTTGCCCCCCAAGGGGGCGTTCACGTCTTGGGACGGCCCGGCGACGTTCATAGCGAACTCCAGGCGAACAGGCGGCGGTTCAGCGCCTTGAAGGCAAAGTCGGAGATCAGCCCGATGAGGCCGATGACGATGATGCCGAAGATGATCTGGCCGGTATTGAGCAGCGACTGGCTGTCGGTGATCATGTGGCCGATGCCCGAGGACGAGCCAATCAGCTCGGCCACGATCACGTAGGTCCAGGCCCAGCCCAGCACCAGGCGCAGGATCTCGGCGATGTCGGGCGCGGCGCCCGGAATCAGCACGCGCTTGACGATGCCCGACGGTTGCGCGCCCAGCGTGTAGGCAGCTTCGACAAGGTCCTTGCGGGCCGAGCCCACGCTCACCGCGACCATCAGCAGGATCTGGAACACCGAGCCGATGAAGATCACCAGCACCTTCTGCAGCTCGCCGATGCCGGCCCACAGGATCAACAGCGGGATGAAGGCCGAGGCCGGCAGGTAGCGGCAGAACGAGACAAAGGGCTCCAGAAACGCCTCCAGGCCCTTGTGCGCGCCCATCGCGATGCCCAGCGGCACCGCGATGACGGCGGCCAGCGCGAAGCCGCCGAATACCCGCCACACCGTCATGCCGATGTCGTGGATGAAGTTGAACTGGGTGAACAGCATCCAGCCTTCGCGCGCCATGGTCACCGGGCTGGCCAGGAAGGTGGGCGACACGAAGCCGCCCAGCGTGAAGAACCCCCAGACGGCGAAGAACAGCACGAAAAAGCCCAGGCCGAGCAGCCACCGGGTGCGCGGGCTCACCGGCTCCAGCGGAGCCAGGGAGCGCCGCCGCCGAGGCTGCGTCGGCGCTGCGGGCGCGGTCATGGCGGGTGCCGTGCTCATGGCTTACTTGACGAAGCTGGCGTCGTACATCGCGGAGAAGTCCGTCGGAAGCTGGCGGATCACGCCGGCCTCCAGCAGGATCTTCGAGGCGTCCCTCATGAAGGCCTGCAGCTCGCCCGCGAAGAACTTTTGGTTGGCGGCCTTGTCCTGCCAGCGCAGGAAAGACGACGACTTGGCGAACGCCTCGCCGCTTTGCTTGACGGCAGCGCCCATGATTTCGTTGGACTTGGCCGGATCGGCCTTGATCATGGCCAGCGCGTCGAAATACGCGTTGACCAGGCCTTGCGCGGCCTTCGGGTTGGCCTTGAGCCAGTCGGGCGCGCAGCCCAGCGTGTCCATCACCATCGGGTAGTCCAGCGTGGTGGCCAGGATCTTGCCGGCCTGGGGGTTGTCGCGCACGGTGGACAGGTAGGGCTCGTAGGTCATGGCGGCGTCGTTCTGCCCGGCCACGAAAGCCTGGGCGGCGGCCTGCGGGCTCAGCGTGGTGGTCTTCACATCCTTGAGGCTCATGTTGTTCTTGCTCAGCATCCAGGCCAGGCCGAAATAGGGCGCGGTGCCGGGGGCATCGACGCCGATGGTCTTGCCCTTGAGGTCGGCAAAGCCCTTGATGTCGTTGCGCACCGCGAGGCCGTCAGCCCCGTAGGATTTGTCGAGTTGCACGATCTGCACGATGGGCACGCCGTTGGTGTTCCAGGCCACGTGGGTTTCCACGGTGGTGGCGGCGCACTGGATGGCCTTGGATGCCAGGGCCAGGTGGCGGTCTTTCTGGGGAATCATCTTGATTTCCACATCCAGCCCCTGCTTCTTGAACAGGCCGGTCTTCTCGGCCAGGGTCAGCGGTGCGAAACCGGTCCAGCCGGACATGCCGATGACCACCTTGGTTTCTTGCGCAGCGGCAGTTGTGCCCAGCGTGGCCAGGCAGGCGCTGACTGCCAGCAGGGTTGCCGTTTTCTTGAAAATCTTCGTGCCCATCACATTCTCCGGTCGGTTAAAGGGTTGAATCGCGTCCAGGAAAACGCTGCGCGATGCCTGGTTGCTCGATTGTGTTGTCAGTGGCCTACTTGTATAGACAGGATAAACCCTAATCCCTGCTCAGCGTTCAGTGGGTGCCCCAGTCGGTGGCACCTGCGGCGTTCTTCCCTGTGTTGATGCATGATGGCGGGCACCATGCACGGTCTGGATCTGTCTATACAAGTAAAGCCGATGACCATGCGTCGGCATGCAAATCCCGGGCCAGCCGACAGCGGCTCCGGTTCGCGGGGTGCCGGTTAACACCCGGCGTTCGATCGGCTAGGCTAACGTCCATGGAACCACAAACCGTTCAACCACCCGGCGCCGCGCGCGGGAAGCCCCGCCACACACTCAAGGGTCGCCAGCTCGAAGCCGCCGCGTTGCGCGAGGTGCGCGCCCTGATCGGCGAGGCGCCCCCTGACGGCCACCGGCGCGACCTGCTGATCGAGCATCTGCACACGCTCAACGACGCCATGGGCGCCTTGTTCGAGCGCCACCTGGTGGCGCTGGCGGCCGAGATGCGGCTGTCCCTGGTGGAGGTGTTCGAGGTAGCGAGCTTCTACCACCACTTCGAGATCCTGAAGGACAACGCCACCGCGCCGACCCTCACCGTGCGCGTGTGCGCCGGCCTGGGCTGCGAGATGGCCGGCGCGCGCGACCTGCTGGCGCGCCTGCCCGCGCTGCTGGGCGCCAGTGTGCGGCTGGTCGAGGCGCCGTGCATCGGCCGCTGCGAGCAGGCACCCGCCGCGCTCGCGGGCCAGGTGGCGGTAGCCGGGGCCACGGTGGCGGCGGTGGAGCGCGAAGTGCGCGCCCAGCTCGCCGCCGAGGCCGCTTCGAGGCCTGCGACGGGCCCAAAAGCCGAAAAAAATGATTCAAACAAGCCTGTTCCCAGCGTTGAATGGCCACCGGCAGCTATTGAAATCATAGCGTACGAGGCCTACCGCGCAGCCGGCGGCTACAGCCTGGCCGCGGCGGTGGTGAACGGCGAGCACGACGCCGAAGCGGTGATCGCGGCGCTGGATCATGCGGGCCTGCGCGGCCTCGGTGGGGCCGGATTTCCGGCAGGGCGCAAGTGGCGCATCGTGCGCGAGGAGGCTTCGAAAGCCGCCGCCCCCGGCGAGCCACGTGCAGCGGGCGAGCATGGGGGCACAGCCTTGATGGCGGTCAACATCGACGAAGGCGAGCCCGGCACCTTCAAGGACCGTTTCTATTTGGAGCGCGACCCGCACCGTTTCCTCGAAGGCGTGCTGATCGCCGCCCAGGTGGTGGGCACCGAAGCGGTGTACCTGTACCTGCGCGACGAATACCACGACTGCCGCCGCCTGCTGCAGCGCGAACTGGCCGCGCTGATGGCCGACCCGCCGTGCCCGCTGCCGCATATCGAGCTGCGCCGCGGCGCCGGCGCCTACGTCTGCGGTGAAGAGTCCGCGATGATCGAAAGCCTCGAAGGCAAACGCGGCGAACCGCGCATGCGCCCGCCCTACATCGCGCAGGTCGGCCTGTTCGGCCGTCCCACGCTGGAGCACAACTTCGAGACGCTGTTCTGGGTGCGCGACATCGTCGAAAAAGGCCCCGACTGGTTTGCCGGTCACGGCCGCCACGGTCGCAAAGGGCTGCGGTCTTTCAGCGTCAGCGGTCGGGTGAAGCAGCCCGGCGTCAAGCTCGCGCCCGCAGGCATCACGGTGCGCGAACTGATCGACGAATACTGCGGCGGCATGGCCGAGGGCCACACGCTGTACGCCTATTTGCCCGGCGGCGCCAGCGGCGGCATCCTGCCCGCCAGCCTGGCCGACGTGCCGCTGGATTTCGACACCTTGCAGGCGCACGGATGCTTTATCGGTTCGGCCGCCGTCATCGTGCTCAGCCAGTTTGATCGCGCGCGCGACGCGGCGCTCAACGTGATGCGTTTCCTCGCCGACGAAAGCTGCGGCCAGTGCACGCCGTGCCGCGTGGGCACCGCCAAGGCCGCACGGCTCATGGAGGCCGACGTGTGGGACGCCGACACCCTGGACGATCTCGCGCTGGTGATGGGCGACGCCTCGATCTGCGGCCTGGGCCAGGCGGCGCCGAATCCGATCCGTTGCGTGCACAAATACTTCCGGCACGAGGTGGGTGAAGCACCCTGGCCCGGTGATCTGCCCAATCCCGGAGGCAAGGGCCGCCGCGTCGAACCCGCGATCGGCGAAACCCGCGCGGAGGAAGGCCCATGACCCGCCCGACACCCGACGGCACGATCAGCTTTGAGCTCGACACCGAACAGGTCACGGCCCGCCCCGGCGAAACCATCTGGTCCGCCGCGCGCCGCCACGGCGTGCTGATTCCCCACCTGTGCCACAGCGACGGCCTGCGGCCCGACGGCAACTGCCGCGCCTGCGTGGTCGAGATCGAGGGCGAGCGCACCCTCGCGCCCAGCTGCTGCCGCACGCCCATGCCCGGCCAGAAAGTGCACGCCAACAGCCCGCGCGCGCGCAAGAGCCAGCAGATGGTGCTGGAGCTGTTGCTGGCCGACCTGCCCGAGGCGGGATACAAATGGAACAACGCCGCCCCGGACGTAGCCCAGCCCCTGGTGCCGGCGGATGCCGGCCCGCACGGCGAACTCAGCGCGTGGGCCGCATGCCTGGGCGTCTCGCCGCGCCCGGCGCTGAACGCGCTGCGCCGCGAACAGCCCGCGCCCGACCTCAGCCATCCGGCGATGGCGGTCAACCTGGACGCCTGCATCCAGTGCAACCGCTGCCAGCGCGCCTGCCGCGAGGAACAGGGCAACGACGTGATCGGCCTGGCGTTTCGCGGCGCGCACGCGCAGGTGGTGTTCGACCTGGCTGACCCCATGGGCGTCAGCAGCTGCGTGGCCTGCGGCGAATGTGTGCAGGCCTGCCCCACCGGCGCGCTGATGCCCAAAACCTTGATCGGCTCGCAGAAGGTGGACCGCACGGTGGACTCGGTCTGCCCGTTCTGTGGCATCGGCTGCCAGATCACCTACAAGGTGCGCGATGAAAAGATCGTCGCGGTGGACGGCCGCCCCGGCCCGGCCAACGACGGCCGGCTATGCGTCAAGGGGCGCTTCGGTTTCGACTACGCGCAGCACCCCGCGCGCCTGACCCGGCCGCTGATCCGCAAGCGCGGCGTGCCCAAAGACCCCGACCACCTGCACCGCGACCTGCACTGGAGCGAAGTTTTCCGCGAAGCCAGCTGGGACGAGGCGCTGGACCTCGCCGCCGGCCGTCTGGTCGCGCTGCGTGACACCCATGGCAAAAAGGCGCTGGCCGGCTTCGGCTCCGCCAAGGGCAGCAGCGAAGAGGCCTACCTGTTCCAGAAGCTGGTTCGCACCGGCTTCGGCAGCAACAACGTGGACCACTGCACCCGCCTGTGCCATGCCTCCAGCGTGGCCGCGCTGCTCGAAGGCGTGGGCTCGGGCGCGGTGAGCAATCCGGTGCGCGACGTGGAGCATGCCGACTTCATCTTCGTCATCGGCTCCAACCCCACCGCCAACCACCCGGTGGGCGCCACCTGGATCAAGAACGCGGTGGCGCGTGGCGCCCGGCTGGTGCTGGCCGACCCGCGCCGCACCGACATCGCCCGCCATGCCTGGAGCGTGCTGCAGTTCCGTGCCGATGCCGACGTGGCCCTGCTCAACGCCATGCTGCACGTGATCGTCACCGAAGGCCTGATTGACGCGGCCTTCATCCGCGAGCGCGTGGACGAGTTCGAGGCGCTGAAGGCCAACGTGCAGGGCTACAGCCCCGAGGCCATGGCGCCGGTCTGCGGCATTGCGGCCACGACCATCCGCGAGGTGGCGCGCGCCTACGCCACGGCCAAGGCCGCCATCATCCTGTGGGGCATGGGCGTGAGCCAGCACGTGCACGGCACCGACAACGTGCGCTGCCTGATCGCGCTGGCCAGCATCACCGGGCAGATCGGCCGCCCCGGCACCGGCCTGCACCCGCTGCGCGGCCAGAACAACGTGCAGGGTGCCAGCGACGCGGGGCTCATCCCGATGATGTTCCCCAACTACCAGCGCGTTACCGATGCCGAGGCGCACGACTGGTTCGAGAACTTCTGGGGCATGAAGCTCGATGCAAGGCCGGGCTACACCGTCGTCGAGATCATGGACAAGATCCTCGCGCCCCAGACCGACCCGCACAAGGTGCGCGGCATGTACATCATGGGCGAGAACCCGGCCATGAGCGACCCCGACCTGAACCACGCGCGCCACGCGCTCGCCAGCCTGGAACACCTCGTGGTGCAGGACATCTTCCTCACCGAAACCGCTTGGTTGGCCGACGTGGTGCTGCCCGCCAGCGCCTGGCCCGAGAAGACCGGCACCGTCAGCAACACCGACCGCACCGTGCAGCTCGGCCGCCAGGCCGTGGCCCCGCCCGGCGACGCGCGCGCTGACCTGTGGATCATCCAGCAGATGGCGCAGCGCTTCGGGCTCGGTTGGCGCTACGAAGAAGATAGCAAAGATACACCGGATGACGATGGGTATCACGGTGTCGAGCGGGTTTTTGAAGAAATGCGCCAGGCCATGCACGCCGCCATCGGCGGCATCACCTGGGACCGCCTCGTGCGCGACAGCGCCGTCACCTACCCCTGCCTGAGTGCGGACGACCCCGGCCAGCCCATCGTCTTCCACGACCGCTTTCCGACGCCCGACGGGCGCGCGAAGCTGGTGCCGGCCGACATCATTCCCGCCGACGAGCGGCCCGACGCCGACTACCCCCTGGTGCTGATCACCGGCCGCCAGCTGGAGCACTGGCACACCGGCAGCATGACGCGGCGCAGCGGCGTGCTCGACGCGCTGGAGCCCGCGCCCACCGCCAGCCTGCACGGCGACGACCTGGCGCGCCTGAGTGTGTCGCCCGGCGAGCGCCTGCGCGTGGCCTCGCGCCGCGGCGAGGTGGTGCTGACCGCCCGCCAGGACGACGGCACCCCGCCGGGCACGGTGTTCATCCCCTTCGCCTACGCCGAAGCCGCCGCCAACCTGCTGACCAACGCCGCGCTGGACCCGTTTGGCAAGATTCCGGAGCTCAAGTACTGCGCGGTGCGGGTGGAGCGGGCCTGATCGCGCGCGGTTCAGGGCTCTCCCGGATCAGGAACAGGGGCCGAATGCCCGAGAATCGGTGCCGGACGGGCTGGCCCGGGCGCATCCGCCGCCCGCCACCTGCAGGAGACATGCCATGAAACTCAAGAAAATCGCCCTCGGCGCGATTGCCGTCATCGCCATCGCCGGCACGGCCGGCTGGTTCAGCCTGGACAAGGAAACCCGCGGCCTGATCGCCACGGTGCCCACCAACAAAGACCTGCTGTTCTGGAGCCAGCCGCAGCGCGACGCCGCGTTTCGCGCGCTGGATCGCATCTCGCTGCTGGCCAAGTGGCACGACATCCCGGCCGGCAACACGCCGTCGGCCCTGCCGCCGGGCCCGCCGCTCAAGCTGCCGCTGGATGTGGACGCCTACCTGGCCGGCCAGCGCGCCGCCGCGCTGATCGTGCTGCACGACGGCAAGGTCCGCCTGGAGCGCTACGGGCTGGGCTTCGACGCCGCCGGCCGCTGGACCAGCTTCTCGGTGGCCAAGTCCATCACCTCCACGCTGGTCGGCGCCGCGCTGAAAGACGGCCACATCCGGAGCATGGACGACAAGGTCAGCGACTACATCCCCGAGATGAAGGGCTCCGCCTACGACGACGTCAGCATCCGCCAGCTGCTCACCATGACCTCGGGGGTGAAGTGGAACGAAGACTACGCCGACCCCAACTCCGACGTGGCCCGCTTCAACAACCACCAGCCCGAGCCCGGCGTGGACGCGCTGGTGAGCTACATGCGCAAGCTGCCGCGCGAGGTGCCGCCCGGCACGCGCTGGCTCTACAGCACCGGTGAGACCAACCTGGTGGGCATCCTGCTCAACCGCGCCATCAAAAAGCCGCTGGCCACCTACCTGTCGGAGAAAGTCTGGGTGCCCGCCGGCATGGAGCAGAAGGCCACCTGGATCCTGAGCAAGACAGGCCAGGAGATCAGCGGCTGCTGCATTCAGGCCGCGTCACGCGACTTTGCGCGCTTCGGCCAGTTCATCCTGAACGGCGCGGCCGTGGGCGGCAAGTCCATCGTGCCCGACGGCTGGCTGGAGCAGGCCACCACCACCCGCGTGCCCATCGGCCAGCCGGGGCGCGGCTACGGCTACCAGTGGTGGACCTACGACAGCGGCGCCTTCACCGCGCGCGGCATCTTCGGCCAGGGCATCTTCATCGACCCCCAACGCAAACTGGTGATCGCCTCCAACGCCGACTGGGGCGGCGGCGCCCGCGACCCCGTGGCCAGCGCCGCGCGCGAGGCGTTCTACCTGGCGGTGCAGAAGGCGGTGGACGATGAGGGGGCGGGCAGCGCCGTTGCAGGTGGTGGCGCGGGGAAATAGGTGGACAGGGAAGGCCTGGCGGAACAGTTCAACGACTGCGACTGATTTGCCGGTCGCATCGGTGGGGGTTCGTTGGCAGCAGGCTCCGAGCCCTGTCGCTTTGGAACTGGTACTGGCGTGTGCCCTGCCCTGCAGACAAAACCTGTTGGCTATTGCGCAGGCTTGTCGCTGAGCGCCGTCATGTTTGCTTTCAACTGTTGACTCATGGGCATGCCGAGCACCACACCTTTGGGTGGAATTGGCGCTTCAAACCATTTGGCATACAGCCTGCTGAATTCGCCCGACTTCATCAATCGCGTGATCGTGCCGTCAACGAGCTTCTTGAACTCGGGATCATCCTTGCGCAGCATGCATCCGTACGGTTCGACTTGCAGCGTGTCACCAACGACTTCGAGTGAGGCTGGATCTTTGGAGTTGGCCTTCAGACCGAACAACAAAATGTCGTCCATTGCAAAAGCCACTGCACGGTCACTTTCGACCAACTGCAGGGCGTCGTCATAGTCTTTGCCCAGAACGATTTGTATGTTCAGGTTCTTGTCGGCGCTGTAGGCACGCAGCACCTTTTCATTGGTGCTTCCGGCGGTGCTGGCGACCGTCTTGTTTGCCAGATCGGCATAGTTCTTGATGCCCGAGGATTTCTTCGCCAGGAGTCGGGTTCCGGTAAAGAAATGACTGATCGCAAATGTCACTTCTTTGCCCCTGGCCGAGTTGTTGGTGGTTGATCCGCACTCCAGGTCGTAGGTCCCATTGACGAGCAAAGGAATGCGGGTTTGTCCCGTCACCGGCATGTAAGCCACTTCAAGGTTTTTTTTCTTGAGCGTCGTGCGCACATCGTCAATGATGGCTTCGGTCAGGTCGACGGCAAATCCCACCGGCTTGGTTGGACTGATCAGGTAGCTGAACGGCACCGACGACTCGCGGTACGACACCGTGATCTTGTTGCTGTCGGCAATCTTTTTCAGGGTCTGCGCACCGGCGGATGGTGCGAGGGCTGTCAGGCCCAAACCTGCCACCAGTGTGGTGGCGACGACAACAGAACGCCGAAGCGCGCCAAAGCGCTTACCTGAGGATCGGTTTTTCATGATTTCCTCCAAATAGGGCTTACTCCCTTTGGGGAGCATGCTCTCCAAATTGAATCGACGTCTTGATAATTGGCAATCGAGATGACGTTCATTCACCTGTTGAAGGACCGCACCCAGCCTAAAGCTGTCATGCCACTGCGCGGCTTCAGCGCCTTGCTCAACCGGTTGCTCAGCGGCGGGTACTGGTTCCCGCCGAAGCGGGACCGCATCGCGCGCGCCCGCACCATACCCACGAGGCCGCGATGGACATGGTTGCGCGATGCCGGCGGCGCGCATAGGCTTCGTGCGTCACGCGCGACGGTGTTCGCGCTGACGGGGGCATACGTGTCTTTAACTTCACCAAGGAGCGACCATGACGGCATTCAATGTGGTGAGATTCCGCGTCAAACCCGGACGCGAGGAAGAGTTTGTCAACGCACACCGCGACGCGGAGGCCAACTTTCCGGGCATGCGGCGCGTCGCGCTGGTGAAGACGGGTGAACGCGCCTACTGCGTGATCGGCGAATGGGAAGACACGGCGCGTCTCGCCGGCGCGCGGGATCAGATGATCGCCCTGCTGAATCGCTTCCGCGACACGCTGGAAGACCTGGGCGGCGGGCTGGGCGTCACCGACCCGGTGTCGGGCGACGTGGTGGTTGACATGCGATGGCCTGGCGGGTGATTGCCGGCGCCAAGGCCTGTCCACTTCGCGCCGCCACCTCCTCGTCCAAGTGGCGGCAGAGCAGAAAAACCGCAAGTCATCAGCTCGGGTTTGAACGACGGCAATCAGCTGAACCGGGCAAATCGCCCAAGGCCTGGACACGGCGCGAATCTTTCACAGGGCAAGCCAGACTCATTTGGGAAATTCATCGCCCACGAGGGGTGCGCGACTCTTGACTTTCAACAGCATCCTTGCCAGATCATCTTTCTTCGACGTGCCTGCACGCTGGGCAAAAAACTCCGCCGTCTGCAAGGCGGACACCTTTTCAGCGACAGCCACGGTGATGAACTGATTCAGCGAAGCCTGATCCTGCTCGGCCAACAACTTGGCATGGGCATACAGCGACTCCGGCAGGCGCAATGCGAAGGTACTCATGGTTGCTTCTCCATCATCAACAGTAACTGGGCCGGTGTCAGCACCCGCACACCGAAACCCGGTGCAATCGTTGCAAAGTCCTTCGTGTTGTGCGTCACGATGGCCTGGACCTGCCCATTGACTGCCGCTTCCAGCACCATCTCGTCGCACGGATCCCGCAACTGCGGACGCCACACGTAGTGCAAGATCACGGGATGCACCCAGACGGCCAGAGCCGAGAGCACTGCATCGATTTCCTGGGCGCTGAAGCCGTGCAGGGCACGTATTTCATCGCGTTTGAGCACCGACTCGTACTCCAACCACAGCGCGACAGATGCCGCGACTTCAAGTTCCGAGGCCGCAATGGCTTGAAGCACCGCATACGAAGCGCCCCGGGAACTGGTCAACCCTGCCACCAGCACATTGGTATCCAACAACACCCGGATCATGATGTTGCCGACAATATCACGAATGCCGGACGGGCGCCATGGTGGGATGAATGCTACAAAAAGGTCTGAATGTCCGGCCTTCTGCAACCGCGCATTGACAAGACCTCGCCCGTCGTCCGCCCGCTCAGAACTTCTCCGGCCGCAGCACCTCCACCTCCGACAGGCAGGCCACCATCGCGTAATGGGCGTAGTAACGCGCCTGCAGGTGCGCCAGCAGGGTTTCGGCCTGGTCGCGGGCGCAGATGACCTCGACACGGATGTTGCGCGCCTCGTCCCAGCTGGCATCGCGCACGCCGCGGCTGCCTTTGCCGCGCGCGTCCGAGAACGTGTAGCCGCGGATCGCCATGCGGTCCATGTCGCGCATCAGCAGGGGCTCCAGCGAGGCTTCGCAGAACACGGTCAGCAGGGTGCGTTTTTCGGTCGGCAGGCGGGTCATGGCGTTGCTCCGGCCAGACGGCTGGCCATCCAGTGGTACAGCGGGATGCCCGCGATGATGTTGAACGGGAAGGTGACCCCCAGCGAGGCCGCCAGCGAGACCGCCGGGTTGGCCTGCGGCACCGCGATGCGCATGGCCGCCGGCACCGCGATGTACGAGGCCGAGGCCGCCAGCGTGGCGAGCATGGCCATGCCGCCCACCGAGAAGCCGAGCAGCCGCCCGGTGCCCAGGCCCAGCCCCGCCGACAACAATGGCATCGCCAGGCCGAACGCGACCAGGGCCAGCCCGCGCCGGCGCAGCTCACCCACCTGGCGGGAGACGATCAGGCCCATTTCCAGCAGGAACAGCGCCAGGATGCCTTTGAACAGGTCGACATACACGGCCTGGATGGGCTGCAGGCCTTGCGGGCCCGCGGCCCAGCCGATGGCCATGCCGCCGATCAGCAGCGTCACGCCCTTGCCGAGGAAGGCTTCGTGCGCCAGGGCCTTCCAGTCGGTGCCGCGGTCCACGCCGCGCGCCAGCACGATGCCGACCAGGATGGCCGGGATCTCCATCACCGCGAGCAGCACCGCGGCCTGCGATTCCACCGCGATGCCGCGCGACGCAAACCAGGCGGCGGCCACGGCGAAGGTGGCCACGCTCACCGAGCCGTAGTGCGCCGCGGTGGCGGCTGCGTTGGGCCGGTCGAAGCCGAACAGCCCGCGCAGCGCGGCAAACGCCAGCAGCGTCTGCAGGCAGCCCAGCACGATCACGGCCGCGATCTGCGGCAGCAGCGGCCACAGTGCCTGCGTGGCCAGGCCCTGGCCGCCCTTGAGGCCGATGGCCAGCAGCAGGAAGATGGTCAAGGACTCGTACAGCGCCCCGGGCAGTTTCAGCTCGGAGCGCAGCAGCCCGGCCACCAGGCCGAACAGGAAAAACAGGATGACGGGGTCGAGCGGGGTCATGGCGGGGCGCCGTCCATTCTGGCAGCCACCCGACGCGGGCGCGGTAACCCTGTAGGCTATGGGGAATCGGCCTCGACCGGTGGCGCGCGTCGCGCAGCCGGACAGGCCCTTGCAGGCCATGCACCTCACACCTTTCGTCCAGGTCGACGACGTTCTGTTCAGCACCACGCGCGCAGAGCTGCTGCGGCGCAAGGGCCAGCCCTTGCGCCGTTCGATCAACGACGTGGCGCTGGAGGCGTTCGACTACGGCGGCGTGGTGTACCGCTTCCAGGCCTCGGGCCGGCTGGAGGAGGTCACGCAGCGCGCGCCGGTGCTGCACCTGGGCGAGCTGGCGGTGCCGTTTCGTGCGCTGCAGGCGTTTGTGCGGGCGCAGGATGCGGACGCCTTCGAGCGCGCCGGCTTTGTGGTCAGCCCGCGCTTCGGGCTGGCCTTTGTCCCGCGCGACCCGGACTGGGTCACCGCGCTGGCGCCGCATTGCATCCCCACCTGGCGCGCGCTCGATGCGCCCGACCCGTCGCCGGACTGACGGTGGGCGTGCGGCCGGCTCAGCGGGGCTTCAGCCCGGCGGCGCGCACCAGTTCCTTCACCATCATCAGCGACAGGCCCCACAGCCGCGCGCCACCGACCTCGATGGCCGGGAAGGGCAGGGGCAGGCCGGCCACGCGCCAGACCTGGCTGCGTTGCCGCCCGGGATCGACCAGGGTAGTCAGTGGCTCCCACCACAGGCGGGCGGCCTCAGCGCTCGGCGCGACGGCCGGGGCACTCGGCACCCTGTACACATACGGCGTCACCACCATCGGCCGATGGCGACCGTGCTCGCGGGTCAGCAGGTCGGACAGGCGGCCGACGGGCATGAAGGATGCGTCCGGCCGCAGCCCGGTTTCTTCGCTCAGCTCGCGCAGCGCGGCGGCGCGGGTGTCGGCATCGTCCGGCTGCACCCGCCCGCCCGGAAACGACACCTGGCCCGACCACGGGTCGCCCGCGCGTTCGGCACGGCGCATCATCAGCAGGGCGGGCGCCTCGACCGCGCCGGGGCCACGCTCGGCGATCAGCAGCACGACGCCGCAGCGCACCACCCAATGCCGCCCGGGCAGCCGGCGGGCGCGGTGGGCCAGCAGGCGCGCGCTGAAGGCTTCCAGGTCGTGAAAACCGGTGTTCAGGGCGGTTTTGGGGCTGTTTTTCAAGTGTTTTGTGCCGGATCCCGGCGTCCGCAGGCCACGGGCAGCTATGGTTTCAGGAGTGGTTTGGCGTCCGGCCCGGTGCGTTGTTCAACCGCCAGTCGGTCGGCGGGCAATCCGCCCAGGCGCGGAACGCCCGGGAGAACGCGTTGGCGTCACGGTATTGCAGCACCGCGGCGATGTCGCCCACCGGCAGCTCGGTGTCGCGCAACAGTTGTTGCGCGTAGTCGAAGCGCCGGCGCGCCAGCAGGTCGCGAAAGCGCTGGCCTTCGTCGTCGAGCTTGCGCCGCAGGGAGCGCTCGCTCAGGTGCAGCAGCGCGGCCACCCCGGGTGCCGTGGCCGTGCCGCCGAGCATCAGCTGCTGCAGCGCGTGTTCGGTGCGTTGCGTCCACGCAAGGCCCTGCCGATGCCCGTCGTGCGCGATCCGCTCCTGCAACTCGCGAAACCGGTTCGGGCGCGAACCGGCCAGCGGCTGCGCCAGCCAGCGCTCGTCGAAGAGCACCCCGGTCAGGCTGGCGTTGAAGCTCACCTTGCATTCGAAGAAGTCGCGGTAGAAGCCTGGATCGGCCGCTCGCGCGTAGGCAAATTCGATGGCGCGGGCGTGAAAGGCGGGGCCGCACAGCTCGCGCAGCATGCAACACAGGATGCCGGCCGCCGCGTCGTAGATGTAGCGCTGCGCGGTGGCGTCCTGGCGCAGCGTCGCATAGCCCAGCAGCACCCCGTAACCGGGCCGGCGCACCAGCACCGGCGTGGCGGCCGAGTCCTGGACGTGGTAGCTGCCCGCGAAGGCGCGCAGCGCGCTGCCAACGGTGGGGGCGTGGCGCAGCAGGTCGCCGATGGCGCCCAGGCCGGTCAGGCTGAAGCGACCGCCGACCAGGACGCCGAACTGCGGGCAGTCGGCACGGCGGGCGACGTCGTGCGCGAGGTGGCCCAGGGTTTGCTGCGGCAGGCAGGTGTCGGGGTCGGCGAAATCGGACAGGCGCACGCCCGCTCGCTCGAAGACGGGTTCAAGCGGCACGCCGAGTTCTTTCATCACCGCCGGAATCGCCGCGACCGGCCCGGTCCGCACGGTGCCGGGGGCTGGAGGTACCTGGGCGGCGGCAGGCTTGGATGGGACGGGGTGCATGGAACTGGCGCGGTGGCGGTTTTTGCCGGACGCGTTATTGCATGTCAACTTGGCCGAAACTGCAAGGTGGGTGCCAGGCGGCGCTGGATAGACTTGAAACGTCGCGGCCCGGACCGCGCCGACGCGGTGGCGGCGCTGGCCGGCCGCCCGATCGGCGCGCGATGGCCGAAAGACATACATCCCGCACGCCGACATGCTTGCCGACCACCCCATCTTTGTCGTCTTTCTCGTCGCGGTACTTGCGCCGCTGTTGGCGCAGACGCGCCTGGGCAGCCGCGTGCCGGTGGTGGTGTTCGAGGTCGTGCTCGGTATCGTCATCGGTCCCCAAGCGCTCAAGCTGGTGGCAGACCAGGGGTTTCTCGCGTTCATGCGCGAGGTCGGGATGGTGGCCGTGATGTTCATGGCCGGCATGGAGATCGATTTCGCCCGCATCCGGGGGCGTCCCCTGGCGCTGGGCGTCTCCGGTTGGCTGGCCTCGGTGGCCATCGGCGCGGCGGCGCTGGGTGTGTTTCATCTGCTGGCGGGCCTGTCGCTGCCGCCCATGCTGGTGATCGCGCTGGCGACCACGGGCCTGGGCACGCTGCTGCCGATCCTGCGCGATGGCGGCCTGCTCGGCTCGCCGCTGGGGGCGATGCTGCTGGCTGCCGGCACGATTGGCGAGGTCGGCCCGATCGTGGCCGCCTCCCTGGTGCTGTCGAGCCGCTTCAGCACCTGGCAGGAATTCGCCTTGCTCACGCTGTTTCTGGGTCTGGTCGCGCTGGCCATCGGCCTGGGCACGGGCCTGCGGCCGCCGAAGCTGATCGCGCTACTGGCGCGCACCATGCACACCAGCACGCAGCTGCCGGTGCGCCTGGCGCTGTTGCTGCTGGCGTCGCTGATCTTTCTGTCGCAACGCTTCGGATTCGAGGCGGCCATCGGTGCCTTCGCGGCCGGCATGATCGTCGGCGTGGCCACGCGCGGCCCCGATGGCGAAGACTTTCGCCGCAAGATCGACGCGGTCTGCTTCGGCTGGTTTGCGCCCTTCTTCTTCGTCGGCACCGGTGTCGCCTTCGATGTCGCCGCGCTGGGGCGCGAGTCGAAGACCCTGCTGCTGGTGCCGGTGTTCCTGGCCTTGTTCCTGCTGGCCCGCGGCCTGCCCGCCTGGCTGTACCGGCGCGACCTGCCGCGTCATGAGCTGGCGCCGCTGGCGCTGTCGTCGTCGGTCGCTTCGCTGGGCATCGTCGTCGTCGTCACGAGCGTGGGCCTGAAATCCGGGCACCTCGCGCCCGAGATCGCCCAGGCGCTCATCGGCGCGGCCCTGTTGTCGCTGCTGGTCTATCCCACAGCAGCGCGGGCACTGCTGGCCCGTTCTCGTCCACAATCATTCCCCACCTCACCCAACCAGGAGATCCGATGAACCACAGGTATCAACGATGGATGGCCGGCGCCTTGGGCGCCGCACTGACCGTGTCGCTGCTCGCGGGCTGCGGCAAGAAGGACGACCCGATCAACCAGGCGGCGACGCAGGCCGCGTCGGCGGCCGCCGGTGCGGCCTCCGGCGCCGCGAAGGATGCGCGCCCCGGGATTGCCGAAGTCAAGGCCATTGCCGAGGAAGGCTTCATCTACGGCCTGCCGATCGTCATGAACTACGCGGTCATGTACGACTTCGCCATCGACAAGAACTCGGGCCAGTTCAAGGCACCGTTCAACCAGATCTTCAACGAGGCCCGCGTCTTCACCTGGCAGGACACGGCGGTGATCACGCCGAACAGCGACACGCCCTATTCGCTGCTGTGGATGGACCTGCGCGCCGAGCCGATGGTGCTGTCGGTGCCGGCGGTGGACAAGAAGCGCTACTACGCGGTGCAGCTGACCGACGGCAACACCTTCAACTTCGGCTACATCGGCACCCGCGCCACCGGCCCCGAGGCCGGCGACTACATGGTCGTCGGGCCGAACTGGAAGGGCGAGACGCCGGCGGGCATCAAGAAGGTGTTCCAGTCGACCACCGACTTCTCGCTGGCCCTGTTCCGCACCCAGCTCTTCGATCCGAAGGACATGCCCAACGTCCAGAAGGTGCAGGCCGGCTACCAGGCGCGGCCGTTGTCGGCATTCCTGAAACAGCTGGCGCCACCTGCCGCGCCGGCGATCGATTTCCCGAAGATCGACCAGGCGATGGTCAAGACCAACTTCTTCGAGTACCTGGACTTCGCGCTGCAGTTCGCGCCGCCAGGACCCGAGGAAGAGGCGATCCGCGCCAAGCTGGCCACCATCGGCATCGGCCCGGGCAAGAAGTTCAACTTCAAGGACCTCTCGGTCGAGCACAAGGCCGCCATCCTGCTGGCCATGAAGGAAGGCGAGGACAAGGTCGACAAGTACCTCGAAGCCGGACAGAAGAACATCAACGGCTGGAAGGTCGGCTCGTTGTTCGGCGACCGCGCCTTCTACAACGGCGACTGGCTGAAGCGCGCGGCCGCCGCCAAAGGCGGCATCTACGGCAACGATGCGGTCGAGGCGATGTATCCGCTGACCCGCACGGCGGCCAACGGCGAGGAGCTTGACAGCAGCAAGCACAAGTACACGCTGACCTTCGCCAAGGACCAGCTGCCGCCGGTGAACGCCTTCTGGTCGGTGACCATGTACGACGGCAAGACCCAGCTGCTGATCAAGAACCCGATCAACCGCTACCTGATCAATTCGCCGATGCTGTCGTCCATGAAGAAGAACAAGGACGGTTCGCTGACGCTGTACGTGCAGAAGGATTCGCCCGGCAAGGACAAGGAATCGAACTGGCTGCCCGCACCGGACGGCACCATCTACATGGTGATGCGCCTGTACTGGCCCAAGACCGAGGCGCCGTCGATCCTGCCGGCGGGCGAGGGCTCCTGGCAGCCGCCGGCGCTGGCGCAGGCGGACTGATCGTGCCACCCCAAGGGGGTCGTGCCGCCGGCCGCTGCTCGGCCACAATCGGCGCATGACCCCCGCCTACTTTGCTCCCGTCCCGCTCGACAAGAGCTACCGCCTGCTCAACCACGGCCCGACGGTGCTGGTGTCTGCGCGGCACGGCGGCGTGACCGACGTCATGGCCGCCGCCTGGGCTTGCGTGCTGGATTACGGACTGACCCCGCGCGTGACCGTGGTGCTCGACAAGGCGACCCGAACGCGGGAGCTGATCGAGGCCAGCGGCGCCTTCGCGCTGCAGTTGCCCACGCGCGCCCAGATCGCGCTGACCGTGGGCGTGGGCACCGACAGCCTGCACACCGTGCCCGACAAGCTGGCGCGCCATGGCGTGGAACTGTTTGAGGCCCCGGGCGCCGACCTGCCGCTGGTGGCCGGTTGCGTGGGCTGGCTGGCCTGCCGCCTGCGGCCCGAGCCGCACAACCAGCAGGCCTACGACCTGTTCATCGGCGACGTGGTGGGCGCCTGGGCGGACGAGCGCGTGTTCAGTGCGGGGCGCTGGCAGTTCGGCGCCGCGCCGGACGCCCTGCGCACCATCCACCACGTGGCGGGCGGGCAGTTTTTTGTTACCGGGGCGGCGGCCCAGGCCTGATCACGACTTGTAAAACGCCTCCACCGCGCCCTTGAGCGTGATCAGCAGCGGCCGGCCTTTGCGGTCCACGGTCTTGCCGGCGGGCACCTTGATCCAGCGCCCGCTGATGCAGTACTCCTCCACGTCGAAGCGTTCCTTGCCGTTGAAGCGGATGCCGATGTCGTGCTCGAACACGGCGGCCACGTGGTGCGGGCTGCGCGGGTCGATGGAAAGGTGGTCGGGCAGCTCGGGGCGGGTGGGGGTGTCGGACATGGTGGCTGGGGGGAGGGATGATGGTCGCAGGCCGTGATTGTCCCTGATTCGCGCGTGACGCCGATTGCTTCGGAAAGCTTCTGAAATGATAGCGCCTTGTGGCCGTTTGAAGCTGGGGTAGGGGTTGTTTTGTTCGGAAATGTGCTCCTGACGGCTTGATTTGACGGCCATCACGGTGCTCCGGAGCGCGCTTCGACCGGCCCGTGCCGGTGATGCGGATGGTATGGTCTGGCCTGTATGCGCCTGTTGTTGGTCGAAGATGACGCCTTGTTGCGGGACTCGCTGCGCCGCGCCCTGCAGGGGGCGGGGTACGCCGTCGATGCCTGCGGCGACGGGGCGGAGGCCGCGCACCTCGGCGAGGTGGAGCCCTACGAGCTGGTGGTGCTCGACCTCGGCCTGCCCCTGAAGAACGGCCTGGACGTGCTGCGGGGCTGGCGGGCCCAGGGCATCACGGTGCCGGTGCTGGTTCTGACCGCGCGCGATGCCTGGTACGAGCGCGTCGACGGGTTCCATGCGGGGGCGGACGACTACCTGGGCAAGCCTTTTCACTTCGAGGAACTGGCGGCGCGCCTGGCGGCGCTGGCCAAGCGCGCCCGCGGCCATGCGCCGGCGCCGCTGTCGGCCGAAGGATGGCACCTCGACGAAGCACGGCGGATGGCCTGTCACCAGGACGGTCGCGAGGTGACGCTGACCGCGATCGAGTTCCGCATGCTGCGCTGCTTCCTGATGCGGCCGGGACAGGTGCTGTCGAAGTCCTACCTGACGGGCCACGTCTACGACGGCACGCACGATGCCGACAGCAACGTGATCGAGGTGTTCGTCAACCGGCTGCGCCGCAAGCTGGGCAGCGAACTGATCGCGACGCGCCGCGGCCAGGGTTACGTGCTCGTGCAGCCGGCGGCGCGCTGACATGACATCGCTGCGGACACAGCTGTTGCGCACGCTGGCGCTGATGCTGGTGCTGGTGTTCGTGACCCAGGGCTTTGTGCTGTACGGCGCGTTGGCGCATCTGAGCGAATCGCAGACCCTGATGCACCTGGCCCATGACGGTGACACGGTGCTGGCGGTGCTCGAACCCGACGGCCAGGGCGGCTTGCGCCTGGATGAGCAGCGGGTGGAGTCGGTCTACCGTCTGCCCAACTCGGGGCAGTACTTTCTGGTTCGGGTGGGCGGCACCGGGCCCATTGCGTCGACCTCGCTCGGCGGCTTCGCGCTGGAGATGCGCGAACCGGGGCCGGGCCACACGCTCGACTACGGCGCCGAAGGCCCCAACGGCAGCCGCCTCAAGGTGCTGGCGCGATCGGCCGAGGTGCATGGGCATCCGGTCACCGTGCTGGTGGCCGAGGACATGAGCCCCGCCCATCGTGAAATCTGGGAGACCGGGCTCCTGTCGCTGGCCGTGTTCGTGCCGTTGCTGGCGCTGGCGCTGGGGCTGCAGAACATGGCTGTCAACCGGGCGCTGGCGCCGCTGCGGCGGGTGCGCGCGGAACTGGCGGAACTGGGCGCGGGCCGGCACACCCGGATCGAGGGAGCGGTGCCGCGCGAGATCGAGCCGTTGGTCCAGGAGATCAACCGCCTGCTGGTGCTGCTGGACCATCGGGGGCGCCAGTCCCGCACGGCCATCGGCAATCTCGCCCATGCCCTTAAGACCCCCTTGGCCGGACTGTTGCAGGCGGGCGAGGCACCCGGCGTTCCCGAGGCGCTGCGCCAGACCCTGCGCGAACAGGCTGGCATGATCCACGAGCGGGTCGAGCGCGAACTGCGGCGTGCCCGGCTGGCGGGCCCTGGCGGGCAGGGTACCGGCGCGCGGTTCAACCCGGGCGTCGAATTGCCGACGCTGGCGCGCATGCTCAGGAGCGTGCACCACGACAAGCCGCTGGCCATCGAGGTGCAAGGCGAGTCGCGGATCACCCCTTTCGATCGCGAGGACATGCTGGAGCTGCTGGGCAACCTGGCCGACAACGCCTGCAAGTGGGCACGTGCGCGGGTGTCGATCCGGGTGGCCGACCAGGGCGACCCGGGCCGCGTGGCGAGGCTCGACATCGTGGTGGCCGACGATGGGCCGGGGTGTCCAGACGAATCCCTGGAGCACCTGTTGCAGCGGGGCGTGCGCCTGGACGAAAGCCGCAGCGGGCACGGCCTGGGCCTCACGATCGTGCGCGACATCGTGGATCTGCACGGTGGCCGGCTGCGGTTGGGCCGCTCGCCGCAGCTCGTGGGCCTGGAGGTTCACGTGGAGCTGCCGCTGCCGGGGCCGGCGCCGACCGGCCGGTAGAAAAATCCAGGGTTTTATTTCGCATTGCAAAAACGCATTGCCGAAAATCTGACGCAGGTCAGACCCCAGCAAGAAAATTCGGCCACCATCGCGTTCCACCGGTTGCCGATGCAGCGGCCGGGGCGATTTCATAACCATTCGATCACAGGAGATACACCATGAGTGCGCAGCAACCCACCATCATCTACACCCTCACGGACGAAGCGCCGCTGCTGGCCACCGGGTCGTTCCTGCCGATCATCCGCACCTTTGCCGCGCCCGCGGGGATCAAGGTGGACACGGCCGACATCTCGGTGGCGGCGCGCGTGCTGTCGCAGTTTCCCGAATACCTCAAGGAGGAACAGCGCGTTCCCGACACGCTGGCCGACCTGGGCAAGCTGACGTTGAAGCCCGAGGCCAACATCATCAAGCTTCCCAACATCAGCGCCTCGGTGGCCCAGCTCAAGGCCTGCATCAAGGAGCTGCAAGGCCAGGGTTTCGCGATTCCCGACTACCCGGAAGACCCGAAGACCGACGAAGAAAAGGCCATCAAGGTCCGTTACGGCAAGTGCATCGGCAGCGCGGTGAACCCGGTGCTGCGCGAAGGCAACTCCGACCGCCGCGCACCCAAGGCGGTCAAGGAATACGCGCGCAAGAACCCGCACAGCATGGCCGAGTGGAGCCAGGCCTCGCGCACGCACGTCTCGCACATGCACCACGGCGACTTCTACCACGGCGAAAAGTCGATGACGCTCGACCGCGCGCGTGACGTGAAATTGGAGCTCATCACCCGGAGCGGCAAGACCATCGTGCTCAAGCCCAAGGTCTCGTTGCTGGACCGCGAGGTGATCGACAGCATGTTCATGAGCAAGAAGGCGCTGCTGGAGTTCTACGAGAAGGAGATCGAAGACGCCCGCAAGACCGGCGTGATGTTCTCGCTGCACGTCAAGGCCACGATGATGAAGGTGTCGCACCCCATCGTGTTCGGCCACTGCGTGAAGATCTTCTACAAGGACGCGTTCGAGAAACACGCCAAGCTGTTCGAAGAGCTCGGCATCAACGTCAACAACGGCATGGTGGACCTCTACACCAAGATCGCCACGCTGCCGCAGAGCAAGCAGGACGAGATCAAGCGCGACCTGCACGCCTGCCACGAGCACCGGCCCGAGCTGGCGATGGTCGATTCGGCCAAGGGCATCACCAACTTCCACTCTCCCAACGACATCATCGTCGACGCCTCCATGCCCGCGATGATCCGCAACGGCGGCAAGATGTGGGACGCCAACGGCCGCCTGAAGGAAGTCAAGGCGGTGATGCCTGAATCCACCTTCGCCCGCATCTACCAGGAGATGATCAACTTCTGCAAGTGGCACGGCGCCTTCGATCCCAGGACCATGGGCACGGTGCCCAACGTCGGCCTGATGGCGCAGCAGGCCGAAGAGTACGGCTCGCACGACAAGACCTTCGAAATCACCGAAGACGGCACGGCCAATATCACCGACATCAACACCGGCGAGGTGCTGATGAGCCAGGAAGTCGAAACCGGCGACATCTGGCGCATGTGCCAGGTCAAGGACGCCGCGATCCGCGACTGGGTCAAGCTCGCGGTCAACCGCGCGCGCAATTCGAACACCCCGGTGGTGTTCTGGCTCGACGCCTACCGTCCGCACGAGGCCCAGCTGATCACCAAGGTCAAGATGTACCTGCACGAGCACAACACGGCCGGGCTGGACATCCAGATCATGAGCCAGGTGCGCGCCATGCGCTATTCGCTGGAACGCGTGGTGCGCGGCCTGGACACCATCAGCGCCACCGGCAACATCCTGCGCGACTACCTGACCGACCTGTTCCCGATCATGGAACTGGGCACCTCGGCCAAGATGCTGTCGATCGTGCCGCTGATGGCCGGCGGCGGCATGTACGAAACCGGCGCCGGTGGCTCGGCGCCCAAGCACGTGCAGCAGCTGGTCGAAGAGAACCACCTGCGCTGGGATTCATTGGGTGAATTCCTGGCCTTGGCCGTGTCGTTCGAAGACCTCGGCATCAAGACCGGCAACGCCCGCGCCAAGCTGCTGGCCCGCACGCTGGACACCGCCACCGGCAAGCTGCTGGACAACAACAAGGGCCCGAGCCCCAAGACCGGCCAGCTCGACAACCGCGGCAGCCAGTTCTACCTGGCCCTTTACTGGGCGCAGGCGCTGGCCGAGCAGACCGAAGACGCGGCCCTGGCCACGCACTTCGCGCCGCTGGCCAAGGCGCTGGCCGCCAACGAGCAGAAGATCGTGGACGAACTCGCTGCCGTGCAGGGCAAGCCGGCCGACATCGGTGGCTACTACCACCCCGATTTCGCCAAGCTCGAACAGGTGATGCGTCCCAGCCCCACGCTGAACGCGGCGCTCGCGGCCGCGGGCTGATCCGATCCGCCCCCGCGCGCCTCCGGCGCGTCAGGAGCCCCCGGCGTTCCCCGGGGGCTTTTTTTTCACCATCGTGATCACGTGGAACGGGCAGCGCACGGCGCACAGCCGGCAACCGGTGCAGGCCGATGCGTCACCCAGCACCGACTTCTTCTTCCATCCGGTGCGCTCCAGGCTCAGCAGGTGCAGCGGGCAGGCCGCCACGCACCAGCCGCAGCCGGTGCAGCGCGCGGTGTCGATCTCGGGCAGGCGGACGGGGCGGTTGGCGGGCATGCGGATCGGCGCGGCGCCAGCATGGGCTGCCGGCGCGACAACGCGTGGACTGTAGCGCGCAGCCCGAACCCATGAACAAGCGCCCCTGGCACGCCCCCGTTCGCTGTGGGGGCGTGTCCAGGGGCGTTTTTGAGGCTTCTGTTGGCGCCTTTCCAGCGCCGAACGGCCATCAGCCGCTATCAATAGTGAAGTTTTTCAGCCCAGCTCGACCGGCACGAAGATCCGGTTGGCGCCGCGCTGGATCAGCAGCGCCACGGTCTTGCCGTTCTTGCCGATCGCCTCGCGCACCTGGTCGATGTTGCGCACCGGCGTGTCGTTGACCGCGATCAGCACGTCACCGCGCTGCACCCCCGCACGGGCGGCCGGGCCGGCGGCCTGCTCGATCACGAGGCCGCCGCCGAGGCCCGAGGACTGCTGCTCCTGGGGCTGCATCGGGCGCAGCGACAAGCCGAGCTTGCCCTTGGGCGGCTCGCCGCCACCCTGGGCCACCTGCGTGCCCGCATCCTTGGGTCCGCCCAGCGTGGCAGCGACCGACTCGGTGCGGCCCTGGCGCCAGACCTCCAGCGTGACCTTGGCGCCCGGCGTGGACATGCCGATCAGCGCCGGCAGGTCACCCGAGGCCACGACCGGCTGGCCGTCAACCTTGCGGATCACGTCGCCACTCTTCAGGCCAGCCTGTTCGGCCGGGCTGCCGGGCTCGACACTGGAGATCAGCGCGCCTTCGGGCTTGTCGAGCTTGAACGAGTCTGCGAAAGCCTGGTTGACCTCCTGGATCGACACGCCCAGGCGCGCATGGCTGACCTTGCCGGTGGTGACGATCTGGTCCTTGATCTTGGCCGCGATCTCGATCGGGATCGCGAACGACAGGCCCTGGTAACCCCCGGTGCGGCTGTAGATCTGCGAGTTGATGCCCACCACCTCGCCGCGCGCGTTGAACAACGGACCGCCGGAGTTGCCGGGGTTCACCGCCACGTCGGTCTGGATGAAGGGCACGAAGCTGTCGTCCGGCAGCGTGCGGCCCTTGGCGCTGACCACGCCGGCGGTCACGGTGTTTTCCAGGCCGAAGGGCGAGCCGATCGCCAGCACCCACTCGCCCACCCGCAGGTTGCGCGTGCTGCCCAGCGTCACCGTGGGCAGGTTCTTCGCGTCGATCTTGATCACGGCCACATCGGTGCGCGGGTCGGAACCGAGCACCTTGGCCTTGAACTCGCGCCGGTCGGTGAGCTTGACCGTGACCTCGGTGGCGTCCTGCACCACGTGGGCGTTGGTCAGGATGGTGCCGTCGGCGCTGATGATGAAGCCCGAGCCCTGGCCGCGTGTGGGCATGCCCTGTTGCGGGCCGCCGCGCCCACGCGGCATGGGGAACTGGCGGAAGAAATCGGGCAGGTCGTTCGGGTCCATCTCCGCGCCGCCGGCGCTTGCCTTGCCCATCACGCTGATGTTCACCACGGCCGCGCCCTGCTGGGCCGTGATCGCCGCGAAATCGGGCACACCGGCCGGCGTGGCCGCCGAAGCCGGCGCCGGCGAGGCCAGGGCGGCCAGCGCGGTCTGGGCCGCGGCGGGTGTCGCGGCCGTGCCCGAGTTGGCGTGGGTGTAGGTGAACGCGCCGAAGCCCGCCGCGCCGATGACGCCAGAGGCCAGCATCGCCAGAACCAGACGGGTGGAGGTGGGGGCAGGTGATTTCATCGAAGGTCCTTTCAAGACAGGTGTATGCACAGGTCCTGAATATCGGCACCCCAACTTAGGCGGTTCTTAAGGCCGGGCTGGCCCCGCCCGCGTGCCCCGGGTGACTCAGCGCGCCAACGCGAACCGCACTTCGACCCGCAGCCCGCCCAGCTCGGGCGAATCGGTCAGCGAAAGCGCCGCGCCATGCAGGTCGGCCACGGCCTTCACGATGGCCAGGCCCAGCCCGCTGCCCGTGGCCTCGGTGCCCGGTGCACGGTAGAAACGGTCGAGCACGCGCTCGCGGTCCGCCGCCGCAATGCCGGGCCCGCTGTCGTCCACGCTCAGCAGCACGCCGTCGGCCAGCGCGCGGACTTGCACCGTCACGGTGCCGCCCGGCGGCGTGTACTTGACGGCGTTGTCGATCAGGTTGCGCAGCAGCATCTCGATCGCATCGGGTTGGCAGGCAATGGCGGCCTCGTCGCTCGGCGCCAGGCCGAGGTCGATCGTGCGGGCCTGCGCGGCCACGGCGGCGTTCGCGACCGCCTGGCGCGCGAGCTCGGTCAGCGAATGCGCTTGCGCGGGCGTGCCGGCCGCCGCCTGGTGGCGCGCCAGCACCAGCAGCTGCTCCACGAGGCGGCTGGCGCGGTCGATGCCGGCCTCCAGACGCGCGGCGGCGCGTTCCCGGGTTTCGTCGTCGCCGGCGCGGCGCAGGCCTTGCACCTGCAGCTTGAGTGCGGCCAGTGGCGAGCGCAACTCGTGGGCGGCATCGGCCACGAAACTCTTCTGAGCCTCGAACGCCTCGCGCACCCGCCCGAACAGGCCATTGAGCTCGCGCACCAGCGGGCGGATCTCGTCGGGCAGGCCATCCTCGCTGACCGGTTCGAGGTCGGCGCTCTGGCGCCTGGCGATCTGGCGCCGGACGCGCGAGACCGGCGCCAGCGAGCGGGTGACCACCCACCAGACGATCAACATCAACAGCGGCGCCATCAGCACCGTTGGCGCCACGGTGCGCAGCGCCAGCGTGCGGGCCATCTGGTGGCGCACCGCGAGATCCTGGGCCACCTGCACAACCTGGCCACGAATCTGCACCGACAGCACGCGGTAGCGCGAGCCGCGGGCTTGCACCTCGGAAAAGCCCAGCACCGCATGCTGCGGCAGGCCGGCACGCGGACCGGACTGGAAGATGCGCAGGCCGTCGGCGCTCCAGATCTGGACCACAAACTCGTCGCTGGCGCCGTCGATGTCGGGGCTGCCCAGGCCGCCTCCACCGAAGGGCAGGCCGGCACGCAGCGACAGCGCCATCTGCTGCATGTGGTAGTCGAAGATCTCGTCGGCCTCGGCCAGTGCGGTGCGGTAGGCGAACAGACCCTGGGTCAGCGTGCCGGCGAGCACCACGGCCAGCAGCAGCCACAACAGGCGCGCGCGCAGCGAATGGGTGGGGAGGATGGCCACGGTCAGCCTCGAGGCACCATGTAGCCCACACCACGCACGTTGCGGATCAGATCGGCGCCGAGCTTCTTGCGCAGACCGTGGATGTAGACCTCCACCGCGTTGCTGCTGATGCCGTCTTTCCAGCTGTAGAGCTTTTCTTCGAGCTGGGCGCGCGAGAACACCATGCCGGGGCGCGCCAGCAGCGGCTCCAGCACTGCCCATTCGCGCGCCGACAGCACCACCGGCTCACCCTGGGCCATGACCTCGCGGGTCACGGGGTTGATGCTCACGCCCTGGTGCTCGTACACGGGCTCGGCCCGCCCGGCGGCGCGGCGCAGCAGCGCGCGGATGCGGGCCAGCAGTTCGTCGAGGTCATAGGGTTTGAGCACGTAGTCGTCGGCGCCGGCGTCCAGGCCGGCGATGCGGTCGGGCTTGGCATCGCGGGCGGTGGCGATCAGCACCGGCGTGCGGTCGAGCCGGGCCCGCATCGCGCGCAGCACGTCCAGGCCGTCGCGACGGGGCAGGCCCAGGTCGAGCACCACCAGGTCGTAGCTGTGCGCATGCAGCGCGGTGTCGGCCATCTCGCCGTCGCGCACCCAGTCCACCGCGTAGTGTTCGGCGCGCAACAGGTCGAGCACGGCTTCGCCGATCATCGGGTCGTCTTCCACCAGGAGCAGGCGCATGGCAGACCGCTGCGGGCACCGTCAGGCGGGTTCCATGCCGTTGCGGCGCTTGATGGCGTCCATGGCCGGCGCTGCCATGAAGGCGAGCAGCGCGCGCGCAGCGTCCGGCCGCGCGCAGGCGGCCGACACCGCGGCGCTGAAGGTGGTGGTGATCTGGATGTCGTCGGGCAAGGGCCCGAGCACCTCGATGCCCGGCAGGTTCATCAGTTCGCTGAGCTGCTGGAAGCCCAGCTCGACCTGCCCCTCGGCCACCAGCCGGCCCACCGGCACGCCGGGCGGGGCCTGCACGATGCGGTCCTTGATGGTGTCGGCGATGCCCCAGCGCTCGAACTGCCGGGCCAGTTGAACGCCGCTGGGTCCGGTCGAGTAGCCCAGGGTGCGGGCGGCCAGCACCGCCCGGCGAACGGCCTCGCCGCTGCCGATGTCGGGCCGCGGCGCGCTTGCGCGCACCGCCACCGCCACGCCGGAGCGCACCAGATCCACCCGGCTGTGCGGCGCCAGATGGCCGGCCTCGATGAGCTTGTCGATCGCGTCGCTGGCCAGGGCCACGATGTCGAAGGCCTCGCCGGCCTGCACCCGTTTGGCGGCATCGACGCCGCCGACCGACTCCAGCTGAACCGGCTGCGGCGATTGGCGGCCGAACGCGGCCAGGAGCTCGGTCAGCAGCTGGCGTGTGGCCATCGAGGAGATGATGCGGATCGGTTCGGCCATTCGAGGTTCCTGGGGCGGTCGGTTGCGGCGGGGCGAACGCGCGGCGGGCGCACGCCGGCATTCTATTGACCCCTGATGCCCGTGCGGTGGCAGCCGTGCCGTACAGTTCGGACTTTGCACCCGCCACACCATGCAGTCGCCCGAGCCCAGCCAGCGTCCCGCCGTACAGGTGGCCGTTCTCATGCGCCGCGAGCGCGTGCCTGGCGCGATGAGCCGCTGGCAGACTTGGCGCTGGGTGGTGGCCGATGTGGTGCCGCACGAAGCCGGTTTCGGCACGGAGCCGCGCTGCCTGGTGCAGACGGGGGACGAAGAGCGTTGGTTGCACCCGGGCTTCGTGGTGGAACTGTTCCGCGATGACGCCGAGGGCTATCTGTTGAATGCATCGACCCCGGCACCGTGCTGGTTCGTGCTGTGGCGTCTCGATGAAGACGCTGGTGACGGGGACGTACCGCTGGCCAGGCCGGCCGCCGTTTCGCTGAGCTACCACGATGCCGGGCGTTGGCTCGATGCCCAGGAATCGGTGGACCAGGTGCCCGCACCGTCCGATGTGGTCGACTGGCTGCGTGACTTTGCCGACGCGCACCGTGTGGACGAACCCCGGCGCCGTCGACGTCCGCAGAGCTTCCGTGGCTTGCAGGACCGGTTTGGCAACCCGGCCACCGTCAGCACCGGGAAGAACGTGGGCGGTGGAGGAAATTCGGCGTGAGCGCCGCCGGGCCGTCCCAAGGCGCGAAGGCCCCCTCGGGTCTGAGTGCCGCGGCTCCGGATGTGCCTGCGCACATCGGGACGGTGCGAAGGGCCAGCGCCTCTCGCGATGGCACGTCCAGCGACCCACACGCAGTGGGGAGCGTGGGGGCCACATGACCGACGGGTTTCTGGGCCGTTGGTCCCGGCGCAAGCAGGCGGTGCGCGACGGCGAGACCGTGCCGTCCTTGCCGCCGCCCCCAGAGCCCGCGCCGCCTCGCGCCGAAGCGCCCGTTTCCGCAGCGACCGCGTCGACCGCATCGCCACCCGGGACACCTCCCGCCACGCCCGCCGCGCAGGTGCCGCCGCCCACGTTGGAGGAAGCCCGCGCGCTGACGCCAGCCTCCGACTTCAAACCTTTCATGGCCGCCAACGTGTCGGCCGACGTGCGCAACACGGCTCTCAAGAAACTGTTTGCCGACCCGCAGTTCAACGTGATGGACCGGCTCGACACCTACATCGACGACTACAGCCAGCCCGATCCGTTGCCGGTCGCCATGCTGCGCCGGATGGCGAGCGCCCACGTCTTGAACCTGCTGTCGGACGAGGCCGACGACGCCGATTCGCACGCACCAGCCCTTCATCGGGATGTTGCCGATGGCACGCAGGCTGCAGCCGTGGCAGCATCGACCCATTCCTCCGAACCACCGGCGCTCGACGGCGCGCCCACCCCTGGCTTGCTGCCAGGCTCCACCGACCTGGAACATGCCCACACTGATCTGCGACTGCAACCGGACCATGCCCCTGAACGCCAGGGCGCTGGGCCAGGCGCTCGGTGAAAACCTGACGCTTCATTCCATGCTCTGCCGGCGCGAGGCCGGCGCGTTCCAGCAGGCCCTTCGCACTGGCGACGACGTGGTGGTCGCCTGCACCCAGGAAAAGCGCCTGTTCGCCGAACTGGGCCAGCAGACCGAGGGCGCGGTCTCGCCGGTCCGCTTTGTCAACGTCCGTGAAACCGCTGGCTGGAGCCGCGATGCCGAACGGGCGACGCCCAAGATCGCCGCCCTGCTGGCGGTCGCGCGCCTGCCCGATCCCGAGCCGGTGCCCACGGTCAGCTACCGCAGCGCCGGGCGGGTGCTGGTGATCGGCGCCCTCGATGCCGCGGAACGCGCGGCGGCACTGTTGTCCGACGTGCTGGAGATCACGATCTTCACCACCGGCCCCGGCGCTGCGGGCGGGGCGCAGGTGCGGCGGTATCCGGTGCTGGGCGGGCGCATCACCGCGATGCGCGGCTGGCTGGGCGCGTTCGAGCTGGATTGGGACGCGAACAACCCGATAAACCTGGACCTTTGCACCCGCTGCAACGGCTGCGTGGCGGCTTGCCCTGAGAACGCCATCGGGCTCGACTACCAGGTCGACCTGGCGGCATGTCGATCCCATCGCGCGTGCGTCAAGGCCTGCCAGGTGGCGGCCATCGATTTCAGCCGGGAGCCGGCGCGACAGTCGGCGCGTTTCGACCTGGTGCTGGACCTGCGCGGGCCGGACGCCACGCCCACTTTCAACCAGCATGCGCTGCCGCAAGGCTACTTCCGTTGGGACGGGCGGGACCTTACCACCGTGCTGAATCTGCGCGAACTGGTCGGCGAGTTCGAGAAGCCGAAGTTTTTCGTCTACAAGCAAAAGCTTTGTGCGCACAGCCGAAACGAAAAAACCGGCTGCAGTGCCTGCGTGGACATCTGCTCGGCCGAGGCGATCTCCAGCGAGAAAAGCCGCCAGCAGATCAAGATCAACCCCAGCCTCTGCGTGGGCTGCGGCGCCTGCACCACGGTCTGCCCGACCGGTGCCCTCACCTACGCCTACCCGCGCGCCAGCGAGCAGGGTTTGCGGCTCAAGACGTTGCTGGCAACCTTTGTCGCTGCCGGCGGGCAGGACGCCGTGATCCTGCTGCACAGCCAGGAGCGGGGCCAGGCGCTGGTGGAAGAACTCGGCCGCGCGGCCCAGCTCAAGGTGGCGCAGGGCGTGCCGGCCAATGTGATCCCGATGGCCCTGTGGCACACCGCCAGCCTGGGGCTGGACGTGTGGCTCAGCGCCATCGCCTTCGGCGCCAGTCAGATTGTGGTGCTGGCCACGGAGGAGGAGGCACCGCAATACCTGGACGGGCTTCAGGCCCAGATGGCGGTGGCCCAGGCCATCCTGAACGGACTGGGCTACACCGGCACCCATCTGCAGCTGCTGCGCGCCGGCGGCCCCGCCGACCTGGACGCCGGCCTGCAGGCGCTGACGCGTGCCCGGCAGAAGACACCGGCCACCCCCGCGCGCTTTGCCGTCATGGCCGAGAAGCGCGGCACGCTGGACCTCGCGCTCGACCACCTGATCACCCACGCGCCGCTGGCCGCCGGCGAACGGCCCGAGGCCATTGCGCTGCCGGCACAGGCCTCGCCATTTGGCGCGGTCATGGTCGACAAGGACCGTTGTACCCTGTGTCTGAGTTGCGTCAGTGCCTGTCCCGCGGGCGCGTTGCAGGACAACCCGCAGCTGCCCCAACTGCGCTTCATCGAGAAGAACTGCGTGCAGTGTGGCCTTTGCGTGAGCACCTGTCCGGAACGTGCGCTGACGCTGCAGCCACGCCTGCTGCTGTCCGACGAACGCAAGGCCGCGCGCGTGATCAACGAGACCCAGCCTTACGCCTGCGTGCGCTGCGGAAAGCCCTTTGGCACGCTGCTGGCCATCGAGGCCATGCTGGGCCGTCTGGCCGGGCACAGCATGTTCCAGGGGGCGGCGCTGGAGCGCCTGAAGATGTGCGGTGACTGCCGGGTCATCGACATCTACTCCGCGGACAACGAAACCAGGATCACCGACCTATGAGCCTTCCGCTTGCTCCCCACGGCGCGGACACTTCGGCGCTGGACGAGGAAACCGCCCGCGCCGAGGTCTACGGCTTGCTGGCCGCGCTGTTCTACGCTCCGCCAACGACCGGGCTGCTGGCCCAGCTTCGCGTCGCCGTCACCGAAGCACCAACTGCCGGCGGCTTCCTGGAAGAGCCCTGGCGGGCGCTGGTCGGGGCGGCCCGCGACATGAGCGATGACGCGATCCAGGCCGAGTACGACGGTCTGTTCGGTGGCGTCGGCAAGCCCGAGGTCTTTCTGTACGGCTCCCACTACCTGAGCGGCTTCCTGAATGAGAAGCCGCTGGTGAAGCTGCGCGACGACCTGGCCGATCTGGGCCTAGCCCGCGACGAGGCCATGTCCGAAACCGAGGATCACATCGCCTGCCTGTGCGAGGTGATGCGCTACCTGATAGCGGGCGATGACGTCGCGGTTTCCAACCTGGCGCGACAACAGGCGTTCTTCGCGCGGCACATCCAGCCTTGGGCGGAACAACTTTGTGACACCCTGGCCACCCACCCCAAGGCGCGCTTCTTCGCGGCCCTGGCCGGGTTCACGCGGGCGTTCCTCAGTGTGGAGGTGCAGGGTTTTGATCTGCTCGAAAACACCGATTGATGGGGGTTGCTGCCGGGTATAGTGTTGACGTATGCACAACGGTTCCTACGCGGAGCCCTCTACAGGAGACAACGCATGAAACAAGCCTCTCGCGCGCCGTCCCGGCGTGCCGTTCTGGTCGGCGCCGGCACCGGCGGCGCCCTCGCAGCGGCTGCCAGCCTGTTGCCCGCCGTTCGGGAATCCGCAAGCGTGGCGCCTGCGCAGCCCAAGGCACCAGAAAACGGCGGGGGCTACACCCTGTCCGAACACGTCCGCCAGTATTACCAGACTGCTCGCGTCTAGGCCTCTCGGCCAGGAGTTGCCCATGTTGTTGACGAAAAAGGCCGGTTCCGCACCGGGTTCTTCTGCGCCGTCGCCCTTCCTGCACAGCCTGCGGCGCGGGCTGTCCTCGGCGCTGCCGACCATGGATCGCCGCAGTTTCCTGCGCCGCTCCGGTCTCGGAGTCGGGGTGGGGCTTGCCGCCGGTCAGCTCACGCTCGTGCGCCGGGCGGACGCGGCCGGCGCCACCCCGGTGGGCACCGGCAAGGTCGAGGTCCGGCGCACGGTCTGCACCCATTGTTCGGTCGGTTGTGCGGTCGACGCGGTGGTGGAGAACGGCGTCTGGGTGCGCCAGAATCCGGTGTTCGAGTCGCCGATCAACCTCGGCGGCCTGTGCGCCAAAGGCGCGTCCTTGCGCGAGCACGGCCATGGCGAATACCGGCTGCGCTACCCGATGAAGCTGGTCAACGGCAAGTACCAGCGCATCAGCTGGGACACCGCCCTGAACGAGATCAGCGCCCGGATGCTGGAGCTGCGCAAGGCCAGCGGCCCCGACAGCGTGTATTTCATCGGCTCATCCAAACACAGCAACGAGCAGGCCTACCTGCTGCGCAAGTTCGTGAGCTTCTGGGGCACCAACAACTGCGACCACCAGGCACGCATCTGCCACTCCACCACGGTGGCGGGCGTGGCCAACACCTGGGGCTACGGCGCGATGACCAATTCGTACAACGACATGCAGAACAGCAAGTGTGCGATGTACATCGGGTCGAACGCCGCCGAAGCGCATCCGGTCAGCATGCTGCACATGCTGCATGCCAAGGAAACCGGCTGCAAGATGATCGTGGTCGATCCGCGCCGCACCCGCACCGCCGCCAAGGCCGACGAGTACGTGCGCATCCGTTCGGGCTCGGACATCCCGTTCCTGTTCGGTCTGGTCTATCACATCTTCAAGAACGGCTGGGAAGACAAGCAGTACATCCGGGACCGGGTGTTCGGCATGGACAAAGTGCGCGAGGAGGTGATGGCCAAATGGACGCCGGACAAGGTCGAGGAGGCCTGCGGCGTGAAGGAGGAGCAGGTGTTCAAGGTGGCGAAGATGCTGCACGAGAACAACCCGTCCACCATCGTCTGGTGCATGGGGCAGACCCAGCACACCACCGGCAACGCGATCGTTCGCGCATCCTGCATCCTGCAACTGGTGCTGGGAAACGTTGGCAAGAGTGGCGGTGGCACCAACATTTTCCGCGGCCACGACAACGTGCAGGGCGCGACCGACGTCGGCCCCAACCCGGACTCGCTGCCCGGCTACTACGGCATCGTCGAAGGGTCGTGGAAACACTTCGCCAAGGCCTGGGGCGTGGACTTCGAATGGATCAAGGGCCGCTTCGCGTCGCCCGCGATGATGAGCAAACCCGGCATCACGGTGTCGCGCTGGATCGACGGCGTGCTCGAGAAGAACGACCTGATCGACCAGGACGCCAACCTGCGCGGCATCTTCTATTGGGGCCATGCGCCCAACTCCCAGACCCGTGGTCTGGAGATGAAACGCGCCATGGACAAGCTGGACCTGCTGGTGGTGGTGGACCCGTACCCGTCGGCCACCGCAGCGATGGCGGCCATGCCGGGCAAGCCCGAAGACCTGAACCCCAACCGCGCTGTGTACCTGCTGCCGGCGGCCACCCAGTTCGAGACATCCGGTTCCGCGACCGCGTCGAACCGCTCGATCCAGTGGCGCGAGAAGGTCATCGAGCCGCTGTGGGAAAGCCGCAGCGACCACATGATCATGTACCAGTTCGCCGAGAAGCTCGGATTCGGCAAGGAACTGGTCAAGAACACCAAGCTACAGAAGGTCAAGGGCATGGACGAACCCGTGCCGGAAGACATCCTGCGCGAGATCAACCGCTCCTGCTGGACCATCGGCTACACCGGCCAGAGCCCGGAACGCCTGAAGGCGCACATGCGCAACATGAACGTTTTCGACGTGAAGACGCTCAAGGCCAAGGGCGGCAAGGACAAGGAAACCGGCTACGAATTCGGTGGCGACTACTTTGGCCTGCCCTGGCCCTGCTACGGCACGCCCGAACTCAAACACCCCGGCTCGCCCAACCTGTATGACACCTCCAAGCATGTGATGGACGGTGGTGGCAATTTCCGCGCGAACTTCGGGGTCGAGCGTGACGGTGTCAGCCTCCTGGCGGAGGATGGCTCGCACTCCCTGGGCGCCGCGATCACCACCGGCTATCCCGAGTTCGACCACATCCTGCTCAAGAAACTGGGCTGGTGGGCCGACCTGACCGATGCCGAGAAGGCCGCCGCGGAAGGCAAGAACTGGAAGACCGACATGTCGGGTGGCATCCAGCGTGTCGTCATGCTGGTGTACGGCTGTCATCCGTTCGGCAACGCCAAGGCTCGCGCCGTGGTCTGGAATTTCCCCGACCCGATCCCCCAGCACCGGGAGCCGTTGTACGGCACGCGGCCCGATCTGGCAGCCAAATACCCGGCAGCCGCCGACAAAAAGGCATTCTGGCGCCTGCCCACGCTCTTCAAGACCGTGCAGGACAAGAACCTGGCCGACAAGCTGTACGAAAAATACCCGCTGATCATGACCTCCGGTCGTCTCACCGAGTACGAAGGCGGTGGTGAAGAGACCCGATCCAACCCCTGGCTGGCCGAGTTGCAGCAGGAGATGTTCGTGGAGCTCAATCCCAAGACGGCGGCCGACCGCGGCATCATCAACGGCGCGCGCGTCTGGGTCAGCACCCCCACCGGTGCGCGGCTCAACGTGCAGGCGATGGTCACCGAACGCGTCGGGCCTGACACCGTGTTCCTGCCGTTCCACTTCTCGGGCCGCTGGCAAGGTGCCGATCTGCTGGCCTTCTACCCGGCCGGTGCGCACCCCATCGTTCGGGGCGAGGCCGTCAACACCGGAACCACCTACGGGTATGACGCGGTGACGATGATGCAGGAAACCAAGACGACGATCTGCAATATCGAGAAGGCATGAGGGGAACACGATGGCACGAATGAAATTCATCTGTGACTCGCAGCGCTGCATCGAATGCAACGGGTGTGTCACGGCCTGCAAGAACGAAAACGAGGTGCCCTGGGGCGTCAACCGCCGCCGCGTGGTGACGCTCAATGACGGCATCCCCGGCGAAAAATCGATCTCGGTGGCCTGCATGCACTGTTCGGACGCGCCCTGCATGGCAGTGTGTCCGGTGCAGTGCTTCTACCGCACCGACGAGGGCGTGGTGCTGCACGACAAGGACGTGTGCATCGGCTGCGGTTACTGCTCGTACGCCTGTCCGTTCGGCGCACCCCAGTTCCCCTCGCAAGGCACCTTCGGCGTGCGCGGCAAGATGGACAAGTGCACCTTCTGCGCGGGTGGTCCCGAGGCCAACGGCAGCGAAGCCGAGTTCGAGAAATACGGACGCAACCGCCTGGCCGAGGGCAAATTGCCGATCTGTGCCGAGATGTGCTCCACCAAGGCGTTGCTGGCGGGTGACGGCGATGTGCTTGCGGACATCCTTCGTACGCGGGTTGCCCAGCGCGGCACCGGCGCCGAGGTCTGGGGCTGGGGTACCGCCTACGGCACCAAGGCGGGCGGCAAGGAAGCAGGAGGCAAGTCATGAAGAAGCTCGCACTGGTTGTTTTCACGGCCCTGTTGCTGGGTGCCTGCGGAGAAAGGCCGCAATCGGCAGGCGGTGCGAACCGTGACACGCCGCCGTACATGGGCACCGGCGTTGCCGCCTTCACCGTGCCGGGCTGGAAGGCCGGCGACAAGACCAGTTGGGAACTGGCCTTGCGCGCACGCACGCAGTTCGGACAGAACGAATACAGCCGCGGCAACTGAGCAGGGGGTGCACATGCTTCGTCATCTGTCCGCCGCCGCCGTGCTTGTGCTGGGCCTGTGCGGCGCCAGCTGGGCCCAGGAAAAAGCGCCCGCCATTCCGTCTGTCGCCGCCCCCGCAACGCCGGCGCCGGCGGGCCAGGCCCCTGGCGTGCAAAGCGCCAACATCTTCGAGATCGCGCCGGATGCGAGCGCCGACCCCGCCTACGCCAAACAGAACGCTGGTGAGCGCGCCCGGGTACAGCCCGGTAACAGCGCGCCCACCTGGCGCCAGGTGGGCGCGGGCGTGACCGGTTTCACCAGCCTGCCCCGCAGCGAAGCCCCGGAGGCGGGCAACCTGATCCAGCCGTCGGTGCAGTACCCCGGTTCACGCTACACCACGGCTGGCGAGGCCTGGCGCCAGGTGCGCAACAACTGGATCATTCCCTACGGCGGCGCGCTGCTGCTGATCGTGGTGGGCGCCCTTGCGCTGGCCTACTGGCGCGGCGGCACCATCCGGCTCAAGGGCAAGCCGACCGGGCGCAAGCTGGAACGGTTCACGCCCTTCGAGCGTGCCGCACATTGGGCCAACGCCATCGCGTTCAGCCTGCTGGTCGTGTCCGGGCTCGTCATGGCCTTCGGCCAGCATGTCATCCTGCCGGTCATCGGCCAGACGCTGTTCGGCTGGCTGGCGTATGTGCTCAAGAACGTGCACAACTTCGCGGGCCCGGTGTTTGCGGTGTCGTTGATCATCGTGATCATCACCTTCGTGCGTGACAACCTGCCGGCCAAAGGCGACCTGAATTGGTTGCTCAAGGGCGGTGGCATGTTGTCCGGACACGAGGTCAAGTCCGGGCGCTTCAATGCCGGCGAGAAGGTGGTCTTCTGGGCCGGCGTGTTCGTGCTCGGGCTGGTGGTCGTGGCCTCGGGTCTGGTGCTCGACAAACTGATTCCGGGGCTGGTCTACGAGCGCCAGACGATGCAGATCGCGCACATGGTGCATGCGGTGTCCAACATCCTGATGATGGTGCTGTTCATGGGCCACATCTACCTCGGCTGGATCACCGAAGGCGCCCTGGAAGGCATGAAGACCGGCTATGTCGACGAAACCTGGGCCAAAGAGCATCACGAAGGCTGGCTGGAAGACATCCAGGCCGGCCGGATTCCGGCGCAACGTTCGGCGCAGCCTGTTGTGCCCCCGCCGGTGCAGGTTTGAATCGAACAGGAGAGTCCCATGAAAATCGTGATCGTTGCGGCCCTTGCCGCCGTGCTGGCCCCGGTGGCGCTGGCCAAGCTGCCGCCGCTGTCCGACGAAGCCAAGGCGAAGGCCGCGGAAGCCGCCGCCAAGACCGCGTGGAGCGGCAAGGTGGATGCCTACCAGCTGTGCCGCGCCCAGGACCGGGTGGCCGCGTTTTTCTTCAAGAGTGCCAAGGCCGGGGGCAAGGAGGCCAGGCCGCCGGTGGAAACACCGGCCTGTGTCGATCCCGGTCCGTTCGTCTACACCCCCGTGGCGGCTGCGGCACCCGCACCTGCGCCGGCTGCCCCGGCTCCAGCGGCGGCACCGGCCCCAACCACCGCCGCGGCCCCCGCCGGAAAATCCTGACGTCGCCCGGCTTCATGGTGCCGCCGGTCGGGTCTGCCGCCCGCACCGACGGCCACGCCGGGGCGCCCTCCCGTTGCATCCCGAGGCCATGCCGCTTCCCCTTCTGACCCAGGCGCGGGCGCCGCTCACCCGCGCCATCGAGGTGCTCAACGAGCACGGCGAAACCGAAAACCTTTCCATCCCCGCCGAACGCGCGCTGACGGTGTATGTGGACAAACGCGAGCTCGTCACGCTCATGACACTGGGCGCACAGCCGGAACTGCTGGTGCTGGGCTACCTGCGCAACCAGCGGTTGCTCGCGTCGGTGGACGAGGTCGATTCCGTCACCGTGGACTGGGAGGTGAACGCGGCCGCGGTCAAGACGCGCCAGGGCATCGCCCGCATCGAGGAGAAGACCGCCAAACGCGTGGTCACCACCGGTTGTGGCCAAGGCAGCGTGTTCGGCGACCTGATGGACGACCTCGATCGCATCCGGCTGCCAGCGGCCGCGTTGACCCAGGCGCAGCTCTACGGCATCGTCAACGCGATCCGGCTGCAGGAGACGACCTACAAATCGTCGGGATCGGTGCACGGCTGCGCGCTGTTCCGGGGCGACGAGATGCTTGTCTTCGTCGAAGACGTGGGCCGGCACAACGCGATCGACACCATCGCGGGCTGGATGTGGATGCACGGTGGAATGAACGGCGCCGACAAGGTGTTCTACACCACCGGCCGGCTGACCAGCGAGATGGTGATCAAGTCGGCGCAGATGGGTGTGCCGATCGTGGTGTCGCGCAGCGGCATCACGCAGATGGGGCTGGAGGTGGCGCAGCGCCTGGGCCTGTGCGTCATCGGCCGCGCCACCAACCGGCGCTTCGTCTGCTATGCCGGCGCCGAGCGCCTGCAACTGCAGCCCGAGCTCGCCGGCCCGCGCCATCGCGAACCGACCTGAACCGGCCACGGATCGGGCGTTCCGTGGCGCGCACCAAGTGCCGGGGCGGCCTGTGGGTGCTCTCGACTTGCGCTAAGGTAACGCCCATGAACACCCTTCAACGGCCCTCGATCTGGGCGCTGAGCTGGCGCAGCCTGTGGCGGGACCTGCGCGCGGGCGACCTGCGCCTGCTGATCGTCGCCGTCGCCCTGGCCGTGGCCGCGCTGACGGCGGTAGGCTTTTTTGCCGACCGCATCAAGGGCGGCCTGCAACGCGACGCACGCCAGCTGCTGGGCGGCGACGCGGTGATCTCCAGCGACAACCCGCCGGCAGAGGTGTTTCGCAAGAAGGCCGAGGCGCTGGGCCTCGCCGTGGTCGAGACCATGGGCTTTCCCACCATGGGGCGCGCCAGCGACGCGCAAGGCGGCGCCAGCAAGCTGGTGGCGCTCAAGGCGGTGCCGGCGGGCTACCCGCTGCGCGGCCAGTTGACGGTGGCATCGCGGCCCGGCGACGCCGGCCAGGGCACGCGGGACATTCCGGCACGCGGCGAGGCCTGGGTGGACGCGCCGCTGCTCGACGCGCTCGGTCTGGGTGTCGGCGACGCCCTGCTGCTGGGCGATTCGAGCCTGCGCATTGCCCGCCTGATCGTCAACGAGCCCGACCGTGGCGCCGGCTTCATGAATTTTGCGCCGCGCGTGATGATCCACGCCGGCGACGTGGCCGCCACCGGCCTGGTGCAGCCGGCCAGCCGGGTCAGCTACCGGCTGGCGGTGGCCGGAGCGGACCGCCCGGTGCGCGAATTCGTGGCCTGGGCCGGCGAGCAGGTCAAACGCGGCGAGATGCGGGGCGTGCGCGTCGAGTCGCTTGAAAGCGGGCGGCCCGAAATGCGGCAGACGCTGGACCGTGCCGAAAAATTCCTCAACCTGGTGGCCCTGCTGGCGGCGCTGCTGAGCGCCGTGGCCGTGGCGCTGGCCGCGCGCGGTTTCGCGGCGGGCCACCTGGACGACTGCGCCATGCTGCGCGTGCTGGGCCAGAGCCAGCGCACCATCGCGCTGAGCTACGCGCTCGAGTTCGCGCTGATCGGCGTGTTTGCGAGCCTGCTGGGCGTGGCCATCGGCTTTGGCGTGCATTTCGTGTTCGTCATCCTGCTCGCGGGCCTGGTGGACGGCGCGCTGCCCGCGCCCGGCATCTGGCCGGCCGCGTTCGGCCTGGGCATGGGGCTCACGCTGCTGGCCGCCTTCGGGCTGCCGCCGGTGCTGCAACTGGCGCAGGTGCCGCCGCTGCGCGTGATCCGGCGCGACCTGGGCGGGCTCAAGCCGGCATCCGCAGCGGTGCTCGGGCTCGGTGTGGCCGGGTTTGCGGCGCTGCTGCTGGCCGTCAGCTCCGACCTGACCCTGGGGCTGATCGCCGTCGGCGGCTTTGCGGGCGCGGTGGCGCTGTTTGCGGCGCTGAGCTGGCTCGCGGTCAAGCTGCTGCGCGCCAGCGTCAGCGAGACCACGGCGCCGCGCTGGCTGGTGCTGGCCACGCGCCAGATCGCGGCGCGCCCCGGTTACGCGGTGGTGCAGGTCAGCGCGCTCGCGGTGGGGCTGCTGGCGCTGGTGCTGCTGGTGCTGCTGCGCACCGACCTGGTCAGCAGCTGGCGCCGCACCACGCCGCCGGATGCCTCCAACCGCTTCGTCATCAACGTGATGCCCGAGCAGGCCGACGCCTTTCGCAAGGCGCTGAGCGTGGCCGGTGTGCAGCGCTACGACTGGTACCCCATGATCCGCGGGCGCCTGGTGGCGGTCAACGACCGCCCGGTCACTCCCGACGACTTCACCGACGACCGCGCCAAGCGCCTGGTGGACCGCGAGTTCAACCTCTCCAACAGCGCGATCCGCCCGGCGCACAACGAGGTGGTGGCCGGCCGCTGGACCGACGGCGAGGCCGGCGCCGTGAGCGTGGAGGAAGGCATCGCCAGGACGCTGAACCTCAAGCTCGGCGACACGCTGCGCTTCGACATCGGCGGCGTGGCGTCGGACGCCCGCATCACCAGCCTGCGCAAGGTGGACTGGGGCTCGATGCGCGCCAACTTCTTCGTGATGTTCCCCGTCGATCACCTGGCGGACGTGCCCGCCACCTACATGGCCTCGTTCCGCGCGCCCGAGACACCCGGCTTCGACAACCGGCTGGTGCGCGCTTTCCCCAACGTCACCAACGTCGACATGAGCAGCACCATCAACCAGGTGCAGCGCGTGCTCGACCAGGTGATCCGCGCGGTGGAATTTTTGTTCGGCTTTGCGCTGCTGGCGGGGCTGATCGTGCTGTTCGCCGCCGTCACCGCCACGCGCGAGGAGCGCGCGCGCGAGTTCGCCATCATGCGCGCCGTGGGCGCGCGCGCCAGCCTGCTGCGCCAGGTGCAGCGCGCCGAGCTGGCCGGCGTCGGCCTGCTGGCCGGGCTGCTGGCCAGCAGCGTGGCGGTGGGGGTGGGCTGGGCGCTGGCGCGCTGGGTGTTCGAGTTCGAATGGACCGCCACGCCGCTGGTGCCGCTGCTGGGCGCCGTGGCCGGCGCGCTGCTGGCGCTGGCCGCCGGCTGGTGGGGCCTGCGCGACGTGCTGCGCCGCCCGGTGGTGGAGACGCTGCGCCGTGCCGCCGAGTAGACGCCCGGAAACGCTGGTTCAGGCATTCTGGGCACTTCAAGAACGATAGCTGCCCGTGGCCATTCGGCGCTGGAGGCAGACCATTTTGACCCTCAAAATCGATGCAAAACGAAGAAAATCAGCCCGCGACGACGCCGTTTGAGTGGATCGGCGGCGAGGCGGCGGTCAAGGCGCTGGTCGAGCGCTTCTACGACCTGATGGACCTGGAGCCGGCCTACCGCGAACTGCGTGCCACCCACGCCACCGAACTGGACAACGCGCGCGAGAAACTGTTCTGGTTTCTCTGCGGCTGGCTGGGCGGGCCGTCGTACTACACCGACCGCTTCGGCCACCCCCGGCTCAAGATGCGCCACATGCCGTTTTCCATCGGCATCCTGGAGCGCGACCAGTGGCTGGCCTGCATGGACCAGGCCATGGGCGAGACCGGCGTGCCGGACGACCTGCGCGAGCGCCTGCGCGGCAGCTTCTTCCAGACGGCGGACTGGATGCGCAACCGGGGCGGGTGAGTCGGCCGTCGGCAGTGCTATCAAGAACGATAGCGCCTGATGGCCATTCGACGAGGGGAATCAGCGGTTTTTGTTCGGCATCGCATTGCCCGAGGCCTGCAGCAGCACCAGCAGCGCGCCGGCGCCGCCCTCGGCCGGCTTGGCCTGCACGAAGGCCAGCACCTCGGCCTTCTGGATCAGCCAGCCTTGCACCCTTGATTTCAGCACCGGTGCCTTGCCCGGTGAGCCCAGGCCCTTGCCGTGCACCACGCGCACGCAGCGCTGGCCGGCCTTGACCGCGTCGCGGATGAAGGCGGCCAGCGCCTCGCGCGCGTCCTCGGTGCGCAGGCCGTGCAGGTCCAGCTCGCGCTGGATGCTCCATTCACCGCGGCGCAGCCGGCGCGTGACGTCAGGCCCGATGCCGGGGCGGCGAAAGCTCAGCTGCTCGTCGACTTCCAGCAGCGTGCCGACGTCAAACTCGTCGCTCAGCGTTTCGCGCAGCACCGCCTGTTCGTCGCGCCGCTGTTGCACCGCCACGGGCGCGGGCGGCGCCAGCTTCAGTTGCGCCTTGCGCGCATCGGGCAGCGCCTGCACCGCACCGACCGCGCGGGTGAACAGGTCGCGCTCGGCCTGAAGGCGCCGCTCGGCTTCGCGCCGGGCGGCTTCCTCGGCGGCGGCCTTGGCCTGGGCTTCGGCCAGATGGCGCTGCACCTGCTGCAGGTCCTTGAGGGAGGTGAGTTTCATCGGGGCTCTCAGATCAGGCCGCGTTCGGCCATCGACAGGGCCTGGCCCGGCGCGACGATCACGTGGTCGAGCACGCGCACGTCCACCAGCGACAAGGCTGCCTTCAGGGTCTGGGTCAGCGCCTCGTCGGCGCGGCTGGGCAGCACGGTGCCGCTGGGGTGGTTGTGGGCCAGCACCACGGCGGCGGCATGGTGGTGCAAGGCGCGCAGCACCACCTCGCGCGGGTAGACGCTGGTCTGCGTGAGCGTGCCGCGAAACAATTCTTCCAGGGCGATCAGGCGGTTCTGGCTGTCCAGGAACAGCACCGCAAAGATTTCGTGCGGGCGGCGCGCCAGGTTCAGCTGCAGGTAGTGCTTGACCGCCTCGGGCGTGCCGAACACCTCGCGCTCGCGCAGCTGCTCGGCCATGGCGCGGCGCGCCAGCTCCAGCACCGCGACCAGCTCGGCGCGCTTGGCCGGGCCCAGGCCCTTGATGCGTTTCAGGTCGTCGGCGCTCGCGTGCAGCAGGCCGCCGATGCCGCCGAACCCCGTGGGCGGCTCGGCCAGCAGTTCTGCGGCCAGCTGCAGCACCCCCTTGCCGGCCATGCCGGTGCGCAGCAGCAGCGCCAGCAGCTCGGCGTCGGCGAGCGCGCCGGGGCCGCGGGCCAGCAGTTTCTCGCGCGGCTGCGCGTCGGTGGGAAGGTCTTTGAGCGCCATGAACGGCTCGGGCAGGGGCGGGTTTCTACAATGGAGCCCAGTTTATCGGGACTCTCATGGCTACTGTTCAACCGGGTTCTTTCCTGACCCTGCACTACCGCCTCGCCGGCCCGGCGGGCGACGTCATCAACACCTTTGACGGCAAGCCGGCCACGCTGTCGCTGGGTTCCGGCGAACTGTCGCCGGCGCTGGAACAGCGGCTGCTGGGCCTGGAGGAGGGTGCGCGCGCCACCTTCGAGCTGGCCCCCGGCGAGGCCTTCGGCGAGCGCAAGGCCGACATGGTGCAGTGGGTGGCGCGCAAGCTGCTCGATGCGCTGGGCGATCCGCAGGAGCGGTACGCCGTGGGCGAGGTGGTGCAGTTCCCCACGCCCGATGGCACCGGCAGCTACGCGGGCGCGGTGCGCCAGGTGGGCGACGACGGCTCGGTGCGGTTCGACTTCAACCACCCGCTGGCCAGCCAGCCGGTGACGTTCGAGGTGCTGGTGATCGGGGTGCTGTGATGGGCGGGGGATCGGAAATCCTTTTGGCTGAACCGCGCGGTTTCTGCGCGGGCGTGGACCGCGCCATCGAAATCGTCGAGCGCGCGCTGGCCAAGTTCGGCCGGCCGATCTACGTGCGCCACGAGATCGTGCACAACACCTACGTGGTGAGCGAGCTCAAGGCCAAGGGCGCGGTCTTCATCGAGGAACTGGACGAGGTGCCGCCGGGCGCCACGCTGGTGTTCAGCGCACACGGCGTGAGCAAGGCGGTGCAGGCCGAAGCGGCAGCGCGTGGTTTTCGGGTGTTCGACGCCACCTGCCCGCTGGTGACCAAGGTGCATGTGGAGGTGGCCAAGCTGCACCGCGAAGGCTATGAATTCATCATGATCGGCCACAAGGGTCATCCGGAGGTCGAGGGCACCATGGGCCAGCTCGACAGTGGCATCCATCTGGTGGAGGACGTGGCCGACGTGGCGCGCATCGCGCCCGCGCAGACGCAGAAGCTGGCGGTGGTCACGCAGACCACGCTGAGCGTGGACGACGCCGCCGACATCGCCGCGGCGGTCAAGGCGCGTTTTCCAGCCGTGCGCGAGCCCAAGCAGCAGGACATCTGCTACGCCACGCAGAACCGGCAGGACGCGGTCAAGCTGATGAGCCCGCAGGTGGACATCGTGATCGTGGTCGGCAGCCCGACCAGCTCCAACAGCAACCGCCTGCGCGAGGTGGCGCGCAAGCTGGGCACCGAGAGCTACATGGTGGACAGCGCCGACGAGCTGTTGCCCGCCTGGTTCGAAGGCAAGCAACGCGTGGGCCTGACGGCCGGCGCCTCGGCCCCCGACATCCTGGTGCGGCAGGTGATCGAACGCATCAAGGCGCTGGGCGCGGTGTCGGTGCGCACGATGCAGGGCATCGAGGAAACCGTGAAGTTCCCGTTGCCGAAAGGGCTGCGGCTCGATGGGCCGAACGACGCCGTGCCGGAGCACCTGCGGTGAACCGCTCCGAAATCGAGAGCGCCGCAAGACGCATCGGCGCCGGGAGCCGGCCATTTTTGCGTGAAACGCCGCTCTGGAAGCTGCCCGGCAGCGCTTTGGGGCTGCGCTGTGCCGAGGTCTGGCTGAAACTGGAGCACCTGCAGGTTGGTGGCAGCTTCAAGGCGCGCGGCATGCTCAACCGCCTGCTGGCCAACCCGATGCCGGATGGCGGCGTGATCGTGGCCTCCGGGGGCAATGCCGGGATCGCCACCGCGGCGGCTGCCCGATCGCTGGGCGTGGCCTGCGAGGTGTTCGTGCCCGAGGTCTCGCCCGAGGCCAAGCGCGCGCGTCTGCGTGAGCTGGGCGCCACCGTGGTGGTGACCGGCGCCAGCTACGCCGAGGCGTTCGAGGCCTGTGTGGCGCGGCAGCGCGAGACCGGCGCGCTGATGACGCACGCCTACGACCAGAGCGAGGTGGTGGCCGGCGCCGGCACGCTGGCGCGGGAGATCGAGGCGCAGGGCGGTCGCGCGCCCGATGCGGTGCTGGTCAGTGTGGGCGGTGGCGGCTTGATCGGCGGCGTGGCGGCCTGGTTTCAGCGCCGCGCCCGCGTGGTGGCGCTGGAGCCCGAAGGCGCGCCCACGCTGTGGCGTGCCCGCGAGGCCGGGCAGCCGGTGGACGTGGCGGTGGGCGGCATCGCGGCCGATTCGCTCGGCGCCCGGCGCATCGGCGCCATCGCCTGGCAGCTGACGCAACAACATGTGGACGAAGCGCTGCTGCTGGGCGACGACGCGATCGTGGCCGCCCAGCGCTGGCTGTGGAAAGAGATGAAGCTCGCGGTGGAGCCGGCCGCGGCGCTGGGCCTGGCGGCGCTGCAGACCGGCGCCTGGCGGCCAGGCGAAGACGAGACGGTGGCGCTGATTCTGTGCGGCGCCAACATGGACCCGTCGCGCCTCGCCTGAGCCGCGTCGACCGGCGGCGGGCCGCAGGGGACGGTCCACTAAAAGTTGGCGCGCACGCAGTGCGTGAGAGCGGCGCAGCCGATCGGGTGCGTAGCACTTTGCAGACTTTCTGCGTCGCTAAAATCGGCCGATGCTAGACATCCTTTCCCTCCGCAAAGACCTGGGCGCCGTGGTCGCGCGCCTGGAGCAGCGCAAGAACCCCCAGCCCTACCTCGACGTGGCCGCCTTCATGGCGCTGGAGACCGAGCGCAAAACGCTGCAGACCCGTACCGAAGACCTGCAGGCCCAGCGCAACAGCCTGAGCAAGCAGATCGGCGGCCTCAAGGCCAAGGGCGAAAGCGTGGATGCGGTGATGGCGCAGGTGGCGTCGATCAAGACCGAGCTCGACGCCTCGGCCGCGCGGCTGGTGGTGATCCAGAGCGAACTCGGCGCCCTGTTGCTGGGCGTGCCCAACCTGCCGCACGAGAGCGTGCCGGTGGGTGCCGACGATGCCGGCAACGTGGAAGTGCGTCGCTGGAGCCCGGTGGGCGGCTATGGCGCCAGCCCGGCGCCGCTGGGGTTCGAGCCCCGCGACCACGTGGACCTGGGCGAGGCGATCGGCCTCGACTTCGAGACCGGCGTCAAGCTCGCTGGCGCGCGCTTCACCTTCATGCGCGGCCCGATCGCGCGCCTGCACCGGGCGCTGGCGCAGTTCATGCTCGACGTGCAGACGCAGGAACACGGCTACACCGAGTGTTACACGCCGTACATCGTCAACGCCGACACGCTGCGCGGCACGGGGCAGCTGCCGAAGTTCGAGGAAGACCTGTTCGCGGTGAAAAAGGGTGGTCAGGAAGGCGAGGGCGAGACCCTGTACCTGATTCCCACCTCCGAAGTCACGATGACCAACCTGGTGCGCGACACCGTGGTCGCCGCGGCCGACCTGCCGATCAAACTGACCGCGCACACCCCGTGCTTCCGCTCCGAGGCTGGCAGCGCCGGGCGCGACACCCGCGGCATGATCCGCCAGCACCAGTTCGACAAGGTCGAGATGGTGCAGATCGTGCATCCCGATCACAGCTACCAGGCGCTCGAAGAGATGACCGGCCATGCCGAGGCCATCCTGCAAAAGCTCGGTCTGCCCTACCGCGTGGTGGCCCTGTGCACCGGCGACATGGGCTTCGGCGCGTCCAAGACCTACGACCTCGAAGTCTGGTTGCCCGCACAGAACACCTACCGCGAGATCAGCTCGGTGTCGAACTGCGAGGCCTTCCAGGCCCGGCGCCTGCAGGCCCGGTTCAAGAACGCCCAGGGCAAGAACGAACTGCTGCACACGCTCAACGGCTCCGGCCTGGCCGTGGGCCGCACGCTGGTGGCGGTGCTGGAGAACGGCCAGAACGCCGATGGATCGATCACCGTGCCCGAGGTCCTGCGCCCTTACATGGGCGGGCTCGAAGCCCTGCGACCCTGATAGAATCCCGGCTTCGCCCAGTCGGACCGATTTCAGGAGAGATGGCAGAGTGGTCGAATGTACCTGACTCGAAATCAGGCGTACCGCAAGGTACCGTGGGTTCGAATCCCACTCTCTCCGCCAGAACCAGGCCCCGTTGCTGCCCGTTGGACAGCGCGGGGCTTTTTCGTTGCCCGGCCGACCCATCCTTCAGGAGATCCCGCATGAAACAAGCTGTCGTCCTCTCGTCCCTGTTGCTGGCCGCTGCGCAGGCCTGGTGCCAGGCGCCGACGCCGCAGGGCGAGATCAAGGGCCAGGCGCTGGCGCACACGGCGGAGTCCGCTCGGGCCGTGGTCGCCGGTGGCGCGCTCGTGCTGCCGTCCGCCGCCACCGGCGGGGCGGTGTTTGCGGGGGCGTTCAAGGACGCGCCGAAGACGGTCGGTTCGCGGGTGCCGGTGGTGCTGTTTCTGCATGGCTCCTCGGGCCTGGGCCTGAAGGCGATCGGCGAGTGGCAGCAATGGCTGGCCACGCTGGGGGTTGCCAGCTTCGCGCCGGATTCGTTCGGTCTGGCCGGACGGGCGACCTACACCTCGCCAGTCAGCAAGGACTTCTATGAAAAGATCCACGCGCTGCGCGCTTCGGAGATCACGCTGGCGCTTCAGGCGCTGAAGGACGCACCCTGGGCCGACAGCCGCAAGATCGTGCTCGCGGGGACGAGCGAAGGGGCGGTCGCGGTGGCGCGCCACGGGGGCGACGGGTTTGCCGGTCGAATGATTTTTTCCTGGAGTTGCGAAGACAACTACTTCGTGACGGCGCACCAGACGGCGGTGGTTCGCGACCAGCCGGTGCTCAATGTGATCAGCCTGACGGACCCGTTTTTCTCGCGGTCCAACGCGTGGCTGGGACAGCCGTCAGCGGCCGGCCACTGCGCCGCGGTGTTCAAGGACCACACGCGCGCCAGTGTCGTGCTGATTCCGGGTGCGCCACACACCCTGCTCAACTTGCCGGCCGCCCGGCAGGTGGTGGCAGGCTTTCTGCAGGAACTGCCCCGATAGGCGACCTTCGCCGCAGAGCGCGGGTGTCAGCTGATCAACAGCCCGTTGACCCGCGCGTAATGCAGCATCTGGGTGCGGCTGTTCACGCCGATGCGCTTGAACAGCCGCCAGAGGTGGACCTTCACCGTGTGTTCGCTGATGCCGAGCGCTTCGGCGATGTCGCGGTTGCTCAGGCCCTGGTCGAGCATCAGGATCAGTTGCTTCTGGCGTTTCGACAGCTTGGTGGGCGCGCCGTCGGCTTCTTCGGGGTCCAGTCCGCTTTCGGCGGTCAGCAGGGTCTTGAGCGCGGCAGAGATTTCGGCGGCACCGGCCGACTTTTCGATGTAGACGTCGGCGCCGGCTTCGATGCAAGGCTCTTCACTGTGCGTTGCGGATTCGGACGAGATGACGGCGAGCGGGGTGTGCGGGTGGCGACTGCGGACGTCGCGCACGCCGGAGACGCCAATCGTGTCGGGCAGCTTCAGGTCCAGGCAGATCAGGTCGGGCTCCCCGCGCGCCTGCACTGCCGCCTCGAACTTGCCCAGGTGCGAGACCTCGACCACCTCGGCGCCAGGGCGCAGGCGGCGCAACAGCATGACCATGGCCTCGCGCATCAGCGGATGGTCGTCGATCACATAGAAGATCATCGGTTTTCCTTCGCCGGATGCGGTGGTTCGGGGCGCTTCATTCTCGTGCGGCGTCGCACAGCGCCTGCAAGGCCTGTTCGACATCGGCGCGGGCGACATCGGGCAGCGGCGCCAGGTGACCGGCCAGTCCATCCAGCGTGGCGGGGCCTTCGGACTGCAGACGCGCGATGACCTGGCCGGCATCGCGCGGCGAGGTAAAGCCGGTGCTCTGCAGCAGCACCCGGCCTTTGGGGTCGGTGAGCTTGAAATAGAACTGGCCGTCCTTCTCGCGGTATTGCTTGAAGGCGGGCAGGGCGGCCTTTTCCTGGCGCGCCGCGCTAGCCTGCGTCTGCTGGTTCAGTGCGCGCAGGCCCACGGCCGAGCGCAGTTCACGAATGAACGGGGCCGAGAGCCGGCGCGCCTTTTCCGCCCCCGCGATCAGGATCGCCTCGATGCGGTCGGGGTGTGCGATCAAAGCCTCGTAGCGCTCGCGCATCGGCGCGACCTCGCGTTCGATGCGCTCGAACAGGGTTTGTTTGGCGTCGCCCCAGGCGATGCCGTCCGCGTACGCCTGGCGCAGGGCCGCCGTTTCGTCGGCGCTGGCGAAGGCCTGGTAGATCTGGAACAGGGCCGAACCTTCGATGTCCTTGGGCTCGCCGGGTGCGCGCGAATCGGTGACGATGCCCATGATGAGCTTGCGCAGCTGCTCGCGTGGCGCAAACAGCGGGATCGCATTGTCGTAGCTCTTGCTCATCTTGCGCCCGTCCAGGCCCGGCAGCGTGGCCACCGATTCCTCGATGGCCGCCTCGGGCAGCACGAAGTGCTCGCCATACAGGTGGTTGAAGCTCGAGGCCATGTCGCGCGCCATCTCGATGTGCTGGATCTGGTCGCGCCCCACCGGAATCTTGTGCGACTTGAACATCAGGATGTCGGCCGCCATCAACACGGGGTACATGAACAGCCCGGCCGTAACGTCGCTGTCGGGGTCGGTGCCGGCGGCGGTGTTTTTGTCGACGGCCGCCTTGTAGGCGTGGGCGCGGTTCAGCAGGCCTTTGCCGGTCACGCAGGTCAGCAGCCAGGTGAGTTCGGGGATTTCGGGGATGTCGGACTGCCGGTAGAAGAACACCTTGTCCGGATTGAGGCCGGCCGCGAGCCAGCTGGCGGCGATCTCCAGCGTCGAGCGCTGGATCCGCAACGGGTCTTCGCACTTGATCAGCGCGTGGTAGTCGGCCAGGAAGTAGAAGCTCTCGGTGCCGGCGTTCAGGCTGGCGGCCACGGCGGGGCGGATGGCGCCGACGTAGTTGCCCAGGTGGGGGGTGCCGGTGGTGGTGATGCCGGTGAGGACGCGCAAGGAAGTCATGCCGTTCGAAAGGGGTCAGCGGAGCAGGAAGGAAAGCGGCGACAGCACCGCCTTGATGAAACCGAGGGTGACGCCCATGAGCGGTTGCATCCACAGGGCGCTGACCACCCCGGACACCACCAGCGCCATCACGATGAAAAAGCCCCAGGGCTCCACGCGCGAGACCAGCATGGCCTGCCGGTAGGGCAGCAGGCCCACGAGGATGCGTCCGCCGTCCAGTGGCGGCAGCGGGAAGAGGTTGAAGACGAACATCACCACATTGACCAGGACGCCGCCCTGGCACATCTTCAGAAAGAAGGGCTCGGTGATGCCGGCACCGGCCAGCAGGTACAGCAGCAGCATCCAGCCGAAAGCCTGGGCCAGGTTGGCCCCGGGCCCGGCCAGTGCCACCCAGATCATGTCGCGCTTGGGGTTGCGCAGGTTGCCGAAGCGCACCGGCACCGGCTTGGCATAGCCGAACAGAAAGTTCCCCGCGGTGGCGAAGTACAGCAGCAGGGGCATCAGGATGGTGCCGACCGGGTCGATGTGTTTGACGGGGTTGAGCGTGATGCGCCCCATCATCGCGGCGGTGTTGTCGCCGAAATGGCGGGCGGCGTAGCCGTGGGCGGCCTCGTGGACCGTGATGGCGAACAGCACGGGCAAGGCGTAGATCAGGATGGTCTGGATGGTGTCGGCGTAGTCCACGGGGGAATTGTCTCAGACGGTGTTGTTCAAAGGCCCAGCAGGGCGGGGTCGCCACGGCCCTGGCGCACGATGGCGATGTCGCCACCGGTCATGTCCACCACGGTGGTCGGGCGCGAGGGGCAGGCGCCGGCGTCGATCACCGCGGCCAGCCCGTGCTGGAACCGCTCGCGGATCGACTCGGCATCGTTGAGCGGCTCGGTCTCGCCGGGCGGGATCAGGGTGGTGGCGAGCAGCGGCGCGCCGTGCAGGGCCAGCAGTTCCTGCAGAACCTTGTGGTCGGGCACCCGCAAGCCGATGGTCTTGCGCTGCGGATGGCTCAGGCGCCGGGGCACTTCCTTCGTGGCTTCGAGGATGAAGGTGAACGCGCCCGGTGTGGCCTGCTTCAGCAGGCGAAACTGCCGGTTGTCGACGATGGCGTAGGTGGCCAGCTCGCGCAGGTCGCGGCACAGCAGCGTCAGGTGGTGCTTCTCGTCCACGCCACGGATGCGCCGCAGCTGGTCGGTGGCAGCCTTGTCGTCGAGGTGGCAGGCCAGCGCGTAGCTGGAGTCGGTTGGCAAGGCCACGATGCCGCCGCGCTCCAGCAGGGCCGTGGCCTGCTTGAGCAGGCGCGCCTGGGGGTTGTCCGGGTGAACGGTGAAATGCTGGGCCATGCTTCGAGTTTACGGGGCCAACGCGGGGCCGCCGTCATGGGGATCGGCGGGGCGGGTCACCGGATGCGGTCCGCCAGCAGCTCCCAAACCGGGGTGAGCGCCGGCGGCAGGTCGGGCAGGGTGCCCAGATCGATCCGGCTTTCGTCGGGACTGTGGAAGTCGCTGCCGCGCGAGGCGGCCAGTCCGAACTCCTGCGCCATGCCGGCGTAGGTGGTGGCTTCCTGCGCCGAGTGGCTGCCGGTGACCACCTCGACCCCGCGCCCGCCATGGGCGATGAACTCGGTGAACAGCGCGTATTCCTCGTTGGGTGTGAAGCCGTAGCGAGCCGGGTGCGCGATGATGGCCAGGCCGCCGGCATCGGTGATCCAGGTGACCGCATCGCGCAGCGTGGCCCAGCGGTGGGGCACGAACCCTGGCTTGCCCTCGGTCAGGTACTTGCGGAACACCTCGTTGGTGTCCTTGCAGACGCCGCTCTCCACCAAAAAGCGCGCGAAATGGGTGCGGGAGATCAGTTCCGGATTGCCGACGAACTTCAGCGCGCCCTCGAAGGCGCCGCGGATGCCAACCCGGGCCAGATCGTCCGACATCTCCCGGGCCCGTTCGCCCCGGCCACCGCGGGTGCGCGCAAGGCCCTGGCGCAACGCCGCGTCGTCCGCGTCGAAGCCCAGACCGACGATGTGCACCGTCTTGCCGGCGAAGCTGACCGAGATTTCGGTGCCCGTCAGGTAGCGCATGCCCTCGGCCTGCGCGGCTGCCGCCGCCCTGGCCTGGCCGCCGATCTCGTCATGGTCGGTCAGGGACCACAGTTCGACGCCGTTGCTGCGTGCCCGCGCCGCGAGCGCCTCGGGGGTCAGGGTGCCGTCAGAGACGACGGAGTGGCAATGCAGGTCGGCGTTCAGGGTGGTCACCCGGGGGATTTTAGGGCGTGGTGCCCGAGGCTGCCGCCAGCAGGGTCGTGCGCCCGTCTGCCGGTGAACCCGCGAAATGCCTGACGGACGCATCTGGCACGCCCCTGAAGGCCTTCCAGGAGTGAAATTCGATCGAAAAAGGCCCCATCCCAGCGTCGGATGGCCACAAGAAGCTATCAATTCAGGAGCGTCTTCGGCCTTCCGGATCGGCACCCGAAGCCTTGCCGGATAATTGATTCATGCTCGAACTGCTGCTGATCCGCCACGGCGAAACCGACTGGAACCGCGAACTGCGCTTTCAGGGGCAGGTCGACGTGCCGCTCAACGCCACCGGGCATGAGCAGGCGCGGCGCCTGGGCGCGCGGCTGGCGTCGGAGTCGGTGCACCGGCTCTACAGCAGCGATCTGGTGCGCACCGTGCAGACGGCGAGCCCCGCGGCCGATCGCCGCCTGGCACTGCCTGGCGTGGTCGATCGCGCCCTGCGCGAGCAGGCCTTCGGCTTGATCGACGGCATGAGTGTGCCCGACATCCAGCGCGACCATCCCGACATCTGGACGCGATGGCTCGACTTCGATCCCGACTACGCGCCGCCGGGCGGCGAAAGCCAGCGCCAGTTTCATGACCGGGTGATGGGCGTGATGGCCCGGATGGCGCGTGAACATGCGGGCGAGCGCCTGGTGATCGTGACCCATGGCGGGGTGCTCGATATCCTTTACCGGGTGGCCAACGGGATGGCGTTGGGTGGGCCTCGCCAGTGCGACATTCCGAACGCCGGCATCAACCGCCTGCGAATCGACGGGCGGCGCGTGGATATCGTCAGCTGGGGCGAGGTCGGGCACCTGGCCGACATGCCGGCGCAACCGGTGTACGACCAGACGCGCCTCGTGAAAGAGACGAAGGACTCGCCCCCAGGCTGACGCGCCGGGGCGTCGGTCAAGGGCCCGGCGGCTGCGGCCAGGGGCGTTGCGGCGCGCGGATCAGCTCGAAAGCGCGCGCAACCTGCAGCACACCGAGGTCATCGAAGCGCCGGCCCGCGATCTGAAGCCCGATCGGCAATCCCTCGGCGGTGTAGCCGCAGTTGATCGACGCGGCGGGCTGTTCGGACATGTTGAACGGCACGGTGAACCCGATGTGCTCCAGCGGGCGCAGCGGGTCGTTCGTCGGCGATGGCAGTTCGGCCGCGAAGGCAGGCATCGGGGCGGTCGGGGAGATGACGTAGTCGAAGGCCGCGCACGCGGCGACACTGGCCACCCGGACCGCGTGAAACTGGCTGGCGGCGCGGAAGACGGCCTCACCGTTCATGGTGGCCGCGCTGTCGGCCCAGGCGCGGATGTAGGGCAGCACCTTGGCGCGGTCATCGGGGGCCAGCGCCAGCAGGTCGATGCGCGAGCGCATGCGCCAGAAGTGGTCCATGCCGTCAAGCAGGGTCTGCGTCATGAACGCCCGCATGGGCTCGACGATGGCGCCCGCGGCTTCGAACCGTTGTGCCGCAGCCTGAACGGCGGCACCCACCTCAGTTTCGACCGGCAGGCCGCATCCGGCGTCCAGCAGCAGGCCGATCCTGAGCCCGCGCAGCCGCTCGACCCCTTGATCGAACCGGTCCCAGGCGATGTCCTGCCAGGGCAGGCTCATGCTGTCGCGCGCGTCGGGCCGGCTCAGCACCGGCATCAGGGCAGCCGCGTCGGCGACCGTGCGTGTCATCGGTCCGGCGACGCGGCCGGTGTATGGCGGGTCGATCGGGATGCGCCCCAGGCTGGGCTTGAGGCTGAAGATCCCGCACCAGCTGGCGGGCAGGCGCAGCGATCCGCCGATGTCGGTGCCCAGATGCAGCGGACCATACCCGGCGGCCGCCGCGGCGCCACCGCCGGCGCTGGAGCCACCCGGGGTCTTGCTCAGGTCCCAGGGGTTTCGGCTCAGCGGATGGAAACTGGACAGGCCCGACGAGAGCATGCCGTAGTCGGGCATCGTGGTCTTGCACACCATCACCGCGCCGGCCTCGCGCAACCGGGCGGCTGGCGGGGCGTCAGCCGAAGCAGGCACGAGCCGGGTCGCCGCGGTGCCCAGGGGCACCGGGTCGCCGAGGGTGGCGATGTTTTCCTTGATCGTGACCGGAACCCCGTCCAGCGGACCGAGGGCCTGCTTTCGCTGCCAGCGCGCCTCGGACAGGCGCGCCTGCTCCAGCGCTACCTCCGGGCGCAGGAGGTACGTGGCACGCAGGTGCGGTTCCCACCGGTCGATGTGCGCGAGCACGGCCCGCGTGACCTCGACCGGTGACAACTCACCAGCCTCGTAGCCGCGGGCCAGTGTGCCCGCATCCAGGTCGTGAAGTTCGGACAAGGCTGGTCAGGCTTATGCCCAGTACAGGGCACCGACGTCGTTCAGGAACACCGGCATGTCTTTCCAGAGCCCACGCAGGTTCTTGTTCGCCACCGTGATCCATTGCGGCTGGAACAGGAAAGCATGCACCGCGTCGTTGGCCAACAAGCGCTGCGCGTCGGCGAGGTATTTGGCCCGGTCCGCGGCGCGCGGCGCGTTGTTGATCTTGTCGTAGATCTCGTTGAACTTGGCCGACTCGTAGTTCCAGTAGTAGCCCGCCTTGGCGAAGTTGCCCAGGTCGAACGGTTCCACGTGCGAGATGATGGTCAGGTCGTAGTTCTTGTTGCCATAAACGCCACTGAGCCACTGCGCCCACTCGACGTTCTGGATCTTGGCGTTGATCCCGATCTTGGCCAGCTGGGCCGCAATGACCTCGCCGCCCTGGCGCGCATAGGGAACCGGGGGCAGGATCAGGCTGAGTTCCAGCGGTGTCTTGACGCCCGCTTCGGCCAGCAGCGCGCGGGCCTTGTCCAGATTGAAGGGGTTGACCCCCGTGGTATCCACATAGCCGAACGCTCCGGGCACGTAGTGGCTGCCGATGGGCACGCCGAAGCCGTCAACGGCTCCGTCGATCACGGCCTTGCGGTCAATCGCCGCGGCGATGGCGCGGCGGACCCGCACGTCGTCCAGGGGCTTCTTCTTGTTGTTGATCGCGAGAATGGTCTTGGCCCGCGAACCGCTGATGATGACCTGGAAGCGCGGATCGCGCTTGAACTGGTCCAGACTGCGCGCGGCGCCCACGCGCACGAACACATCCAGATCGCCCGACAGCAGCGCGGCAACCTGCGCCGCGGGGTCACCGATGAAGCGGAAGGTCGCTTTGTTCATCTTGATGGCGGCGGCGTTGCGGTATTCGGGCCACTTGGCCAGCGTGACCGAGGCGCCCTTGTTCCAGCTGTCGAGCTTGTACGGGCCGGTGCCGACCGGTTTGGTGGCATTGCCGTCCGCGCTCTTGGGTTCGACGATGACGGCGGTGGCCTGCCCCATCAGGAAGAGGAAGTCGGGGTTCAGTTCCTTGTTGATCACCACCACGGTGTGCTCGTCGACGACACCCACGCGCTCCATGGAGGCGAAAGTGCGCTTGTCCTTGTTGGTGCTCTTTTCGGCGGCGGCGCGCTCGAACGAGAACTTCACCGCATTGGCGTTGAACGGTTCGCCGTTCTGGAACTTCACGCCCTTGCGCAGCTTGAAGGTGTAGGTCTTGAGGTCGGGCGAGATCTCCCAGCTTTCGGCCAGCAACGGCGACACGGTGCCGTCGGCGTTGATCTTGGTGAGCGTCTCGAAGATGTTGTACAGGACGATTTCGGCGATCGCCGAGGCTGCGCCCGCGGTCGGGTCCAGACCCGGCGGCTCCAGGGTCATGCCCATGACCACGGCGTCCTTGCGCTTTTGGGCCAGCGCGGCGAAGGGCAGACTCGCCAGGGAGGCGGCTGCGACGGAATTGATGGCGAATTCACGGCGTTTCATGGGGCTTCTCCTGCAAAGCGCGCATATTAGCGCTGAAATGAAAGGGCTGGACTCAGAAGGAAACCCGGGGCACGGCGTCCACCAGTTTTCGCGTGTACGGATGCACCGGGTGCGTGAACAGCGTCTGCGGCGATCCCCTCTCCACGATCTGCCCGCCTTGCATGACGGCGACGTCATCGCACAGGTGCTGCACCACCGCCAGGTCGTGGCTGATCAGCAGGTAGGTGACGCCAAATTGCTCCTGCAAATCCATCATCAGGTTGAGCACCTGCGCCTGGACCGAGACGTCGAGCGCGCTGACGGGCTCGTCCGCGACGATGAGTTTGGGTCGCGTGATCAGAGCGCGGGCAATCGCGATGCGCTGGCGCTGGCCACCGGAGAACTCGTGCGGAAACTTGTCGAGGTCGGTCTGGCGCAGGCCCACGGCTTGGAGCGCCTGGGACACGCGTTCGCGCTGTTCGGCGCGCGAGGGCGTGTGTGGCGATGCCAGCGCCGCCAACGGCTCGGCCACGATGCGGGCAACGGTCTGGCGAGGGTCCAGCGAGCCGAATGGGTCCTGAAAGACCATCTGGAAGTCGCGCCGCGCCGCGCGCAGCGCGTCGCCATTCAGGGCATGTAGGTCCCGTCCTTCGAGCGTGACGTTGCCGCTGGTTGGCGTGTCCAATGCCATCACGCATCGCGCGAGCGTGGACTTGCCGGAGCCGGATTCCCCTACGATGCCGAAGCTGCGACCGGTGTGCACGCTCAGGCTGACGCCCCGCAAGGCCTCCAGGACCCGGCGCGGCCCGAACAGGCTCTCGCGTGGCAGGATGAAGTGTTTGACGAGGTCCTTCACGTCGAGCAAGGCCTGTGGGTGGGGCGCAACCCCCACGCTTCCCGCTGGGCGTGGTTCGCTGCCCCCCGAGGGGGCCTTCGCGCCTTGGGTCGGCCCGGCGGCGCTCATGCAACAGCCTCCAGGCGGACGCAGCGCGCGTGGTGATCGGGTGCGACACGGACGTCGGCCGGCTTCTGGTCACCGCAGGTGGGCTGGGCCACGGGACAGCGCCCCGCAAACGGACAGCCCGCCGGCATGTGGCGCAATTCGGGCACGTTGCCGGGAATCGCCGCCAGCCGCGCACGGCGGCCACCGCCCTGGTGCGCGGCCATGCCCAACTGGGGCCGGGAACCGAAAAGTCCCTGCGTGTACGGGTGGGCGCGGCGCGTGAACACCTCGCGCGTGGGGCCGCTTTCCACCACCATGCCGCCGTACATCACCATCATGCGGCTGACGTTCTGCGCAATGACGCCGAGGTCGTGCGAAATCAGGATCAGGCCCATGGAGCGCTCGCGAACCAGGTCGCGGATCAGTTGCAGGATCTGCCCGGCGATGGTCACGTCCAGCGCGGTGGTGGGTTCGTCGGCGATCAGCAGGTCGGGACCGCAGGCCAGCGCCATCGCGATCGTGATGCGCTGACGCTGTCCACCCGAGAACTGGTGCGGCCAGGCGTCGAAGCGCCGCGAAGCGTCGGCGATGCCGACCCGGTCGAGCAGGGCCACCGCCTCCTGGCGCGCGGCCGCCGCCGACAGGCCCCGGTGCAGGCGCAAAGGCTCGGCGACCTGGTGGCCGATGGTGTGCACCGGATTGAGGGCCGACATGGGCTCCTGGAACACCATGGCGATGCGGTCACCGCGCAGCGCGCACCAGCGCGCCTCGCTCTGCCCGATCAGTTCCTCGCCATGAAACCGCAGGCTGCCCGACACCGTGGCGCCCTCGGGCTGCAGCCCCATCAGCGTCATGGCCGTGAGCGATTTACCGCACCCCGATTCACCGACCAGGCCCAATGTCTCACCACGGCGCAGTTTGAAGCTCACACCGCGGACCGCATCGACCGCGCCAGCATGGGTGCGCAGGCGCAGGCGCAGGTCGGTGGCTTCCAGGAGGAGGGTGTCGTCGCTCATCGGTTCACCGCTTGCGGGTCAGTCGCGGATCCAGCAGATCGCGCAACCCGTCGCCGAGCAGGTTCAGGCCCAGCACGGCCAGGGCGATGGCCACGCCCGGGTAGACCGCCAGCATCGGGCTCTGGAACAGCAGCGTCTGCGCCTCACTGAGCATGCGGCCCCACGACGGTTGCGGGGGCTGGGTGCCCAACCCCAGGTAGGACAGGGCGGCCTCGGCCAGGATCGCGATCGCGAACTGGATCGTCGCCTGCACGATCAGCACCGAGGCGATGTTGGGCAGCACGTGCTCGACCGTGATGCGCCAAGGCCCCTTGCCACAGGCCCGGGCCGCGAGGATGAAGTCGCGCGAGGCGATCGCGTTGGCCGAGGCGCGCGTGACCCGCGCGAAGGTGGGAATGTTGAAGATGCCGATCGCAATGATGGAGTTGACGATGCCGGCGCCGAACACGGCCGTCATCATGATGGCCGACAGGATCGCCGGAAAGGCAAAGGTGAAATCGGCGAGCCGCATGATCACTTCTTCAACCCAGCCGCGTCGCGCTGACGCCAGCAAGCCGAGTGTGCCGCCGATGCCCAGTCCGATGCCCACCGCGATGACCCCCACCAGGATGGAGTTGCGCGCACCGACCAGCAGCAGCGAGGCCACGTCGCGGCCGAACGGATCGGTGCCCAGCCAGTGGGTGGCCGAGGGCGGCTGCAACTTGCCCGCGAGGTTCATCTCGTAGGGTGACCAGGGCGTCCAGAACAGGGACAGCATGGCCGCACCCACCAGCAGCAGCGTGAGCACACCGCCGATCACGAAGCTCGGATGGCGCGCCGCGCGATGCATGAACGCGCCCCAGGATCCGGGCGTGATCGGCGAAGAGGCTGCGGCGGTGCTCAAGAAGGGAGCTCCGGTGTCATATGTCGCTTGCCTTGACCCTGGGGTCGATCACCGCGTACAGCAGGTCGACAACGAAGTTGACGATCACCACCATGGCCGCCAGCAGCATCACGCAGTTGCGTACCACGATCAGGTCACGGTTCGCAATGGACTGGAAGATCAGGCGTCCGAGGCCCGGGAGGTAAAAGACGTTTTCCACCACGATGGTGCCGGCCAGCAGGTTGGCAAACTGCAGGCCCATGACGGTGACCACGGGGATCAGCGCGTTGCGCAGCACGTGGCGCCACAGCGTGGCGCGCCGCGACACACCCTTGGCGCGCGCGGTGCGCACGTAGTCCTCGCGCATGACCTCCAGCACCGACGAGCGGGTGATGCGCGCCAGGATGGCGGCCTGGACCACCGCCAGCGACACAGCGGGCAGCAGCAGCGCCTTGAACCCGCCCAGCCATCCTTCGTCTTCCCATCCGGGGAAGCCACCGGCAGAAAACCAGTTCAGGTGCACCGCGAACAGCAGGATCAACAGGATCGCGAACCAGAAGTTGGGAATGGCCACGCCGACCTGGGTGGCCGCCATCAGCCCGACGTCGCCGGGTCGGTTGTGATGAGACGCCGCATACACGCCAACCACCAGCGCGAGCGCGGTGGTCAGGATCATGGCCATCACCGCCAGCGGGACGGTCAGTGTCAGGCGCTCGAGCACCAGTTCATGCACCGGGGTGCTGTAGACATAGCTGTTGCCCAGGTCGCCGCCCAGCATGCCGGTGACCCAGGTGAAGTAACGCTGAAACGGGGGCTGGTCCAGACCGAGCTTCTGGGCCAGCGCCTGAACCGCCTCGGGCGATGCGTCCGGCCCCATCAGGATCTGCGCCGCATTGCCGGGCAGGATCTCCAGCACCCAGAAAACGACCACGGAAGCCGCCAGCAAGGTGGCGATCAACGTGAGCAGGCGCTTGATCAGAAACAGGGGCATGTCGGACGGCGTTGGCAACCGGTTCGCCCATCGGGGGCGGGTTCGGCGGCCGGTTCGCCATTATCAGTGCATTGCATGGGCCTTCGCGGGCCGTCGCCGGACAGAGCCCGGGCTCCGGTGCGGGCGACATGATCCACCGATAATCGAGCCCATGAGCCGCTGGTATGTTCCGCTGCGTTTCCATCCAGAACCCGCTGCGTCCCTGCGCGCGGTAGCGGAGGTGCAGCCGTGGCCTTGATGATTACCGACGAGTGCATCAACTGCGACGTCTGCGAGCCCGAATGTCCCAATGAGGCCATCTACCTCGGCGCGGAGATCTACGAGATCGATCCGGCGAAATGCACCGAGTGTGTCGGCCATTTCGACGAGCCCCAATGTGTGCAAGTGTGTCCCGTGGCCTGCATCCCCGTTCATCCGGGGCACATCGAGAATCGCGAGACCCTTTGGGCGAAATTCCGGCGCTTGCAGGGTGTCAACACCGCCAGTGGGGACTGATTGGAGCCTGCTTTCCAGTCTTTTTGGCCTGATCCCAGCGCGGAGTGGCCACGACGTGCTATCTAAATAATAGCTTATCCCGAGCTGGTCATTCCGGACGTGGCGGCTTGGGACGGGGCGGTTTGGCCGTGTGGATCAGCAACGTCGCTTTTTCCATCTCGCCGGCCAGCAGCGCCGGCACGCTGTGCATCGTGCGCTCAATGCAGGCATCGATCGCTTCGCGCTGTTCGGCCAGCGGCTTCTTGAGCACCCAGTTGATGACTTCGGCTCGCACGCCCGGATGGCCGATGCCCAGGCGCAGGCGCCAGTAGTCCGGCGTTGCCAGTTGGGCGTGGATGTCTCGCAAGCCATTGTGGCCGGCGTGGCCACCCCCGAACTTCAGTTTGACCTGGCCCGGCGTCAGATCGAGTTCGTCGTGCGCCACCAGAATTTCGGCGGGTTGAATCCGGTAAAAGCGCGCGAGCGCCGCGACCGAACGACCCGACAGGTTCATGTAGGTCTGAGGCTGCAGCAGCCAGATGGGGTGGCCGTGGATGTTGGCGCGGGCCAGGCGGCCCTGAAAACCCTTGTCCGGATGCAGGTCGACCTTGAGTTCCGTGGCCAGCGCGTCGATCCACCAGAAGCCCGCGTTGTGCCGCGTGGCTTCGTATTCGGGCCCCGGATTGCCAAGGCCGACGAAGAGCTTGATCATGGGGCCTGATTATCGGTGTGAAGAAACGAAACGGCCCACCGAAGTGGGCCGTGCGAATGAGGCGAAGCTGGAAGGGTTTACTTCTTGCCGCCCTTGCCCTTGGCTGCCGGCGCGGGCGCCGGGGCGGCAGCTGCCGCGTCGGCCGCGGGCGTCTCGGCGGAGGCGACCACCACCACGGAGACCAGCACCGGATTCTTGTTGCCATGGGTGACGGCGGACACGCCCTTCGGCAGGGTGATGTCGGTCAGGTTCAGCGAAACGCCCTTGCGCAGGCCGCTGAGATCCACAGTGATGAACTCGGGCAGATCGGAGGGCAGGCACAGCACGTCGAGTTCGGTGACCACATGGTTGGCGATGCAGCCTTCGGTCTTGACCGCGGGGCTGGATTCCTCGCCGACGTAGTGCAGCGGCACCTTCATGTGCAGCTTGGTGGTGGCATCCACACGCTGGAAATCGATGTGCAGGACCTGCTGCTTGTACGGGTGCATCTGCACGTCGCGCAGCAGAACCTTGCTTTCAACGCCGTTCAGTTCCATGTCCAGCACGCTGGAATGGAAGACTTCTTTCTTCAGCGCGTGCCACAGGGCGTTGTGATCAAGTTCGATCAGTTGCGGTTGCGCCGAACCGCCGTAGACGATGCCGGGCGTGCGGCCCGTGATGCGCAGACGGCGGCTCGCACCCGTACCCTGCTTGGCGCGCTCAAAAGCGACAAATTTCATGTTCAACTCCAAAAAAGAAGCTCACCGCGACCAGTGAAGCTCCGACAAAAAAGGCCTGCGTCGCGTTGCCGCAAAACAGACCCGCGATGTGTCTCCGCTCAGAACAGGTGGTCCTGGTCGGAGAACAAACTCATGACCGATTCGCCCTTGGCAATGCGTTGAATGGTCTCGGCAATCAGCGGCGCAACGGAAAGCTGCCGGATTTTCTGGCAGCCGCGGGCACTGGTGCTCAGCGGGATGGTGTTGGTCACGACCACACCGTCCAAGGCGGTTCCATTCGCGATGCGTTCGATGGCCGGGCCGGAAAAAATGGGATGCGTGCAGTAGGCGTAGACCTTCAGCGCGCCCCGGGCCTTCAACACCTCGGCAGCCTTCACCAGGGTGCCGGCGGTATCGATCATGTCGTCCATGATGACGCAGTTTCGACCTTCGATCTCGCCGATGACGTGCATCACCTCGCTGACGTTGGCCTTGGGGCGACGCTTGTCGATGATGGCCAGATCGCAGCCCAGTTGCTTGGCGAGCGCGCGCGCGCGCACCACGCCACCCACATCGGGCGAAACGACGATCAGGTTTTCGTAATCCTGTTGACGCAGATCGCCCAGCAGGACGGGGGACGCGTAGATGTTGTCCACCGGAATGTCGAAGAAACCCTGGATCTGATCGGCGTGCAAATCCATCGTAAGGACGCGGGCCACGCCGACTTTCTGCAGCATGTTGGCAACCACCTTGGCCGTGATCGGCACCCGGGTGGAGCGCGGGCGGCGGTCCTGGCGCGCGTAGCCGAAATAGGGGATGACGGCACTGATCCGCTCGGCCGATGCGCGCTTGAGCGCATCGACCATGATCAACAGTTCCATCAGGTTGTCGTTGGTGGGCGCGCAGGTGCTTTGCACCACGAACACGTCGCGTGCGCGCACGTTTTCCTTGATTTCGACCGCTACCTCACCATCGGAAAAACGCCCGACATCCGCGGCGCCCAACGCTGTCCCGAGATGATTGGCGATTTCTGCGGCGAGCGCCGGGTTGGCATTGCCGGTGAATACCATGAAGTCGGGTTGATGGGCTTGCATGAGCATTCCAGCAATCAATATTTGTGCCACCACGTGCAACGTATCTGGCAGGGGAGGAAGGACTCGAACCCTCGCATGCCGGAATCAAAATCCGGTGCCTTTACCAACTTGGCGACTCCCCTACACAGGCAGACAGTTTTCACTGCCCGCCATTCAACCGTCGCTGGAAGCCCAGCCCCGCAAGGGATGTGCTTCCAAAGTGCTGCATGTTCTGATCCGCCAGGCCTCGGGGGCGCCATCGAGATCAACACCATCCAGCAATTGCGCAAACACCGCACTTCCGGAACCGGTCATCCGGCCCGGCAGCCCAGAGGCGCCAAGCCAATCAAGGGCCCGCGCAACATCAGGACAATGCTTCGTTGCAACTGGTTGCAAGTCGTTGCAACCAAAGGCAAACGGGTCTGCTGCAAAGCCTGAAATTGTAGCAGGTTTTGAGTCGCGCTTCAGCTCCGGGCTGGAAAAAATTGCCGAAGTGTCGACCCCCTCGACCGGTTTCACCACGACAAATCGGGTCGCGGGGATATGAACGGGCGTGATTCGCTCGCCGATTCCTTCGACCCACGCGTTTTGCCCCGCGAGGAAAAACGGCACATCGGCGCCCAGACTCAAGCCGATCTGCGCCAATTGGCGGGTCGACAGCTTGAGCTTCCACAGGCGATTCAGCGCCAGCAGGCAAGCCGCCGCGTCCGAGGACCCACCCCCCATACCGGCTTGGGCGGGGATGTGCTTCTCAATCTCGATCTCGGCGCCGAAGGGGCATCCTGTCCGTTGCTGCAGGGCACGAGCGGCCCGGGTGATCAGGTCATCGGGAGGGAGCGTTTCGGTCAGGTCCTGGCGGGAGATACCGCCATCGTGCCGGAGGGTGAAATGAAGCGTGTCGCACCAGTCGATCATGACGAAAACCGACTGCAGGAGGTGATAACCGTCCGCTCGACGTCCGGTCACGTGGAGGAACAGGTTGAGTTTGGCCGGAGCCTGAACATCGTACAGCGAGATCATGGGCGCATCGTAGCCGTTGGTGTTCGCGTGAGGCGGTGCGGGTCAGTCGAGGATCAGCTTCAGGGTCGCGACAGGTTCCGGACTGGTTCGACGCGCTGACAGGCGGCCCTGCCCGAGCATGGACAGGTCTGCGTGCCATCCTTCCGCGACGGTTTTGTTGCCGTCCATCCATCCCAGCATGGCGCCGATGGGCAGGGCTGCGCCGGTCAACTGCCGGGTCAGAGACTCGACAGAGTCGAACTCTTGCGAGCCCATCGGGGCGCGCAGGCGCGCTTCGCCGGGGCGCCACTGGATCTGCGCCAGAACGCTTCCCAATGGCGTGCTCAAGGTCAGCTCTCCGTCGTTTGCGTTCCCCCGCAATTCGAACGATGCCAAGAAAGTTTGAGGTGGATCTGTTTCCAGGTACAGCGCCAGGCGGCCTGATCGGACACTCTGGACAACCGCGTCCCGCGGCCCCGGACTCCTGGATACCGCGCATCCGCCCACCAACCATGCAACCATCAGCCCGGCGAGCCGCCGCCGGCTGAGCAGGGTCACGGGCTCACCTGAAACCGTTTGAGCGTTTCCGTGAGCGTTTCGCTGTCAGAGCTCAGACGCAAGCCCTCGCGCCAGACAGCGACGGCCTGATCCCGTTGGCCCATCACCCAGAGTACCTCGCCCAGATGCGCGGCAATGTCCGCATCCGGTCGAGCCTTGTATGCGCTCTGTAGTATTTCCAGGGCCTTTTTCATGTTCCCGGTGCGAAACTCGACCCAGCCAAGGCTGTCCCTAATCATCGGATCATCAGGGGCGAATTCAAGCGCCTTGTTGATCAGGGTGCGGGCTTCGGCGAGCCGGACGTTTCGGTCTGCAAAGGAGTACCCCAAGGCGTTGTACGCATGGTGGTAGTCCGGTTTGAGGGCAATCAGCTTGCGCAGCAGACGTTCCATGTTCTCGTAGTCACGCAACTTTTCTGCGAGAAGGGCCTGGTCATAGAGCAGGTCTGTATCGGTGGGTTGGCTCTGAATGGCTTGGGTCAGCAATTCGTAGGCGGTGGCGGCCTGTCCGTTTTCGCGAAGCAGATGGACCTCGGCCAGGAGTTTGCTGCGCGCCTCCGCAGGATTCCGGGTCGGCCACGCCTGGATCATCGCCCGAGCTTCGTCCAGTTTTCCTTGTCGGGCGAGCAAAGACGCCCGGCGGCTCACCAGGGTGATCCGCTCGTCCGGATCGTCAATCTGGTTCAGCCATTGTTGTGCTGCCGCAAAGTCTTTTCGCTTTTCTGCAATCTGGGCCAGTCCCAGCAAGGCCTCGGTCCGTGCCCGTTGCAGCTTATCGGGACTGTGGACGGGCGGACTCTCCAGAAAACGTTTCAACGAGACCTCCGCCGGTTGCAGCAGGTTTTCCTGCAACTGCAGCAGGCCCAATGTCAGCCAGCCGGGCGAAAAACCAGGCTGTTCTTCGGTGAGCCGTTGAAGTTGCAGCAATGCATCGTTTGTACGCGAAGTATCCAGCAGCGCCTTCGCGTAACCCATCCGAAGGTCCTGGGTCGGATTTTTCTCGATCACACCCTTGACCAACGGTTCGGCAAGTGGAAGGCCTGGACTCATGAGTTCCAGCGCCAGAAGCGCCGCATCTTCGTTTCGAGGATCGAACGTGACCGCTTTGCGGGCGGCGTCCAGCGCGCCGGGCGGGTCTCCGGCCATCGCCCTCATCCTGCCCAATGCGACCCAGGCGGCGGCTCCGGTTTCGGGTTGCCTGAGGGCGTCGGCCAGCGCCCCTTCCACGACTGTGACGGCGAGTTTCTTGTCCGGTACGCGCATGAACCCGCGCGGAATGCCTGCGATGACGGCAGATCGTTCGGACCCGGGCGTCGCAGCCAGCTCCTTGGCCAACAAGTCGCCGACTTCCGAAACCCGGTTCAAGGCCAGGAGAATTTGGAGATTCGTCCTGTTGGCTTCGCGAGAACTCGGGTGTGCCTGCACCCAGGCGCGCGCGGCTTGCAACGCAGCCTCTCCGGCACGAGATTGAAGTGCAATGCTGACGGCTCGTTGGTACAGGTCGGGATTGCCAGTCTTGCGGGCAGCGTCCAGCAGAAGCGAAAAACCCGCCCCGGGCTCGCCTTGCTGAACTTGCAGTTCTCCCAGAAGGAGCTGGTAGAACAGCGATGCATCCAAGGCCGAGGTTCCCTGCGACGTTTCGCTTGAATCGACCGGGGCTTTTCCCTGTGCAATGGCGCCGCAGGTGAACAAAGCGGCTGCGAACAGACAGAATACAGGCTTCATGATCCCATGTTAATCCAAGGGCGGTTGCCCCGTTGGTGCCATGCCTGAATTGCCGGAAGTCGAAGTCACGCGCCGCAGCATTGTCGATCGAATCGTTGGCGGAAAGGTTGTCGGGGTTCGTCTGGGGAAACCGCTTCGCTGGCCGCTGGGGGGTGATCCGAACGTACTGACGGGCATGACCGTGGAAGCCGTCCGGCGAAGGGGGAAATACCTCCTGCTCGACTTTTCTGATGGATGGTTGTTGTTGCTGCATCTAGGGATGTCGGGCAGCTTGCGATTTCTGGAATCGCCGCCTCATCCCGGTGCGCATGACCACTTCGATCTGGTGCTGACTCGGGGTGTCTTGCGGCTTCATGATCCGCGTCGATTCGGCTCGGTGGTACTGACTCGCGGAGGCGAGTCTGGGACCACTTCAACCTTGCTGGCAAGGCTTGGCGTCGAGCCCCTGGGCGTGGATTTCACAACGGACAGCTTTCATCTTGCCTTGAAGAGCCGGCGTGCCTCGATCAAGCAGGTGTTGCTGGCTGGTGACGTGGTCGTCGGTGTCGGGAACATCTATGCCTCCGAGGCGCTTTTTCTCGCTGGCATTCGCCCCACGACGTCCGCCTCAAGAATCTCCAGGAGGCGTGTGGATCGTCTCCGCCTGGCCATTCAGGACGTCCTGACCCGAGCGATCGCCAGTGGCGGCAGCACGTTGCGGGACTTTTCTGACAGCGATGGATCTGCAGGCCACTTCCAGACGGGCCTGATGGTTTATGGGCGGGCCGGGCAGCCTTGTCGCCAATGCGGCGGCACTGTCGTAGCGACTCGTCAGGGACAGCGATCGACCTTCTATTGCCGCGAGTGCCAGAAGGCGTGACGGGGTTCGAACGCCGGCCTGAGTGTTATATTGAAACGCTTGCGGGAGAGTTCGTGGCGTCATCATTCAATCAGCAGTTCGACCAGCACGGCGCGTGGCGCCGCGAGTTCAGCCTGCGCCTGAAGTTGCTGGGCGACTGGATGAAGGACCACGACCTTCTGGACGCCGCGCTGCAAGACCGTCTCCAGCGTCTGGAGGGGCAGGTTCGGGCCGACAAGGTCATGGTGGCCTTTGTCGCGGAATTTTCCCGTGGCAAGTCGGAATTGATCAACGCGATGTTCTTTGCCGGCTATGGTCGCCGCATCATGCCCGCCAGTGCGGGTCGCACCACGATGTGCCCGACCGAGTTGGGTTACGAACCGGACCTTGCACCGTGTCTGCGACTGCTCCCGATCGAGACCCGGCTGCAGCCGCAGGCGCTGATGGAATGGAGAATGGTGCCCGAAAAATGGACGCGGATTGACCTGGACGTCAACGATGCGGACCAATTGGCTGGGGCCATGGAAAAGGTGGCGGAAACACTGCGGGTCACCCAGGAGGAGGCCCGGGCTTTGGGCTTCTGGCACGATGAAGCGCCAGCGGACAATCCTTTGCCCGATGGCGAAGGCATGGTTGAAGTGCCGCGTTGGCGCCATGCGCTGATCAACATGGCGCACCCCTTGCTGAAACAAGGCTTGATCGTGTTGGACACGCCAGGCCTGAACGCCATCGGCGCAGAACCTGAATTGACCGTCAACCTGATTCCGCAGGCTCAGGCCGCTGTCTTCATCCTGGCGGCCGATACCGGTGTGACCAAGTCCGACCTTTCGATCTGGCGGGAGTACCTGGCGACGCAGACGGACGCGAAGACCGCGCGATTGGTGGTACTCAACAAGATCGACACCATGTGGGATGCGCTGAGCACGCCTGGCGAAGTTCTGGCGCAAATTGACCGGCAGTGTGCAAATTCGGCTGCGACATTGGGCGTGCCCAGATCGCAGGTCATTGCAGTTTCGGCCCAGAAGGGCCTGCTTGCGAAGGTCAATGGCGACGAACTGCTGCTCGCTGCCAGCCGGTTACCCGTCTTGGAGCAGGCGCTGGGCGAAGGACTATTGGGGCAGCGGCAACAGATCCTCCAAAGCGCTGTGGTTGGTGGTGTCGCTGAGTTGCGCGCCGAGGCAGCCAGAACCATCACCATTCGACGGCGAGATCTGGCGGAGCAGGTTCAGGAACTGCAGGGGCTGCAAGGCAAGAACACGATGGTCATCCGTCAGATGCGCAGTCGAATTGAACACGAGCAGGCGGAGTTCGGAGGCAGTGCTGCGCGAATACACGCACTTCGATCCGTGCACATGAAAATGATGCGGGACGGGTTCAAGATGCTCGGTGCGGGTGCCTTGAAGCATGAGCTGGCTGAGCTCAGTACCGCCTTGAAACAACCGGGCATCAAGTTTGGCGCCAAGAAAGCGTACTCGACCACGTTCGATCGCTTGCGGGATATTCTCCGAAAGGTCCAAGACCTGAGCGGCGAGATTCACTCGATGCTCAGTGGCACGTTTTTGCAGTTGAACACAGAGTTCGGGTTTTCGCTGCAACTGCAAAAGCCTTTTCAGCTCAATGCAGCTTTGCAGGATCTGAGCAATGTTGAGCGCGGCCATGTTCAGTATCTTTCGTTGGGAAATGCCATTCGCCTCGCACAGCCCGAATTTGCCGAACGATTGGTTCGAGCCCTGGCGACCCGATTGCGATCCATTTTCGAGGCCGTGCAGACAGAAATGGAGGCATGGAACAAGTCAGCCATGGCCCAAATGGATGTGCAATTGCGCGAGCGCCGTCGCAATTTCGAACGGAGAATTGAAGCGATCGAACGGATTCAGAAGGCAGCAGGGGGGTTGGATGAACGAATCGGTGAACTCAGCCATCAAGAGCAATCACTGATCCAATTGGATACGCGCATGAGTGAGTTGGTGGCTCAGTTCGTTTCGGACCCTGCTCAGCCCAAAGCCGTGCTTTCGCCTGAAATCGCCGTTTCCTGACCTGCGACGAATGAATGAAGCCCGGGGTGGATTTGCAGCGAGCGTGGTTCGCTGGCAACGTGAACACGGGCGTCATGACCTCCCTTGGCAACAGGTAGCCGATCCATATCGGGTCTGGTTGTCGGAGATCATGCTCCAACAGACTCAGGTCAGCACCGTGCTGAAGTACTACCCGCCCTTTTTGCGCCGGTTTCCCGATCTGGGCTCGCTCGCTGCCGCTGACATTGACGATGTGCTTGCGGCATGGAGCGGACTGGGCTACTACAGCCGGGCTCGAAATCTCCACCGTTGCGCTCGCGAGGTGAGGGATCGTTTTGGTGGTTCCTGGCCAAAGTCAGCCGGCATGTTGCAGACCTTGCCGGGGATCGGCCGCTCTACGGCGGCTGCGATTTCATCGTTCTGTTTTGGCGAGCGCGTTGCCATTCTCGATGGCAATGTTCGCCGGGTGCTTGCCAGAGTCCTCGGGTTCGATCTGGATCTGTCGAACGCGGCCAACCTGCGTCAACTGTGGGCGCTCGCCGAGGACCTGCTTCCCGTCGAACGACTTCCCGACCATATGCCGGCCTATACCCAGGGCCTCATGGACCTCGGTGCGACGGTGTGCAGCGTGCGTAGCCCCAGATGCGACGCTTGTCCGGTGGCGACCCAATGCACGGCGAACAAGAGCGGCAGGCCCGAAGCGTTTCCGGTCCGGACCCGAAAACTGACCCGACGTACCGAGTCGATCTGGTTGCTTTGGGCCATTCGATCCGACGGCTCGAACTGGTTGGTACGAAGGCCGGAGGTTGGAATCTGGGCAGGCTTGTACTGTCTTCCGGCCTTCCCTTCTTTGGACAGTCTGGAGGCGGCCATTTACCCGCAGGACCTTCAGGCTGCAGATTTCCTCCCATCGATCTCGCACGCACTGACTCACAAGGATCTGGTGCTGCATCCGGTTCGGTTGGCCGCGGATTCCCAAGAGATGGAGGTCGGCGGGGCCGGGTTGTGGGTTTTTCCGGAAAAGCTGACCTTGCTCGGATTGCCCGCTCCGATCAAGAAGATGCTCAATTCAGTACGCGGGTCACCTGGTGATTTCACTGACTGTGCCGGGCATCCAGTTCGCGATGCCGCTTCAAAGTCGTCCAGGTTGGTGTGAAGTGGGTCACCAGTTGCTCCACCAGAAAGACGGAGCGATGCTGCCCGCCCGTGCAGCCGATGGCGACCGTCACGTAGCTCCGATGGTCGCGCTCCAGCGCGGCGAGCCAGCATGCCAGGAAATCCCGAATCTGCCGTTCCATTCGAGAAACCTCTTCGAATTCACGCAGGTAGGCTGCGACGGGTTCATCGCGTCCCGTCAGGTCACGCAGGCCGGCTTCGTAATGGGGGTTGGGCAACATGCGCACGTCAAACACATAGTCCGCATCGACCGGGATGCCGCGTTTGAATGCGAATGACTCGAACACCAGCGTCAGTTGCGCACTCGGGGCAGACACGACCGATTTGACATACGCCTGCAACTGCGAAGGGCGAATGATGCTGGTGTCGATCACGTGGGCGTGATCTCGCAAGTTACCGAGCAGCTCGCGCTCGAGCTCGATGGCATCCACCAGCGCGCGCTGGGCGTCGGCGTCATCATTGCGCGAAAGAGGATGGCGACGCCGCGTTTCTGAATAGCGGCGCACCAAGGTTTCGGTCGTGGCATCCAGAAACAGGGACCTGACCGCGATGTCATGGTCGCGAAGCTTCGCCAGTTGTTGCGGCACCAGCGGCAGGGACGTTGCGCTGCGAACATCCATCGCGATGGCAACTTTGCGGGCACGGTGCCGCTGTTCGAGCTCGACGAAGGAAAGCAGCAATTCCGGCGGAAGGTTGTCGACACAGTAGTAACCTGCATCTTCCAGCGCGTGCAACGCCACGGACTTGCCAGAGCCCGACATACCGGTGATGAGTACGATATCGAGCGTCATGCGGAAGCGGCCTTGTTTCGGCGAGGGAGCTGCCCGCGTTCAAACATCTCACGGGCGTGCGCGAGGGACACAGCAGATTCATTCTGGCCGCCGATCATTCTGGCGATTTCGGCAATTCGGGGGGGGCCTGCAACCTCGCCAACACTGCTGTGCGCATGCCCGTTGCTCCGCACCTTGGTGACCACAAAATGGTGGTCGGCGCACGCGGCAACTTGGGGTAAGTGCGTGACCGCGAGGACCTGCTGTGTTGCACCAAGCTGTCTCATGAGGTCGCCGACCTTCTGAGCGACGGCACCGCCTATGCCGGCGTCCACTTCGTCGAACACCAATGTCGGCACATCGCCCAAGCTGCTGGTGGTGACTGCCACCGCGAGCGCCAGTCTGGACAGTTCACCGCCCGAGGCGACTTTCCCGACGGCGCGGGGTGATGCGCCGGCGTGACCCGCCACCAGGAACTCAACCTCGTCGATTCCGCCAGCAGTGGGCTGGGCGGCCTTGCGGACACTGACCTCAAAACGACCACCCGGCATGCCCAGATCCTGAATCAACGTGGAGACCGCCGAGGCCAGGCGCGGGGCGACCGCATGACGTTTGGACGACAGTGCCATGGCTCCTTGCTGGTAGGCCGTTCGTGCGCCTTGCTGCTGCGCCTCCAATGCTTCGATATCCGTCGCGGCGTCAAGAGCGAGCCGCATTTTTTTCCAGGTGGCGAGCACGTCGTGCAATTCCCCGGGGTCCTGGCGATACCGGCGCGCCACTGCCATCCACTGGGAGATGCGCTGATCAAGCAGCGCCAATCGATCCGGGTCCGGATTGGTCTGCCGCAGATAGGCATGCAGGGAGTGCGCGACGTCTTCGGTCTGTACCAGGCTCGATCGCAAGAGATCGGCAAGCTCCCGGAATGTCGGTTCCACATGGCTCTGAGCCTCCAGGGCCGTGATGGCACGTGAAATGGCCAAAAGTGCACCACGGTCGTCGTTTTCCATGTATTCAAGCGCCTGTTGGGTCGCATCGATCAGCGCCTGGGCGTGGGCCAGACGGGAATGGCTCGCATTCAATTCATCCCATTCTGATTCCCCGGGCGCGAGTTTCTCAAGCTCGCCTATCTGCCAATCCAGACGATCCAGTTCCACCTGTCTGGACGCCAACGCTGATCGACCTTTTTCCAGCGCCTTTTCCGCCTGCTTCCACTGGTTCCAAAGCGCGGCAAGCTGGCCGACGGACTGCCCGGCGTAGCCATCGAGCAGGTTACGGGCCGTTTCGGGCCGAGTCAGGCCCTGCCAGGCGTGTTGGCCATGGATGTCGATCAATGCGCTCCCGATCTCTCGCAACTGCGATGCCGTCGCCATCGAGCCATTGATCCAGGCGCGGCTCTTGCCCTGGTTGTCGATGGACCGCTTGAGAATCAGGTTCTCCGCCTGCTCGAAGCCACCGTTGTCCAGCCACGGCCTGCATCGGGCAGGGCAGTCGAACTCCAGGGTGATCTCGGTGCGTGAGGCCCCTTCACGCAGGTAAACGGTATCCGATCGGGCGCCCAGTGCAAGTTGGATGGCGTCGACCAGAATCGACTTTCCGGCGCCCGTCTCACCCGTCAGCGCGGTAAAACCGTCCGCAAGTTCCAGATTCAGTTCCTTTACGATGATGAAGTCACGCAGACTGATGGTTTTCAGCCCCACGGTCAGGATCCCCCTTCGTTCCAGTGGAGTTTCTTGCGAAGGGTGTCGAAATAGCTCCAGCCGCGCGGATGCAGGAACAGAATGCTGTGTCTCGATCGCTGCACGGTGATCCGGTCTCCATGAAGGAGCGAGGCCAGGGATTGCGAATCGAAATTGGCGCTGGCGTCACGGCCAGCTACGATTTCGATGGTGACTTCGGTGTCGTCGGACAGAACGATCGGTCGGTTCGACAAGGTATGGGGTGCGATGGGGCACAGCACCCATCCAGGCACGGAAGGATGCAAGAGAGGCCCTCCCGCGGACAGGGCGTAGGCGGTTGCACCGGTCGGGGTGGCAATGATCAGGCCGTCGGCGCGCTGATTGGCGACAAAATGGCCGCCAACTTCGACGCGCAACTCCACCATGCCAGAGATTGCGCCACGGTTGACCACCACATCGTTCATGGCGAGAGCATCAAACACGCAATGTCCGTCCCGCATGACACTTGCATGCATGAGGCTTCGCCGATCCTCCACATAGTCCCCGCGAAGCATCGGCGCGAGCGTAAGCCGGAACCTTTCGAGCGAAATGTCGGTGATGAAGCCCAATCGACCCTGATTGATGCCGATCAGCGGCACGGCGAAGGGCGCGAGCTGGCGACCGATCCCGAGCATGGTTCCGTCGCCGCCCACGACCAGGCCAAGGTCGCACCGTGCACCGATTTCAGGCACTTTGACCAGCGGGTATCCGCCGAGGCCGGTGTTGTTCGCGGTTTCCTGTTCCACCATCACGTCGCAACCCTGGGCGGTCAGGAACTCGGCGACATCTTCCAGGACCCGCCGCATGGCACCGGACTGCCCGCCGGAGAGGCTGGCATGGTACTTTCCGATGAGCGCCACATGGCGGAATATCGAAGTCATCGCCAAATTACATCATTAAAGCGATGTGATTTCTTTCTTCAATCGCTTCTTTAGTAGCTCTTTTGCAGGGCTTTCCTTTTCGCCTTCGATCACCGCAAGGGTGATCCATCTGGCCGGGTTCTCGTTCAGTTCGACTGCCAGATTTCCGGCTAGTACCGGCGACAGGTGACCGGCGTTTTTCGCGTTCCTCAGTGCGTTTCTGTGCACGTGTAGGCGCTCAGCCCAAACAGGCATCGGGGCAATTTTCAGGGCTTTCTCTAGCAGATTTAGTGTTGTTTGCATAGCGATATTTCTCCTGTTGTAAATCGGCACAAATCATTTGTGCATATTGCACTTATCACAGGTGCAGTTTAACAATCCGTCTGCACAAACGGTTTGTGCATTTTTCCTTGCTCGATGTCTGTCCTCTCCCTCATCCTTCGCGGTTTCGGCTGGCGCCTCGGCGCCCTGCTCGCCGTTGGCCTCGTTGCTTCCCTTTCCCGGTGGCTGGCATGAACGTCGCGGCGCTCTTCGTTCGTAAGACCAGCCATTACAAGCGCCTTCCTGGCGTTGACTGCTACGACTCCGAGCGTGATGCATTGACCTGGTGCGGCGGTTGTCCTGGTGTTTTTCATCCGCCTTGTCGTGCATGGGGCAAGCTCTCGCACCTGGCGAAGCCTCGTCCTGGTGAGATGGACTTGGCGCGTTGGTCGATGTCGATGGTTCGGCGGTTTGGTGGGGTCGTCGAGCATCCGAAAACGTCCCGTTTGTGGTCTGAGTCCGGTTGTATCGGGTACGGTTTGCGCGATCAGTTTGGCGGTCTGCTGTTGCCGGTCTATCAGTCCTGGTGGGGCCATCGGGCGCCCAAAGAGACCTGCTTTTATGTCGTCGGTCCTTTGCCTGAGCTGCCGGAATACCAGGCGCCTCGGATGGTTCAGTCCGTGGAGTCGATGTCGCAAGCGTCCCGCGAGGCTACGCCCTTTGACCTGGCGGTTTGGCTTGTCGGCGTTGCTCGTTCCTGCGGGGTTCCGGCATGACTCCGCAAGTCCATGTTTACACCGTGACTTGGGCCTCTCGTGTCGGGCCTTGTGTTCGGCGTTTCTTCACCCCGGACAGTATGGATGGATTCATCCTCGAATGGCGACGCCTGAACGGATTCCGGTCTGTCGTTTGGGATACCCCTTTTCTCGCCCGTGCGGCGATCTTCTGACCTTTTCCATGGCCTGCACCAGTTCTACCCCTTCCCTGTCCACCAAGGCGCAGACGCGCCACACGCCGGGCGGAGCTTGCGACGCACGAGCGGGCGGCGAGTCGAAGCCTTGCCCCCCTGCTCTAACAGGGGGGGAAAGTTTCTGCGGGGGCGCGATAGTTGATTGGTTAACGGTTACTTGGCTCCCTGAGCCGGATGAACATGTCCCGGCGATGGTTCTGGATTTCCTCGGGGATTTCATCGGTCCTGTCTCGGGCGTTGAGTCTCCCGGCATGTTTGGGTATCAATCCGGTGTGCGGTTCTTCGTTGATCGTGACGGCACCAAGGTGCACGTGGGTCGGGTGGATTTCGGGGGCAATCATCACAAGATGCGCGCTCGGCTGGACCTTTCCGGTACGGCCTGCGCTCTCGTCAAAGAGTGGACAGGCGTCCAAGATTGGATCGCTCGACAGTTTGACTACAAGATCACTCGCGTTGACCTGGCGGTTGATTGCCTCATGGGCGAATTTGGCGTGGATGATGCGGTGGAATGGTTCCGTGCTGGTGAATTTCACGCGGGCGGGCGTCGGCCTCGTCACTCAACACCGGGGGACTGGCTTGATCCTCACTATGGGCGCACGCTTGAGATTGGGCGGCGCGAAAACGGGAAGATGCTCCGCTGCTACGAGAAGGGCCGGCAGCTCGGTGATTCAGTGTCTCCGTGGACCCGCTTCGAAGTGGAGCTACGCAACATTGATCGCGATATCCCTTTGGATGTTTTGATTGATCGGGACCGTTATTTCACCGGCGCTTACAAGTGCCTTGCCCGGATTCTCGACGCTGCTGCGGAACGAATCCGCACTCATCAAAAAGAGGGCGAAATTGCTCTCGAAAAACTCACTTTGCACGCCCGTTCTTCCTATGGGCAGCTGCTCCATGTTCTTCGTCTCAAGCTCTCGGCCTCTGAGGTCTTGGACGAACTATCCCGCCCGGGCATTCCAAAGCGACTGGAAAAGGCAAGCCTCGGCGGATTCATTAACGCGGGGTCGCTTCCTGCTCTTCATCAGAAGGAAAAATGCCATGAAAACGAACGTGATTGGGTTTGAGATTTCGGAAGGCACTTCCAAGAAATCGGGCAATGCCTACAGCATTGGCAAGCTTTACGCGGCCTTGCCTCTGGCCGCTGCCAAGGGCTCCAAAGGCTACATGGGCAGCGAGTATCGCTGTGAGCCCTCAGTGCTTCGCAAGGTCGAACACCTTGCGCCGCCTTTCATGGCTGAAATCGAGTTCCAAGACGTTATGCGTTTTGGCGAGCGCAAACAGGAAATCGTTTCCATTTCTCCCATTGATTCCCGGGCCGCTGCGGCCCCTTCAGGCGCTCCGGGGACCTCGGTCGCGACCCGCTGAAAAAAACAGCCTGTGGGCCGTTATGAGTGGCCCATGGAGTGTTTTTTGGAGGAGTCATGGAAGTTATCCAATGTAACGATTGCGGGTGTGTTGCTCCTAACGAGGGGTATAGCGAGGTTTCGGCGTCTGACCTCATGGATCAATTCGAGGCTGGCGAGTTGGACTGGGAGGAATACCAAAGTGCGCTTGGTGAAACTCGGTTCGCCTGTCCTTCGTGCTGCTCTCTGAATACGGAGGTTTCCGGCTGCTGAGATTTCAGCCTGTGGGCCGTTCTGGGCGGTCCATGGGGTGCAATTTCGCACCGTTTACTAGGAGTGTTCAAAATGAACTTCGTTCTTGAAAAGGCGCAAAGCGCCGTGCGTTCTGTCCAAGACTGGGCCGGTTCCAAAGTTACGGCCGTTGTGGCTTTGGGTGTCGCTGGTGCTTCTTCGGCTCATGCCGCGCTTCCCGACGGCGTGGAAACCGCAATCACCACCTACCAGACCGACGCAGGAACCGCCATCGGTTTCGTCATCGGTGCCGGTGTGGTGATCTGGGGTTTGATCAAGCTCGGTCGCAAGTTCGGCTGGATGTGACATGCCTCAAGCGGGCTATCTGTTCAAGGGTGTCTGTTTCCCGGATGCCCTCAGCGCCCGTCAGGCGGCGTGCTCCGAGTTCCCGCTAACGTGGGCCTCGGGCACGTCCGTTTATTCCCTCTCTTGTTCTCCGACCATTGATCTGGAGTCGTCCTCTATGTCGATGTGTCGGACTACTGACGGCGGGCCGTGCGCTACTACTTCGCAGCCTTGGCCTACCTTCCCCGATTGCAATTTCTCCGGCTCCTCCGATCTGGTTTTGGATTGGGGTTTCTTGGCAATGTCACTTCTCGTCGTGATTTGGGGCGGTAAGCGCCTCGCGGCGCTCTTCAATACCCACCATGTACCGGACTGACCATGTATGACCTACGAGCACTTCAACCTCTTAAATATTGCGCTCGGTTGTGGCTTGTTGTTTGTTGCCTCTTGGGTGCTTTTCAAGTAGCCCACGCAGCCAAGCTTCCCGACTTCAAACAAACCGGCGCGAACGTCACCAGCAACAGCGCAAAAATCGGCATGACCGGCAACGGTGTCGAGTGGGGCTCAACGATTCCGATTTCGCCTGTTGTCGGCGGCTGGACTTACGCGGGGAATTACGGTATCCCTCAAGCTGCCAAAGGGACAACTATGAACATGAGTGCCAGCGGTGATGTTTTCATCGCTGGCACCAAATACCCGTTTCAAGCCGGGTACACAGTGCCAGCCTCCAATGTGTGGTCCGGCCTCGTCTCTGCTGCGTCTATCGTTGGTGGCATGGCTGGCGGTCCGGTTGGCTTGAGCATTCTCGTCGCATCGACGGCTGCACCGTACATTAAAGAGTGGTTCGAAGATTCCGGAATGCGTGTCAAGCCTGACGGCTCCAACACTATCCAGCGAGGGGACCCCTATTATTGCGGCGTCGCGCCCTGCTACGAATACAACGGGAACACCTATTCCCTTCAATGGCGGGCGAATCCGCAAACCGCTTGCGTCGAGTGGGTCAATCTTTATTCCAACCTCTATACCTACGTTGACACGCAGAACGCTGGGGGCGGTAACTACACCTGCGTTCGCAAGGACAAGGGAACGAATGTCGTTAGCGGCTTCCAGCTCGGCAAGCGTGCGCGCGCGGTTGACGCGATCAAGCAATGGTTCGATATGCCCAGCATGTCCGACATTGCTCCCTATATGCAGGCGAAGCCCTTTGATCCCCGCGTCGTGCCGGAAATCCTCGCCCAGGGTGGTGATATTCCAATGCCCGCGCCCACTGTCACCGGCCCCACTACGCTTCCGGGGCCGACAGAGACGATCCGTAACGCTGACGGTACGACGACGACGCGGCAAACGCAGCAGAACTACCAGATCAGCGGCGACACGATTACGAACATAACGAACATCACGACGACGACGAACTACAACAGTTCTTCGCAGGTAATCTCAACGTCCACCAGCACCGTTACGCCTGCGCCAAATCAACCCACGCAGGATTACAACATTTGCCGCACCAATCCTGATTCTGTCGCGTGTGCCACGAAAAAATACCTCGATCGCATGGCTGACGGTATCGAAAAGATCGCGAATAAACCCGACACTGCCGCCTCTGCGCCGCAGTCTCCGGCCTCTGCGACGCAAAGCGATTGCGAGAAACACCCGGATTGGGTGGGCTGCCGTGATATTGGCACGCCTCCCACAGAGGATATTCCGCGGCGGACTGTGACTCTGGCCTATACGCCTGAAAACCATTTTGGCGGTGGTTCCTGCCCTTCGAATCAGTCGATGCAGATTCAAGGCGGTCCGAGCGTCGTGATTTCGAATTGGACGCCGATTTGTGATCAGATCACGACCTTTGTTCGTCCGTTGTTGTTGGTCTTGGCCGCGCTGGGTTCCTTGATGGTTCTCGCTCCCGGCCTGCGCGATGGAGCTGCATGATGCCGCTCGCTGCTTGGCTTTTGGCGATGGTGACTCCGATGATCGGGCGCATCCTCGTTTCGCTCGGCTTTTCTGTGGTCACTGTCACCGGGATGACGCTGGTAATCACGACGGCGCGGGATCACTTCCTGACGCTGGCTAATAGCCTTCCTGCGGACATGCTGAATATCTTTCTTCTGGCCGGTGGTGGTGTGGGCTTCGGGATGCTCATGGGCGCTGTCACTACCCGCGTGGTCATTTGGCAGATTCAGAATTCCACCAAGTTTCTCGGGGCTAATCCAGCATGAGTATTACCCTGATAACGGGCGTTCCCGGTTCGGGTAAAACGCTCTACACCGTTTCCAAGCTGCTCGGGCCTGTCGTCGGTTCGCAAATCCCGGTCGATGATGACGATGGCCGAACCGTCATGCATGCCCGTGGCATCTTCTCGAACATTAACGGTCTCCAGCTCGATCATGAGTTGATCGACGCGAATGGGGGATGGAGCTACAAGGACAAGTCTTGGTCCTTCGAAGGTAACTCCGGCGGGCTGCATGATTGGCACGAGTGGGCACAACCTGGCGCGTTCATCGTCTTTGATGAGTTTCAAAAAGCTTGGCCTCCGCGTCCGAATGGCGCTCCAGTTCCTCCCGATGTGCAGGCGCTCGACACCCATCGGCACATGGGCGTCGATTTCGTGCTGCTCACGCAAAACCCGCTTAACGTGGACCGGCATGTCCTGGGCCTCGTTGACCGTCATCTACACATCCGGCGCGTGGCGAATTCCGCAGTCGCGATCGTCTATGAGTGGGATCATGCCTCCCGCTCCTTCTTGTACAAAAATGCGGTCAACCGTTCGCCTTGGCGGTACGACAAAAAAGCCTACAAGCTTTATAAATCGGCGCGCGTGCATACCAAGCAACGGCGAAGCATTCCCGGCCTCGTGTGGTTCGTTCTGATGGGGTTGGCGGCCCTTCTTTGGCTTGCTCCAGCGACCTATCAGCGTGTTGCGGCTAAGGGCGTGGCCGTGCCTCGTTCTGGCGCTTCGGCTCCTGCTGTTCCTGCGTCTTCAGCTCGATCTGGTGCGTCGGCTCCGCATTCGCTCGATGCTGAGTTAGCCAAGCTCGGCCATGGTGTCAAAGAGGCAACGAAAGAACAAGCGGCAGAGGATGATTCGGTCGGTTGCGTGCTTTCTGGTCCTGTCTGCAAGTGCTACGACGAGGATGGCAAGTCTCTCCCTGTTGAACTGTCCTATTGTGAGGCCCGTACCGGGCATCTTGGCGCGGTGCGTTTGTCTGACGAGCTGGCTATTCTTCGTCTCGAAGATCGTCCACCTGTCACGCCACAAGCTGAGTTGCGTTTCCTTGCCGCAGTCCATGGCGATAAGTTGCGGCGCGTCGAATGGGGCCGGCCCGGTCCTGCGCTTCCTCCCTGAAAAGCAAACGGGGGACCCAAAACGACCGAATGGGAGTGCCCCGCAGGGTTGGGGGCTGGGGTATGGGGGAGCATCCCCCATGGTGGCGGGTTGCTCAGGCATTGCCCTTTTTCCGTGGCACACTCCCGAAAAATACAAAGGGGGTCTCATGGGCATGCATGACCGCGATTGGTACAAAGAAGCTGCACGCGACCGCGACCGCAAACTTAGTCAACAGCGCCAGAATCGTTTTCGGTTCCGCCTGCCAGTGTTCCGCAAGCGCTACGATCTTTCGGCCTACAACTTCGAGAAACCTCCCGGCCTGCATCCGGTCTGGATTGCGCTCATTTGGGCGGTGGTGTTCCTGGTGCTTTTCGTCATCATCAAACACTTCCGCCATTGAATGCTCGTTGGATACGCTCGCGTGTCCACGTTGGAGCAGAACACAGCGGCACAGCTTGCTGCATTCCATCGGGCCGGAATCGTTCAGGTCGTGCAGGAAAAGCGTTCAGCGGTGAAGGACCGGCCCGAACTCGTCAAGCTGCTGCGCCGTCTCCAGCCGGGGGACACACTCGTCGTCTACAAGCTCGACCGGCTTGCCCGGTCGGTTAGTCACTTCGTCCGGGTCTTTGAGGACCTCAAGGGCCGAGGCATCGGCTTCCGAAGCCTGACCGAATCCATTGAAACTGACAGTCCGCAAGGTCGGATGTTCCTGCACCTGCTGAGTGCCTTTGCGGAATTCGAGCGGGATTTGATCCGAGAGCGCTGCCTTGCTGGCCAGCGTGCCGCGAGGGCGGCGGGGAAGATGTGGGGGAAGAAACGCGCCTTGAACGATCAGGAAGTTCGGGAAGTCGTCACGATCTGGCGCAATGGCTGGGCGCACCAATCGACCATCGCGGCCATGTACGGCATCTCGACCTCCTGCCTTCGGGACCACATACACCGGGCAGAAGGCCGGGGCCGATGGCGGGCGAGCTTACGGCCGTAAAATGGTTTCATGCTGGACGATCGTTCCAAGTTGTTGTTGAAAGCGCTGGTCGAGCGCTACATCGCGGACGGCTCGCCGGTGGGCTCGCGCACCTTGTCCAAGGCTTCGGGTCTGGAGCTGTCCCCCGCCACCATCCGCAACGTCATGTCCGATCTGGAGGAACTCGGGTTGATCGCGAGCCCGCACACCTCGGCCGGTCGCGTCCCGACGGCTCGCGGCTATCGGCTTTTTGTCGACACCATGCTGACCGTCAACCGGGAGCGGCTGGACACGCCCAGTCTTGCACCCGATCAGCCCCAGCGGGTGATTGCCAACGCGGCGAATCTGCTATCCAGCCTGTCGCAGTTTGTGGGCGTCGTCATGGCGCCGAAGCGCAGTTCCGTGTTTCGCCACATCGAGTTTCTGCGCCTTTCTGAACGACGCTTTCTCGTCATCATCGTTTCGCCCGATGGCGACGTGCAGAACCGTGTCATCTTCACCCAGGCAGACTACACCCAGAGTCAACTGGTTGAGGCCGCGAACTACCTCAACATGCACTTCACCGGTTTGGCCATCGAACAGGTTCGGGAAAAACTGCAGCACGAAGTCGATACATTGCGCGGCGAGATTGCCACATTGATGCAAGCCGCGGTCCAGGTGGGGTCGGACGCGCTGGCGCAATCTCAGCACGAGGTGGTCATTTCCGGTGAACGAAACCTGCTGTCGGTCAGCGATTTCTCGGGTGATCTCAATCACCTGCGGCGTGCGTTCGATCTCTTCGAGCAAAAGACGCAGCTGATGCGTCTGCTCGACGTATCCAGTCAGGCCGACGGGGTACGCATCTACATTGGTGGTGAGAGCCAGATCGTGCCCTTCGAGGAGTTGTCGATCGTCAGTTCACCGTACGAGGTGGATGGTGTCGTGGTGGGCACGCTGGGCGTGATCGGTCCTACCCGCATGCCTTACGACCGGATGATTCAGATCGTCGACATCACGTCCAAACTGGTCAGCAATGCACTCAGTCACACCCGATAGTGCCTTTACAATCGGCGCCCGGCGGTGCTGATCGCCTGACGGGGCGTTAGCTCAGTTGGTCAGAGCAGAGGACTCATAAGACAAGGCACAACCGGTGTGGGCTTGTCCTAAGCACAAGAAAAGCAACGGGTTTTCCGGCTCTGCGTTTGCCTTCCAGAGCGCTGACCGAACCTGCTTCCGAACTTCTCCGAACACCGGACAGCGATGCGCATTGGTTTTCCAACGAAATCAAGCCAATAGCCATAGGAGCCACCGACCGCGTCCGAACCTATGACCGGTGGGATGTGCTCCGGGCAGCCTAGTTGCACTGTCCGGAGACTTTTCCCTATTGGCCGTTATGCCGCTTTTGCCGGCAATTGCGGAACCAGCACCGATGCCGCGTTGGCCGCTTCCTGCAACGTCTTGGCAGACAAGTGGGCATACCTCATGGTGATTTTCGGATCACTGTGTCCCAATATCTGCTGCACCTGATAAAGACTACGACCCGCAGAAACGAGCATGCTCGCGAAGGTGTGCCGTAGGTCATGGACCCTCACGTTGCCGCCATTGCCGGTATCGTTCAGCTTCGCCTCCTTTGAAATCCTTCGCCACACCGTTCTGATGGAGGTAAACGGTTTGCCAGTGCGCTTGTTCACGAACAGGTACTCTGACTTTCCTCGGGTGTCCAACTGGTCAAGCACCCACATGGCGCTGTCGTTCAACGGGACCGATGCCGAACGCTTCGACTTGCTGTTGACAGCTGGAATTTTCCAGACCCGGTTGTCCCTTTCGATCTCGCACCACTTCGCCTGCATGGCACTTCCTTTTCGGGCGCCACAGCTCAGAAGGAACATCAGAAGCAAGGAAACGGTGCGATTCCTGTCCGTCCGCAATACGGCCACCAAGCGCTGTACGGCAGCATCGTCCAGGTAGTTCTCCACCCCATTGGCCTCGTTGAAAAGCGCAATGCCGACCAGCGGATTTTTCTCCAGAAATTCCCATTGCACGGCCAGGTTCAACGCACGACGAAGCAGCTTCAAACTATGGTCAGCCGACGCCGAACTCTGTCCCTTGGCGCGCAAGTCATTGTGGAAGAGCGCCACTTCGCGACGGGATATTTTGTCCAGCGGCAATGTGCCAAAGCGCGGGCCGATGTGCAGCCGAAATAGCTGCTCATCCTTTTTGGCGCTTCGCTTGTGGAGGAAGGCATGCGGCATGTAGTGGTCGCGCATGAACACATCAAGCGTCATGGTGCCCATAGGGGCCTTGGCTTCGACCACTTGCTTGGGTGCCAGGGTGTGCTGGGCCTTGAGCGTGATGGCTTGCTTGCGGGCCTGCGCCAGACCCAGTTCCTGGACGTTGCCCAGGCGGGTGTAGGCGGTCTTGCCATCAGCCTTGTAGCGGAGATACCAAGTCGGGATGGAGTCAGGTGCGGATCGCACTTCAATAAGTAGGCCTCTGACTTCAGCGTCACACCACTCGGTACGTTTTCCTGACAGACTGACCAGACCGGATGCCATGAAGGCAGGGGTAAGAGTTACAACGGGCATAGTGAAATCTCCTCGGTAGAAAACGATGAAAAGAAAGTGAAGGGGGGTGCCCACGACCATGGCTCGAATGCGCAGGCCGGGGCGGTTCAAAAGGCGCGGCAGGGGCTCGCCGCAGCGGTAGGGTCGGCGGGCGCCTCAATACTCCGAGTCGTCGGCTGCCTGGCGCGGCTGCCCTTCACCCGTGTCCGCAACGCCGCCGCGCGCGTCGTCCAGCGCCCTGGCGAAAGCGACGAGGCGGTCGAGCTCCAAGACCTTTTCGGCTGTCTTGCCAGCATCTCCAACGGCGGGGGTGCTGGCGCCTTCAAACCTCATTGGGACTGGACGCCGGGGGCAACCTGACGGTCGCCGCTTCTTCTCGGCGATCTTTCCACCACGATCTGCGGTCTTTGCCGCTCCAGTTCGATGAAGATTCCCTGGGCGGCCAAGGGAGCCTGCAGGCCGCAAACGCTTGGACAAGGATGCTGCTGTTGGTGGCCATGCACGGGAGCGCTGCGCAGTGAACCCCGCCAGCGCCGTCAGTTTCTCGTAGAACTTGGTCGGCGTTCCTTTCCATTGGGACTTGGGCATCTCTTCCGCGAAATGAATGATGCAGACAGCCAGCGGGTTGTCGATCAGGCTTGGGGGAGATGGGTGGACTGGGGTAAAGGCTGATTCATGGATCAATGCCCTCCTTTACTGGCGTGGCGTGCAGTTGACACAGGGCCAATAGGTCAGCATCCATTCCGGTCTTGGGAAAGGAACACCTCCGCACTGAATCCGAGTCGTCCAGAACGATCACAAATTCATAGCAGGTGATGTGCTCCTCGATGAATTCCCACAGGGGGCATGCATCGACAGTCAGCAGGTCAGTTCCGAGCGCTTCTTACCAGCTGCTGGATCGTTTCTCCCGGTTCAGGGACAACGAAGTACACAAGCTCTTTCCATGGTCAAGTCATCGTCCTGCAATAGGTCGTTGAGGCGTTGCTGGACAAGGGCGGTGATGTGGTCGGGGTGGGTTTGTATGAAGGCCGATACCTCAGGGGCATGGCGCAGGACGTGCATAGCCTCTTTTGATTGCTAAAAGAAAACCCGCCGAGGATTTCTCCAGGGCGGGACCGAGTGAAGGTGAGGGAAGCGGGGAAGGCGAGGCAGGAAGGGTCAGGTCATCTTGCGGATCGGACGGCCCACAGGAGTGGCCAGTGTCAGGGCGATGGCCAGGGCAGTCATGGCTTTCAGACTCATGGACAGGACGGAGAATTCAGACGGACATTGCGCAGAGATAGCCATTTCATCATTGTACTCATTTGAAATTAATGCTATTGGATTGTTGTTTGAGTCCAAGTGCATTTCTTTGATTGAATCCAACGAAACATTTCTGTTGGCTACGACAGCGCTCCCCCGAACGACTGTCGTGATCTTTTGCGTCGGCAGGGAACCAAGTGTTGCAGCGGTTGTAACTCCAACATCTTCAGTACCATCACCGGAAATTGACTCCGTGAGCCCCCTTTCGACCAAATTGCCAGTCAACTTAAATTTTTTCACGCCTGATGACATCATTGAGCTTATTCAAAAATACGCAGTCCGCACTTGAAATTCCATCGGCGCAGGAGCTGTAGTTGGACTGTCACCGCCCATATCACCGCCGCCGCAAGCAGCCAGCAAGAGAACCCCAATTGCAGATGAAAATGCAAATAAACGTCTTTTCATATCTTCCTCACTTCATAAAAGCTATGTTGGTAGCAAACGGCGTCCAAGTGATCCGACGATCTCTAGGGCCGGCCACGATTTCGAAGGATTTATCACATAGCCATTCAAATTTTCGGAGTTCTTGCCAAGAAGAACGACCCCAGTTCGGGCAGACATTGGCAAGATGACTAATTCAGTTACGCGCAAGTTCATTGTTTTGGAAAAAAGCGACGCCAAAAAAACGTCCCGCATAGCCCTAGAATGACCAATCCCTCGATCTGCAAAGCAACAGACATCACCTTGAACCAAACGGAATACATGCCAAGTGCTATGAAGGTGGCTGCGGCGCCGACGATGAGAACCAAAATCCAGATCATGACTTTTCTCCTTTCCTTGATGTTTTGAGCCATGTCACTATCGTGCGCTGGCGTGATGACAGGTGATGTCGTTTCTGTGGGAAGCCAGATTTCTTTCAACAATTAAAAAACGACACACCCTGTCATCGTCAGGATCGATACTTGGGCCCGGGCGTTTTCACTGATTTGGGCACTATGGTTTCCGACAATCACGACACATTGGTCTATCGCCTTGCCCAGATGCTGGTGAAGCTGAACCAAGGCGAAAAATTGAATCCCCAGGCTTTGGCCGACGAATTCGGGGTCAACCTGCGAACCATTCAGCGCGACCTCAATGTCCGCTTCGCCTATCTACCACTCCAAAGACCAATGGCTACTACCACCTCGATCCGACTTATCTAGGCAAGCTGAGTACCAAGGGCGTTGATCGATTTGCGGGCCTCGCGGAGTGTGCGTGGGCTGTTTCCGTCTTTGTCAGACGACTTCCTGCGCGACATCTTCGACGCTCGATTCCAGGCAGCGGTGATCGTCAGAGGGCATAACTACGAGAACCTGGCGGGCAGAGAAGCGACCTTCAAGACGCTGGAGCGGGCCATAGTCGGCCGGCGCCACATCGCCTTTGAATATGAGAAGGAAGGTCGGCTGAAGCCCTGCTCAGTATTGCGCCCTTCAAACTCGTCAACCACAAAGGCATCTGGTACCTGGCTGCTCGGGATGGAGAAAAGCTCAAAACCTTCGCGTTCGCCAAGATCGAATCCCTGCGTTTGATGGATACTTGTTTTCCAGCCGATCCAGATGTAGACAAGAGGTTGGCCGAAGACGATGGCATCTGGCTCCACGACGAAAGGAAGGAAATTGTCCTGAAGGTCGAGGCCACAGTGGCGGGCTATTTCAAGCGCCGGAAGCTGATCGCCAATCAGGTCATCGAGAAGGAACTTGAAGATGGCGGGCTCATCATTTCCGCAAAGGTGGGCCACCCCAATCAAGTTGTGCCGATCGTCCGATATTGGATTCCCCACATCCGAATCATCAGCCCCGCAAGCCTTCAGAACGAGATGGAGTCAGAGATTTCCATCTATCGGTAGCCACTGATAGTGAGCTTGGCCGACTGAATTGCACAACCTGAGTACATGATTGATGCGCTTCCCAAGGTTGGTTTCACAATATTGGGGGCAGGCCCGCTGCTTGCGTTGTGGTGCGTCGTCCACAGTGTCGGCGGCTTGATGCTGATCAAGTCCGGCGCCTTATTGATGACGCAGCATATTGCTCAGTCCCAAGAAGCAACGAATTGAGGAGTTAGCAATGAAGACCATCCGCCTTCTTGCAGTTGTATTGGGCATGTTGGGTGTCCTCGCGTGTTCCTGGATCGGACCTTTGGACTCACCCGCGGCGGAACAGATTGACGCAGGGCTTAAGCGGGCGCTGGTGACCTATGCGTAGTTCGGACAATCGGTGGCGTTTTGTCCGTGGTTCAAGCCACCCAAATTGGCGGGGTTGGTGCAACGCTTTCACCCTTCCAATTCTTGGCGCCCGCCAATGAGATGATCAAACAACTGGCAGACGTAATGCTGTTGGCTTGTGTTGCATTCGGTGTGCAAAGATTCTCATCACCATTAGCGGCTACTGGGCTATTTCCATGGTGCTGCTAACTGCGGTTATCGTAGCGTGGGTCCTTTGTCAGTACCGTTGGGGGCGTTCTCCGCGATGGTTGTCAGGAGCGCTGGTGTTCGTGTTGTTGCTGCGCTTTGCGATACCGGTGTCGACACTCGGAACTCACTTGATTTCACAACAGTTCCTGGCGAAAGAATTCAACGCCGCCAACGCCGAAATCATTTCAACAGCGGAAACCGCTAACCAGATAAAGCCGCCTGAGCCAACTGCGGGCGATGGCAAGTCGCGACTGCCTCAAATGTCCGGTTGGGTCCCAAGCGTCACCGATATCAAAGGTAGTCTTTCCAAGATTCACCATGCGATAGATCGAGCAGTGGAACATTTGATCACGCAAATAGCAGTCTTCTTGACGGAAACCGTGATTCTTCCCTTGCTTTTGCTGTGGACCATAATCCGGATTGCCAGGCTTGTCGTTACGGGGCTTGTTTGGTGCCCGAGTTGAAGGCCTAGTACCGCAATCGGGCAAACATCGTGGCCGGCGACCTTTGGGCAGACGCACTTGGCGCATTGCTTCTGGGGCTGGGAGTATTTTCCGGACTCCGTTTCAAAAAGCGCCGCTTTGATCGCACAAATCATTCGGGCATCGAAGTGTTTCGAAGTTACTGGTCGATGATCGGCGCCAAGGTTCAAGATGCCTCGCTGTGTTTACTTTCTTTGTTGTTCACCTTGACCGGCGTTCTACTGATTGCGTTCAATCACTTCGATTCTGGGGATGGGTTGTAGTCTTCCCGGCACTGATTTTTGGCGTCTTCTTACCGCTGGGTAGCTGGAAAAATAAGCGACCATAATATTGGCCGCATACTGTAGTAACGGAAGTGAAGATTTGTTGTTTTCAGGGTATTAATTTGTAGGAGGATCTATGGCAATCAAAGGAAAGAATGTTCGACTGACGCCACAGCAAGTGGAAGAACTGGCTGAACATGTCAATTTGACTACGCAAACGGACAGTCAATTGCGTCGAGAAATCGAATCGCTGCCCTGTTTCAGCGGATGGCAAGGCCCTTCTCGCTGATCTTCTCAAGATTACGACGCGCGTGGTGATGTTATTGCTCAAGATTGGGCGAAAGATTTTGGACTTTGTCTTGAACTTGGTTCGGCTTAGTTTCCCCATCTCGGATTTGCTGCGGTGCTGGCCCTTGTGGTCGGTGCTTTGGTAGCTTGCATGGTCCCCATCATTGGCGCTGCGCTGAGCGCGATCTTGACACCGTTAGGTTTGGCTTTGGGCATTGCTTGGGGCAACTATGAGGTTTGAGCTCAGACGACTTGGGCGAAAGAATCAAGGCTTTCGTGGACGGCTTCTCCGGGTTTGCATCGTGACCGCCGAAGATGTCACCCAAGGAATGTTGGTGAACTTTGACGGCGTCGAGCGAGTAATCGCCGATAGGAACCAATTCAAGATCAGGCTGGCAATTGGCGGGTGCCTACAAGCTATTAGGTACGACCAAGAAGCTGCGCGAACTTTGGGATATTCTTGGAACGGCAGGGACAGGTGCTGCAATAGCAAAGTCCAGCTTCGTGGCCTCGACATTTTTTGCCCCCACCGGTCTGTTAGGAATGTTGGGGATGGGAACGGCAGTGACCCCTATCGGGTGGGTTGCTTTTGCTGCGTTGGCCTCCGGTGGTGCCTGCTATGGGCTGTATCGGCTATTTGGAAATGTTACAAGCGACAGGGTTCATGTGATTCCTGTGTTCTTGAATACACCGTTAGACGTGCTAGGCATGGCGTTGTTTGATTTGATTGTGCCCCTTGCACTCAGAATTGCCGCTGTAGATGGAGAGATCGGGCGCAAAGAGAAAGTACATGATCGATCACTTGGTCCAGGAATGGGGATTCGATGAGCGGTATGTTCGAGCAGGTCTTCGTCAGATTGAACCGGATGTTATCACCCGCTCAATCGGCACATTGACAATGGAGTTGGCAACCTTTCTTCATCTGAACCCTGATTGCAACCACTTAAAGAAATGGCTCAGAAAATTGGGGATTTCTTGCGGGAAATGCTCGAAATCGAAGGCCGTTGACCATGCTCACGAATCTGACGCGATTGCACTCGTTCGCGCGGGACTCAAGTCGAAACCTCCGAGCAAGTTGTATGAAGGCTGGACAAAGGCAGAGAACGCGAAAGGACTCGCAGACAAAGCGGTAGATTTGGTGAAAACGAGCTGTTTCAGAGGGTAAACGGGGTTGAGTTTTGATCGGCATCAAGTTGAGCCGAACCGAACCAGCCCCACCCAATGCCGCCGTGCCCAAAGAAAAAGCCCTCTACGGTGACATAGCGGGCTTTTCTGATCTGGTGACCTGGGACGGTCAAAGGATAAACAAGCCAACCCACTTGTACTGACGTAAATCAACATGGCCTCTTTTCTCACTAGACTGTCGAAAAGCCATACCTGATACTGAATGTATTGACGAATTGGGAGGCTTTATGTTTAGAAAATCCGTCTGTGCAGCTGTTATCGCCAGCTTCACTTCCATGATTTTTAGCGGATGCGCAACCAAAGGGGACAACGTTTCCGCAGCCTACGTCCCAGCATCAATCTATTCATTGTATCCAATAGATTGCCCAGGGCTCATGACCGTCGGAGTCAAAGGCAGCTGAACTCTCCGGACAGATGGATGAAGCTGCCGGAAAGGATACCGCCCTTGTGGCAGTTGGACTGGTGTTGTTCTGGCCGGCGCTCTTCTTTGTGGGCGGCGATAAGGGCAAAAGACTCCAGCTCGCTCAACTGAAAGGGCAGCGTGACACCTTGATGTCCGCCTCAAATGCGAAAGGCTACTAACCTCAACGACCTCAAGCCCGAAGTCAACAAAGAAATCGCCAGCACACCGCAAGAGGCGACTACGGGTACGCCTTCGCTGTCTGTGGCCGATGTCGAAGAAGGTTGAGCTGTTGAACGAACTTCGCGCCAAAGGCATCATTACCTGAAGATGAGTACAAGGCAAGACGAGCTCAAGTCCTTGACGCTGCTGCAGCCGTTCCGGCAAGCAAGGCGCCGACTCCGACTTCCAGCGTTCAGAAACCTTCACCATCCAATGTCCTGCGTGCCGGCGATAAGCTGACCTACCAGGAAACAGAGCCAGGTCTGGCGTCAAAGGCGGGGAAGTTGTGTACGTCATTGATGACTCCATTACGCAAGATCGGGTTTCATTAAGCGGTGGAGCTGTCGTGATGGGTCTCGATGGCGCACCTTCCAAAGGTCAAATGGGTGCGTCGTACATCTGCGGCTACCGCCACGGTGGCCGAGCACTCGTGGGAAGTTCCGTGTGAGCGGCGTCAAGGACGATGTGGATGTGACTCTTTCACTGGTTGCCGTCGGAGACTCTCCAACGTTGACGGGCGCACCATCAAGATCGCGAACTACCGAATTTCGGGGTTCTCGTCGCGCCAGGGAGGTTTACCGGGTGGCAATGCTGGTGGCGCGAGTTTCGGCGGGTCTCCAATATCCGGTGAACTCATGGTGGAAAACTCAAGTGGCATTCTCGTGAAGATGCGGACAAAGTCAGCAGATCCCCGCTATGACATTGACGCCAAGTTGGTCAGCGTCACAAGGTGACCGGCACCGAAATGACGGGCGCTGCCACCGCAGTATGAGTTGAATTAGAAAGCAGGCATTGGCCAGAACACTTGGCATGGGAGATTACTCACCGAACTCCGCCCGAACCCACCCCGCCCAATGCGCCGATGCCCCAAGAAAAAAAGCCCGCTACGGTGACATAGCGGGCTTTTCTGATCTGGTGGCCTGGGGTCCGAAGCGCTGGCCCAATCCCAGCATGAGGTGGTCATTTCAGGCGAAAGAAACCTGCTGTCGGTCAGCGATTTCTCGGGTGATCTCAATCACCTGCGGCGTGCGTTCGATCTCTTCGAGCAAAAGACGCAGCTGATGCGTCTGCTCGACGTATCCAGTCAGGCCGACGGGGTACGCATCTACATTGGTGGTGAGAGCCAGATCGTGCCCTTCGAGGAGCTGTCGATCGTCAGTTCACCGTACGAGGTGGATGGTGTCGTGGTGGGCACGCTGGGCGTGATCGGTCCTACACGCATGCCTTACGACCGGATGATTCAGATCGTCGACATCACGTCCAAACTGGTCAGCAATGCACTCAGTCACACCCGATAGTGCCTTTACAATCGGCGCCCGGCGGTGCTGATCGCCTGACGGGGCGTTAGCTCAGTTGGTCAGAGCAGAGGACTCATAATCCTTTGGTCGTTGGTTCAAGTCCAACACGCCCTACCAACGGTTTCCGTGGTACAATCTCAGCTTTCGCGGCTGTAGCTCAGCTGGATAGAGTACTTGGCTACGAACCAAGGGGTCGTGGGTTCGATTCCTGCCAGCCGCGCCAAAAACACGGAAAGCCTGCAACGCAAGTTGCAGGCTTTTTCGTTGGTCGGCATCGGTCCGGACGGGGGCACGTTCATGAGCAAGGCATTCACCCGCGAAAACGTGAATGAGGATGAAGATGACGATGACCTCGCATCGCCCCTGTCGCCGACTGGGGCACGCAACTACATCACCCCGCATGGCTATGCAAGGCTGCGTTCGGAGTTGCTTGACCTGATTGACGGCGAGCGACCCAAGGTCGTGGATGTGGTTCATTGGGCGGCCAGCAACGGCGACCGGTCGGAAAACGGCGACTACCTGTATGGCAAGAAGCGTCTGCGTGAGATTGATCGGCGCATCGATTCCTGACCCGTCGACTGGAACTGGCTGGAAATCACCGACCCGTCAATCCACCGAGGCAATGATCAGGTCTTTTTCGGCGCAGAGGTCACTTATGTCGACGATGAAGGCACCGAGACGACGGTCCGTATTCTGGGAATCGACGAAGCCGACAGCGCTCGCGGCGAGGTCAGCTGGGTGGCGCCTGTTTCAAGAACCTTGTTGAAGGCCCGGGTTGGCGATGTCCTGAGACTGGTGACACCGGGCGGCACCAAGGAAATCGAAGTCGTCAAGGTTGTCTATCCGGCAGGCAGATAGGCCTGCTTTGTCTTCAGCCGGCCGGCCTGACACGGCTGGCCTTCAGTACCGACGGTGTTCGGTTCAGGGTGCGCAACACGGCGTCCAGATGCGTGCTGTCGCGCACGGAAATCAAAAAGCGCAGATCCGTGGTTTCTTGTGCCGCCTCTTCACCCATGTCCATGTGAATGATGTCGGCCTCGGCGCCGGCGATGCCGAAGCCACACAGGCCAGAGCGCACCCTTGCCGTTGGTCACTGTCACGATCACGTCCATCTCGAAGGCGCGCGCGGGATCGTCTGCCCAGTCGACGTGAATGAACCGCTCTGCGTCCTTGTGCCGCAGGCGTGACGCAATGGGGCAATCGGCCACGTGGACCACCAGTCCCTCGCCCCGGCCGAGGTAACCCACGATGGCGTCGCCAGGAATCGGGCGACAACAGCGCGCACATACTGCACCGAAGCATTCTCGGAGCCGTCCAGCAAGACCGCGCCTTGCGAGATGGTTTCATGGGCGGTGTAGCGTTCGCGGGACATCAACAGCGCGTCCGGCTTTTCGCCGCGTTCGGCCAGCAGCGTCACAAGGCGCTTGGCCACGATGCTGGCAATGCGCCGCCCGAGTCGACGTCGGTCAGGAGCTCGGCCTTGTTCTTGTTTCCGGTAAAGCGGACCAGCTTGTCCCAAAGGGGCTGATAGGCCGCCTCATCCGGCAGTGTTGCTCGATTCCTTCGGCTCTGAGGGCCTGCGCCAGCAGCTTCTCGCCCAGCAGTTCGGATTCGGCCTGGGCCATGGTCTTGAGGTGATGGCGAATCTTGGAACGGAGCCCGTCCGGTGCGCACGAAACCGAGCCACGCCGGATTCGGTGTCGAAACCGGCGCGGTGATGATTTCAACCGTCGCCGTTCTTTCGGCTCGGCGGAGCGGAACCTGCTCGCCATTGATCTTGGCGGCTGCCGTGTGATCGCCCACGTTGCTGTGAATGGCGTACGCGAAATCAACCACGGTTGCGCCGCGGGGCAGGGCCATGATCTGGCTCTTCGGCATGCGAAGACGTACACCGCATCCGGAAAAGATCGACTTTCACATGGTCCCAGAATTCCGCCGCGTCCCGGGTTTCGTCCTGGATGTCGAGCAGGGACTGGAGCCACTTGACACCCAGGCGCCCGGCGGTGGGCCCGTTGGGGTCCGATGCTTTGTACAGCCAATGCGCGGCGACCCCCGACTCGGCCACCACGTGCATCGCCTCGGTTCGCATCTGGAACTCGACATACGCCGGACGGGCCGACCAGCGTGGTGTGCAGAACTGGTAGCCATTGAGCTTGGCGATCGCGATGTAGTCCTTGAAGCGGCCAGGCACCGGCTTGTACAGCTGATGCAGCACGCCCAGCGCGGTGTAGCAGTCGGTCACGGTCGGCACAATGACCGAAAACCGTAGATGTCGGTCACCTGGGCGAAGCTCAGGTGCTTGTCGTCCATCTTGCGATAAATGGAATACAGGGTTTTCTCGCGACCTGCGATGCGGACCTTCATGCCGACGGCGGAAAGGCCGCCTCCACTTCGCGACGGACTTTCTGGATCAGGTCGCGTCGCCGGTTGCGCGCACGAGCCACCGCTTTGGACAGGACGGCATATCGCCGGCCTCAGGTAACGGAACGCGAGGTCCTGCAGTTCGCGGTAGGTCTGGTTGAGCCCAAGCCGGTGGGCGATGGGCGCGTAGATCTCCAGGGTTTCAGCGGAAATGCGGGCCCATTTCGAGCGCGGCATGTCGCCCATGGTCCGCATGTTGTGCGTGCGATCGTAAGCTTGATCAGGATCACACGCACGTCACGCGCCATGGCGAGCAACATCTTGCGGAAACGACTCGGCCTGGTTCTCTTCGCGGGTGTGAAACTTCAGCCGGTCCAGTTTGGTGAGCCCATCCACCAGCTCGGCAACCGGAGCGCCAAAACGCTCGATCAGGTCGGTCTTGGTGACGCCGCAGTCCTCCATGGCGTCGTGCAGCAGCGCGGCCATGAGCGCGTGGGCATCGAGCTTCCACTCGGTGCACTGAACCGCCACGGCAATCGGGTGGGTGATGTAGGGCTCGCCGCTGTTTCGAAAGGGTTGCCCGAGGTGGGCCTGATCGGCATAGCGATACGCACGCCGGACCAGTTTCACATCGCTTGCACCGAGATAGTCCATTCGCTCGGTGAGCGCGGCAAAACTCGCCGCCGCTGCGTTGGCCGCGGCGAGCGGACCACCATCGGCCTTTTCGGGCCGTGGCGCTGGTGCTGTGTTTTGGGGGGATGACCGCGCTCATCCCCTTACTGTAGCGTGGACGACGTAGACGCGTGGCTCCAAAGAAAAAGCGCACCGCGCTTTTCGCGTGCTTCTTCTGGATGCCGGATGCCCGTGTTCAGCCCGGGAACCTTTTTCAGCATTTCGAGCCCCACTTCTTCCGGCAGCGATTTCACGCAGGGCCGTGACGCCGGGCTTGTTGCGGCTTTCGATCTTGGGCGCATGGCCCTGGCTCAACATGCGCGCCCGGTAGGTGGCGGCGAGAACCAGCTGGAAACGGTTAGAATCTGCGTCAGGCAGTCTTCAACGGTGATGCGGGCCATGGTGCTCCAGGAGACTAGTCGATGTTGAGGGCTTTGAAGGTGCTCAGCCTGGGCGCGGCGCTGGGCGCCAGTACTTGGAGCTCTTCGCTGGGCGTGAACGATCGCCTTGAGGTCGAAAGCGCACGTTCGAATAACCTGTTGATTATAACGAAGTCGAATTCCTCCGACATGGCGCATCTCCGGCGTTTCGCAGCCGAAGGTCAATGACTTCGGCGGCGTCCTCACCCTGCAGCCCACAACCGCAGCTCTTCCCAACTGGGTGGCAGCACGAAGATCAGAACGGCGTTTGCGAAGATCCGCTTGATCTTGATCGCCCCCTGAAAGTCGATTTCGAGCACCACGTCGGCGCCGGTCGCAATGTGGTCCTCGATGGCTTTGCGCGACGTGCCGTACCGCCGGCCATGCACGTGGGCCCATTCGACAAAGGCTTCAGCCTGCACCATGGCGTCGAATTCCGCGTCAGATGCGAAGAAATACCGCGTCCGTGCTTTTCCTGACCGCGTGGCGCGCGGGTCGTGTGCGACACCGAAGAACACGCGAGTCAAGTTCCATCAGTCTGATCCGCCAGGTTTCGATTTGCCGGCGCCGCTGGGTGCGGCCACCACAAACAGGTTTGCGGTAGTCCATGAGAGGTGAGGTCGGGTCTTGCAGCTTGAGGTCTATCTGATGTTCTGAACCTGCTCTCGCATCTGTTCGATCAGCACCTTCATGTCGACGGAGATGCGTCATTTCCAGGTTGGCGGATTTGGAGCCCAGTGGTATTGGGCTTCGCGATGCAACTCCTGAATCAGAAAGTCGAGCCGCTTTCCGATCTCGCTGCCCTGAAGTCGATCAGGGCGCCTGATCTCGTCCAGGTGCGAGTCAGGCGGGTCAATTCTTCGGCCAGGTCACCAGATCCGGATCGCAAAGGCGGTGGCCTTCTCGGCCGCGCGTCACGGGCGCCCTCGATCCGCCCCGGTTGTCGGCATGTGCCAGTGCTTCTTCCATCGCCCCAGGAAGCGGCCTGCTGGGTGGCCACCAGCTGGGGCACCAGGGGCACCGCGCTCTGCGCCAGGTCTTCAACTGCGACAGCTCGATCCCGCGGTGCAGGTCGGCCAGGCGGCGCCTGCGCGTTGCGCGGGTTTCCGCCAGGAGCAGGCGCGCCTGCTCGGCCAGGGATGAGTTCCTCGCCGGGGTCGGCCAGGGCGCCTTCGTGCGGCACCAGCCGCAGAACATCGGCCACGCTCAGTGGCCGGGCCTCGGGCAGCCATGCGCGCACGCTGTCCTGCATCGCGTTCAGGCGCTGCAGCAGGCGGGAAGAGGGTTCGGCAAGCAAGGCGGTCGCGCCGTTGTCCAGCCCGGCCCGCACCTCGACCTTGCCGCGCTTGAGCTTGCGGGTGATCAGCTCGCGCAGCGCGGGTTCGTGCTGGTGCAACTCGTCGGACAGCCGGAAACTCAGGTCGAGAAACCGGCTGTTGACCGAGCGGATTTCGAGGCCCAGCCGTTGTCCCGGCACGTTGCGGGATTCCGCGCCGGCCTGGCTCGCCGGCGCGTTTTGCTGGATGCCCGCGTAGCCGGTCATGCTGTAAACTGCCATGGAAACTTTCTTTTGGTGGCTGGGGGCCGACCGTCCCGAGGCCTGGCCAGGCGCGCAAACCGGACCCTTTTGTCGATTCAGCCCAAATTATGTCAAAGGTCAAGCCGTCACCCCTTCCGCCCGACACGGTCATCGGCGGCTACCGGGTGGTCCGTCGGCTGGCAGCCGGCGGTTTTGGCGTGGTGTACCTGGCCGTCGACAACGAGGGCCAGCAGGTGGCAATCAAGGAGTACCTGCCGTCTTCCCTGGCCGCACGGGCGCCCGGCGAGCTGCTGCCGGTGGTGCAGCCGGAAAAACTCTCGCTGTACCGGCTCGGCCTGAAGAGCTTTTTTGAAGAGGGCCGCTCGCTGGCCCAGATTTCGCATCCGTCGGTTGTCAGCGTTCTCAATTTTTTCCGCGAGAACGAAACTGTCTACATGGTGATGAACTACCTGGAGGGTGCCACCCTGCAGGACTTCATCGTCACGGCCCGCGATCTCAAGAAACAGAAGGTCTTCCGCGAATCGACCATCCGCTCCCTCTTTGACGAGGTGTTGCGCGGGCTTCGCATCGTGCACCAGCACAAGATGCTGCACCTGGACATCAAGCCGGCCAACATTTTCATCACCGACGACAACAAGGCGGTGATGATCGACTTCGGTGCCGCGCGCGAGGTGCTGAGCAAGGAAGGCAACTTCATCCGGCCCATGTACACGCCCGGGTTTGCAGCGCCCGAGATGTACCGGCGCGACTCGTCCATGGGCCCCTGGACCGACATCTACGCCATCGGCGCCTGCATCTACGCCTGCATGCAGGGCTATCCGCCCAACGACGCACCCCAGCGCCTGGAGAAAGACCGCCTGGGTTTGTCGCTGTCGCGCCAGCGCGGCGTGTATTCCGACAACCTGATCGAGGTGGTCGAGTGGTGCATGTCGCTCGATCCGCTGTCGCGGCCGCAGTCGGTCTTTGCGCTGCAGAAGGAACTGAGCCGCGAAAGCGAGCGCCGCTACACCAAGCTCAGCGTCGGCGAAAAAGTCCGCCTTCAATTCGACACCCTCGTTACCGACACCAAGAAGAACCTGACCAAGGCCACGCGCTTCGGCGCGAAAACCAAATGAAATTCTCTGTGTTTCAGGTCAGCCGCAAGGGTGGTCGCGACAAGAACGAGGACCGCATGGGCTACTGCTACACGCGGGAGGCGGTGCTTTTTGTGCTGGCCGACGGCATGGGGGGCCATCCCGAGGGCGAGGTGGCCTCGCAGATCGCGCTGCAGACGGTTTCGGCGCTGTTCCAGAAAGAGGCCAAGCCCGCGCTGAAGGACGTGCCCGCCTTCCTGGGCGCGAGCCTGATGGCGGCGCACCACCAGATCATCCGCTATGCCGGCGACAAGGGCATGCTCGACACGCCGCGCACCACGCTGGTGGTGGCGGTGGTGCAGGACGGAACCGTCACCTGCGTGCATTGCGGCGATTCGCGCCTGTACGTGGTGCGCGACCACGCCTTGCTGACCCGCACGCGCGACCACTCCTACATGGAGCACCAGCCGCCGGGCGTGTTGCGCATGGACCGCATCAACCGCAACATCCTGTTCACCTGCCTCGGCTCGCCGTCGCGGCCGGTGTTCGATGTCACCGGCCCCATTTCGCTGCAGCAGGGTGACAAGATCATGCTGTGCTCCGATGGACTCTGGGGCACGGTGGGCGAGGACGACATCGTCCAGCGGTTGGCCGCGCATCCGGTGTCCGATGCGGTGCCCGACCTGGCCGAGCGTGCGCTGCGCAACGGCGGCGCTCGCTGCGACAACGTCACCGTGCTGGCGATGGAATGGGAAACCGCCGACGCGTTCGAATCCACCCGGGGCATCTCAACCGACAGCATCAGCGACGAGGTCTTCGCCTCCACCATCCAGTCCGGCGTGCTCGACAGCATGGTCGAGGAACTCGACGACGACGCGATCGAGCGCTCGATCGCCGAGATCAACGAAGCCATTCGCCGCTCGGCCTTGCGCCGCTCTTGAAGCCCGGGTACGGCCGCGCCTTGCGTTCTGCGCCACTTTTTTTTGGACCGATACACCATGACTGAATTCATCCGAAGCGGCGGCCGCGCCGCAAACGCCTTGCGCCCGGTGCGCTTCACCCGCGGCTACACCATCCACGCCGAGGGCTCGGTGCTCGTCGAATTCGGGCAGACGCGCGTGCTGTGCACCGCCTCGGTCGAGGAGAAGGTGCCGCCGCACAAGCGCGGCAGCGGCGAGGGCTGGGTGACGGCCGAGTACGGCATGCTGCCGCGCGCCACGCACACCCGCGGCGACCGCGAGGCCGCGCGCGGCAAGCAAAGCGGTCGCACGCAGGAGATCCAGCGCCTGATCGGGCGCTCGCTGCGCGCGGTGTTCGACCTTGGCAAACTCGGCGAGCGCACCATCCACCTCGACTGCGACGTGATCCAGGCCGATGGCGGCACCCGCACCGCGGCCATCACGGGCGCCTTCGTGGCCGCTCAGGACGCGGTCAACCACCTGCTGGCCGCCGGCAAGCTGACCGAGTCGCCGATCACCGGTCACGTGGCGGCCATCTCGGTCGGCATCGTGGGCGGCACGCCGCTGCTCGACCTGGAATACATCGAGGATGTGGCCTGCGACACCGACATGAACGTCGTCATGACCGGCGCCGGCCACTTCGTCGAGGTGCAGGGCACGGCCGAAGGGGCTGCGTTCACCCGCCAGGAGATGGACGCGCTGCTGGCCCTGGCCGAGCAAGGCATCCGGGAACTTGTCGTCCTGCAGACCGAATCGCTCTCGAAACAATAGCTGCCAGTGGCCGATTGACGCTGGGAAAAGCCTGAAAAAACCATGAAAATCGTGCTCGCCTCGAACAACCGGGGCAAACTGGCCGAATTGCAGGCCATGCTGGCGCCGCTGGACGTCGAACTGGTGCGCCAGGCCGACCTGGGCATCCCCGAGGCCGAAGAGCCGTTTCGCACCTTCGTCGAGAACGCGCTGGCCAAGGCGCGCCATGCCGCGGCCGCCAGCGGACTGCCGGCGCTGGCCGATGATGCGGGCCTGTGCGTCGATGCGTTCGGTGGCCTGCCAGGCGTGGACACCGCGTTCTACGCCACCCAGTTCGGCTACGAGAAAGGCGACACCAACAACGTGCGTGCATTGTTGGAGCAGATGCGGGGCATCAGCAACCGCCGCGCCGCGATGGTCAGCACGCTGGTGGCGGTGCGCCGCGCCGACGACCCCGAGCCCTTGATCGCGGTGGGCCGCGTGGCCGGCGAAATCGCCCGCGAGCCGATGGGCAGCAACGGCTTCGGCTTCGACCCGGTGATGTTCATCCCCGAATTCGGCCAGACCTTTGCCCAGCTCCCGGTCGAAGTGAAAAACGCGCACAGCCACCGCGGCAAGGCCGCCCGCGCCATGCTCGAGCTGATCCGCGAGCGATGGCAGTGATCCCCATCGCTGCGGCGGCATCCGGCGAGCCGCCAAGAGACATCCAGCACCACATGCGCCCCGGCACGCTGCAGCTGGCAGCGTTGCCGCCGCTGTCGCTGTACGTCCACCTGCCCTGGTGCCTGCGCAAGTGCCCGTATTGCGACTTCAACTCGCACGAGGTGCGCGGCGAAGCGGCCGATGCGCTGCCGCAGCAGCGTTACCTCGACGCCCTGATGGCCGATCTGGAGGCCAGCCTGCCGCTGGTCTGGGGCCGCTCGGTGCACAGCGTGTTCATCGGCGGCGGCACGCCCAGCCTGTTCTCGCCCGAGGCGATCGACCACCTGCTCAGTGGCCTGCGTGCCCGCTTGCCGCTGGTGGCCGATTGCGAGATCACGCTGGAGGCCAATCCCGGTACCTTCGAGAAAGACCGCTTCAAGGCCTTCCGCGCAGCGGGCGTCACGCGGCTGTCGGTGGGCGTGCAGAGCTTCAACGACGCACACCTGCGCTCGCTGGGGCGGGTGCACGACCGCGCGCAGGCGCTGGCGGCGGTGAAGGAGGCGGCGCTGGCCTTCGACACCTTCAACCTCGACCTGATGTACGCGCTGCCCGGCCAGACGCTGGCCCAACTGGACGAAGACGTGCGCACCGCGCTGGCGCTGGCGCCGCCGCACCTGTCGATCTACCACCTCACGATCGAACCCAACACCGTGTTCGCGAAGTACCCGCCGGCCGTGCCCGAGGACGACGCGGCCTACGCCATGCTCGACCGCCTGAGCGAGCGCACCGCCCAAGCCGGCCTGCAGCGCTACGAGGTGTCGGCCTACGCCCGGCCCGGCCACCGGTGCTGGCACAACCTGAACTACTGGCAGTTTGGCGACTACCTGGGCCTGGGCGCGGGCGCCCATGGCAAGCTGAGCTTCGCCCACCGCGTGGTGCGCCAGGTGCGGTACCGCGAGCCCCAGCTGTACATGGACCAGGCCCTGGCCGGGCAGGCCATCGCGCAGGAGCACGAGGTGGGGCGCGGCGACCTGCCGTTCGAGTTCATGCTCAATGCGCTGCGGCTCAAGGAGGGTTTCGCGTTGAAGGACTTTCAGGTGCGCACCGGCTTGCCCCTGAGCGCGATCGAGAAGGCCCTGGCCACCGCCGAGAGCCAGGGCCTGATCGAACGTGATCTCACGCAGGTGCGCCCGACGGAACGCGGCTTCGATTTCCTGAGCGATCTGCAGGCCTTGTTCCTGCCGGGCTGAGCGCGCCCGGGCACCCGGTGCGGGCGTCAGGGGCTTTGGAAAATACTGCAAAAACAATAGCTGCCCGTGGCCGTCCGGCGCTGGAATCAGGGCATTATGACCCTGAAAATCGCGCAAAAAAGCCCGGAAAGGCCCAGAAACGGCCCCCGACCACCCCGCTGGCCGTCAGGGGCGATCCGCTGCCGCCCACCGCCGGGCCAGCGCGGCCATCAACGGCGCGAGCGCCGCCATCACCAGCACCACCACGGCGCCGGACGGCAGGTCGAAACGGGCCGACAGGATCAGCCCCAGCAGGTAGCCCAGGGCGCCGACGGCATAGCCCACGGGCAGGCGCCAGGTGTGGCGCAGCCGTCGCACCGCCAGCGCCGGCACGATCAGGCTGGTGAACACCAGGTACACGCCCACCAGCTGCACCGAGGCGGTGACCGCCAGCGCGAACAGCAGGTAGAAGCCGGCGCGGCCGAGGCGCTCGCGCAGGCCGAACCACAAGGCCAGCACCAGCACGGTCAGCGCCGCCATGCCGGTGAGCTGCTGGCCCGAGACCCAGAGGATCTGCCCGACCAGCAGGTCTTTGAGGTGTTCGCCGCCGTGCGGGTTGCCGGCCAGCAGCAGCAGGCCCGCGCAGGAGGCCAGCACGAACAGCACGCCGATCAGCGCCTCCTGGATCTCGGGCCAGCGGCGCTCGGTCCAGGTCAGCGCCAGGGCGCCGATCAGGGCCGCCGACAGGGCAGCCACCTGCACCGCCCAGCCGTGGGGCTCCAGGCCCATGGCGTCGGCGGCAATCACGCCCACACCGGCGATCTGCGCGATCGCCAGGTCGATGAACACGATGCCGCGCTGCAACACCTGCATGCCCATCGGCACATGGCTGGCCAGCACCAGCAGGCCGGCCAGCAGCGCCGGCCACAGGATAGACCAGTCGACGCCGGGCACGCTCATCGGTTGGCTTTCAGCAGGCGTTGCACCGTGTCGTCGAACAGCGAGAACAGGTCTTTGGCCTGCTCGTTTCCGCCGACGGTGAAGGGCAGCACCACCACCGGCAACTGCGTGCGCTCGGCCAGCCAGTCGGCGCCGCGCGGGTCGTTGTAGGCGGCGCGCAGGATCATCTTCGCGGGGCGCGTTTTCAGGCCGGCCAGCACCGTGCTCAGGTGCGCGCTGGTGGGTTCCACCCCGGGCTTGGGCTCCAGCGCGGCCACCTCCACCAGCCCCAGCCACTGCTGAAGGTACGGAAACGCCTTGTGCAGCACCACCACCGGCACGCCGCGCAAGGGCGCGGCCGATTGTTCCCAGCGCTGGATGGCGGCCTTCCAGCGCGCCTGGAAGTCGGCGCTGCGCGCCTGGTAGGTGGCGGCGTTGGCCGGGTCCAGTTCGGCCAGGCGCCGGGCCAGCGGCTCGGCCACCAGCGCGATGTTGCGCGGATCGGTCTGGATGTGCGGATTGCCCGCGGCGTGCACGTCGCCGTCAGCGCGGTCCAGGCGCTGCGGCACGTCGAGCATGCGCACATAGGCCGCCGCCTCGAAATGGCCGGGTTTGCCGGGCTGGATGGCGCTGTTGCCCGACTGCCGGATCAGCAGCGGCAGCCAGCCGACCTCCAGTTCGGCACCGGTGCAGACCACCAGGCCGGCGTTGCGCGCGGCCGCTACCAGGCTGGGCCGGGCCTCGATGCGGTGCGGGTCCTGCAAGGCGGTGGTGGCCACGTAGACGCTGACCTTGTCGCCAGCCAGCTCCTTGACCAGCGCGCCCCATTCGGGCTCGCAGGCCAGCACCTTGAGCTCGGCGCGGGCCAGCGGCGCCACCAGCAGCAGCGCAATCAAGGCCAGGGTGTGAATCAGTCTGTTCATGGCGATGTCCTCAGAAGCCGTGGGCGCCGTGGGTGCCCAGGCTCATCTGGTATTGAATCATGACCTGGTTGTCCGTCAGGCCATAGCGGGCGCGGTCCTGGGCCAGCTGCAGGCGCACGCGGCTGTATTCGCTGGGCGACCAGTCGAACATCAGCGTGGTGCGGTTGGGCGAATATGACGGCAGGTACAGGTTGCCGGTGTTGCTGGCCGCGTCCACGTTGCCCATGCTCAGGCGGTCGTAGCGCAGGCCCACGCGCCACGCCGGCAGGAACTTGTACACCGCCTGCGCATACCAGCCGCTCTGCGCGGCGCGGAAGCTGTCGGCCAGCGCCTGTCCGCCCCCGTCATAGACGAGCGTGCCGGACTCCAGGCGGCGGAAATACTCGCCTTGCAGCGTCAGGCTGGTGCTGGACGCGTTGCCGCCGGGCGCCCACTTCCACACGCCGTCGAGGATGGCCAGGCGGCTGTTGCCGGTGAACACGTTGGTGACCGGGTTGCCGGCGCTGTCGATGTCTTCGAAGGGACGGTCGTAGGCCTTGGCCCAGACCATGGAGGCCCCGGCGCGCCAGCTGTTGCTGGCGCCGAAATCGCCGCCGGTGTGGGCGAACAGCGTGCCGGTGCCGGGCTTCTTGCGGTTGCCGGTGCCACTGGGGAATTCGCCCGCCGCGCCGATGCCGCCGCCGAGCTCGATGAACTGCGAGGTCGGCAGAACGGCCTTGAGCTGCATCCCGTCCTGCGCCAGCGCGCCGCCCAGGAACACCTGGTAGGCCAGCGGTGCATTGATGAAGTCCCAGGTGTGCGGATGCTTGTCGTTCTGGTAGCCGACGGACGCCAGGTATCGCCCGGCCTTGAGCCCGAGTCCGCCGGGCAGCGACGTGGTCTGGATGAAGGCCTCTTCGACCGAGGCCGAGTTGTCGGCGGCCAGCGCGAGGCTCATCGAGCCGAAGAACCACGGATCGATCGTGGCCGACATCGTCAGCTCCGACTCGCCCAGCGAAAAGCCTTGCACGCCGGGGCCGATTTCGCCACCCGTCAGGAAGCCAGGAATGCGGTACTGCGTCGGGTCCTGCGAAAAACTCGAATAGCTGCCGGACAGGATCAGCGCGATGTCGGGGTTGAAGCCCTTGCTCGTTGCGCGTGCTGTGGCTTTCGCCGGTGCTGGGGCACCAGCAGTGCCGACCGCGGTTGCGGCGGGTGCGGCAGCCACCGGCGCAGGTGCCGGCGTTGTCTGCGCCGCGAGGTTGGATTCGGCCTGTTTCAGCCGGGCTTCAAGTGCCTTGAGCTGGGCTTCGTAATCCCTGCGCATGGCGGCGATTTCCTGCTGGAGCTGTTGCAGCTGGGCGTTGTCGGCAGCCCACAGGGTCGGCGAGGCCATCGCGAGCGCGAGCAGGGTCGCGGGAAAAGGGAGGTTGCGGTGCATGATCTGGTTCTCCGAAAAAGGTGTTTTGTGCCCGGCGTGCAGCCGCCGGGCAGATGGAAGATGAATGGCATCACGCGGCGCTCCACCGGCCGTTGAACACAGGCCGGTGAGGGACGCGGACGGGATCGAGCTGGAAGTCAGGCGCCGTGTGGCGGCGCTCGCGAGGTGTAGGCCGTGAACCGGAAATTGCGCGCGGTTGCCGGCAAAGCCGATCCGGGCACCTGGCCTGGAAGGGCAGGCAGCGAAACGCCGGATCGGGTGACCCCGGCGCCGTCCATTGCGCTGAACAGCGCGCATTGCTCGCACAGTACGCCGTGGTCGCGCCCGTCCTCGGGTGCGTGACCATGCCCGTCGCAGTCGCTGTGATCGTGCCCGGACCCAAGCGCCAGCGCGACCCGCGCCATCGGTGGCATGGACTGCGGCGTTTCCAGCGCATGCAGCGCGTGCGAAAGGGCGTGCAATGCCTGCCCCGTACCCATCCACACCGTGGCGGCGATGAAGAACCAGGCTACGAACTGTCGGGAGCGGGGCATCGGGTGGGTGTGCGGGCCTTGGCGCTCGGGGGCCGAGCGCTGTGGCCGGTGAGCGGGTCATTGTAAGCACGGACCGGCGGATGCCCACTCAAGGCGTTCGCGCAGCGCGAACCGGTGCCATCGGCTTGAAACAGGTGCCTCGGCTTCGATCCCTCCTTTTCATTGGTTGCGCCGAGTCCTGAGGCGGATGACAATCGGCGCACCCGCCATGGCGCTGTCCGGGGCGTTTTTTTTGTTTAGTACCCAGCCCGGCCGCGGAGCCGAGAAAGCGATCCAGACATGCTTCCCAATCGAATCTTCGCGGGCTTCGCGATGGCCGCCTTTTTGACGCCGGCCTTGGCGCAAACCGTCGACCTGCCCATGCGCAAGGAAGGACTTTGGCAGATGAGCACCACGGTTTCGGGCGCGCCGGCCACGGTCTCGACCCTGTGCATGGACAAGAGCTTCGGCAGGGAGATGCTGCAGATGGGCAACAGCATGCAGAAAGAGATGTGCAGCAAGAACGACATCAGCCGCGACGGCGACAAGGTTCACCTGCATTCGGTGTGCAAGTTCGGCGACACCACCGCGACCAGCAAGGGCACGGCGGTGTTCAGCGGCGATACCGCCTACCGCATGGACATGCTCAGCACCTACAACCCGCCCATGATGGGCATGAAGGAAGCACGGACCACGGTCGAGGCCAAATGGCTCGGCGCCTGCAAGCCCGGTCAGAAGCCGGGCGACGTCACCATGGCCAATGGCATGAGCTTCAACATGCGCGCCATGGGCGGCAAGGCCAACTGAGCGCCGCCGGGAGGCCGGCAGCGCGGGGCCGCCGTTTGCCGGGCGTCACGCCGGTGGCGGTTCAGCCCCAGAGCACAGATCGCATCGAGATCGACGCGGCCTGGAAGCCGGTGTTGAAGAAACGCGGCACCTCGTTGGGGGCGGCCGCGCCGGCCGCGTACAACAGCGGCAGGAAGTGGTCGTGCGTGGGGTGCGACAGGCGCGCGATGTCGCCGAGCGACTGGAATTTCTGCAACGCGTCGAGCTGGCCCTTGGCGATCTGCTGCTGAATGGCGGCGTCGAAGGCCTGAGCCCAGTCGTAGGCCTGGTTGTCCGGCACGTCGCGGCGCAACGCGCGCAGGTTGTGCACGATGTTGCCGCTGCCCACGATCAGCACGCCCCGGTTGCGTAGCGCTCGCAATTGCCGGCCGAGCGCGTAGTGCTCCGACGGTGCGCGGCTGTAGTCCATGCTGAGCTGCAACACCGGGATGTCGGCGCGCGGAAACATCGGCTTGAGCACCGACCAGGTGCCGTGGTCGAGCCCCCATTCAGACGCGTCGACGCCCAGCGGCTGGCCCGTGGCAGGCGACTTGAGCTCGCGAGCCAGTGTCTCGGCCACCGCCGGGGCGCCGGGCGCCGGGTACTGCTGGTCGAACAGCGCCTGCGGAAACCCACCGAAGTCGTGAATCGTCTTCGGCCGCGCCATGCCGGTGATCTGCCAGCCACTCTGCGTCAGCCAGTGGGCCGAGACGCACAGGATCATCTGCGGCGCCTCGGCGCGCTTGAGCAGCTCGGCGCCCATCGCCTGCCAGCTGCGGCGCCAGGCGGTGTCTTCGATGGCGTTCATCGGGCTGCCATGGCCGACAAACAGCACCGGCAGGGTGGGCGAGGGCTTGAGCGCCTGCAGCACGGGCTGCAGCGCGGCGTCGGACAAGGGGGTCATGAACAGCGTGGGCCCGGCGGCCAGGGTGGAAAGGAGCTGGCGACGGCGCATGCGGTGATCTGGCGGGGGCAAAAGGCCATGGACCCGTGGCGGTTTCAGTTGGTTCCCGGCGCCTCGGCGGGCCGCTCGACCCGGCCGTCGGGGTGTCGGGCAAAGCGGGCCGGGTCGCGCCCGTGCACCGGCGCGTCGTCCGGCCAGGGCCAGCCGCCGAACCGGGTGCGGCGGTAGTCCTGCATCGCCTGCATGATTTCGGCCTGCGTGTTCATCACGAAGGGGCCGTACTGCGCCACCGGCTCGCCGATCGGCTTGCCCTGCAGCAGCAGGAACTCCGCCGGCATGGGCGCCGGGTTGTGCAGCTCGACTGCCGAGAGCGCCTGCACCTCGATGGCGGCCGGCCCGGCAACGGCCTGGCCAGCGACGCCCACCGTCGGCCCGCGGAAGAAATACAGGTGGCGCCGGGTGGCAGCGTCGCGCGCGGCCGGCAGTGTCCAGCGGGCACCGGGCGCCATCGTGATGGTCCAGATCGCCAGGTCCGCATCCGGCTCGGCCGCGCGCGAGTTGGGCGGCGGCGCCAGCGGCTCGGCCTGTGGCGCCGAGGCCAGACGCCCGGCCACCACCGTGACCTCGGTGGTGCGGCCCTCGTTGTCGGTTTGGGTCACGCGCGGGACGGTGTCCGACCAGAACATCGTGAAATACGGCGCCACCATCTTGTTGCGCGCCGGCAGGTTGAGCCAGATCTGGAACAGCTCCGCCGGGTTGGGCGCGTCCTGGCGCAGCAGCGGAAACATCTCCGAATGCACCACGCCGCGGCCGGCGGTGAGCCACTGCACGTCGCCACGGCCGAAGCGGGCCTGCGCGCCCAGCGAGTCGGAATGGTCGATCAGCCCTTGGCGCACGATGGTGACCGTCTCGAAGCCCCGGTGCGGGTGCTGTGGAAAGCCGGGCACCGGATGCCCGTGGTACAGGCTCCAGCCGTCCTTGCGGCTGAAGTCCTGCCCGATCTCGCGCCCGGCCAGCGAGGCCGCCGGGCCCATCTGCGCATCGCCGCGCGGGTAGGCATCGTCGTGGTAGGCGCAGAACAGGAAGGGGTCGGCGGTCTCCCACGGGAAGCCCAGGGGCATGATCCGGACGATGGGGCTGGAGTCGGGCATGGTGAAACGCTCAATCGAGCCGTTGTGGACGTTGCCGCGATGATAGGTCGCGGGTGATTCTGTTGCAGGGCAAGGTCTTGGCCAGTGCTGAATCGCTATTGATTCGATAGCTGCCTGTGGCCGTTGCGTGCTGGGATCCAGGCAAAAACATGCTCAAAACCGTGCCCAACGGCCTCCCCGGGGCCGTCCGGCGGCTCACCAGCCCGCGTGCAGCAGCAGCCAGCCTGGCAGGCCGAGGTAGAGCAGGGCCAGCGCGAGGCGTTCCAGCATGGCGCGCACGTCGGCGGTGCGCTGCGGGCGCACGGCCAGCGTCAGCACCGTGCCGGCCTCCACGAGGGCGCGCAATGCCGCCGCGCTCAGCACCACGCCCACCGTCCAGGTGGCCCACCAAATGGCAAACGTGAGGCCATAGGCCTTGGCGCCGAAGGTGTAGAGCTCGCCGAAGCCGCCGCCGTACGCGATGTTCTGGTGCAGGTGGAACGCGGGCAGCGCCAGCAGCAGCGGAAACAGCCCGAACTTCAGCCACGGCGCGTCGAGCCGACCACGTCGCATCGAGCCCACCGCCTGCGCGTAGCGCCCCAGGAATGACGGCGGCTGCGCCGGCAACGCCGGGCCGTCCGCCGCGGCCAGCGCGGCCGCCAGCGCGAGCGGATCGGCGGTGGCCAGGTGGCAGGGCGTGCCGGCCTCGGGCTTGCGGTGCAGGCTCAGGCCCCGCCCCGGCAAGGGCACCTGCCAGAGCGATACGGCGCTGATGTCGTGCAGCGCGATGGCCAGCCGTTGCCCGCCCCGTTGCAGGACCAGCGCGCCGCCTTGCACCGACACCGTGGCCGACCAGGCCGCCAGCACGCACACGGCCACGGCTTCGGGCAACAGGAACACGCCGGCGAACCAGCGCAGCTGCGCCAGGGTATTGCCGCGCAACGTGTCGTCCAGCAGCATGGCAGCACCCAGTGCCAGCAGGCCCAGACGCGCAAAACCGCGCAGCAGGCCGGCGAGCACGCGGGCCGCGCCTGGCAGCACCGCAGCCCTCACCGGCTGGCCTGGCGTCATCGGCGCGGCCGTATCCGCCCCGGTGGAGCGCGCGCCCCACCGGGGCGATGCCGCCAGCAGCATCAGAAACGCCAGAAAGACCAGGCCCGCCGGCCCGATCCAATCGCCCCATCGGACCATCAGGGTGCGCGGGGGCTCGCCCACGGGCAGCTGGCCCACCACCAGCGCGCGTTCACCCATGCCGGCGCCCGCCACCACCGTGCCCCGCGCGTCGATCACGGCGCTGTTGCCGTTGGACGTGACGCGGAACTGCGGCAGGCGGGTTTCGATGCTGCGAAACGCGGCCACGGACTGGTGCAGCTGCGCGCCCAGCGCGTAGCGGGTGAACCACGAGTCGTTGGACATCGTCAGGATCGCTCGCGCGCCCATGCGGGCCCCGTCGATGGCCAGGGCGGTGTCCACGTCGTCCAGGCAGATGGCGGCCATCACCGGCACCTCGCGGCCGTCGCGCAGGCGCAGCGGGAACACCCGCGCGCCATCGCCCGCGAGCCAGGAACCGGTCCAGGGCAGCCAGCGCCGCAGCGTGGGGCCGTCCAGCCATGCGGGCACGAATTCGGTGAGCGGAAACAGGCGCGTCTTCCGGTAGAAGCCCAGCAGGCCGGTCTGCGGCTGCACGAACGCCGCGGCGTTGTATTCGCCCAGGGCGTCGCGCTCGTAGGTGCCGAACACGAACGGCACCCGCGCGGCGTTGACGATGGTCTGGATCGCGGCGTCGAACTCGGCGCCCGCTTCGCTCTTGGGGTGACCGAAGGTGGTGGGGTAGACGGTTTCCGACCAGAGCACGGCGTCGGCGCGCTGGCGCTCCACGGCGTCGTAGGTCATCGCGAAATGGGTGTCGAGCACCTCACGCACCACCGCATGGGCGCCTTCCGCGCGGCGGCGCTGCTCGTAGTCGACGAGGTTGGACTGCACCATCCCGACCCGCAGCGAATCGCCGCCCGGTGCCGGTTGCTGCGACAGACTGAACAGCCCGTACGACGCGATGGCCAGCGGCGCCAAGGCGGCCAGCGCAAGCGGTTGTCCGAACTGGCGCCAGCCGTCGGCGCGGCGGGCCCACGCCAGCGCGATCCCCTCGTTGGCCAGCAACAGCAGCACGGTCAGGCCGGCGCTGCCGCCCACGTCGGCCAGCTGGCGCATCACGGCGGACGGATACAGCCCGTGGCCGAGGGTGTCGCCCAGCACTTTGGGCAGCGCCCATTCGGTGCCCACCCAGGCCGCGGCGCCGGCCAGCGCCCGCAGCGCGGCGCCGTGGCGCAGCCCGGCCAGGTGGCGCGCCAACGCAAACGCCAGGAACTGCGGCTGAAACACCGGTGCCAGCAGCAACAGGACCGCCAGGGCGCTGGGTCCGCCGACCCGGGTGTAGTCGCCGATGGCCAGGCCGAACCACCAGAAGGCCGCCGCCGTGAAGGCCACCGCCATGAGCCACGCGCCGGCCAGCGCGCGCGGCAGTGAGGCTTGGGCATCCTGTGCCCCGAGCCAGGGCACGAACATGACGAAGCCCAGCACCCAGGCGCTGTCGCCTTGCACGTACAAGGCGGACAGTGCGGCGCTGGCGGCGACGCCGGCCGGCACACGCGCCGCGGGGCGCCGGAGGAACGGCACGGTCGCCATGCGGTCAGTTGGGCCCGGCTGCCGGGGGCGGCACCACGATGCGCCGGATCGGCAGACCCGGCGGGGCGAGCTCCGGCGGCACCACGCGGTCCTTGGGCATGTCCACCGGCCGCTGCTGGGCGTCGAGCAGTTGGAAGCCCGGCGCGAACATGAGGATCGCCTCGATGCGCTGCCCGTCGTCGGTGGCCTGGTGGTGACGCACGTAACCCGGTGGCAGGGCAAAGTCGTCCGGCACCGCCAGGCCGATCAGCGGCGGGCGGGTTCCCGGTGGCGAGAAGGCGCCGAGCCCGGTGTGGACACCGGCTTCGTTCAGGCGGGTGATGACTTCAGCCATGGTGGGTTGTGCGCCACGGGGGACGTAGGAAGAGAGGTCACGCGTCGGGTCGTTGTCGCGTTCCGGGTCGGGGGTCACCGGGCTGCTGGCGCGGCTTGCCTGCCAGGTCGGCACCGTTTCCTGAATCCGCCAGACGGCCAGGCCCGGGTCTTCGGCGGTTGGGCGGGACGCAGCCGGCGCGGGCGTCGGCACGGCGATCGGCTCAGGCGGTGAATCGGACCCCCACAGGAACCAGGCCAAGCCACCGGCCGCGAGCAGGGCCGCGACAACAAGAAGGCCCCGATCGGGGCCCCATCCTGGTTGCGCTGCCGGCGGCTTGGCCGGCAGGGTTTTGCGATGGCGTCGCAATAGCGCAGTCCGGGGTCCTGGCCGCGATCAGGGCGATGCGGGGTTGAACACCGACACCGCCCAGCCCATGCGTTCGTGTCCGTACTGGTTCCAGATCGGGCTCTTGCCCCCCGCGAACGAGGTGTAGCGCGGCGCGCCCGAGCCGGTGGAGCCTCCGAACAGTCCGGCGGTCACGGTGCCGCCGGTGTAGGTGGGGTGGGTGTCGTCCGACTGGATGTAGTCGTAGCTGCTGCTGGCCGAGACGAAGTGGGCGTTGGCGTCGCGGATGGTGGCCTTCAGGGCGCCGGTGATGCGGCCGACGTAGCTGGCCTCGCTCTCGCCCGCAACGTAGCGCAGGGCGTCGGCGTCAACCTGTCCGTCGCCGTTGCTGTCGTAATCGGCGCCCATGTACTGGGCGAAGCTGTCGGCGCACTGGAAGCCCTTGTTGCGCGCGTGTTCGCACATCCAGTAGTTCATCGCGGCCAGCTTGGGCAGGAACTTGTCGCGCAGGTTGACGGTGGCGCCGGTGGAGGCGTCCTTGCAGGTGCTCTGCGTGTTGTCGGCGTTGTAGCCGGGGTAGTGCAGGTTGGAGATCACCTTGACCTTCACGCCCGAATAGGCGTAGGTATTGATGTATTCCATCGCCAAGCCCACGTATTGCTTGCAGCTGGCCACCGCGGCGTCCATGCCGCTGTAGTCGCAGGTGCCGGTCTGTTTCTTGAACGCGGTTCGGGCCTGCAGGCCGTCGTTGCCGCACATCTCGAACGTGACCGCGCGGGTGCTGGCGTGCTGCATGTAGGAGCGTTCGGCCACGATCTTGTTGTTGTAGATGTCGGAGGCCACCGCGCCCGACTTGGCGCGCCGCACGCTCTCGATGTCGGCGTTCCACAGCGCGGACAGGTATTCGGCATCGACGGTCGGGGCCGAATACCTGGCCGCATTGGTGGTCGAGCCGTTGTAGCCCGCGTAGATGGAATCGCCATAGGCCACGACGCGGTACTTCGTTGTGGTGCCGGCGCGGTCGATCGTCCAGGAGACGTTCTGGTTCAGGGTGCTGGCCGCGGCCTGTGGCGCGAGCGTGAGCAGGGCAATGGCCGGCGCCAGGGCCAGCAGCGCGGAACGGAGGAGCGTTTTCATGTCATCTCACCTCAAGACGGAGTGGGTTGGCGCATGCAGGCGCATCGGAACGAATGCGTACCGCGCAGTCTGCTCAAGCGGGCGGCACACACCTATAGGGATAACCCGTAATCGTCGCCCGCACCCTCGCCGCCCGTTCGGGCAAAAGAAAAAGCGCCTGGTCAGGCGCTTGTTTCGGGGTGATCTGGCGGAGACGGTGAGATTCGAACTCACGGACGGTTACCCGTCGGCAGTTTTCAAGACTGCTGGTTTAAACCACTCACCCACGTCTCCGGAGGCAGGGGCGCATTCTACCCGCTGGCATGCCCCGGCCGAGGGGCTCAGGCCGGTTTCAGCAGACCCTTTTGTTCGATGAAGGCGATGACCTCGGCCAGGCCGGCGTTGGTCTTGAGGTTGGTCATCACGAAGGGTTTGTTGCCCCGCATGCGGCGGGTGTCGGCCTCCATCACGTCCAGGTCGGCGCCTACGTAGGGGGCCAGGTCGGTCTTGTTGATCACGAACAGGTCGCTCTTGGTGATGCCGGGTCCGCCCTTGCGCGGGATCTTTTCGCCGGCGGCCACGTCGATCACGTAGATCGTGAGGTCGCTGAGTTCGGGGCTGAAGGTGGCGGCCAGGTTGTCGCCGCCGGACTCCACGAACACGATGTCGGCGTTCGGGTGCTCGGTCAGCATGCGGTCGATGGCCTCCAGGTTGATCGAGCAGTCTTCGCGGATGGCGGTGTGCGGGCAGCCGCCGGTTTCCACGCCCATGATGCGCTCGGCCGGCAGCGCGCCGCTGACGGTGAGCAGACGCTGGTCTTCCTTGGTGTAGATGTCGTTGGTGATGGCCACCAGGTCGTAGCGCTCGCGCATGGCCTTGCAGAGCATCTCCAGCAGCGTGGTCTTGCCGGAGCCCACGGGCCCGCCGATGCCCAAGCGCAGGGGCGGCAGCGGTTTGGTGCGGTGGGGGATGTGGTGCAGGGCGGTCATGGAAGGTTCGGTTCGATGGGATTGAAGGGGCGACAGTCCGCTCAGGACCGGAACAGCCGCGAATACTGGGTTTCGTGGCGGGCCGACAGGATGGCCAGCATCGGCGCGAAGGCCTGCTGCGTGCCGGCGGGGCGCGCCAGCGCGGCCTTGACCGCATCGGGAATCTCGCGCGCGAGCCGGGCCAGGATGCGCTGGCCCGCGCTCTGGCCCAGCGGCACGGCCTTGAGCGCCGCCTGCACCATGTTCTCGGCCCAGCCGAAGGCGTAGGCCAGGGCGATGTCGCGTTCGGGCGCGCCGCTGCGCGAGGCGGCCAGCGCAAAGGCCACGGGGTAGGTGGGGTCCATCTCGGCCAGCGCCTCGATGGCGGCCATGCGGGCGGTGTCACCGGCATCCTGGTTGCGCAGCCATTCCAGCAGGGAGCGACCCATCTGCTCGGCCTGCAGGCGCAGCTCGCTGCTTTCGCGCGTGTGCAGCACCCAGGCGTTGAGCGCCTGCACCCGGGGTCGATCGCCCGCGCGCCAGGCGCGCACCGCCTGGGCCACCACCGGCAGGTCGGCGCGCGCCAGCGTCAGGTGCAGCTGATCGACGAGCCGGTCCGATGCTTCTGTTTCAGTAGCTACCTGTGACCATTCGACGCTGGCTTCCAGCCCTTCCGAGTAGGAAAACCCGCCGATCGGCAGTGCGGGGGAGGCCAGCCAGATCAGTTGCAGCAGGCTGGGGGCGTCCAGCGTGCCGGCAGCGCCGTTCATTCGTGGTGGTGGTGGTGGCCGCAGCCCGGGCCGTGCACGTGGGGCTGGGCAGCGGCGACGACCGGGATCGCCACGCGCGCGGCTGACGTCGTCTGCGCGCGGGTGTGGCCGGCTTCCGGGCCATGGTGATGGTCGTGATCGTGACCATGGCTGTGGCCATGTCCGTGCCCGCCGGTCGCGTAGGCGCCGCCTTCGGGCTCGAAGGCGGCCCGGGCTTCGTCCACGGTGAGGTGCATGGCCCGCAGCATGTCGGCGAGCACGTGGTCGGGTTCGATCTTCAGGTGGTCGGGCTGCAACTCGATGGGCACGTGGCGGTTGCCCAGGTGGTAGGCGGCGCGTGTCAGGTCGAACGGCGTGCCGTGCTGTGTGCAGGCCGTGATCACCAGCACCGGCTGCGGTGCGGCAATCACACGCACCAGCGAGCCGTCTTCGGCCACCAGCACGTCGCCACCCCGTACCGCGGTGCCGCGCGGCAGGAAGATGCCGAGTTCGCGCCCGGTGCTGTCGGTGGCCGCGAAGCGGCTTTTCTGGCGCACGTCCCAGTCAAGTTCGACCGTGGCGGCGCGCTTGAGCAGGGCGCCGGCCAGGCCGCGCCCCTGCGCGATGAGTTTCGACACCTGGATCATGGGCAGGCCGGGTTCAGAACAGGAAATAGCGCTGCGCCATCGGCAGCTTCACCGCGGGCTCGCAGGTCAGCAGATGGCCATCGGCGCGCACGGTGTAGGTCTGCGCGTCGATCTCCATCCTGGGCAGGTAGCTGTTGTGAACCATGTGCTGCTTGCGCACGCCGCGGATGCCTTTGACGGCGGCGAGCGTCTTGGCCAGGCCGAAGCGTTCCTTGACGCCTGCGGCCAGACCGGCCTGCGACACAAAGGTGAGCGAGCCGCGCGCCGTGGCGCCGCCGAACGCGCCGAACATAGGCCGGTAGTGCACCGGCTGCGGCGTGGGGATGGAGGCGTTGGGGTCGCCCATGGCGGCTAGCGCGATGAAGCCGCCCTTGAGCACCAGCGCCGGCTTGACGCCGAAGAAGGCTGGCTTCCAGACCACCAGGTCGGCCCATTTGCCGACTTCGATGCTGCCCACCTCGTGGCTGATGCCGTGGGCGATGGCCGGGTTGATGGTGTACTTGGCCACGTAGCGCTTGACGCGGAAGTTGTCGTGGCGCGCCGTGTCGTCGGGTAGCTTGCCACGCTGCGCCTTCATCTTGTCGGCGGTCTGCCAGGTACGGATGATCACTTCGCCCACGCGGCCCATGGCCTGGCTGTCGCTGCTCATCATGCTGATGGCGCCCAGGTCGTGCAGGATGTCCTCCGCGGCGATGGTTTCCTTGCGGATGCGGCTCTCGGCGAAGGCCAGGTCTTCGGCAATGCCGGCGTCCAGGTGGTGGCACACCATCAGCATGTCCACGTGCTCGTCCAGCGTGTTGCGCGTGTACGGCATGGTGGGATTGGTGGAGCTGGGCAGGAAATTGGCCTCGCCCACCACTTTCAGGATGTCGGGTGCATGGCCGCCGCCGGCGCCTTCGGTGTGGAAGGCGCACAGGCCGCGGCCTTTCGTCGCGGCAATGGTGTTCTCCACGAAGCCACTTTCGTTGAGCGTGTCGGAGTGGATGGCGACCTGGATGTCGGTTGCGTCGGCGACGTCCAGGCAGTTGCTGATGGCCGCCGGCGTGGTGCCCCAGTCTTCGTGCAGTTTGAGGCCGATGGCGCCGGCGCTGATCTGCTCGTGCAGCGCGGCAGGCAGCGCCGCGTTGCCCTTGCCCAGGAAGCCCAGGTTCATCGCAAAGGCGTCGGCCGCCTGCAGCATGCGCTCGATGTTCCACGGGCCCGGCGTGCAGGTGGTGGCAAAGGTGCCCGTGGCGGGGCCGGTGCCGCCGCCCATCATGGTGGTCACACCGCTGGCCAGGGCTTCCTCGATCTGCTGCGGACAGATGAAGTGGATGTGGCTGTCGATGCCGCCAGCGGTGACGATGTTGCCCTCCACGCTGATGACCTCGGTGCCCGGGCCGATGACGATGTCCACGCCCGGCTGGGTGTCGGGGTTGCCGGCCTTGCCGATGGCTTGGACCCGCCCGTCCTTGAGGCCGATGTCGGCCTTGACGATGCCCCAGTGGTCGACGATCAGCGCATTGGTCAGCACCGTGTCCACTGCGCCATCGGCACGTGTTTTCTGGCTCTGGGCCATGCCGTCGCGGATGGTCTTGCCCCCGCCGAACTTCACTTCCTCGCCGTAGCCACCGGCGCGCAAGGTGTAGTCGTGCTCGACTTCGATGACCAGGTCGGTGTCCGCCAGCCGAAGCCGGTCGCCGACGGTGGGGCCGAACATCTCGGCATAGGCGCGCTTTCCGATGGTTGCCATCACAGGGCTCCTTGAACGAGTCCGCGAAAGCCGTACACGGTGCGCGCGCCGGCGTAGTCCACCAGTTCCACGGTTCGTTGCTGCCCGGGCTCGAAGCGCACGGCGGTGCCGGAGGCGATGTTCAGCCGCATGCCGCGCGCGGCCTCGCGGTCGAAGGCGAGTGCGCCGTTGGTCTCGGCGAAGTGGTAGTGCGAGCCGACCTGGATCGGCCGGTCAGCGGTGTTGTGAACCACCACGGTCAGGGTGCGGCGATCGGGGTTGAGCGGGTGCTCGCCGTCGTCGGTCAGCAGTTCGCCAGGAATCATCAGACGCTCCGTTGGAAAAAAGGACGGGGGCCGCGCGGGTGGCGGGCCATGGATTCGGCGCCGGGAGAACTCCAATAATGATAGCGTTTGGTGGCCATTTGGCGCTGGGGAACAGTCAATCAGGGCTTGGAAGAAGCGGCTCAGACGATGGGCTGGTGCACCGTGACCAGCTTGGTGCCGTCCGGAAAGGTCGCTTCGACCTGGATGTCCGGGATCATCTCCGGCACGCCGTCCATCACGTCGGCGCGGGTCAGCACGGTGCGCCCTTCGCTCATCAAATCCGCGACAGCCTTTCCGTCGCGCGCACCTTCCATCACCGATGCACTGATCAGGGCCACGGCTTCCGGGTAGTTCAGCTTCAGACCGCGAGCCCTGCGCCGCTCGGCCAGCAGGGCGGCGGTGAAGATCAGCAGCTTGTCTTTTTCGCGCGGTGTGAGTTCCATGACGGGACGAAATGAGGCGGTGGTGCAGGGAGGGGTCGCGTGATTGTGATGCAACTTGCATGCCGGTGCATGCCTCGCTGAGTGAATCCAGTGCGCGCGCACCACGATGTCGTGCGACGGTCAGCACGCGCCCGGCGCGACGCTTCAATTCGGTGCCGCTGGTCGCCATGCTGGTGCATTCGAGGCCCGACATGCCGCCCAGAACGGGGCCATCAGGGGTTGAACCAAGCTGGCACGGCGCTTGCGATGTGTTTTCCAGCGGCTTGAACCCAGGCTGCCCACGTTTGTCGGTCAACCCCTCTTTCACCCTTGGAGAAACATGATGAAACTGAACCGTCGCGGCCACCTGAAGACCATCGCCGCCGCCGCCGCCATTGCGACCGGTGCGCTGACCTTTGCCACGCAGGCCGGCGCACAGGCCAAGGACACCATCAAGGTCGGCGTGCTGCACAGCTTGTCGGGCACGATGGCGATTTCCGAGACCGTGCTCAAAGACACGGTGCTGATGGCCATCGACGAGATCAACGCCAAGGGCGGCGTGCTGGGCAAGAAGCTCGAAGCGGTGGTGGTTGACCCGGCCTCGAACTGGCCCCTGTTCGCCGAGAAGGCCAAGCAGTTGCTGACGCAGGACAAGGTGGCCGTGGTGTTCGGATGCTGGACCTCGGTGAGCCGCAAGTCGGTGTTGCCGGTGTTCGAAGAGCTCAACGGCCTGTTGTTCTACCCGGTTCAGTACGAAGGTGAAGAGCTCAGCAAAAACGTGTTCTATACCGGGGCCGCGCCCAACCAGCAGGCCATTCCCGCAGTCGACTACCTGATGAGCAAGGAAGGCGGCGGCGCCAAGCGCTGGGTGCTGCTGGGCACCGACTACGTGTACCCGCGTACCACCAACAAGATCCTGCGCGCGTACCTCAAGAGCAAGGGCGTGAAGGACAGCGACATCGATGAGAAGTACACCCCGTTCGGCCACTCCGACTACCAGACCATCGTGGCCGACATCAAGAAGTTCTCGGCCGGCGGCAAGACCGCCGTGGTGTCCACCATCAACGGTGACTCCAACGTGCCTTTCTACAAGGAACTCGGCAACGCCGGCCTGAAGGCCAAAGACGTGCCGGTGGTGGCGTTCAGCGTGGGTGAAGAAGAGTTGCGCGGCGTGGACACCAAGCCGCTGGTGGGCCACCTGGCCGCCTGGAACTACTTCATGTCGTTGAAGAACCCGGTCAACGAGGACTTCATCAAGAAGTGGAGCGCCTACGCCAAGGCCAAGAACATTTCGGGCCACAAGGACAAGCCGCTGACCAACGACCCGATGGAAGCCACCTGGATCGGCATCCACATGTGGAAGCAGGCCGTCGAGAAGGCCAAGACCACCGATGTGGACAAGGTCATTGCCGCCATGGCCGGCCAGACTTTCGCCGCGCCGTCGGGCATCACGTCGAAGATGGACGAAAAGAACCACCACCTGCACAAGAAGGTGTTCATTGGCGAGATTCGCGCCGACGGCCAGTTCAACGTGGTGTGGAACACGCCTGGCCCGGTTCGCGCCAAGCCGTGGAGCCAGTTCATCGAGGGCAATGCTGGCAAGCCTGACGAGCCAGCCAAGAAGTAAACCGCACGCAAGCGTCCGACGGGGGGAGGGCGCAGGCCCATCCCCCTTTTTTTACCGAGTGGGCCACCATGCACCGACTCCGACTGCTTCGATTGTTTTCCGTTCTGTTCGCGTTGCTCGGACTGTGGGCCGGCGCCGCGCGGGCGCTGACCGCTAGCGAGGCCGCAGCGATCGCGGTCGGCGAAACGGATGCCCGTCTGGAAGCACTGGCCAAGGCCGTGGCCAACGCCGACGACCGCACGGCCGCGTACATCCAGGCCCTGGCGGATGACGCGGTCAAGGTAGCCGGCGGCAAGGTGTTCATCGTGCGCGACGGCAAAGGCATGGACCCGCTGACCGGCCAGGCCATTGCCGTGCCCGCCGATGCCGAGGACGTGATCAGCAACAACCGCATGCGCGGTGAACTCGACAATGCGCTGGCCGCGCTGAAGCTGTTCAGCCCCGACGATCAGCAGCGTCTGGCCGGCGTGAAGGCGCTGATGAAGGATCCCGACGAAGCGCGCCTGCCGCTGATCGAAAAGGCGCTGGCCGCCGAGAAAAACGAGGCCATTCGAGCCCAGTTGCAGCTGGCGCGGGCAGCGGCCCTGCTGGGCAGCAGCGACAAGCCACGCCGCCTGGAGGCCGCCAAGGCCCTGGCGGCCAGCAAGACGCCGGAAACCAAACTGCTGCTCAATGAACGCCTGAAGGCCGAGACCGAGCCCGACGTGAAGGCGCAACTGGAGGCCTCGCTTCGGGCCATCGAGGGTTCGCTCGCCTGGGGCGACAAGCTCGGGGCGTTGTTCTCGGGCATCAGCCTGGGTTCCATCCTGCTGCTGGTGGCGCTAGGCCTGGCCATCACCTACGGCCTGATGGGCGTGATCAACATGGCACACGGCGAACTCATGATGATCGGCGCCTACGCCACCTATGTGGTGCAGGGCGTGTTCCAGAAGTTTCTGCCCGGCGCCTTCGACTGGTACCTGCTGGCCGCCGTCCCGGTGGCGTTCATGGCCTCGGCGTTGGTGGGCGCGGCGCTGGAGCGCAGCGTGATCCGCTTTCTGTATGGTCGCCCGCTGGAGACCCTGCTGGCCACCTGGGGCATCAGCCTGATGCTGATGCAAGGCATCCGCACCATCTTCGGCGCACAGAACGTGGGCGTGGAAAACCCCTCGTGGATGAGCGGCGGCGTGCAGGTGCTGTCCAACCTGAGCCTGCCGTACAACCGGCTGGTCATCATCGGCTTTGCCGCCGCGGTACTGGCGGGCATGGCGTACCTGATCAGCCGCACCCGGCTGGGCCTGTTCGTGCGGGGCGTGACGCAGAACCGGCCCATCGCCTCGTGCATGGGCGTCAACACGGCGCGGGTCGACACCTACGCCTTCGCGCTGGGCTCGGGCATCGCCGGGCTGGCCGGCTGCGCCTTGAGCCAGGTGGGCAATGTCGGGCCCGACCTGGGGCAGAACTACATCGTCGACGCGTTCATGGTGGTGGTGCTCGGCGGCGTGGGCCAACTGGCCGGCACGGTGTATGCGGCGCTGGGCCTGGGCATCCTGAACAAGCTGCTCGAAGGCTGGACCGGTGCGGTGCTGGCCAAGATCGCGGTGCTGGTTTTCATCATCGTCTTCATCCAGAAGCGGCCGCAGGGCATCTTCGCGGTCAAGGGGCGGAGCGCCGAAGCATGAGCACGAACAAACCTACCCTGACCCTGCCAACGCCGGCACCGCTGCTGTCGCGCACCGGCTGGTCGGCCTTCATCGTGGCGTTGATCCTGGTTTGCGCGGTGGCGCCCGCGCTCAACCTCCTGGTGCCCAAGGGCAGCCTGTTCCACCTGAGCGACTACGCGGTGGCACTGACGGGCAAGATCATGTGCTATGCGATCTGCGCCCTGGCCATGGACCTGATCTGGGGCTACACCGGCATCCTGAGCCTGGGCCACGGCCTGTTTTTTGCGCTTGGCGGCTACGCGATGGGCATGTACCTGATGCGCCAGATCGGCCGCGACGGCAACTACAAGAGCGACCTGCCCGACTTCATGGTGTTTCTGGACTGGAAGGCCTTGCCCTGGCATTGGGCCCTCAGCGACAGCTTCGTTGCCACGCTGTTCCTGATCGTCGCCGTGCCGGGCCTGGTGGCATTCATCTTCGGCTACTTCGCATTCCGCTCGCGCATCAAGGGCGTGTATTTCTCGATCATCACGCAGGCCATGACCTTTGCGGCGATGCTGCTGTTCTTCCGCAACGAGACGGGCTTTGGTGGCAACAACGGCTTCACCGACTTCAAGCGCATCCTGGGCATTCCGATCGCGCAACCGTCGACCCGCATGGCGTTGTTCGTTCTGACCGGCTGCACGCTGCTGGGCTTTTATCTGCTCGCGCGCTGGCTGGTGCGCAGCAAGTTCGGCCGCGTGCTGCAGGCCATCCGCGATGCCGAGAGCCGTGTGATGTTTTCGGGCTACTCGCCGCTTCCCTACAAGCTCACGATCTGGACCATCTCGGCCATGATGTGCGGGGTGGCGGGCGCGCTGTACGTGCCGCAGGTGGGCATCATCAACCCCGGGGAGATGAGCCCGGCCAACTCGATCGAGATCGCCATCTGGGCCGCGGTGGGCGGGCGTGCCACGCTGATCGGCCCGATCGTCGGTGCGTTCCTTGTCAATGGCGCCAAGAGCTGGCTGACGGTGACCGCACCCGAGTTCTGGTTGTATTTTCTGGGTGCCCTGTTCATCGGCGTGACCCTGTTCCTGCCGGATGGTGTGGTCGGCCTGGTGAAGAAGTTCAAGAAAGGCGGTAAGGTATGAGCGACGCCGGGCCGTCCCAAGGCGCGAAGGCCCCCTTTGGGGGCAGCGCAGCGCACAAAGTGGCAAGCGTGGGGGCACGGCCATGACCCCCGACCTGATGGAGGAAGGCGCGCGGGTGCGCGAGGCGCGGGCGGCGCGCACGCAACCGACGGGCAAGACCGAGTCCGGTGGCCGCAAGGCGGGTTTTTCGCGCGTGGCCGTGCCCGGTGAAGTGGACGTGACCCACGGGCGAATCCTGTACCTCGAAGACGTGCACGTCAGTTTCGACGGATTCAAGGCCATCAACGGCCTGAGCCTCGACATCGCCCCGGGCGAGTTGCGCTGCATCATCGGTCCCAACGGCGCGGGCAAGACCACGATGATGGACATCATCACGGGCAAGACACGGCCCGACTCCGGCACCGTTTTTTTCGGCTCCACCATCGACCTGCTTCGGCACAACGAGCCGCAGATCGCCCAGCTGGGTATCGGTCGCAAGTTCCAGAAACCGACGGTGTTCGAACAGCTCAGCGTGTTCGAAAACCTGGAGCTCGCGCTCAAGACCCACAAGGGTGTCGCCGCGTCGATGCGCTTCGGCCTCGATTCGGCGCAGAGCGACCGCCTGGCCGAGGTGCTGCACACCATCCACCTGGCCGACGCCGTGACACGACAGGCGGGAAACCTGAGCCATGGCCAGAAACAATGGCTTGAAATCGGCATGCTGCTGATGCAGGACCCGAAGCTGCTTCTTCTCGACGAGCCCGTGGCCGGCATGACGGACGACGAGACCGCACGCACCGCCGAACTGTTCCTCTCGCTCAAGGGCAAGCACAGCTTGATGGTGGTGGAGCACGACATGGGATTCATCAAGACCATCAGTGAAATCGTCACGGTGCTGTGCGATGGCTCGGTGCTCGCCCAGGGCACGCTGGATCAGGTGCAGTCGGACGAGCGTGTGATCGAGGTCTATCTGGGGAGATGATGATGAGCCTGCTGAGCGTCAAGGGCGTGAACCAGTACTACGGTGGCTCCCACATCCTGCGCGATGTGGGGCTGGAGGCGCATCTGGGCAAGGTCACCGTGCTGCTGGGGCGCAACGGCGTGGGCAAGACCACGTTGCTCAAGAGCCTGATGGGCCTGGTGCCGATCAAGACCGGCACGATCGAATTCGATGGCAAGCCCATCCAGGCCGCCACGCCCTACGAGCGGGCTCGCGCCGGCATCGGCTTCGTGCCGCAGGGCCGTGAGATCTTTGCCCGCCTCACGGTCGAAGAAAACCTGCGCATGGGCCTGGCCTACAAGCCGGCCAGCACGCCGATACCGGCCGAACTGTACGAGCTGTTTCCGGTGCTCAAGCAGATGCTGAACCGCCGTGGCGGCGATCTGTCGGGCGGTCAGCAGCAGCAGTTGGCCATCGCCCGCGCGCTGGCGCCCCAGCCGCGGCTGCTGATCCTGGACGAACCCACCGAGGGCATCCAGCCCAGCATCATCAAGGACATCGGCCGCGTGATTCGCATGCTGGCCGACCGCGGCACCATGGCCATCCTGCTCTGCGAGCAGTACTACGACTTCGCCCAGGAACTGGCCGACGACTACCTGGTGATGGAGCGGGGCGAAGTCATCGCGCGGGGACCTGGCAGCGAAATGGAAGCCAAAGGCGTCCGGCAGCTGGTGGCGATCTGAACCCTTGCGGCTCGCGTGGTGGATCGGATCGGTGTGTCGTGACGTCGCCTCGAGCAGCGATCGGCCTTTTCAGGCACGATCGCGGGCATGAACGATTCTTCTGTCTACACCCCCCCGAAAGTCTGGATCGCGCCCGAAAGCAGTGGCGGCCGGTTCGCCAACATCAACCGGCCGGTGGCTGGCGCCACCCACGAGAAGGAATTGCCCGTGGGTCGGCACCCGCTGCAGCTGTACTCGCTGGGCACGCCGAATGGTGTGAAGGTGACGGTGATGCTGGAAGAGCTGCTGGCGGCCGGCCACACCGGCGCCGAGTACGACGCCTGGCTGGTTCGCATCAACCAGGGCGAGCAGTTCGGCAGTGGCTTTGTCGCTGCCAATCCCAACTCAAAGATCCCCGTCCTGGTGGACCACAGCTCGGCGCAGCCGGTTCGGGTGTTCGAATCGGGCGCCATCCTGCTGTATCTGGCGGAGAAGTTCGGCGCCTTTGTGCCCACTGACCCGGCTGCGCGCGCCGAATGTCTGAGCTGGCTGTTCTGGCAGATGGGCAGCGCGCCGTTCCTGGGGGGCGGATTCGGCCACTTTTACGCCTACGCACCGGAAAAGATCCGCTATGCGATCGACCGCTACGCGATGGAAGTCAAACGGCAGATGGACGTGCTCGATCGCCGTCTGGCCGAGGTGCCCTACGTGGCCGGCCCGGATTACACCATTGCTGACATGGCGATCTGGCCCTGGTACGGTCAGCTTTCGAAAGGGCTCTTGTACGAAGCGGGCGAGTTTCTGCAGGTGCACACCTACACGAACGTGGTGCGCTGGGCCGAGCACCTGTACGAGCGCCCTGCGGTGCGCCGGGGGCGCATGGTCAACCGGGTGCAGGGCGACCCGGCGAGCCAGCTGCACGAGCGTCACGAGGCCAGCGATTTCGAAACTCGTACCCAGGACAAGCTGGGCCGCTGAACAATGGCATCAAGCGTCGATCCGCACATCGGCTGACCAAAAAAGAAACCCCGCTATCTTTCGGATAGCGGGGTTTCTTTTGCAGACTTGGTGCCGGTGAGATGAATCGAACACCCGACCTTCTCATTACGAATGATGGGAAATGCCTATTTGCCATTGTTGATTGCCGTAGGTAGAATCAATACAAATCAACAACTTAGACGAACTGATGCTGTGATTGCACACAGCTAAGTGTTGATTGAAATACGGCAGTTTTCGGGAAATTTGCTTACATCCGCCGTTACATCCTGACCGATGTAAGCAAAACTGGAGGGGCATCATGGCGAACAAGGTTCCATTCACCGCTGGCCGGGTGGCCGCTTTCAAGTGCCCGCCTGACAAGGCTCAGGCGTTTCTGTGGGACGTGACCGCGCCGGGGTTGGGACTGCGGGCGACACCAGCCGGAAAACCCGCCTACGTGTTCCAGAGCCGGTTTCAGGACAAGACCATCCGCCTGACCATCGGCGGGCCGGATGCCTGGAGCATCCCACAAGCCCAGGAAAAAGCCCGCCAGTTGCAACGCCTGATTGACGAAGGCCGCGACCCCCGCGACCTCAAGCGCAACGCACTGGCCGCCGCTGCCGAGCGCAAGGCCGAAGAGGCTGCCCAGGCCATCACCGTGGGCGACGTGTGGCCGCGCTATCTGGCCGAAGGCAAGCCCAAGCGCAAGGACGCATGGAAACCCCGCTATCGGGCAGACCTTGAAGCGATGGCCGCGCCTGGTGGCGAGCCCAAGAAACGGGGTAAGGGCACGACGCGACCGGGGCCACTGTTTCCGCTGCTGGTTATGCCGCTTGCCAGCGTGAACGAGGATTCGCTGAAAGTCTGGTTCGACCGTGAAGCTGTCGCAGGCAGGCACCAAGCCGCCCGCGCCCTGATGATGTTTCGAGGCTTTCTGCGCTGGTGTTCTGCCCGTCCTGAATATCGCAAGCTGACCGACCGCGACGCTGGCCGCGCTGAAACCATCCTTGAAGGCTTGCCCCAGGAAAAGAAGCGCACCGATGCGCTGGAATCCGCCCAGGTGCCCGGCTGGTGGGCTGGTGTGGAACAACTGAGCAACCGCACCGCCAGCGCCTATCTACGCGCCTTGCTGCTGACAGGTGCCCGCCGTGAAGAACTGGCCGCGCTGAAGTGGGCCGATGTGGATTTCCGCTGGCGCAAGCAGACCCTTGCCGACAAGGTAGACGCAACCCGAACCATTCCCCTGACTCCGTATCTGGCGCAACTGCTGGCGACGCTGCCCAGGGTGAACGAGTTTGTTTTCGCATCGGCTGGCAAGGTGGGCCGGATTGCTGACGTTCGCGCCAGCCATTCCAAGGCACTGACCGAGGCCGGAATCAGTCACCTGACCATTCACGGGCTGCGCCGTTCGTTTTCTCTGCTGGGCGAAGCTGCCGGGGCACCAGCCGGGGCCATCGCTCAGGTCATGGGGCACAAACCCAGCGCGACGGCAGAGGGGTACCGCCCGCGCAGTATCGACGCCCTGAGGCCGTTTCTGGAGCAGATAGAGGGCCATATCCTGACTCTGGCCGGGGTGTCGTTCGTGGCGACTGCCGAACCCGGAAAACTGGCGCTGGTGGCTGGGTAGTACGTTTTAAGATACCATGACAGATATTCGCTTCTACACCGACGCAACGGGCCGGGCACCGTTCGAGGAATGGCTGAATGCCATGAAGGACACGCAAGGCCGGGCACGCATCCGGGCGAGGCTGGCGCGGTTGCAGGCCGGGAACTTTGGCGATTGCAAACCCCTGCGCGACGGTGTGCAGGAGCTGCGTATCGACCACGGGCCGGGCTATCGGGTTTACCTGAGCAGGCAGGGGCCGGTGCTGGTGTTGCTGCTGTGTGGAAGCGACAAAGGCGAACAGGACAAGGCCATCAAACTGGCCCTGGCGTACCTGGCCGATTGGAAGCAACGGGGTGAAACATGACAGCACGCGACAAGAGCTACGAACAGGCCACATTGCAGGCCCTGACCGACCCGACCGAGGCCGCCGCCTATATCGATGCCGTGCTGGAGCTGGACGACCCCGCCGCGCTGCTGGTGGCCCTGCGACAGGTTGCAAAGGCGCACGGCATGGCGGAAGTGGCCCGCCGTGCCGACGTGGGCGAAAAGACCCTGTTTCGCGCCCTGAGCGAAAACGGCAATCCCACACTGAGCACGGTTCATAAGGTGTTGCACGCCGTGGGGCTGCGCCTGAGCGTGACGCCAGAGCCCGCACACTGACGCCCATTCGCCCCAGCTAGGCGCGCCTCGAAACCGGGCCGAAAAGCGGGACACCTTCGCCCGCCTGCTGGGGCGTCCACTTGAAGGGCAACGGGAAGGGTTGCGGCAGTGGAGATAACGTACAACAGGGAAGCGGCGAAATACATCATCAAGGACTACATCAAGGACTGGGTGGAGTTCCGCGATGACGGCCTTTACATCAAGGACGACTGCATTGACCATGATTGGACGACACAAGGAGTGTTCCAGTGGTCCCCGGCCTGCGAGTTACCCGAACATGACGCATTGACGGCGCCGGTCCTGCCAATACCGTTCAGCGCCAATCAGCTTGCGGCCTTTTTCTTGACCGCCAGCGGCGCGTTTGTCGCGTCCTACTACGGCAGTTTCGAAGATGGACCGGACGAAGGGATGCTTCTGGCCATGGGGGTCCGAGCAAACCAGCCGCGCGAGGCGCTGAAAGCCGCTTTTGCCGCGTACAGGGCCGCGCAAGAGGTGGTGGGCCAGCTGGACGAAGCATTGCAGGCGCGTGCAGCAGAGCTTGCTCATCAGTACGAAGTAGCCAACATCGAGGCCAACAAGCGCGAAGCCGTGATGGAACATGGCATATCCGATGCGGAATACCGTGAGCGCCGAGAGCGGGCACGGGCCTCGGTCGCGCAGTTGCACATTGAGTCAGATGACCTGAATCGACGTGCTAACGAGGAACACGCTGCGTGGCGTCGGAGGATGGTGCATCGGCTCCTCGATGTCGGCATGGACGGAACTGCGGCCACCCAAGCCCAGGCGCCGGTCGGCGGTGTTTCTGGTGGCGAACTGGATTTCAGCCTGCTGGCGACCCGTAAACAACTGATTGCCGCTTTCGGGGCGTTCACCGGAATGGACCTGTCATGGTTCTCCAACGTGACCCATGCGCCCGCCCTGCTGAACGCGCGGAAGGTCGCTGGACAGGGTGGACGGGGGCATATTGCTGAGCCACTATTCTGCCCGTTTGAGGTCATGCAGTGGCTTGTGGACCCCAATCGAAGGAAGGGCCTACCGATTCAAGCTGCGACCGCCTGGAGGATGCTGAAGAACCACTTCCCCAAGGTTCATGCGCAGTATGAAGTGGGCGACCCGAACACCGATTGACCGGGGCAAAACAGCCCATTGACCGGGGTTCGTGACCCGGATTCGCCGGGGTTGCAGAGTGAGATTCGCCGGGGTTCGCGTAGCCGGATTTGCCCCGGCATCGCAATGCAGTCATGTTCAACAAACCGCGAGGTTCATGACATGGCTGCAAAGACCATTCAACACACTCCACTTGCACAGGAAGTCCGTGCAGCGCTGCCGACGCCCGAGGCAGCGTATCACTTGAATCGAGCACAGCAGACGCTGAGGCTGTGGGCCTGCCACGAGGACGGCCCGCTGCGCCCCATCCGCATCAATGGGCGTCTGGCCTGGAAGGTGGAAGACCTTCGCCGCGTGCTGGGGGTGCAGCAATGAAAACGCCCGACCCCACCAAAGCAGAATCGAGCGCCCCAAGCAAGCGTGAGTTTACCGGAACCGACAACCCGCGCCACTTGCGCGTCATTGCAGTGATGTTGCGTCGGCCGATTAGTCGACAAGAGTTAGACAGTGTTGCTGGTTGTGCAAACGGTCCAGCGCTGGTGTCCGACCTGCGCGACCTTGGATTGGAAGTCCCTTGCGAGCGAATTCAGTTTGTCGACCGTGACGGCAAAACCTGCCGACCTGGTGTCTATCACTTCAATGTTGACGACCGCCGCAATGTTCGCCAGTGGCAGGCAAAAGGCCATCAGCGAGGAGGTGCCGCATGAGGAAAGCACCTGCACCCACCGCGATTCAAGGGGCCGGCGAGCAACTGTCATTCCTGCCGCCGCCGCCTTTCTGCCCGAGCTGGCCAACCCGTGGAACCCTTGCCGATAGAGCGCTCGGGATGTTCATGGATGGCCGGATGATTGACCATCCCGACTTCGAGAACAGTACGCAAAGCTGGCGACTCGGGGCCGTGGTGTTCACGCTGCGCGCGCTGGGCTGGCCGATTGAGACCATTGAGATTCCCAGCCCGACAGAGCAATGCCCCGACCGGGTAATTGCCTTGTATCACCTGCCCGCCAAGTACACCGCGCAAGCCCTGGCGATGAATGGGAGTGCCGCGTGATGATGACCGACGCCGGACGAGCCCGCGATGCCCTGCAATCCATACCGCCCGACCTGCCCCGTGATGAATGGGTGCGCGCCGGCATGGCTGCCCACGCCGCAGGGATTGACTTCGACACGTTCAACGACTGGAGCGCCCAGGCCGCGAACTACACCGCCAGCGACGCCCGCGACACCTGGCGCAGTTTCAAGCCGGGCAAGGGCGTAGGGGCTGGCACGCTGTACCGCATGGCCGCAGAGCTTGGGGGCTGGCGCATGGGTGGCGACAAGCCCCATGCGAGGCCCTTCGAAGCCCCCAGGAAGGCCGCAGAGCCGCCGCGCAAGCCCGCCCCAGGCATGAGCCCTGCCGAAGTCTGGAACCGCAGCGAACCGGCGACCGACGCGCATCCGTACATCAAGGCGAAGCAGGGACGCCCCGACGGCCTGCGCGTGGTGCCTGCTGGCGACCCGTTGCGGGTGGCCGGTGAGAGCATGGCCGGGGCACTGGTGGTGCCCGTGCTGCGTCAGGATGGCACGGTATCGACGCTGCAACTGATTGCCCCGCCTGAGACTGCCCAGCGCCTGAAAGCCGCAGGGAAGCCCGGTAAGCTGAACCTGCCGGGCTTTGCCCTGGAAGGGTTCTACGCCGTGGGCGAACTGGTGCCCAGTGGCGCGGTGTATCTGTGCGAGGGCATCGGGCAAGCGTGGGCCGCATGGAAGGCAACAGGACGCGCCGCCGTGGTGTGTTTCGGCTGGGGCCGGGTTCGCACCGTGGCCGCCGAACTGCGCCAGAGTGACGCATCCGCCCGGCTGGTGCTGGTGCCCGATGTGGGCAAGGAAGCCGACGCCGAAAAGATAGCCCGCGAGGTCGGGGCCGCCGTGGCCACGATGCCCGAAGGCTGGCCCCAGAACAGCGACGTTAACGACCTTGCCCAGCGTGACGGGTTCGACGTGCTGGAAATCCTGCTGTCGGACGCCGCCAAACCCCCGCCCCCGCTGCTCAGGCCCGTATCGGTGGCCGATGCCCTGAGTAATCCAGCGCCGCCGCCCGCGTTTGTCTGGGACGGGTATCTGCCCCGTGGCACGGTGTCCCTGTTCGGGGCGCATGGCGGAACCGGCAAAAGCACCATTGCCCTGATGCTGCTGGTCTGCGCCGCGCTGGGGCGTCCCCTGTTCGGGGTGCCGACCATCCGCACCAAATCGCTATTCGTGAGTCTGGAGGATGGGGAAAACGTTGTTCGGCATCGCCTGGCGTCAATCTGCCGGGCTTGGGGTATCGACCCTGCGGAATTGCACGACCTGCACATCGTGGACGGCACCGACAACCCCGAACTGTTCGCCAGCGAAGGCCGGGCCGGTGGCGAGCCGACCGCGACGCATGGCGAACTGTGCAAGCTGGTGCAGGCAGAAGGGTACGGGCTGGTGGCCGTGGACAACGCATCGGACGCCTACGGGGGCGACGAAATCCAGCGCCGACAGGTTCGCGCCTTCATGCGCCTGCTGGGTGGCATCGCCAAGCGCACGGACTGCGCCGTGATGCTGCTGGCCCATGTGGACAAGAACACCAGCCGCAACAAACGGGCCGAAGGGGGCGAGGGCTATTCGGGTTCGACCGCCTGGCACAACAGCGCCAGAAGCCGCCTGTTCCTGAGCCGTGGCGATAGCGGGCTGCTGACCCTGGAGCACCAGAAAAGCAACTTGGGCCGGATGCGCGAGCCGTTGACGCTGGAATGGCCGGAAGGCGGATTGCCGCAACTTGTGCAGGGATTCGATGCTGACGGGTTCACCCAGCGCCAAGCCGGGCGGGATGATGACAACCGCGCCGCCGAACTGCTGAAGCTGATAGCCGAGTTTGAGAGTCGGGGGCAGTATTGCAGCCCGGCAACCACATCGCGCAACAACCCGCACGCGGTGCTGAAGTCGGAGCCTGCATTCCAGCGGCTGAAGCTGCGCCCGGACGATACCAGGCGCATCGTGAACCAGTGCCAGCGGGCGAAGTGGCTGGAACCGTTGGAGTATCGAACGCACGACCGGAAAACGCGCCTGCGTTGGACCCTGACACCAGAGGGACGCGCATTCGCCGGGCTGGGTGCGCCTTCCGCGCCTTGCGCGCCTTCCTCGGATGAAAGCGCACAAAGCGCACAGAGCGCAGAGGGTGCGCCTTCCGCGCCTTCCTCTGCAGGGGGTACGGGGGAAAGAGAGCGCGCACAGGAAAGCGCAGAGGTTGCCAGCGATGACTGATTTATTCGGTCTGGAGCAACAACCCCGACGGGTTCACGACACCAAGGAAGCCGCCGCGATGGTCGAAGTGCTGCGGGCACTGCGCACGCATCCTGCCGTGTCTTGGTGCGAACGGATGAACTCGGGGGCTGCCCGCATCGGGTCGCGGTTCGTGCGGTTCGGGTTCAGGGGTTGCCCTGACGTGCTCGGGCAGTTGAAGGATGGCCGCCTGCTGGGTGTGGAAGTGAAAGGCCCGACCGGACGCCTGCGACCTGAACAGGAGCTCTTTCTGGAGCGTGTCAGGGGTGCTGGTGGCGTGGCATTCATGGCCCGCGACTGCCGCGATGTGCTGCGGGAATTGAGTCGCCCGGGTGTTTGCCTGTGATGCAGCCGAGTTGGTACGCGTCTTTGAAATTGCCAGTTGATTTAGGCAAAGGAATTATCAGGAGGTGAAACCATGGGTGGTTCTGGTTCGGGGCAGTGGCAGAAGGGCAAAGCGCTTACGACCGAGCGCAACAGCCTGGACATCCGCGACATGCGGGCAGCGGCTCGGGCCATGCGCCTGGTCAATTGGCGCTGGAGCGATGGAACGACCGCCTCGGTCTTGTTCTGCAAAGGGCTGGCGTTTCTGGAGGTCCGGATGCCAGGGCTGGCGACGGTCCAGACCCGGGTGGAACTGGACGCAACCCC
>JAXMFA010000007.1:0-280853 GCA_046348065.1 Burkholderiaceae bacterium
CAGCTCTTCGACGATGTAGAACAGGTACTTGCGCGAGCGCTCGGTCATGCGCAGCATGTAGTCGGGCCGGGCGGTGTACCACTGCTCGCGGTCGCGCACCAGCTCGGTGTCGAGATTCGGCATCGCGAAGCCGCGGCGAATGCGCTCCCACAGGTCGGCCGGTGGTTGCAGCCGGGCCACCGCCTGACTGGCGGCCTCGGCCGCAGCGAGGGGCTGCACGATTTCAGCCGTCGTCGCAGGCGTTTCCTTGGGACTCTGCGGCGGGGCAGCTCGGGCTGTGCCCGACTCCGCCAACTTGCCGCTCGGGTCGCCGCCTGTCGTCGCGCAACCGGCCAGAACCAGCGCCGCCGCGAGGCAGAAAAGCTTCAGACGGCGCAGGGAGGTCATCGAAACTCGTTTTTCCATTGGCGCAGCGAGGCGAACACGGCGACCTCGTCATCGGGGGTACTGCGCCAGGCCTGAACAGCGGATCGGACGCTGGCCTCGCGGCTGCGCAGAAAAGGATTGATCTGCCGCTCCATGGCGATCGTGGATGGCAGGGTCGGCTTGTCGCGTTCTCGCAGGGCGATGCAATCGTGTTCGTAGCGGCTCAGGGCCTCGTTGCCCGGCTCCACGGCCCGGGCAAATCGCAGGTTCGACAGCGTGTACTCGTGGGTGCAGCACACCCGGGTGGCGCCGGGCAGGGCGGCCAGGCGGTCCAGCGACGCGAGCATCTGTGCAGGTGTGCCCTCGAAGAGACGCCCGCATCCACCGCTGAACAGGGTGTCGCCGCAAAAGAGCAGGGGCGCACCGTTCACGTCGTCGGCAAAGTAGGCGATGTGCCCCGCCGTGTGGCCCGGCACTTCCAGCACCGACCAGGCCGTTCCCAACGTTGTCACCGTCTTGCCGTCCTTCAATGCCGTGAAGGGTTCAGGGATGGCCTCGCGCGCCGGGCCCCAGACGGCGGCGCCGGTCTGTGTACGCAGTTCGGCCACGCCGCCGGTGTGGTCCGGATGGTGGTGCGTGACTAGAATGGCCTCCAGACGCAGCCCATGGTCTTGCAGAGCACTGAGCACCGGTTGCGGGTCGCCTGGATCGACCACCAGCGCACGGCGACCGTCGTGCAGAAGCCAGATGTAGTTGTCGGCAAAAGCCGGCAGCGCAATGATGTTCATGGAGCCAGCCATTATAGGAAGCACCGCCGGTTTGCCCGAATGGTTCCAGACCGCGCCAGGCCGGTACCTGCTGGACTGGGAACGGGCGCAGTTCGACCAGGCCGTAGCCGACCTGTTCGGGTATCACGCCCTGCAGCTCGGCTTGTCCGAACTTGACGCGCTGGCCGCCAACCGCATGCCCCACCGCTGGCTCGCGCTGGACGGTGCAGGCGTCACGCCGGTGACCACTGCGGCTGGCGGTTCTTCAGCGCAACCAGAGGCCGTGTCAGATGGCCCCGTCGGCGCGGTCGCAATCGGCCAGGCCAGCTTGTGGGCCGAATACCCGGCGCTGCCGTTTTCCGAGAACAGCCTGGATCTGGTGATCCTGCCGCACACGCTCGAACTCAATGCCGACCCCCATGCCACCTTGCGAGAAGTCGGGCGGGTGCTGGTGCCGGAAGGCCGGGTGGTGATCAGCGGACTCAATCCGGCCAGCCTCTGGGGCTTGCGGCAGCGGCGCGCCCATCTGTTGCGGCGCATGGGCGTGGGCGAACCCTACTTGCCGGACCGTGGCGAATTCATCGGTTACTGGCGCCTGCGGGACTGGTTGAGGCTGCTGAATTTCGAGGTCGAATCGAGCCGCTTCGGGTGCTACCGCCCCGCGGTTCGTTCGGGCCGATGGCTGGAGCGGTTTTCCTGGATGGACCGCCTTGGCGCGCGCTGGTGGCCGATTTTTGGGGCTGCCTATTTCATCGTCGGCGTCAAGCGGGTGCATGGCGCGCGGCTGCTGAGCCCGGGCTGGAAACCTGCCATTTCACTCGCGAACAATCCTGTTTCGATAGCAAACTATCACCAGCCGAAGCTGGGAAACAAGGGAAAAACTCTTGAATCACATTGAAATTCACACCGATGGCGCCTGCAAGGGCAACCCCGGACCGGGCGGCTGGGGTGTGCTGTTGAAGTCGGGCTCGACCGAGAAAGAGCTGTTCGGTGGCGAAACCTCCACCACCAACAACCGCATGGAGCTCACGGCGGTGATCGAGGCGCTCGCCGCGCTGAAACGCCCCTGTCGGGTCTCGCTGTACCTCGACAGCGAATATGTGCGCAAGGGCATTACCGAATGGATCCACGGCTGGAAGGCCAAGGGCTGGCGCACCGCGTCGAAGCAGCCGGTCAAGAACGTCGAGCTGTGGCAGCGCCTGGATGAACTCGTCGCGACGTCCGGGCACCACATCGAATGGCACTGGGTGCGCGGCCACGCCGGCAACCCGGGCAACGAGCGCGCGGACGCATTGGCCAACCGCGGCGTGGCTGAGGTGCTGAGTCGCCGTTGACAGGCTCTGCGTGCAAAACGCAGGTAACTCGGGTGGCCCGAACACCCTTTTGTGACGATTCCGTGGATCCCGGCGCCGGCACCCGCGCCGCCACGGTGCTACATTGCTTCGGTTTGCGCCCCGGGCGATGTGTCGCCCCGAATCTGCACACCTGACTACATTGCCCATGGCATCCAAAATCCTCTACACAACGGTTGCCGTCGTCGGAATCGCCGCAGCGTCCGGCGCGGCCTGGTGGTATCAGAACAAGCCCGCAGCCAAAGCGGATGGCGCGGCTTCCGCGGCCTCCGCACCCCAGCCGGGCGCCAGTGCGGCCGGGGCGCTCCGGGCGGCCGCGGTGGAGGTGGCGCGGGTGGAGATCATGCGCCTGAGCGACGACACCCAGGCCGTCGGCAGCCTGCGTTCCCGTCAGGGCGTGGTTTTGCGTCCGGAGGTCAGCGGACGCATCACGCAGCTCAACTTCCGCGACGGTGACCGGGTGCGCAAGGGCCAATTGCTGGTGCAGTTCGATGACCAGTTGCCAGCCGCCCAGCTCAAGCAAAGCCTGGCCGAGCTGTCCATCGCGACCGCCAACCACAAGCGCAACCAGGAGTTGCTGGCGCAGAAGTTTGTGAGTCAGCGTTCGGTGGACGAGACCGCTGCAAACCTCGAAGTGGCACAGGCCAAGGTGGCGCTGGCGCAGGCCACCGTGGACCGGTTGAAGGTCAAGGCGCCCTTCGACGGGATTGCCGGCATCCGTCAGGTCAACACCGGCGACTATCTCAAGGACGGGGCAGACATCGTCAACATCGAAGACATCGATGCGGTCTACGTGGATTTCCGCCTGCCCGAGCGTTTCCAGGCAAAAGTCCGAAAAGGGCAGCGCGCGCAGGTCGATCTGGACGCCCTGCCGGGACGCCGGTTCAACGCGGTGATCCAGGCAGTCGATCCGCTGCTGGACGCCAACGGGCGCTCGGTCGGTGTGCGAGCCTGCATCGACAACCGCCAGTTGCAACTGCGCCCCGGCATGTTCGCCCGCGTCACCCCCGTTTTCGGCGAACGGGACAATGCCAAGGTGGTGCCGGAGGAGGCGATCGTGCCCCAGGGGCAGAAGGCCTATGTGATCAAGGTGGTCGATGGCCCCGAAGCGGGCAGCAAGGTGTCCCAACGTGTGGAAGTCAAGGTGGGCATCCGGCGTCCTGGCAAGGTGGAGATCACCGACGGGCTCGGAGAAGGTGACACGGTTGTGATCGCCGGCCAGCAGCGGATCCAGAAAGATGGCTCGCCGGTGCGCGTTCTGGACCTCCAACGCGGGCGCGTGGAGGGTGGACCCGCTGCTGCGGCGAGCGCGCCTGCCTCCGGGCTCGCGCCGGCGGCCACGGCGGCATCCGGCCCGACGTCTTCGGCCTCAGCGGCAACCGCGCCGGTCCCGGCGTCGGCGCCGGCGATGGCGGGCGTTGCGCCGCCCCCCGGCCTGCCGGCCCGGCTCGCCGCGGCACCCAAGGCGGCCGAAGGGCCGAATCCGTGTCTGGTCGATCCGGGCGCGGGCCCGTCCGGAAAAGGCGAGGACCGGCAGGGCGCCGAGCGCAAAGGTGGCGAACGCAAGGGCGGCGCTGGTGGAGCACCGGGCCGGTCTTGAGTCGGCGAACCTGAGGTGTTGTCATGAAACTCTCTGAAGTATCCATCCGCCGCCCCGTGTTCGCGACGGTGCTTTCGCTGCTGGTGGTGCTGATCGGGCTGGTGAGCTTCACCAAGCTCTCGGTTCGGGAGTACCCGAAGATCGACGAACCCGTGGTGACGGTCAGCGTGCGGTATCCGGGTGCCTCTGCCGAGGTCATGGAGTCGCAGGTGACCAAGCCGCTGGAGGACTCGATCGCCGGCATCGATGCGGTCGACGTGATCACCTCGATCAGTCGCGCCGAGCAGGCGCAGATCACGGTGCGATTCCGCCTCGAAAAAGATGCCGATGCCGCCGCCGCCGAAGTGCGCGACCGGACCTCGCGGGTGCGCAACCGGCTGCCGCAGGCCATCGATGAACCCGTCATTGCCAAGGTCGAGGCCGACGCGTTTCCGGTGATCTGGCTCTCGTTCAGCAGCGATACCCTGAGCGGTCTTCAGATCAACGACCTGGTTAACCGCATCGTCAAACCACGCTTGCAGACGGTGACTGGCGCGGCCGACGTGCGCATCTTCGGCGAACGAAAGTACGCGATGCGCGTCTGGCTCGATCCCGACAAGCTGGCGGCCTACAAGCTCACCACCCAGGACGCCGAGGACGCCATCCGGCGCAGCAACCTCGAGTTGCCGGCCGGGCGCATCGAATCGACGCAGCGCGAGTTCAGCGTGACCTCGCAGACCGACCTGACCCGGCCTGCGCAGTTTTCCGACATCATCATCAAGTCCCCCAACGGGTTCCCGGTGCGCATCCGCGATGTGGGACGCGTACAGGAAGGCGCGGCCGACGAGCGCAGCGGGTCCCGGCTCAACGGGCGGGTGTCCATCACCGCCGGGGTCATCCGCCAAGCCACGGCCAACCCGCTGGAGCTCAGCCGCGGCGTGCGCGCCATGATTCCCAAACTCAAAGCCGATCTGCCGCCCGGTATCTCCATCGACGTGGCCAACGACAACTCGGTCTTCATCGAAAAATCGATCCAGAGCGTGTTCCGGACCATCGTCGAGGCGATCGTCCTGGTCGCGCTGGTGATCTTCGTCTTCCTTCGTACGGTGCGCGCGTCGATCATCCCGATCGTCACCATTCCGGTGTGCCTGATCGGCACCTTCGCACTGATGGCGCTGGCCGGCTTCACCATCAACACGCTGACGCTGCTGGCTCTGGTGCTGGCCATCGGCCTCGTGGTGGACGATGCCATCGTCGTGCTCGAGAACATCTACCGGCACATCGAAGAGGGCATGGACCCGTTCTCGGCTTCGATCAAGGGGGTGCGTGAAGTGGGCTTCGCGGTGGTGGCCATGACCCTGACCCTGGTGGCCGTCTATGCACCACTGGCATTCACGCCAGGGCGAACCGGCCGTCTGTTCATCGAGTTCGCACTGGCGCTGGCCGGCGCGGTGGCGGTGTCGGGCTTCATCGCGCTGACCCTGTCGCCGATGATGTGCTCGCTGCTGCTCAGGCACAACCCCAATCCGGGCTGGTTTGACCGCCACATGGAATCATGGCTGACCGCGCTGACCAACCGTTACCAACAGGCGCTGACCTGGCTGGTGACCGCCCGCTACGATCGCAGTCGCTCGCAGGTCGGCGCGAATCATTCGCTGCGCCGCTGGCTGATGGATGCGCGATGGATCGTGATCGGTGTGATGGCGCTGTCCGGCATCGGCATCGCCCTGGTGCTGCCGGGCATGAAGCGCGAACTGTCGCCGCTGGAAGACCGCGGTCAGGTGCTGGCGGTGGTCACCGCGCCGGACGGCGCCACGCTGGACTACACCAACCGTTACGTGGGGGCCATCGAGCGCATGGGACAGCCGTACAAGGAGTTCGACCGGATCTTCGTGTCGTCCGGCAACCCGACCGTGTCCCAGGCCAACGTGTTTTTCCGTGCCATCGATTGGGACCAGCGCGATCGCTCCATTCTCGACGTGGCCCGCGAATTGCAGCCCAAGATGGCCGGACTTCCCGGTGTGACCGCCTTTCCGATCACGCCACCTTCCCTCGGACAGGGGTTTCGCGAACGGCCCGTGAACTTCGTGCTGATTTCGACCGATAGTTACCAGAACCTCGCTGCGGTGACGCGCCAGTTCATGGACGAGATCGCGAAGAACCCGGGCATTGTGAGCGCCGACATCGACCTGCGCCTGAACAAGCCCGAACTCAAGATCGACGTCAACCGTGAAAAGGCCGCCGACATGGGCGTCAGCGTCGATGTGGTGGCGCGCGCCATCGAAACCATGCTCGGTGGCCGGCAGGTGACGCGATACAAGCGCGAAGGTGAGCAGTTCGACGTGATCGTGCAGACCCAGGCCACGGGGCGCGATACGCCCGACGACGTGGAAAAAATCTTCGTGCGCGGGCGCAACGAGACGATGATTCCACTGTCATCGCTCGTCACGGTGCGCGAGTCGGTAGCGCCGCGTGAACTCAACCATTTCAGCCAGCGCCGCTCGGTGTCGATCACCGCCAACCTGGCGCCGGATTACTCGCTCGGGCAGGCGCTGGATTTTCTCGACGCCACGGCGGCCAGGCTGCTCAAACCCGGCTACACCACCGACCTCAATGGCACCTCGCGCGAATTCCGCAACTCGCAGGGCGCGCTCGGCATCGTGTTTGCGCTGGCGCTGCTGTTCATCTTTCTGGTGCTCGCGGCCCAGTTCGAGAGCTTTGTCGACCCCTTGATCATCATGTTGTCGGTGCCCTTGTCGATGATTGGCGCACTGCTGGCGCTGCAATGGTCGGGCGGATCTCTCAACGTCTATTCGCAGATTGGCCTGATCACGCTGGTGGGGCTGATCACCAAGCACGGGATCCTGATCGTCGAGTTCACCAACCAGCTGCGCGAGCAGGGCCTGGAGCTGACCGCGGCGGTGGTCAAGGGCGCCTCACAGCGCTTGCGGCCCATTCTGATGACCACCGGCGCAATGGTGCTGGGTGCGATTCCGCTGGCGCTGGCCCATGGTGCGGGTTCGGAGAGCCGACGACAGATCGGCTGGGTCATCGTGGGCGGCATGTCACTGGGCACCCTGCTGACAATCTTCGTCGTGCCCACCATCTACACCTTGTTCGCGCGCAAGGCAGTACCCGGCCCGATCACGGCCGAAGCCCGGGATGGGCCCGCCGCCGGAGATGCCGGGCATGGTGGCGGCGACCTTCCGGTGCCCGCGCCAGCCGGTGCTCACTCGGCGTAACGCTGCATCACGTACTCGCCCGGTGCGTCGCACAGCACGGCGCTTGCACCGACCGGTCGCGCGGCCTGCTTGCGCGACGACTTCGCCGCGAGCCACTGGTGCCAGGCCGGCCACCAGGATCCCTCGTGGGGCGTCGCTCGGGCTGTCCATTCCTCGGGCTCGATCCACGGGCCGTGCGCCGGACGCGCCGCCATCCGGTAGCTGCGGTGCGCATGGCCGGGCTCGGAGATGATGCCCGCGTTGTGGCCGCCGCTGGTCAGCACGAAGGTCATTTCGGCGTCGCACAGGTGGTGCAGCTTGTAGACCGAGCGCCATGGAGAGATGTGGTCGCGCTCGGTCCCGACCATGAAGATCGGCAGGCGCAGATCGGCCAGCGAGACGGCGCGGCCGTCCACCCGGTAGCTGCTGGTGGCCAGCGCATTGTTCAGGTAGAGCGAGGTCAGGTACTCGTGGTGCATGCGCGCCGGCATGCGGGTGGTGTCCGCGTTCCAGGCCATCAGGTCGTTGGGTTGCTCGCGTTCGCCCATCAGGTACTCGCGCATGCGCCGGGTCCAGACCAGGTCGCGCGAGTGCAGGAACTGGAACGAACCCGCCATCTGTTTGCCGCTGAGGTAGCCCTGCCCCAGCGTGATGTTGTCCAGGAAGCCGATCTGGCTTTCATCGATGAACAGGCCCAGCTCACCGGGTTCCGAAAAGTCGGTCTGCGCGGCCAGCAGGGTGAGCGTCTTCAGCGGCAGCAGTCCGGTGTAGCCCATCACGCCGCGTCGCCCGGCCTTGGCCAGCGCCGCGGCCGCGATCGCCAGCAAGGTGCCACCCAGGCAATAACCCATGGCATGCACCGGATGGGGTTTGTCCTGCAGGTGGCCGATCGCCTGCAACGTGTCCAACACGCCGAGCTTGAGGTAGTCGTCCATCGTGAGGTCGTGGTCGGATGCATCAGGATTGCGCCAGGACAGCATGTACACCGTATGGCCCTGCTCCACGAGGTAGCGCACCATCGAATTCTGCGGCGAGAGATCGAGGATGTAGAACTTCATGATCCACGACGGGATGATGAAGACCGGCTCCGGATGCACGGTGGCCGTCTGCGCGTCGTAGCGGATCAGTTCCACCAGCCGGTTCCGGTGCACCACCTTGCCGGGCGTGATCGCGACGTCGCGCCCCACCTTGAAGCGTTCCTGTTGCGCGAGATCCTCAGCCGTCGGCACTCCGCTGGTGTCGGCCATCCAGTTGCGATAACCCTTGACGAGGTGTGCACCGTTGGATTCGGCCACGTCCTGCAGCACCACCGGATTCGTGGCCAGCCAGTTCGCCGGTGCCATCACGCCCAGCCATTGCCGCGCGAAAAACCTGGTCAGATCGGCATGGTGCGCCGTCATGCCAGGAACCTGCGATGCCTCGCGCCAGAACGCCTCGGTGTTGCGGAAGCCGGTGCGCAACTGACTGAACGGCCATCGGCCCCAGGCCTCGTGGCGGAACCGGGGGTCGTCGTCGATCGCGGCCTGCTCGGCGTTCTCGACCGCTCCAAGGCTCAGCGTGTCGCGTGCCAACTGGGTGGCGAGCGCTGCCAGTTCCATCTGGCGACCGGGCGAAACGCCCAGGTGCCAGGCCCAGTCGGCCATGGCCAAGGCCATGGAGATCGGCGAGAGTGAGCCGGTGACGGGCGCGGCCGCGGCGTGCACCAGGCGATCCAGGCGTTGGGTGGGGGTTTCTTCGACGCGCGGTGGCGAGGAGTGGTTGTTGGTCTTGTTGGCGTGGGGTCGGTTCATGATCGAGGGACCCCGTCGTTCACGCACGCTTGCCGCATGTCTTTTCGGCGAGGCCTGCTCCATTGTCAAAGGCCGGCGGCGCGGGGCCGTTGATCCGGGTCAAGAACGGTTGGGTTTCACCGCCGACCGCAGGGTGCGGCTGGCGAGAGCCGGTTCGGGCGCGCTTGATCCAACGCAAGATCACACGGGGCGAAGCTCCTAGCATGGGTCCATGATCCCCGTGTTCGATCCGTTTCGGTTCGCGTCGGTTTCGCTGGATGTGCTGGCGGCGGCGCGAGGTGCGCGTGCAGCGGTGACGGCGCGGCAGCGGATGCGGCTGCAGGAGGTGCTGGCGTCCGCAATGCGGGATTCAAGCTTCTACCGCGAGCACCTGGCCGGCCTGGGGCCCGACACGCCACTGCGCGATCTGCCCGCGGTGACCCGCGCGGCCTTGATGGCGCGCTTTGACGACTGGGTCACCGATTCCCGCTTGCACCTGGACGAGTTGAAGGCCTTCACCGCCGATCCACAGCGGCTGGGAGAACCCTACCTGGGGCGCTACGTGATCTGGGAAAGTTCGGGCACCAGCCTGCAACCCGGCGTGTTCGTGCAGGACGCGGCCACCATGGCGGTGTACGACGCCCTGGAGGCGCTGCGACGCAGCGCGCCGTTGTCGCTGCGCCGCTGGTCCGATCCCCTGTACCTGGGCGAGCGACTGGCGTTTGTGGGTGCGATTGGCGGCCACTTCGCCAGCCACGTGTCGATCGAACGTCTGCGTCAGCTCAACCCCTGGATGCGCCTGCATTTCCGCAGCCATTCGATCCTGCAGCCGGTGCCGGCGCTGGTCGCCGCACTCAACGGCGACGCGCCGACCGTGATCGCCACCTATCCGACGGTGGCCTCCCTGCTGGCCGAGGAGGCCGAACGGGGTGCGCTGGCCTTCCGCCCGCGCGAGATCTGGACCGGTGGCGAAACGCTGGGTCTGGCGGCGCGCCGGCACATCGAGCGGGCCCTGCATTGCTCGGTGCGCAACAGCTTCGGCGCCTCCGAGTTCCTGACCATGGGCTGGGAGTGTGGTCACGGTCGCATGCACCTGAACGCCGACTGGGTGATTCTGGAACCGGTGGACGAACACGGGCGCGCGGTCCCAGCGGGGCAACTTTCGCATTCCTGCCTGCTGACCCACCTGGCCAACACCGCTCAACCGCTGATCCGCTACGAACTCGGCGACCAGATCGCGGTCTTCGACGAACCCTGTCCGTGCGGCTCGGCGATGCCGGTGATCGAGGTGCAGGGGCGCCGTGACGAACCGCTCGTGCTGACCGCGCCGGGAGGCCGGCGAGCCACCCTGTTGCCCATGGCATTGACCACCGTGATCGAGGAACAGGCGGGTGTCTACGACTTCCAGGTCCGCCAGACCGGCCCGCTGACGCTGGCCATGCGACTGCCGGGCGACGACGGCGAGGCCCGCGCCGCCATGGTCCGTTGCCGCAACGCGATGCAAGCCTTTGCCGTGGCCCATCGCATCCGCGGTCTCAACGTCGTCGAAGAACTGGGGCAGCCATTGCAGCGGGGGCGCAGCGGCAAGATCAGCCGGGTTCTGGCGACTCCGCCGCCGTCGCACCATCAGATCCATCCGTAGCGTCGGCGGTACCAGGACTTCATGGCCTGCGTGAGTCCGGCGTAGCCCATGAGGAGGAGCAGCAGCCATCCGAAATACGCGGGCGGCAAGGCTTGCAGCTTGAAATGTGGTGCCAGCGGACCCATCGGCAGGAACAGACCCACGGCGGTGATGGCGAGCGTCATCAGCAACAGCGGGTTGGCAGCCCGGCTTTCGACGAACGGGATCAGCGGCGTGCGGATCAGGTGCACCACCAGGGTCTGCGTCAGCACGCCGAACACGAACCACCCCGACTGGAACAAGGTCTGGTCGGCGGCGGTGGTGGCGCCGAACACGTTTGCCATCAGCGCGAACAAGGCCAGGTCGAACACCGAACTGACCGGGCCGAAACACACCATGAACCGACCGATCGAAGCCGGATCCCAGTGCAGCGGGCGGGTCACCAGTTCGTCGTCCACGCGGTCGAAGGGGATCGCCGACTGGGACAGGTCGTAGAGAAGGTTCTGAACCAGCAGCTGCATCGGCAGCATCGGCAGGAACGGCAGGAAGACGCTGGCCACCAGCACCGACAGCACGTTGCCGAAGTTGGAACTCGCTGTCATGCGGATGTACTTCAGCATGTTGACGAAGGTGCGCCTGCCTTCCAGCACGCCCTGGTCGAGCACCAGCAGGTTTTTCTCCAGCAGGATGATGTCGGCGGCCTCCTTCGCGATGTCTACCGCGGTGTCGACCGAGATGCCTATGTCGGCCACATGCAGCGCCGCCGCGTCATTGATGCCGTCGCCCATGAACCCGACCACATGCCCGTTGCCCTTGAGCAGGCGAACGATGCGTTCCTTGTGGGCTGGCGTGAGCTTGGCGAAGACGGTGGTGGTCTCGGCGCGGGCGGCGAGCTCGCGGTCATCCAGCGCCTCCACGTCCGAACCCAGCAGCACCTGCCCGGGTGGCAGGCCGACGTCGTGGCAGACCTTGGCGGTGACCACCTCGTTGTCACCGGTGAGGATCTTGACCGTGACGCCATGGCGCGCCAGCGCGGCCAGCGCAGGCGCGGTGGTTTCCTTGGCCGGATCGAGAAAGGCGATGTAACCGATCAGGGTCAAGGATTCCTCGTCCGCCACGCCGTAGTCCACCTTGTCAGGGGGGAACTCTTTCACAGCCACCGCAACCACCCGCAGGCCCTGTGCGTTCAGACCGTTTGTCAACGTGCGCTGGCGTTCCATCTGGGCCGCGTCGAGGGGCTCGGAGCGATCGTCCCGCCGCACGCGTGAGCACACCGCCAGCACCTCTTCGACCGCGCCTTTGCAGATCAGCAGATGGCACCGGTTGCGCTCGGCGACCACCACCGACATGCGGCGCCGGCTGAAGTCGAACGGCATTTCGTCCACCATCGCGTAGTCCGTCGCCACATTCAGTTCGCGATGGAGGTCCACATGCTGGAGCACCGCCACGTCGAGCAGGTTCTTCAGCCCGGTCTGGTAATGGCTGTTGAGGTAGGCCAACTGCAGCACCCGGGCCGACTCCGTACCCCAGGGGTCCGGATGTTGGGCGAGCACGATGCGATCCTGCGTCAGCGTGCCGGTCTTGTCGGTGCACAGCAGGTCCATCGCCCCGAAGTTCTGGATCGCGTCCAGGCGTTTCACGATCACTTTCTTGCGCGACAGAAACACCGCGCCGCGGGCCAGTGTCGACGTCACGACCATGGGCAGCATTTCCGGCGTCAGCCCGACGGCGATCGACAGTGCAAACAGCAGGGCCTGCAGCCAGTCGCCCTTGGTGAATCCGTTGAGCAGCAGCACCAGCGGCACCATGACCGCCATGAAGCGGATCAGCAGCCAGCTGACGCGGTTCACGCCGGCCTGAAACGACGTGGGCGACCGGTCGGTTGCGGCCACACGCTGCGCCAGCGCCCCGAAATAGGTATGGCGGCCGGTGGACAGCACCACGGCGGTGGCCGAGCCCGACACCACGTTGGTGCCCATGAACAGGATGTTGTCCAGTTCCAGCGGGTTGGTGGCCTGCGGGTCGCGCTGTTGCGGGAATTTCTCCACGGGCAGCGATTCGCCCGTCATCGCCGACTGGCCCACAAACAGGTCCTTGGCGGCGAGCAGGCGCAGATCGGCCGGAATCATGTCCCCGGCAGACAGTTGCAGCACCTCGCCCGGCGCCAGACGACGGATCGGCACCTCGATGTGATGAAGCTCGTTGCCCGAGGAGGTCGCGTCGAGGCTCGGGTCGCCAGCACGTGGACGGGCCGATGCATCGGGGGGGCGCCCTCGACGCAGCACGGTCGCAGTGCTGCTGACCATGGACTTCAGGCGGTCCGCCGCAGCGTGCGAACGCCGCTCCTGCCAGAAGCGCAGCCCGGTGGACAGTGCGACCATGCTCGTGATGACGGAGGCGGCCTGGGTGTCGTCAGTGGCCCAGGAAATGACGGCCAGAACCGTCAACAGCAGGTTGAACGGGTTGCCATAGCAGTGCCCGAGGTGCGTCCACCAAGGCAGGGGTTTTTCGTGCTCGACCTCGTTGGGTCCGGCCCGGCGCAGCGCGGAACGCGCCTCGGCGTCGGTCAGGCCGGTGGCGTGGCTGTCCAGTGTGCGCAGCAGGTCCTGGGCATCGGCACGCGCCGCGCTGCACAGGGAACGGCCCAAAGCCTCCGGGACATCACGGCTGACGGCGGTGGCCGCCAGCGATTCCAGCATCGCCACGCGCCGGAACAGCCGGTAGATGGCGCGGGTGCGCAGAAAGCGCGCAAAAAGTCCGGAGTGCCGGGTGGTCTTCATGGGTGTTTCATGGGCGGCGGCCGCCACCTTACACCCGTGGCGCAGTTTGAATCCTGCGTCAGATCATGCCGTCAAACATCATCACGTCGACCGTGTCGCCCACCGCCACATTGCCCTGGTCGTGGTGCAGCACGATCAGGCCATTGCCCTGCACCATGGAACTGAGCACACCCGAGCCCTGGTTGCCGGTGGTTCGCACCTGCAGCGTGCCGTCGGCGGCGGTGCTGACGATGCCACGTTGGTATTCGGTGCGCCCCGGCTTCTTGCGCAGGGCTTCCTGGCACACCGCCCGCAGCAGCGGTGGCGCCGGTGTGGTGCAGCCCATCATGCGCAGCAGGGCCGGGCGCACGAAGGCCAGAAAGGTCACCATCACGGCCACGGGGTTGCCGGGCAGGCCGAACAGGATGGCGCCAGGGATGTCCTTGTCGCCCGCATCGCGGGCGTCGTCGGGGGTCGTCTGGCCCGAAAGTGGCATCGAGGCCGTGTCCGAATGACTATCGAAATGTGAGCTTGTGGTGGCCATTCCGCGCTGGGAAGAGGCTGTTTTGGTGCCTGAAACGCGCCCCACGGCCATCGGGCGGCCCGGGCGCATGGCGATGCGCCAGAAGGCCACGTCACCGAGCTGCTTCATCATCGTTTTGGTGAAGTCGGCCTCGCCCACGCTGACGCCGCCGCTGGTGATGATCGCATCGGCCTGCGCAGCCGCCTGCGTGAACGCGGCCTCCAGCAAGGCCGGCTCGTCGCGCACCACGCCCAGGTCGATCACCTCGCAGCCGAGCCGCGTCAGCAGGCCGAACACGGTGTAGCGGTTGCTGTCGTACACCGCGCCTTCCCGGGGCGCGTCGCCGATGCTGAGGATCTCGTCGCCCGTCGAAAAATACGCCACCCGCAGGCGCCGAAACACAGGCACCGCACCCACGCCCAGACTGGCCAGCAGCCCGCAGGCGGCCGGGCCGATGCGGGTGCCGGCGGGCAGCGCGGCGCGACCGGCCATCAGGTCCTCGCCCAGCAGCCGGCGGTTGTCGCCACGCTGCAGCACATTGGGCGGAATGCGGACCGTTTCGCCTTCGACCCGCGTGAATTCCTGCGGCACCACGGTGTCCAGGCCGGCCGGCATGATGGCGCCGGTCATGATCTTCACGCACTCGCCCGGACCGACCGATCCCTGCCAGGCCTTGCCCGCCAGCGCGGTGCCGACGATCCTGAGCGCCAGCGCCTCGCCGGTACGAAGCTGCGCACCGTCGAAGGCAAAACCGTCCATGGCCGAGTTGTCGTGCGGCGGCACGCTGATCGGCGAGATCACGTCCCGGGCCAGCACCCGGTCAAGCGCGGCAAAGATGGCCACGTCCTCGACCGCCGTGACCGGTTCCACCAGCCGCGCGAGAAATTGATTCACGTCGGCCGCTCGCAAGGCCTGCGGGTCGTAGCCCTGCAGCTCGGCGGCAATCTGTTCCAGCGTCTTCATCGTGTTTCCAGCGAATGCAGGTCGGCCAGGGTGTTGGCGTTGAAGAAGGCCCGCGGGTCGTCGCCGGTTGCATCGAACGGCACGATCACGGTCTTGTGCTGCGCGGTCCAGCGGTCGATCTTTCGCCCGCCCGCCGCGGTGAAAGCAACCAGGCTTTCCAGCAGCCCGGTGCGCAGCAGGCAGAACACCGGCTGGGTGCGCAGCTGGCCATCTTCTTCGCGCGCGGCCGCCATGGCGATGTCGGCGCTCTCGCGCACCGCGGCCTCTGCAAGCCGCGCGGCCAGATCGAGCGGGAACAACGGCGTGTCGCAGGGCACGGTGAGCAGCCACGGTGTGGCGCAGTGCTCCAGCCCGGCCATGAACCCGGCCAGCGGACCCGCGAAATCCGGCAGCGAGTCCGGCCACACCGGCGCGCCGAACGATTCGTAGGCGGCGATGTTGCGGTTGGCGTTGATCAGCGCCTCGCCGATGAGACCCCCCTGCTGCATCTGCAGGCGCATCAGCGTGTGCAGGGCCAGCGGGGTGCCGTTGAAGGTCTGCAGGCCTTTGTCGGCGCCGCCCATGCGGGAGCCTCGGCCGCCGGCCAGGATGAGGGCGGTGGTGCTGCCGGGCTTTGGGGTGTTCATGGGGTCCTGGAGCAGGCGGTGCGGTGACGGCAAGTTGGGGGGCGAGGTGGGCTCAGCCGCCGATATAGCTCATCTCCACCCGGCGCGCGCCGCCACCGGCGTCGGGCGCCAGGGTGCCGCGCAGCTCCGAATAGCGGTCTGTTCGGCCTTGCCAGATCGCGCCGATCGCCGAGGCGATGTCGTCGTCGCTGGCGCCGCCGCGGATCAGGGTGCGCAGGTCGTGGCCCTGGCCCGCGAACAGGCACAGGTAGAGCCGGCCCTCGGTGGACAGGCGGGCGCGGTTGCAGTCGCGGCAGAAGGCCTGGGTCACGCTGCTGATGACGCCGATTTCGCCCAGTGCGGGGTCGTGCCGGCCGTCGGGGCCGGCATAGCCCCAGCGCTCGGCGGTCTCGCCGGGCGCCGACGGCTCCAGTTGGACCAGGGGCAGCTCGGCGTGGATGCGCCGCACCACGTCGGCGCTGGGCAGCACCTCGTCCATGCGCCAGCCGTTGGTGGCGCCCACATCCATGTACTCGATGAAGCGCAGGACGATGCCAGTGCCGCGGAAGTGCCGGGCCATGGGCAGGATTTCGTGCTCGTTGGTGCCGCGCTTGACCACCATGTTGACCTTCACCGGCCCCAGGCCGGCCGCGCGCGCGGCGTCGATGCCCGCCAGCACGTCGGCCACCGGGAAATCGACGTCGTTCATGCGGCGGAACACCGCGTCGTCCAGGCCGTCGAGGCTGACGGTGACGCGCCGCAGGCCCGCGTCGCGCAGCGAGCGCGCCTTGCGCGCCAGCAGCGAGCCGTTGGTGGTGAGCGTGATGTCCAGCGCTGCGCCGGCGGGCGTGCGCAGCGCGGCGAGCTGTTCGATCAGCGCTTCGATGTTCTTGCGCAGCAGCGGCTCGCCACCGGTCAGGCGGATCTTGCGCACGCCGTGGGCCACGAACAGGCGGGCGATGCGCGTGATCTCTTCGAAGCTCAGCAGCGCGGCGTGCGGCAGATAGGGGTAGTCCTTGTCGAACACTTCCTTGGGCATGCAGTAGTTGCAGCGGAAGTTGCAGCGGTCGGTGACGCTGATGCGCAGGTCGGCGAGCGGCCGGCCCAGGGCGTCGGCGAGGCGGCCGTCGGCCGTGACGGGCCGCTCGGGCACCACGGCGGCCAGCGGGGCGATGCGTCCATCGACCAGAGGGATCACTCGTTCGGACATGCGGGCGATTATGCCGGGGTGTCAACAGCCAACGTGGGGCCGGCGGTGCCGAAAACCGCGAACCGCCAAAGGCTCAGCGGGCGGTCGGCTTCAGCGCCGCTTCGACGGCCTGCGCCAGTTCGCGGCTTTGTGGCGTCACGTCCGAGTCGAAGCTCTGCACCCGGCCATCAGGGGTGATCAGGTACTTGTGGAAATTCCATTTCGGCGCCTTGCCCGACACCCGCACCAGCTGGGCGTACAGCGGGTCTTGCCGGATCGGCGTGGTGAGTTTCTCGCCCACGGTGAAGGTCACGCCGTAATTGACCTGGCAGAACTCGGCAATCTGTTTGTTGCTGCCGCGTTCCTGCGCGCCGAAGTCGTTGGCGGGCAGGGCCACGACACGCAGGCCCTCGCGACCGTAGCGCTGGTGCAGCTTCTCCAGACCTTCGTACTGCGGCGTGAAGCCGCACGCGCTGGCGGTGTTGACCAACAGAACGGCCCGTGCGTCCAGGCGACACAGGTCCACCGGTGCACCACCGATGATCGGGTTGACCGGGTAGCGGTCCAGACCGGCGCAAAAGCTGGCGGCCTGGGCACCGGCGGAAATGCCCAGCAGCAGGGTGGCAAGGGTCGCGGCGAAGGTAAAGGCGGGTTTCATGCGCCCACTGTAGGGCAGTGCCAAAAGCCCTGCTGGCGTGGCCGTCATACGCAGCGCGCGCCGTCCACCTCGATGCAGACGCCGCTGATGAACGACGCCTCGTCGCTGGCCAGGTACAACGCGGCATTGGCCACGTCGAGCGAGGTGGAAAAGCGCCCCAGCGGGATGGTGGCCCGGAACCTGGCCAGGCGGTCTTCGGTCAGTTCGCCGCCGGCGAACTCGGTGGCCAGACCGGTGGTGGGGTTGAACACCGGGTTGATGCAGTTCACGCGGATGTTGTCGGGCCCCAGCTCGGCGGCCAGCGACTTGCTGGTGGTGATCACCGCGCCCTTGGAGCCGTTGTACCAGGTCAGGCCCGGACGGGGGCGCACACCCGCCGTGGAGGCGATGTTGATGAAGCTGCCGCCCCCGTTGGCACGCAGGGCCGGCACTGCGTGAATCGCGGCCAGGTAGATGCTCTTCACGTTGACCGCGTAGCAGCGGTCGAACTCGTCCTCGCTGACCTCCAGCGCCGGGCGGTTGCGGTGCGTCCAGCCGGCGTTGTTGACCATGGCGTCGAGCTTGCCGTGGCGCTGCACCGCGGCGGCCACCAGCGCCTGGACCTCGGCGGACTTCGTGACATCGGCCTTGAAGAAGGCCGCGTCGCCGCCGGCACGCCGGATCTCCTCGACCACCTGGGTGCCGAGAGCCTCGTTGATGTCGTTGACGATGACCCGGGCGCCCTCGGCCGCCAGGCGCAGGGCAATGCCCTCGCCGATGCCGCCGCCGGCGCCGGTGACGATGATGGATTTGTTCTTGACGCGCATGATCGTGATCGCTCCGGGTGCTAGGTTATTGATAGCTGCCGGTGGACTTCCCACACTGGAACGGCAGCCTTTTGTTGACAATTCTCACGGTTGTTCGGCTTCTGCAAGACTCCGTGGCGTTCAGCCGTGGCGGATCGCCACCGTCTTGAGCGTCGTGAACCCGTACAAGGCCTCGAAGCCCTTCTCGCGGCCGTAGCCGGACGACTTCACGCCGCCGAAGGGCAGTTCCACGCCGCCGCCGGCGCCGTAGTTGTTGATGAAGACCTGGCCGCTCTTCACGCGCCGGGCCATGCGGAACTGGCGCGCGCCGTCGCGGGTCCAGACGCCGGCCACCAGGCCGAAGCGGGTGGCGTTGGCCAGCTCGACCGCATGGTCCTCGTCGCGAAAGCTCATGGCCGACAGCACCGGGCCGAAGACCTCGTCCTGCGCCAGCCGGTGCGCCACCGGCACGTCGCGCAGCAAGGTGGGGGCCTGGTAGTAGCCGGTCTCGGGGGCCTCGTCCACCACCTGGCCCTGCGCCACCATCGGAATGCCGGCCACCTGCGCGTCGCTGAGGAAGTCCCAGACCCGCTGCAGCTGGCTCTGCCGGATCAACGGGCCGACGTCCAGGTCGAGGATGGCGGGGCCGACGCGCAGTTTCTCGAACGCCTGGCCCAGGCGCTCCAGCACCGATTCGTAGATCAGCTCGTCGATCAGCACGCGCGAGCCGGCGCTGCAGGTCTGGCCGGCGTTCTGCACGATCGCGTTGATCACGAATGGCAGGGCGGCGTCCAGGTCGGCATCAGCGAAGATGATCTGCGGACTCTTGCCGCCCAGCTCCAGCGTGACCGGGCAGTGGCGCTCCGCTGCCACCTGCTGGATGATCGTGCCCACCGAGGGGCTGCCGGTGAAGCTGATGTGGTCGACGCCCGGGTGGCGGGCCAAGGCGTCGCCCACCTCGTGGCCGTAGCCGGTCACGATGTTGATGGCCCCGGCCGGGAATCCCACCTCGGCCGCGAGTTGCGCGACGCGGATCAGGCTCAGGCAGGCGTCCTCGGCGGGTTTGACCACGCTCACGTTGCCTGCCGCCAGCGCGCCGCCCACGCTGCGCCCGAAGATCTGCATCGGGTAGTTCCACGGAATGATGTGACCGGTCACGCCGTGCGGCTCGCGCCAGGTGAAGACGCTGTAGCCGTCGAGGTAGGGGATGGTGTCACCGTGCAGCTTGTCACAGGCCCCGGCGTAGAACTCGAAATAGCGCGCCAGCGCGGCGGCGTCGGCCTTGGCCTGCTTGGTGGGTTTGCCGCAGTCGCGCTGTTCGATGGCGGCCAGTTCGTCGGCGTGCTCGGCCACCTTGGCCGACAACTTCATCAGCAGGCGGCCGCGCTCGACGGCGGTGGTTCGGCTCCACACCGCGTCGAAGCACTCGCGTGCGGCGTGCACGGCGGTGTCGATGTCACTCGCGTTGCTGCGCTGGATGTCGTCGTAGGGCTGGCCGTCGGAGGGATCGATGACCGGGATGGTGCGTCCGGACGAAGAGGGAGCCGACGCGTTCGCGATGTAATTGAGCTGCATGGCGTGTATTTTGCGCCAAGGCCCGTCAGCAGACGAGGTCCGGCGCGCGCCTCTGGCGCAGAATGGGCGCATGGACCGCCAGGGAGAACCATGACCACGGAGCGCACGCGGACCGACCCCGCCCCGCCACGGCAAGCGCTGCCCGCGGGCATCTGGGTGCTGGGCTTCGTGAGCCTGCTGATGGACGTGTCGTCCGAGATGATCCACAGCCTGCTGCCGCTGTTCATGGTGGGCACGCTCGGCATGAGTGTGGTCGTGGTCGGGCTGATCGAAGGGCTGGCTGAATCGACCGCGCTGACGATGAAGGTGTTTTCCGGGGTGATCAGCGACTACGTGGGCCGGCGCAAGCTGTTGGCCGTCATCGGCTACGGGTTGGGCGCGTTGACCAAACCGCTGTTCGCGCTCGCACCGGGTGCCGGGCTGGTGTTCACGGCGCGCATGCTCGACCGGGTCGGCAAGGGCATACGCGGCGCGCCGCGTGACGCGCTGGTGGCCGACCTCGCGCCGCCCGACCAGCGCGGCGCCGCATTCGGCTTGCGGCAGGCGCTCGACACCGTGGGCGCTTTTGCCGGGCCCTTGATCGCCGTCGGGCTGATGCTGCTGTGGGCCAACGATTTCAGGGCGGTATTCGCCGTGGCCGTCATCCCGGCGGCACTTGCGGTGCTGCTGCTGGTCGTCGGGGTGCGCGAACCGCCGCCTTCGCAGGGGGCGGTCCGGGCCAATCCGATCTCCCGGGCCAACCTTGTGCGCCTCGGGGCTGGCTACTGGTGGGTGGTCGGCATCGGCGCCGTGTTCACGCTGGCACGGTTTTCCGAGGCCTTTCTGGTGCTGCGCGCCGAGCAGACCGGCGTGCCGCTAGCGCTGGTACCGCTGGTGATGGTGGCGATGAACGGGGTGTATGCGGCCGCCGCCTATCCCTTCGGCAAACTGGCAGACCGCATGGCCCATACGCGCCTGCTGCTGTGGGGGCTGGCCGTGTTGATTGCCGCCGACCTGGTGCTCGCCGCCAGCAACCACTGGATCGGCCTGCTGGCAGGCGTGGCGCTGTGGGGCGTGCACATGGGCATGACGCAGGGCCTGCTGGCCGCGATGGTGGCCGACGTGGCGCCCGCCGACCTGCGCGGAACGGCCTTCGGCTTTTTCAATCTCATGAGCGGGCTGGCCCTGTTGCTGGCCAGCCTGACCGCGGGCGTGCTGTGGGAGCGATTCGGTGCGACCACCACCTTCCTGGCGGGCGCTGGTTTCAGCACGATGGCGATGATCGCCCTGCTGGTGCGGAATCGGCAGGCGCCGCCGGCCTGAGCCGGCCCGGATCAGATCTCAATGCCCGGTCGGTAGTCCGCATCCGGGACAATTTTCCAGCTTCCCACCATGGCGGCCAACAGGAATGCCGTGGTGCCCGCCAGCATGACCGTGCCCCAGGCATGGGCCCAGCCATGGTTGTAGGCGCCGAACAGGCTGGCGCGGAACGCCTTCACCACCCAGGTGAAGGGCAGCCAGTCGTGCACGGTCTGGAACAGTCCCCCGCTCAACTCCACAGGGAGCACCCCACCGCCCGCGGCGAGTTGCAAGGTCAGCAGCAGCACCGCCAGCAGCTTGCTGGCTTCACCGAACACCCGCAGGAGCGCGAAGAGCAGCGCCAGGAAGGCCCAGGCCGCCACCACCATGGTCAACAGCAGGTTGAAGGTCGAGGGCGCCTGCACACCCAACCCGAATACCAGCATGAGACAGGCCAGGGCACTCTGGATCACCGTGATGCCCGCCGGCATCAGGAACTTGCCCACGGCCACGGAAAGGCGCGGCGCTTGCGCCCGGCTGGAGGGCACCAGATTGAGGTTGAACAGATAGGCCGCCATCACCGCGCCGATCCACAGCGCCACGGCGACCATGTTGGGCGCAAAGGCACTCCCGTTGTTTGGCACGGGAGCCAGGTTTTCCAGTTCGGGCTCGACCGAGTCGGCCAGTCCCGGGGGGCTGCCGTCGGGCGCGTCGACCCGGTCCGGCAAGGCGGCGTTCACCAGACGGATGCCCTCGGACAGACGCGCCGATCCCGCGGTGAGCGTCTCCCCGCCCTCGCGCAACGCGTCCAGTTGGGCGTCGGCCGGCAACTGCGCGGCCATGGTTCGCACACCGGATCCCAGCGCGCCCAGGCCCTCGGTGAGCGTGCTCACACCCGCATCGAGCTGGGTGCCGCCTTGCACCAGTTGGGCATTGGCGCTTCGGGCCCGGCCCAGGCCGTCGCCGAGCTGGGTGGCGCCGGTTGCAAGCTCGCTGGCGCCCTGGGCCACCCGGGCGCCGAAGAATGGGATGTCGGCCCCCTGGGTCTGCATCTGGCGGGCGCCGTCGACCAGCCGTCCCGCACCGGCCTGCAATGTGTCCAGCCCGGCTCCGAGTTCGCGTTGCCCGGCCAGCAGCTGCCGGGAACCGGACTGGAGCGCCTTCAGCTCGGACTCGGCGGGCAGGCGCGACTCGATGGTCCGGATGCCAGAAGCGACCTGGCGAAACCCGCCTCCCAACTGTTCGGACGCCGTGCGGTACCGTTGAACGCCCTCGTGCAGCGTCTGGGCACCATCGGCCAGCTGAGCCATGCCCTTTTTGAGCTGTTCCAGGTTTTGGCGCGAACCCATGGCGGTCGCTATCACCAGTTCCCAGCGTTTCTCGTTCAGGGTCTCATTGACCTGGTGTCCGAGTTCGGTGGCGAAGCGGCGCGCGAAACCGGCGGCGGAATAGTTGTTGCCTTCGGACAGGATTACCCGGATCTTGCCGCCACCGGGCACCGCACCCGGCACGGCTTGCGCACTGAAGTCCCGAGGGATGATCACCGCGAATGCCAATTGACCCCCACCCACGGACTGGCGGGCGGCGTCGGCGTCTTCCATGGGCAGCCAGCCGAACATGGCGCGCTGGCGAAGGGTTTCGGCAAGCTGATTGCCGACGTTGACATCGTGCCCTTGGTAGTGGATGCCTTGGTCCAGGTTCACCAGCGCGGCAGGCAGGGCGCTGGTCTTGGCGTTGGGATCCCAGACACTGGACAGGTAGATCAGCGCATAGACAGCCGGCACGAACGAAACCGCCAGCACCGCCAGGCGCAACATGCGCGAGCGGCGCAGCAGGGCCAGGTCGGCGCGGACCACGCCCAGGCCGGACAAGAAATATCGGAACATCAGCAATACACCCGGGTAGACCCGAGTCTAGGGCCAGCGCGAAAAGTCGGTTCAGGCGCGCTGGCCGGCGACGGCGTAGGCGCTGGCGTTGTCGCGCAGCCAATCGTCCGACAGGGTGCTGTGCTGCTGCGCCGGATGAAAGCCCGGCCGGAACCAGGCGCGCCAGGGCTTGACGTTGGCGCGGATCATGCCCTGGCGTCCGAAAAGGAAGCTCGCGCCGCTCTTCCAGGTGCTCCAGCGCCACAGGGTGCCATCGCGGTGCAGGTTGTTGACCGTCTGGCGCAGGGTATCGGCCAGGAAGAAAAAGGTGACGCGGCGCATCCACTTGAGCCGCCAGCGCTCGCTGCCGCCGAGCGCCTGGTAGAGGTCGAAGGCGGTGCTCTTGTGCTCGGCCTCTTCGGCACTGTGCCACAGCCACAGGGTCTTCAGGCGCGGCTCGGTGCCGTCCAGGCACTCGGGGTGGCTGAGCATCCATTCGGCGAACAGGGCGGTGAAATGCTCGTTGGCCGCGGTGATGGCCAGGCCGTGGCGCGGATCCAGGCCGTTCATCAGCGCCAGGCGCTTGCGCGCGCGGGGTTCCCAGTCGTTGACCAGGCCGTGTTTCTCGATCTGCGCATTGAACAGGCTGTGGATGCGCCGGTGCGTGGCCTCCTGGCCGATGAAGCCCTGCACCTCGTCCTTGAGGCGCGCCTGCTGCTCGGGTGGCAAGGCCTTGAGGCCGGCGCGCACCGAGTCGATGAAGAACTGCTCGCCGATCGGAAAACTCATCGACAGCGCGCCGAAGAAGGCGCTGCGAAACGCGTCGCCGCCGCACCAGTGGCGTTGCACCGGCGTTTCCAGATCGATCAGCAGGCGGCGCACGACGAGTTCGGTCATGGGGTGTCTCCAGTTGTTTTCAGGCGGGAGCCTGGTATTGGTACGAAATAGTACCAGACCTGGCGGCGGGCGCGTGCCGCGCCGCCGCACCCGGTCCGCGTGGCGCCGTGGCACAGTACAGGGCTGAACCGATCCACGCCACCGAGGCGCCACCATGTCCCAGGAACCACCCGCCAACGACCACCCCAGCCGCCTGCTGCAGGGGCTGGCGCAGTCTGTCGCCGCCAAAGGGTATGCCGACACCACGATCGCCGACATCGTGCGTGAGGCCGGCGTGTCGCGCCGCACCTTCTACGAACATTTCGACGGCAAGCCGGCGGCGTTGATCGCGCTGTACGAATCGGCCAGCCGCCGCGGGCTGCGGGTGTTGAGGGACGCCATCGATCCGTCCCGCGACTGGCAGACGCAGGTCGACCAGGCCCTGGGCGCCTACCTGGGCAGCCTGGCCCAGAACCCGGTGCTGCTGCGAACGCTGTTCGTCGAGATCCTCGGCCTGGGCGCCACCGGCCTGGCCGCGCGGCGCCGGGTGCACGATGTCATGGCGGACTTCATGCTCGAGGTGATCAATGCCGGCCAGGCCTCGGTCCGGCTGGAGCGTTCGCTGGCGCTCGCGGTGGTGGGCGGCATCCACGAACTGGTGCTGCAGGCCTTGGAGCAGGACCGTGCCGCGTCCTTGCCCGAACTGGCCGCTCCGGCCGGCCGGCTGTTGCGCGCGGTGGTGCTGGCGCCATCGGCTTGACGCGATCCAGTGCTGTAACCGTGACCGAGCCGGCTTTTTGGCCTGATTTTGGCATCCAGTCAGCCCATTCCCAGCGTCGGATGGCCACCAGCCGCTATCGAATTGATATCGAACGAACGCCCGGACTTTTCGCCTGAACCCTGCCCATGAACCCCGATCCGGCCCTCAGGCCCGCCCCCGACCACCGCCCGCTGCTGCGCAGCCTGTTCGACGCCGCCATTGCCGCCGCGCAGCCGGCCCGGTGCCTGCCGCCGCACCTGCCACCCCGCCCGAAGGGCCGCACCCTCGTCATCGGCGCGGGCAAGGCCTCGGCCGCGATGGCGCGCGCGCTCGAAGACCACTGGGACGGCCCCCTGCAAGGCCTGGTGATCACCCGCTACGGCTACGAGGTACCCTGCCGGCGCATCCAGATCGTTCCGGCCGCGCACCCGGTGCCGGACGCCGCCGGGCTGGCCGCCACGCAAGGTCTCCTGGGCCTGGTGGGCGGGCTCACGGCGGACGACCTGGTGATCGCGCTGATCTCGGGCGGTGGCTCCTCGCTGCTGGTGGCGCCCGGTGAGGGCCTCACCCTGGACGACAAGCGCGCCGTGAACGCGGCCCTGCTCCGCAGCGGCGCCAGCATCTCGGAGATGAACTGCGTGCGCCGCCACCTCTCCGCCATCAAGGGCGGTCGGCTGGCGGCGGCTTGCCACCCGGCGCAGGTGCTGACGCTGCTGATCTCCGATGTGCCGGGCGACCACCCGATCGACATCGCCTCCGGTCCGACCGTAGCAGACCCGACCACCTGCGCCGATGCGCTGGCCATCGTGGCGCGTTACCGCATCGACCTGCCCGAGGCCGCGCGGGCGCTGCTGGCGAGCGGCGCCGGCGAAAGCGTCAAGCCCGGCGATCCGCGGCTGGCCCGCATCGAGACCCGCCTGATCACCGCGCCCCAGATCGCGCTGGAGGCCGCCGCACAGGTGGCGCGGGCTGCCGGCTTCACGCCCCACATCCTGGGCGACAGCCTGGAGGGCGAGGCGCGCGACCTGGGCAAGGTGATGGCCGGCATCGCGCGCCAGGTGGTGGCGCATGGTCAGCCGTTTCAGCCGCCCTGCGTGCTGCTGTCGGGCGGTGAGAGCACGGTCACGCTGCGCGGCACCGGTCGTGGCGGGCGCAACGTGGAATTCCTGCTGGCGCTGGGCGTGGCGCTGGAGGGTCTGGCCGGCGTGCACGCGCTGGCCGGAGACACCGATGGCGTCGATGGCGCCGAGGAGATCGCCGGCGGATTTCTCACGCCCGACACCCTGGCGCGCGCCTGGGCGGCGGGCATCAACCCGCGCGCCAGCCTCGACGCCAACGACGGCCATGGCTTCTTTCAGGCGCTCGGTGATTCGGTGATCACCGGGCCGACGCTGACCAACGTGAACGATTTCCGCGCCATCGTGATCGAAGCGGGCACCAGAACCACCGCCTGACGGCCAATTTGAGGATCCGATCGCCCTGATCCCAATGTCAGCCGGCCACGGGCAGCTATTTATTCAGTAGCAAACAAAAAAACCCGCCGAAGCGGGTTTTTTCGGTTGAAGCGGGTCGCCCGAGGCAGGCCCGCTTGCGTCGGGTGGCTCAGCCGCCGTGGAACTTCACCACCAGCGGCACGATCAGCAGCGCCACGATGTTGATGATCTTGATCAGCGGGTTGACGGCCGGGCCGGCGGTGTCCTTGTAGGGGTCGCCCACGGTGTCGCCGGTCACGGCGGCCTTGTGCGCCTCGGAGCCCTTGCCACCGTGGTTGCCGTCTTCGATGTATTTCTTGGCGTTGTCCCAGGCACCGCCACCGGTGCACATCGAGATGGCCACGAACAGGCCGGTCACGATGGTGCCCATCAGCATGCCGCCCAGCGCTTTCGGGCCGAGGACCAGGCCGACCAGAATCGGTACCACCACCGGCAGCAGCGACGGGATCATCATCTCCTTGATCGCGGCCTTGGTCAGCATGTCCACCGCCACGCCGTATTCGGGCTTGGCCGTGCCTTCCATGATGCCCTTGATGGTGCTGAACTGGCGGCGCACCTCGATCACCACCGAGCCGGCTGCGCGGCCGACCGCTTCCATCGCCATGGCGCCGAACAGGTAGGGGATCAGGCCGCCGATGAACAGGCCCACGATCACCATCGGGTCCGACAGGTCGAAGCTGATCTGCTTGCCGTAGGTCTCGAGCTTGTGGGTGTAGTCGGCGAACAGCACCAGCGCGGCCAGGCCGGCGGAGCCGATGGCGTAGCCCTTGGTGACGGCCTTGGTGGTGTTGCCCACCGCGTCCAGGGGGTCGGTGATGTCGCGCACGCTGGAGGGCAGTTCGGACATCTCGGCGATGCCGCCGGCGTTGTCGGTGATCGGGCCGTAGGCGTCCAGCGCCACCACGATGCCGGCCATGCTCAGCATGGAGGTGGCGGCCACGGCGATGCCGTACAGGCCGGCCAGCGCGTAGGCCACGACGATGGCCAGGCAGACGAACAGCACCGGCCAGGCGGTGGAGCGCATCGACACGCCCAGACCGGCGATGATGTTGGTGCCGTGACCCGTGGTGGAGGCCTGCGCGATGTGGCGCACCGGCGAGTACTGCGTGCCGGTGTAGAACTCGGTGATCCACACCAGCGCGGCGGTCAGCACCAGGCCGACGGCGCAGGCGCCGAACAGGCGCATCTGGCTGCCACTGGCGGCAATGGCGTTGTCGGGGATGATCCACAGGGTCACGCCGTAGAAGGCGATCAGCGACAGCACGCCCGCCACGGCCAGGCCTTTGTACAGGGCCGGCATCACGTTGGTCATGCCGGGCGAGGCCTTGACGAAGAAGCAGCCGATGATCGACGCGACGATGGACACGCCACCCAGCGCCAGCGGGTACAGCACCGCGTTCATCGGCGAGGTGGCCACCAGCAGCGCACCCAGCACCATGGTGGCGATCAACGTCACCGCGTAGGTTTCGAACAGGTCGGCAGCCATGCCGGCGCAGTCGCCGACGTTGTCGCCCACGTTGTCGGCGATCACGGCGGGGTTGCGGGGGTCATCCTCGGGGATGCCGGCTTCCACCTTGCCCACCAGGTCGGCGCCGACGTCGGCGCCCTTGGTGAAGATGCCACCGCCCAGACGCGCGAAGATCGAGATCAGCGAGGAGCCGAAGGCAAAGCCGATCAGCGGGTTCAGCAGGTCGGCCAGCTTGCGGTCGGGCGTCAGGTTGCCGTTGCCGACCAGGAACCAGAAGAAACCGGCCACGCCCAGCAGGCCCAGGCCCACCACGAGCATGCCGGTGATGGCGCCGCCGCGGAAGGCCACGTCCAGCGCCGGGCCGATGCCCTTGGTGGCGGCCTGCGCGGTGCGCACGTTGGCACGCACCGAGACGTTCATGCCGATGAAGCCGCAGGCGCCGGAGAGCACCGCGCCGATGATGAAGCCCACGGCGGTCTTGCCGTCCAGGAAGACGCCGATCAGCACCGCCAGCAGCACGCCGACGATGGAGATGGTCTTGTACTGGCGGGCCAGATAGGCCGCCGCGCCAGCCTGGATGGCCGCCGCGATTTCCTGCATGCGGGCGTTGCCCGCGTCCTGGGAAAGAATCCAGCCGCGGGCCCAGAAACCGTACACCACGGCAATGAGACCGCAGACAAGCGCCAGAATGAGCGCCGAGTTGCCTGTCATGTGTTACTCCTCGAATCGTTGTTTCGCGTGGAAGGGGTTCAACGCCGTGGAGGAACCCCCGCTGCGTTGCTTCCTCGCCCCCGATCCGGGGAGCCGATTGGCCAACGGACGCAATGTAACTTGATTTGGGCCGCTTGCCGGGGCCGGCGCAAGGCCGGTGAAAGTAAAATAAGGGTTAATCCCAAGGTTGCTGCACTTTTGCTGATTCAACTCAAACTTTTTCCTGGATCGATCCATGTCCCTTGACAACGTCACCCCCGGCCCGAAGGCGCCTGAAGAGTTCAACGTCATCATCGAAATTCCGATGAACGCCGACCCCGTCAAGTACGAGGTGGACAAGGCCACCGGCGCCATCTTCGTGGACCGCTTCATGAGCACGGCCATGCACTACCCCACCAACTACGGCTACGTGCCCAAGACGATCTCCGGTGACGGCGATCCGGTGGACGTGCTGGTGGTCACGCCGGTGCCGCTGATTCCGGGCGTGGTGGTGCCGTGCCGCGCCATCGGCATCCTGAAGATGGAAGACGAAGCGGGGCAGGACGGCAAGGTGCTGGCCGTGCCGACCAAGAAGATCCTGTCGCTCTACTCGCGCTGGGAAAAGCCCGAAGACCTGAGCCCGATCCGCCTGAAGACGATTGCCCATTTCTTCGAGCACTACAAAGACCTCGAAGAAGGCAAGTGGGTCAAGATCCTGGGCTGGGAAGGGCCCGAAGCCGCCATGAAGGAGATCGTGGACGGCATCGCCAACTACAACAAGCTGCAAGGCTGATTTTCGGGGGCGGATTGCCCGGTTCCCTGCGCCAGACGGCCATGGGGAGCTACCAAAAATAAAGCGCCTGCCGGGATGGTCCCGGCGGGCGTTGTTGCTTGTTGGCTTCGCCAGCCAGGTTGCGTGGTGTCAGCGGGCCGGGTCGGGATACAACAGGCCCCGCAGGGCACCGGTGCGGTCGAAGGCCTTCCACGCGCCTTCGGGCTGGGCCAGGCGGTCGGCCACCGCGTACATCGCGCTGGGGTTCATGCCGATGCCCAGGTGGCTGGCGATGACCTCGATGTTCTCGGTGTCCGGGTTGGCCTTGCTGCGCTTTTGCAGGCTGCCCTTCCAAGCCACGATGCCATCGCTGCGCGAGAAGATGCTGGTGGTGGGAACCGGCGGTGCGACCGGCAGCTGGAAGCGCCGCGATTCGGCCTTGACGTCGCGCCCGCTGGTGAGCCGGAACAGCCGCCAGGCGTTGGTGGTTTGCGGGGCCCCCGCGAAAGGCGTTCCCAGCGTGATGACGCAGCGCACCCATTGCGGGTGCAGCTTGGCCAGTTCGCGCGCATAGATCCCGCCCAGGCTCCAGCCGATCAGGCTGACTTTTCGTTTGCCCGCCTTGAGGAAGGTCTCGTGGATCTGGTGCGAACCCGCCTCCAGCACCCCGGCGCGCGGACCGAAATTGTGGCCCTGGTTCCAGCCGCTCACGGCGTAGTTGCGGCTGCTCAGGTAACCCCGCAACGGCACGGTCGAGCCATCGCTGGCCGACAGCCCCGGGAACACGATGACCGGATGGCCGTCACCCATGGGCGCGCGCTGCAGCAGAGGCCAGAACGGAACGATGGCGCCGAACTCCCAGAACGCCCGGAACTCCATGGCCATCAGCCAAGGGCTTGGCGGCGGGCCTTCATGGTGTTCGTGCACCTCGGGCGAGGGTGTTGACGGGTCGATGGCATCAAGGCGGGTCATGGCGGCGTTGTTTTCAGGGCTTGAATCCAGCGCGAAAGGTAGCAGCTTTTGGCCTGCCGAGGGGGGCAAAGGTCCGCCAGGCGTCGCCTGCGCGACCGCATGCCTCGGGGAAAACACGGGTCTTGCCCTCTGGCCGGGCCGGCGCCGTCAATCGATGTCGATCGTGTGCACGCCGAAGGAGCCGGCGCGGCGATCGGCGAAGTACCGCTGCAGGGTTTCGCGCACGGTCCGGAAGGCAATTTCGTCCCACGGGATCTCGGCCTCGGTGAAGAGACGGGCTTCGAGCGTTTCATGTCCGGGGTCGAACTGCTCGCTCAGCAGCCGGGCCCGGTAGAACAGGTGCACCTGGCCGACCCGCGGCACGCTGAGCACGCTGAACAAGGCCTCCATTTCGAACCGGGCGCCGGCCTCCTCCTCGGTCTCGCGGGCCGCGCCTTGCAGCGTGGTCTCGCCGAGTTCCATGAAGCCGGCGGGCAGGGTCCACTTGCCTTTTCGTGGCTCGATGTTGCGCAGGCACAGCAGCACCCGGTCGCCAAGGTGCGGCACCGTGCCCACCACGTTCAGCGGGTTTTCGTAGTGGATGGTGTGGCAGGCGGTGCAGATCGCCCGCTCCTTGGTGTCGCCGTCGTCGGGCAGGCGGTAGGCCACGGTGGTGCCGCAGTTTCGGCAATGCTTGATGGGGCTGCGGTGCATGCGCGCAAGTTTAGGCCCAAAAACAAAGGGCTCCCTGCGGAGCCCTTTGCGCAGGTGTCTTTCACCCGATCAGGACTTGGTGGTCTTGGTGTTCTTCTCGATCAGGGCGCGCGCGGTGTCGAGCAGCTTGCGGCCGTCGAAGCCCTTCTTGTTCATGTCCTCGACCCATTCGGCCTCGATCGGGCGCGACTTGCGACGGAACTCCTGCGCCTCCGCCGGGCCGACGGTGAAGATGGTGTTGCCGCGCCCCACGGCCGACTGGCGCCCGGCCGCGTCGCCGGCCTGCTGCACCTTGCCGAGCCAGGCGGAGGTCGCCAGGCCGGAGTTGTTGTCGATCACCTTTTTCAGGTCCGGCGGCAGCGAGTTGTACTTGGCCTTGTTCATGGCCATCACGAACGTCGTGGTGTAGAGCGCGCCGCCGGCCGGGTCGAACTCGGCGTGGTACTTGGTGAGCTCCTGCACCTTGACCGACGGCACCACTTCCCAGGGAATCACGCAGCCGTTGATGGTGCCCTTGCTCAGCGCGTCGGGAATGTTGGGCAGGGGCATGCCCACCGGCGTCGCGCCCAGGATGCCCATCAGCTTGGTGACCTGCCGCGTGGGCGCGCGCATTTTCAGGCCCTTCATGTCGGCGACGGTCTTGACCGGGCGGTCCGCGGTGTGGATCACGCCGGGGCCGTGCACATGCAGCGCGATGACCTGCACGTCCTTGAACTCGTCGGGCGCCATGGTCTGCACGTATTCCCAGTACGCCTTGGACGTGGCCTCGGCGTTCGACATCATGAACGGCAGCTCGAACACCTCGACGCGCGGGAAGCGCCCCGCCGTGTTGCCCGGCAAGGTCCAGACGATGTCGACCACGCCGTCCTTGGCCTGGTCATAAAGCTGCACCGGCGTGCCGCCGAGCTGCATGGCCGGATAGCCCTCGAACTTGATGCGGCCGCCGGATTCGGCCTCGACCTTGGTCATCCAGGCCTTGTGCATGTTGATCCACACATTGGACTGCGGCGCCATGAAGGTGTGGAACTTGAGCGTCACGGTCTGCTGGGCCAGGGCCGACAGGCCGGGCGCCCCGAGCGCCGCGGCCGCGGCGCCGGACTTGAGAAGGGTGCGACGTTGAATCATGAATGTCTCCAGGTTGAACAGTGGTGAGAACTTAACGCATTTGTTGCCGAGGCGCCTACGGACAATGCCCTACGGGGAACCCCTTAGGACACGTACTTCACGAGGAAGAGGGAGATGCTGGGGAACAGCAGCAGGATGGTGCGCAGCGTGTCGCTGATCAGGAAAGGCATGACGCCCTTGTAGCTCTCGGACATCGGCACGTCCTTGGCCATGCCGTTGACCACGTACACGTTCAGACCCACCGGCGGCGCCAGCATGCCGAAGCCCACCGTCATCAGCACCATGATGCCGAACCAGATCGCCGTGTACTCCTTGGACATGCCGAAGTCCAGGCCCATGATCATCGGGAAGAAGATCGGGATCGTCAGCAGGATCATCGACAGCTCGTCCATCACCGCGCCGAGCACCACGTACAGCAGCATGATCGCGGTCACGATCACCAGCGGCGCCAGGCCCAGGCCATTGATCACCGAGGCCAGCTGGGCGGGCACCTGGGTGAGCGTGAGCGAGGCGTTCATCACGTCGGCGCCGATGAAGATCAGGAAGATCATGGCCGAACTCTCGGCCGTCGCGTAGAAGCAGACCTTGAACTTCTGCCAGGTGATCTCGCGCTTCATGACCGCGGCGATGAACGTGGACGCCGCGCCGACCGCCGCCCCTTCGGTGGGCGTGAACAGCCCGCCGTAGATGCCGCCGAACACCAGCAGGAAGATCAGCGCGATCGGCACGATGCCTGACAGCGACGCCATGGTGATCTCCGGACGGTCGTCGTCCACTTCGGGCGCCTGACCCGGCACCACGCGCACGTAGATCGCGATCGCGATCATGTAGCCCAGCATCGCAATGACCCCCGGCACCATCGCGGCAGCGAACAGCTTGGCGATGTTCTGTTCGGTCAGGATCGCGTAGATCACCAGCGGCACCGACGGCGGAATCAGGATACCCAGCGTGCCACCCGCGGCCAGCGTGCCGGTGGACAGGCGGCCCGAGTAGCCATGGCGTTTCATTTCGGGCAGCGCCACGCCGGTGATGGTGGCCGCGGTGGCCACCGACGAACCGCAGATCGCGCCGAAAGCCGCACAGGCCAGCACCGCGGCCATCGCCAGGCCACCCCGGAAACGGCCCATGACGGCGGCGGCGAACTGGAACAAGGCTCTGCTGATGCCGCCCTGGGTGGCGAAATGCCCCATCAGGATGAACAAGGGAATCACCGACAGGTCGTAGCTCGCGAAGCGGGCGAAGGCCTGGCTGTTCAGAAAGCTGAAATAGGGGTCCAGCCCGGCCTGCATGATGTAGCCGGCGGTGCCGGCCACGAACATGGCGATCGCGATCGGCACCCGCAGCGCCATCACCACCAGCATGATGCCGAAGATGATCAGGGTGAGGGCAATGGCGCTCATTGGGTAACCTCCGTGCTACGCACCGCGGTGCTATTCGCCTTGGGAACGGCCCGGCGGCTCATGCGTGGCTTTCGTCAATGTATTCGGCGCCGGTGGCGGCCTGGTACAGCGCGATCACGGTGGTCAGGATGAAGGGCGGCACCATGGCGGCGTAGACCACCCATTCCGGAAAGCCGAGCATCATCGTGCCCGACTGGCTGCTGTACGCGTTCAGGCCGCCCAGCGTGGTCCGCCAGGCAAGCAGCGCGAACACCAGGCCGAGCAGCAGGGCGCCGAGGCGGTCCAGGGCGGCGTTGGTGCGCTCGCTCGCCTTCGCGGTGAAGAAGTCCACGATGATGTTGCCCCTGCGCAGCTGGCACCAGGGCATGAACAGCGCAATCGCCGCGCCGGCGGCCACGCCAGTCAGTTCGAAGTCGCCGGCCAGGGTGGCGCCGGTGGTGTTGCGGCCGATCAGGCTCACGCAGGTCATCAGCGTGATGACCGTCATCAGCAGGCCGGCCAGGATCGCCGATGCCTTGGCCAAAGATTCAAGCATTCGCAACGGCGTCTCCTGTTTCTCTATTCGAAATCAATTTACCAATCCGTAATTCTAAGGGCGCATGATGTTGGCACGTGGCAGAGAGCGGATCATGGCGCGCTGGCAGGCATACGCAAGAACAATAACCAGACAGCTGCTATCACCGATCACGATATCCGAACCTTCAGTTCACCGAGCCCCGCCACCGAGCCCACCAGCAGGTCGCCCTTGACCACGGCCGCCACGCCCTCCGGGGTGCCGGTGTAGATCAGGTCGCCCGGTTGCAACTCCCAGGCGGCGGAGAGGTGCTCGATGGTCTCGGCCACGTTCCAGATCAGCTTGGCGACGTTGCTGCGCTGGCGGTCGGCGCCGTTGACCTGCAGCGCGATCTCGGCCTGGTTCACGTTGCCGGCGTCGGCGGCCGGGATGATCGGCCCGATGGGTGCCGACTGGTCGAACGCCTTGCCGATGCACCAGGGCCGGCCCTGCTTCTTCATGTCGTTTTGCAGGTCGCGGCGGGTCATGTCCAGGCCGACCGCGTAGCCGAAGATGTGGCGCTGCGCATCGGCGGCGGCGATGTTGCGCCCGCCGGTGCCGATGGCCACCACGAGCTCGATCTCGTGGTGCAGGTTCTGGGTCAGGCTGGGGTAGGGCATGGTGCCGGTTTCACCCGCGTTGACCACCACCAGCGCGTCCGCCGGCTTCAGGAAGAAGAACGGCGGCTCCCTGCCGGTGAAGCCCATTTCCTTGGCGTGTTCTTCGTAGTTGCGGCCCACGCAGTAGATGCGGTGCACCGGAAAACGCTCGCCACGACCGGCGACGGGGACGGACACCGTTGCCGGCGGGTTGAAGACGTAACTCATGGCAGCCTTTCTGTCGGTGTGGGCGGCGAAGGTTTCGGTCATGATGGACATGCCGAAAACTGCGGCCGGATGGAGCGGCCAGGTGAGTGTGCCATGCACCGGAACGATCCGGCACCCGCGCTTTCCCCGGCTGGTCCTTGATAATAAGTATACGTACAATGCGCGGCGCCAGGCGATCGGTTTCACCGCGCCGGTGTTCACACCCACACCATTGCGTCATGAGCATTCCATTCGATTTCGAGCACGCCCCCGGCCACCTGGTCCGGCGCGCCCACCAGTTGGCGGTGGCGCTGTTCATGGAGGAAACCGCCGCCTTCGACGTGACGCCGGTGCAGTTCGCCATCCTGAACGCGCTGATCGACATTCCGGGCGAGGACCAGGTGACCCTGGCGACGCGCGTGGCGTTCGACGCGGCCACGTCGGGCTCGGTGATCGGGCGCCTCGAAGCGCGGGGCTGGATCCGCCGCGAGGTCGACCCGAAGGACAAGCGGCGCAAGCTGCTGTGGGTCACGGCCGAGGGCGAAGAAGCCGTGTTGCGCATGAAGCCGGGCGTGGCGCGGGTGCAGCAGCGTCTGCTGGCTCCTCTGAGCGAGCCGGATCAGGCGCAGTTCGTGAACCTGCTCGCGCAGCTGGTGGCTGCCCACGAGCAGGCCCGCTCGTCGCAGCACGCGGCCTGATGCAATGCGGCCGCTTCAGGCCGACTTGGTGACCAGCTCGAAGTGCTCCACCACCGGCGGCGCGGCGAAAAACGGCCCGACGATGGCGCGCCATTCGGCGAACAGCGGCGACTGGCGGAACCCCACCGTGTGGTCTTCGAGCGTGGTCCAGAAGATCTGCAGCACGTAGCGCTCGGGCGACTCGATGCCCCGGTTCACCTTGGCGCCCTCGAAGCCCTTGGCCTTGCTGGCCACCGTGGCCAGGCCGCGCTGGATGGCTTCTTCGAAGGCGGCCTGCTGGCCGGGCTGGATGCGGATGTCGGCGATTTCGAGAATCATGGCGGTCTGGTGGACGTTCAGTATTGAGACGCGGGCAAGTCTACCGTCAGCCCGTCCAGCGCCTCGGTGAGCTGGATCTGGCACGACAGGCGGCTGTTCGGCCGGCGCAGGTCGGCGGTGAACTCCAGCATCGCCAGCTCTTCCGTGCCGGGTGGCGGCAGCTGGCTGGCCCAGGGCTCGCGCACAAAGACGTGGCAGGTCGCGCAGGTCAGCATGCCGCCGCAGTCGGCCGCGATGCCGTCCACGCCGCCCGACTGCGCCGCCTGCATCAGGCTGCGCCCGGTTTTCGACGTGATCGTGGCAGATCCCTTCGCCGCCGGGTCATTGTTTGCTATGAAATGTAGAGTGATCATGGTGGTGTCGAGAAGGCGCGTCAGAACCGGCTGAAGTATTCGCGCCGTTCAAAATCGGCGCTGTCTTCGGCCAGCGCGTGGCGCTGGGCCTCGGATTGTTTCACGCGCCGGTAGTAGCGCACGAAGTCGTCGCCAAATCCCTTCGAGAGCGCGGCATCGTCCTGCAGCGCGGCCAGCGCGTCGGGCAGGTTGGTGGGAATCATCTCGGCATCGCCCGCGTAGGGCGATTCGGTGGCGCGCGAGGGCGTCAGCCTGCGCGCCAGGCCGTCCAGCCCGGCGTGGATCTGCGCCGCCATATACAGGTAGGGGTTGGCCGCCGGCTCGCCGATGCGGTTTTCGATGCGTGTGGCGCCGTCACCCGCGCCGCCCACCACGCGCAGCATCGCGCCGCGGTTGTCACGGCCCCACAGCACCGCCTGGGGCGCCAGCGCATTGGGCCGGAAACGCCCGAAACCGTTGACCGTGGGTGTGCACAGCGGCGCCATGCCGCGCGCGTGCGCCAACAGCCCGCCCAGCCAGGCGGCGCCGGTGTCGGTGAGCGTGTGCAGCGCATCAGCCGGCGTGCTGCCGGGCGCGGGCGCGTCGCGCATGAAGGCGTTGGTGCCGTCCGCCAGGTTGGTGACTGACTGGTGCAGATGCCAGCCGCTCGACATGATGTTGGGGAACGGCGGGCGGCACATGAAACTCGCGTGGTAGCCCGCGCGGCGCAGCGCCTGGCGCACCCCGTTGCGAAACAGCACCATGTTGTCGGCGGCCGTCAGTGCATCGGTGGCGTCGAACACCGCCTCCACCTGGCTCGGGCCCAGTTCGATCTCCATCGACTGCAGCGGCAGGCCCAGCGCCTGCGCGGTATGCTGCACGATGCGCAGCGGCTCCTCGGCCATGTCGATCCAGCTCTCGGCCAGCAGGTTGTAGCCGGGGTGGATCATGCGCACCGCCGGCGGCAGGCCGGGCCAGGCGGCCTGCGCCGGGTCCAGATCGGGGCCGCTCTGCAGGTCGTGGATGCGGTAGATGTGGAACTCCACCTCCAGCCCGCACACCATGCCGAAACCCCGCTGCGCCAGACGTTCCAGCGCCAGTTGCAGGATGCGGCGCGTGTCCAGCGGCACCGGCGTGCCGTCCTGAAACCAGGGCTGGCAGCGCAGCCAGCCCGTGCCCTGTGCCCACGGCAGCTGCTTGAAGCTGGCCGGGTCGGGCAGCAGGATCAAATTGCTGGCAAAGGCAAAGCCCGGCAGCTCGGCCGTGCCGCCGGGCTCGAACACCTTGAAGGTGGTGCGGTCCGATGTGTCTTTCAGCAGCAGCGTGCTGACCATGCCAACGCCTGCGCGCAGGGCCTTCACGGCGGCCTTGGCCGTCAGCGTCTTGCCGCGCAGCACGCCGTGCAGGTCGCACCAGCCGAAGCGCACCAGCTCCACGCCGCTGGCTTCGATCAGGCGGGCGGTGTGCTGGGCTGCGGCCTCCCGGGCCTCGTCATGGATGCCGCACAACTCCGCGAATGTGGCCCCCACGCTCAAGACGCTTCCTCGTGCGGCGAGTACTCGGCGGCCAGCGGCTCGGCCACCGGCTTCAGCGAGGCGTCCCAGGGCGCGTTGTCGCGCTTGGCCTGCACCGCGTGGCGCCACCAGGCTTCCACGCCGCCCGTGGGCGCCAGGCCGTCCACCGTGTCGGGGCCCATGCGGTGCGCGGCAATTTCCGAATCGGCCACGCCCGGCGGCGTGCCGCCGGCCTGCACCGTCTCGATCGCCTTGAGCAGGTTGCGGCGGTTGGCCATGATCACCTTGTCGGTCGTGCCCAGGTGCTCGCGCGTGCGGTCCTGGATGGCGCCCATGCTTTCGCAGGCCCACTGGTCGTGCACGTTGATGTCGCTCTCGCCCATGCCCAGGTAGGTGCGGCTTTGCTGCTCCTCGGGGCTGAAGCCCCAGTTGTTGTGCGCGCCGGATTTGGGGATGTAGTCCGGCAGGGTCACGGCCTCCAGCCGCTGGTTGCGCATCACCTCCTTGTCCACCGGCGCATCGAAGCTCGTGAAGATGGCGTACCAGTAGTTTTTGGTGTCGTCCACCGGCACGTGGATCTGGGTGATGGTCATCGTCTCCGACAGCGGAATCACGAAGGTGCTGGGGAAGATCGCGTTGGTCACGCGGGTGTGGGTGATCTGGTCGTTGATGGGCCGCAGTGAGGTGAGCTGCAGGCCATAGGGCATGGGCGCGAACGAGATGTCGGGCTGGTCGAACTCGCGCATCACCTTGGTCATGGGCAGGCGCTGGCCATCGAGCTCGCCCAGGCTGGCGCCGCGGAACTGGCGGCCGTAGCTTTCTTCGAGCGACTCGTCGAAGAAGAAGCGGTGCAAGAACGACGCATGCGCCGGGTCGATGCCCACCTCGAACGCCTGCAGCCAGTTGCAGTTCCACAAGCCCTTGAAGGCAAAGCTGTGCGTGGCCGGCGCGGCAAAGCAGTCGAACGCGGGGAAGGGCGGGGGCGACACATCCTCCGGCCCAAACCAGCCGAACAGCACGCCGGCCTTCTCCAGCAGCGGGTAGCTGCGTTGTTTGATGCGCTGGCACAGCGTGCTGCCCGTGGGCTCGGCGGGGGTGTCGGTGCAGCGGCCGGCGGCATCGAACTTCCAGCCGTGGAAGGGGCAGCGCAGGCCGTCGCCCTCGTTGCGGCCAAAGGAAAGGTCCGCGCCGCGGTGCGGGCAGTCGCGGTCCAGCAGGCCAAAGCTGCCATCGGCGTTCTTGAACAGCACAAAGTCCTGCCCCAGCAGGCGCACCGCCTTCACCGGGCGCACGCCCATGGCAGGGTCGAGCCGGGGGTCGAATTCATCCACCAGCGCCACCGGCTGCCAGTAGCGGCGCATCAGGTCGCCGCAGGGCGTGCCCGGGCCAATGCGGGTGATCAGTTCATTCTGTTCGGCTTTCATGGCGGTCTTTCGTGCAAGGGGTTGGCCAGTTGGTGAATGGCCCGATCGTGCACCGTTTGCCCGGTTTTGTCAAAACGGTATCCCAAAAATTGGTTTCCGTGTACAGTTTGCCGCATGAACCTGCAAGAAACCGTGCTGATGCAGCTGCGCGACCTGATCCTGCGCGGCACCTTCGAGCCCGGCCAGCGCCTGGCCGAGCAGCAACTGGCCGAGCGCCTGGGCGCCTCGCGCACGCCGGTGCGCAGCGCCCTCGTCACGCTGGAGCAGGAGGGCCTGATCGAGGCCAGCGACACCGGCAAATACCTGGTGCGCCAGTTCACCCCGCGCGAAGTGGCCGACGCCATTGCCGTGCGCGGCCACCTGGAAGGCATGGCCGCGCGCCTGGTGGCCGAGCACGGCGTGTCGCGCCAGCTGCAGGGCGACCTGCAAGCCTGCCTGGAGGCCGGCGACCGCCTGCTGGCCGACAACCCGCTCACGCTGGAGAGCTACGCCGCCTACGCCGGCATGAACGACCGCTTTCACGCGCTGATCCTGGACGCCTGCGGCAACCGCGCCCTGCAGCGCGCCGTGGCGCTGAACGACAAACTGCCCTTCGCCCCCGCGTCGGCCATGCTGCCGATGCAAGGCACCGTGGCGCTGGACCGCGACTGGATGCTCTACGCCCACCGCCAGCACCACATGCTGTTCGACGCCCTCAAGCGCGGCGAGGGCACCCGCGCCCAGAACCTGGCGGTGGAACACACCGAAGTCGCCCAGATGAACATGCGCCTGGCCCTGGATCGCCGCGCCGAGTCGGAGCAGGTGATGCCGGGGATTCGGTTGGTGGTGGGGTAGGGGGGGAAGGTCCCAGTTCCGGGTTTTGGGGCGGAATTGGAATGAAAATGGCCTGTTCCCAGCGTGGGATGGCCACGGACTGCTATCGAATTGGTATCGATTGAGTCGGGCGAACGTGGGCGTCGCTTCAGGCGTGGTTCGGATCCGGGCTGATAGAAGTGATTGTCAAATCCCTCAATTGGGTGGCTGTCGTAACACTGAGAGTGCTAATCTTCAGCTTGGCTCCAGTGTTGCAGGTTTGACAAAGGCGTGCCTGCGAATCGCTAGTTCCGAGGATAGCAATGACTGAACCAAAAAAAATCACGATCACCACGAATCCATGGCGCGTGCCGAGTCCTGAGCGGGCTTTGGATGGATGGCTTGAGGGTGAGCCGTCTGAAGCGGAGATACGTCAGGACCGGGCGAATGCGCAAAAGGAACGAGACGATTGGAAGCCGACCGTCGAGGCCATGAAACTGGTTGAGCAAATTAAGGTCTTTGTCGGAACTCGGGTCCAAATTCAGTTCTGGGACGCACAAATGCTCATGTGTGAAGAGGAAGGCCCATATCCATTGGAAGGCGACTTCAAGGATGTTTTGTTGTTGCAACGCGGGGAGTTCTTGCAAGCATTCGTGAGGCTGGAAAATTTCCGGGAGATCCGCACGCCAGAAGGCTGTATGGCTCTAGGCTACCTTATTGAGGTCGATGGTATCCCTGGTCGTCTGGCGCCTCTGGCGGAAATATATGAAGTTTGGCCATTCAATCCAGATGGAAGTGTGTCTGCCGAAATACAAGAAAATAGGATTATGGTTGGGAAAAAATATAACAAACGAATGCTGAGGATCCGTGAACAACTGAAAGACACCTTGTCAATTGAGGAACTGGAAGCCTGCTATCCGCTGTGGTGCGAAGAGACCAAGTAGAAAATGAAAATTAAGTCATGGCAATTTTTCTACTTAACTTTTATATAAAATTAGGCTAAAGTTGAATACGTTTGATAAATAAATAATGCAGTAGAAATTGCTGCTATCGCTATTTATTGACCAAGTCAATCGATTGCAGATGAGGTCAACGGAATATATAGATTATTAAAGTGTGAATATCGAATATATGTGCTGAATATCACTTGATCATTTCGATTAAATTAATTGGCTTGGCGAGCACTTCCATGCCTTGGGGGGTGCGCCCAGTTTCAAAAATGGTCTTCCAAAAACCGTTGTTCTGCTTGCCACCAAAGATTGTCTCCGATAGATCAATGTTTACCCATAGCGGCATGACGGCGAGATTATCTAGAAACTTTCGGATATTGCCCCACACTTGGTCAGGAAATGGCACTTGAAACAAACGATCTTTTGGATCGGGCTGGCCAAGTGTAATGAAATAAGTACGAGCTACTTGCCCAACTAATTGAAGCCAATTATAAATAATTTCTTCCTTGCTCATTCGAAAAGCGCGCAAGTGATCCGACTTTGGAATTTCACCTTTTTGCAGTTTGCTTTCTATTTTGTCGGTGCCAACAGCAGGATCAAATTTTTCAATATACAACACTTCAGCAATTAAATTCATTAATCGCAGAATTTGGTTGCATTCAACAATGCGCGGGTTCTCGCCCTCTTCAGCTCGGAAATTAATTGGAGTTTCCAAAACTTCTTGAAAGATAAAGAACGAATAGAACGTTTTTTCTATGGTGCTGTAAGACAAAGGTGACTCTTTCCCTCGCCCTCCAAAATCAATGTAGTCGCGCAACTTATTGCTAGGGTCCGAGGTTACACCGTTGCGAACTGCATCGAGAATGTAACGTTTAATTTCTTTCGATTGTCCCTTGAAGTGAGTAACTAGGTCCCGTTCCGAAAAACTCAGATCATCTTCATTTCGATTTGTTTCCTTTAGGAAACGTTGAATTCGATCTTGATATAAGGAACTGCCGAGATGCCTTTGAACTGATTTATCAAAAGCCACTTGTTTGAGCGTAGTACCCGCATTCGTATTTGTGGTGATCAATGTGTCTGGATCAGGGTCTATGAAGACGCGAACTGGCAACGCCTTAGCTCCCAGCATGATTTGAGCAGCCGCCTTATGTTGGCCGTCAAAAACATGAATCGAACACTTTCCACCATCGCTTTTCATCCATGCAAGCGGCACGTGGAGTTGTGGTCGTTTCTTGTAAAACTCTTCTACCAATTTGGAAATATTTGGACCAATTGAACGAGGGTTAATATGGTTGTCATGCGCCAAATATTGAATTGGGAAATTAGCGAAAAAGAAACGAAATCCGCTTAGTTCATCTTTGTAAACGGGTACAGAACGTAAAACGTTGTCGCCAAGTTCCGAAAGGCTGTAGGTAATCTCATCCGTTGAAATTTTGAACCCCAACTTGTGATTGCTGCCACAGGCCTTTTCTAATAGGTCCCCCAGATTCGGACTGCGATTATCTTCTGCAAGCTTTTCTTTGAGTAGCTTAAACCGGTGCAATATTCGCGCAACCTCAAGGTTGGACGCTTGCTTTGATCTATTGCAACTGGCGTGCGTTAGGGCGAAATTTACCGGATCATCCTTCCCGCGATCATTGAGTGGGACAACGTGATCAACGTCGAGTGTTTCCTTGTGGATGACGAGATCAATCGCCTGCTCGCAAATAAAGCAGTTACCTTGTTGCGTTGCGTGCAACTTGGCAATTAGTAACTGGCGTTCATCAGGCTTGAGACGGGTGAGATAGAGCGATGACATATTGATATCTCTTGAAGTAATGATCTACAAAAATCGCTAGAAATCCCCAGCAATACGGTTGAGTCCCAGCCCGCAGTGCAAGTTTTCAGCCAATAGGCGCTCAGTGACAGGATGTTCGGTGTGCAGGATCGGACAGCGAAGTCCTGACAGTATCACAGAGCGAATGCTGACCCTCATGCTGCAAGTTGCGCCGGTTCAAACACTGCTTACTGGCGCACGTGGGTGCTGTCGTGGTCCGTCGTGAGTATGTTCGATTAAATCCGTCTTGATCAGCGCTTTCAGCCCTCAAAGCGATCAGCGATATCGCCAATCCAGGCTGTAGGCCGTCAGCCCCGGGCTTGCGGGACTGGCTTCGGTGCCTGATTCGTCAGGCGGAACCTGCACGGCTCGCTCCCTCTCCACCACGGTGATCCGCCCAGCCCGCCGTTCAACCGCCTCCTGCAGATCCACCGGCAACCCCGGATAGGCCTCCCCATCGGGCCGCCATTCATGCAGCGTGATGTCGTACTGAACGCCGTGGTCGGCATGGCCCAGCGTCAGCGTCAATGGGGCCTGGCTGCCCAGCACGGGATGCAAGCCGGAGCGGGGGGCAAAACTGGCATAACGAACGCCGAAGACCTTGAGGTCGCCCCGGCTGTCGCGCTCGGGGCGCAGCGGCAGGGTGACGCCGTCCACGGTGATCGCCCAGTCTTGCCAGGGGCCGGCATCCTGCGTGCCAGCTGCGTCGGTGGTGGTCGGCCGCCAGCGGATTTCGATGCGCGTGGTGCTGGCGTCGACGAAGCGGGAGCTTCCGCTTTGCTCGGGGCTGGCGGCGTCGCCCACCAGCGGCCAGAACGCCAGGCCGCGCCACAGCTCCAGCGTGCCAAAGGGCAGGTCCACCTGGCCCAGAAAGCGGAACGTGTCCTGGCGCAGCACGTCCTGGATGGGCGCCTCCAGGCCGAGGCCGGCCGCGTCCAGATCGGCCAGCACGGCGTCCAGGTCGGCGTGCAGGTAGAACGGCAGGGCAAAGCGGTCGTGCAGCTCGCGCCCCCAGTCGATCAGCGGCAGCGTGTAGGGGCGCGTGGCCAGCATGGCGATGATGGCGCGCAGCAGGCAGGCGATGGCGGTGGCGCGCTGCGGCGTGTGCTGCATGCGCAGGCCGCGAAACTCCACCAGGCCCAGGCGGCCGCGGCCGGGCAAGTAGGGGTTCCAGAGTTTTTCGATGTTGATCTCGGCGCGGTGGCTGTTGCCCACCGCGTCGCACAGGAACGAGGCCAGGCTTTTCCAAAGCAACTCGGGCTCGGTAACCGGTTCGCGCTCCAGCAGCGCCAGGGCCAGCACCAGGTCGTCGAAGGCATCGGTGCCGCGCTCGTCCGCCCGGACGGACTGGCCGCTGCCGCCGACAAAGTCGTGCGCAAAGCGGTAGCTCAGCGCCGGGTGGCGGTTGAAGTAGCGCACCAGCCGGGGCAGCAGCGGCAGGTGGGTGACGAAGGGGCTGGTCTCGGGCGTCGGGCCGCCAAAGGTGATCTGGCCGGCGCCCCCCGAATCGGCCACCTGCCCGTTGAAATACAGCCGGTACGGCGACAGCCCGTGCGCCGCGGCGGAGGCATAGACCTGCTGGCTGCGCCAGAAAAATTCGGCGCAGTTGCGGCTGGGGGCCGAGTTGATCTCGATCACCGCCGGGTCGGGCGTGACGGTGGTTAGCTCCAGCGTGGCGTCCACCGGCGGGGTGGCGCTCGTCCACACCAGCGCACCCAATCCGCAGGCCCGCGCGGCGTGTTCGATGCAGGGCAGGGCGGCGAGGAAGTCGTCCACGCGGGTGAAGGGGGGCAGTTCGATGGCGGCGTGGGTGGCGTTGGTAGCGTGTTGGTCGGAGCGGTCGCCATCCGCCTCGGCCGGGTCGGCAAAGGCGCGCAGTACAAAGCGCAGCGGTTCGGCGTCGGCGTCCACGGTGGCGGTGACGGTCCAGGCCGGTGCGGCCACTTCGGCATCCGTGCCTTCGCCTTCCTGGTCCGCTTCGCCTTTGTCTACGTCTCGTTCCGGGGCGCCTTCCGCGCAATCCATGACCCATTGCAGGCTGGCGAAGGCCTGCGACAGGGCGCTGGCAAAGGCGGCCAGGTCCGCTGGCCCGGCGGGAAGCGGTTCAGCGGGAGGGGGTTCGGCGGTCACCAGCGGGTCCGGTGGGCCGTTCCACAGCGGCTCGCCGTCGCGCCGCCGCAGCAGGCCCAGGTTCCAGCGCGGCACTTTTTCACCGGGATATAGGCGCCCGGTGCTGCGCAGCACCAGGCCGCCCGGCATCAGCCCGCTCAAGGTGCCCAGCAGCGCGCGGGCGCGAAGCTCCTTGTCGTCGCCCAGGGCGGCGTGCAGCCAGGCGGGCGTCTGCGCCTGCCGGTCGGTGAAGGTGGGCTCCGACCCCACCCAGAGCGGCAGGCCGAGCGCGGCGACCTGTGCGTCGTGGCGCTGCACCGCGGTTTCAAAGATGTGGTCTGCCTCCATGGGGCCAGGACTCCGGAAAGGCCGCGCCGCGCATCACTTGAGGTCCGTCAAGTTTCAGCGGCGGCTGCGGGCTTGAACGTGATGTGCGACTGCACGCAAGTAGCGCGCCAGCCAACATCAGTGTCCAGAATCAGAATCATTAAAGGTATAATTTTTATACCATGTTCGTCTTTGAATTCGACCCCGCAAAGAGTGAATCCAATCGCACGAAACATGGCATCGATTTCGTGGAGGCTCAGAGCCTCTGGAACGACCCGATGCTGCTGGAAATTCCGGCAAGAACCGACGATGAACCACGGTATCTGGTGATCGGGCTGATTGACGGGAAACACTGGTCGGCCGTCATGACCTACCGTGGCGCCCACATACGATTGATTTCGGTTCGTCGCGCACGCGCAGAAGAGGTGGCACTTTATGAAAGCTGAAAAATTCGATCAGGCGTTTGACGAGGGCGTCGACCTCACGGCATCCCTGGACTTGCCCAAGGCCAGGCGCGTGCTGCAGGCGCAGAAACGGGTGAATGTCGATTTCCCAACCTGGATGATTGATTCCCTGGATCGCGAAGCCAGCAAACTGGGGGTGACCCGTCAGTCGGTGATCAAGGTCTGGCTGGCTGAGCGTCTTGAGGCGACCTCGTCTGGCGGAGCGGTCCGCAGGACGCGCGCCGGTGCAGACCAGCGCTGAACATTCCCTGCGAGACCCTTCTGGCCGACGCCCGCTGACCGACGAGACACCACCATGCCCACCATCCACCCCCTCGCGCTGGCCTGCACGGCCGTGCTCGGCTTTCTGCTGTTCGGCCTCGGCCTGGTCGTCTCGCTGACGCGCGGCAAGACCCAGGTGCTGATCGGCGTCACCGACGACCCGGACCACATCCTCAACCGCATCGTGCGGGTGCATGGCAACACGGCCGAGTACGCGCCGTTTCTGGCGCTGCTGTTCCTGCTGTGCGGCGCGCGCCAGCCGGGCGCGCTGGTGCTGGGGCTGATCGTGGCGGCCACGGCGGGGCGGCTGATCTTTGTGGCGGGCCTGCTGAGCGCGCGCACCTCGCGCGGCCCAGCCTGCTGCGCTTTGTGGGCTCGGCGCTCACCTACGGCTGCGGCATGGCGCTGTCGGTGATCGCGGTGACGGGCGCCTGACCCGGGCCGCCACAGCGGCCGCGAGGGCCTCCAAAAGGCCGTTCAGGGCCTATTTTCAGGGTCAATCGGCCTCCTCCCAGCGTCCAATGGCCACGGGCAGCTATCAAAAATGAAGTGATCGATTGGGTGCCTGGCCGGGCGCTCAGGGCTTTTTGGCGCGGCTGCGGCGCGCCGGCTGGCTTGGCCGGTGTGATGTGCGGGCCGGCTTGCTCCAGCCATTGCAGGGTTTCGACCTGCGACACGAACCGGTTCAGGTAGTGGGGCGACAGGCTGCGCAGCCGCTCCAGCGCATGCAGCACCAGCCGGTGCGAGTTCAGCGGCCCGGCGTTGGCGGGCGCGCGCCCGACGGCCTGGAGCACCCGGTCTTCGGCCGCGAATCGTTGCCAGGTCTGCCGGAAGCGCCGCACGCTGGCCAGTTCCTGCGCGGCCTCGGGGCCGTCGGCCGCGCCGGGCGCCAGGGCGTCTTCGGGCTGCGCGGCCTGCGCCTGCTGCCGGGCCTGCCGAAGGTGCCGCGTCAGTTCAGCCAGCGGCGAGGGCGATGCGGGCCGTCGGGCGGCCTGCGCCGGTGCCGGCGGTGGCGGGGCGGCGTGCCCGCGCGACTCCAGCGCCGTCAGCGCGGCGTCGAGCCGGCCCTCCAGCACACGCCGTACCGGCTCGGGTGCGCCGGGCAGGCGGCGCGCCAGCGATTCCAGGGCGTGCAGCTGCACCGGGTCCGGCTGCGGCAGCGCGTCGCGCAGCGCCTGCAGCCGGGCCGCCGGCGACAGGCCAGGGCCGGCTGGCACGGCTTCGTTGCGGACCACCGAAGCGCTCACGATGCGGGCTTTGCGGGCGCGGTGCGCGCCACCGGCGCCATTTCGACGCGGCGGTTTTTCGCGCGGCCCTGCTCGCTGGTGTTGGCGGCCACGGGCTGCTCGGCGCCGAAGGCGGCGGCGAACACGCGCTGCGAGGGCATGCCCTCGTCGATGAGGGCGCGGGTCACGGTCAGCGCGCGCTGGGCCGAGAGCTCCAGGTTGTCTTCGAAGCGGCGGTTGCTTTCGGCGACCGGCTTGTCGTCGGTGAAGCCGCTGACCATCAGCATCTCGTCGCGCTCGCCCAGGTACACCTGCAGCGGCGGCACCAGGCTTTTCAGCAGCTGGCGGCCGTCGGGGCGCAGCTGGTCGGAGTTGACCGCAAACAGCACGCTGCCGCTGATGCCGATGCGGCCGTTGGCCAGCGTGACCCGGCCCGAGGCCAGCGGAATCGCCAGCGCTTTCTCCAGCGCCATGCGGCGTTGCTCTTCCTGGCGGCGCTTGGCCATTTCCGATTCGAGGCTGGTCACCAGCTCCATCTGCACGATGAGCACGCCGACCAGCACCAGCACGAACGCGCCCAGCAGGCCCGACATGAGGTCACCGAAGACGGCCCAGACCGGCGCGGTCTGCTCCAGACCGTCGCCGGTTTCGTTGAGCTCGGTCATCCGGCCACCTCGTCCACCGCCATGCGGGCCGCGGCGGCCGGCCGGCCGTGCAGGCGGCGCAGGTCTTCGAGCACGCCCTGCTGCGAAGCGATGCTGAGGTCGATCACCTCGCGCGCCTGCTCCACGTAGTAGGCCAGCTGTTCGTCGCTGCGCGCGATGGCGCGCTCCAGCGCGGCCTCGATGCGCTGCAGGCCGGCCGTGAGCTGCTCGTTGCTGGCGCTGAACAGCGTCACGCCGTGCTGGAAGGCCTCGCCCAGGCTGGCCAGCTCGATCGCGCTGCCGGCCACCTGCGCGGCCGCCGCTTCGGCGCGGCCGGTCTGCGCGCCCAGCGTGTCGGCGAACTGGCGGCTGGCCTGGTCCATCACCGTAGACGCGGCACCGGCCAGCGACTCGACGGCGCCGCGCTGCTCCATCGCCGAGCGTTCGATGGCCTGCAGCAGCGTGTGGATCTGCGCCATCACGGCGGCGCGCTCCTGCAGCGCCAGCGTGTCGCGCTCGGTGATCTGGCCCAGCTCGGCGCGCAGCTGCGTGATCACGCCGGCGGCGGCCTGCGGCACCTCGGCGGCGGTGTGCATCAGGCGCGTCATCGGCGCCTCCAGCGCGGCGCCCAGCGTGGCCAGCTGGGCCGCCAGGGCCGATTGCAGCTCGCCCAGGCGCGCCACCGCGGCCTGGCCGCGTGCGGCCTCGTCTTCGCGCAGCGCGCCGAGTTCGGTGCGCAGCAGGGTGGCCAGCTGCTCCAGGCGCTCGGCCTGCTGCTCGGCGGTGCGGGTGTCGGCGGCGAGGCGTTCGTGCGCGAGCTGTTCGGACTGCGCCAGCAGGCGGGCCAGGTCGGCCACGGTCTGGCTGGCGTGGCGGGCGGTCTGCTCGCTCACGGCGGCGGCGGTGCGCTCCAGCGTGTCGCAGACGGCCTGCTGCTGCGCCAGCGTCCGCGCGCCCACCTCCTGCCACCGGCTTTGCAGCGCCGCCGCCTGCGATTCGAGTGCGCGGCTCCAGGCCTGCAGGCGCTGCTGCTCGGCGGCGGCCTGGTCGGCGCCGGCGCGGGCCGCGCCTTCTTCGATGGTGGCGAGCAAGGCGGTGGCGCGGTGGTCGAAGCCGTGGGTGAAGGCGTTCAGCGCCCGCTCCAGCGCCTGCACCTGCGCCGCGTCGGCCCGGGCCTGCGCCTGCAGCGCGGCGGTCCAGGTGTCGGACACGGCGGACACGGTGGCGCCAAAGGCGGTGCTCTGGCCGTCGAGCTGGGTCCGGGTGGCTTCGATCACGCGCTCGTGGCGCCGGGTGGATTCGGCCGCGATCTCGCGCATCGCGGCATCGACCACAGGCAGCAGGCTCTCGCCCGCGATGCGCGCGCTAGCGGCCAGGCTTTCGTGCAGCGACCGGCCCACGGACTCGGCCAGGCCGGTGTAGGCCTGCTGCGCCTCGCGGTGAAACGCGGCCTGGCTGGCGCTCAGGTGTTCGGCGAGTTGCTGGTGGCGGCGCTCCAGGCTGTCCAGCAGGGCCGTGGCCTGGCAGTGCAGCGCGGCCTGGCCGGCCTCGCGCCGGTGCGCGCGCGAGAACACCCGCAACTCGCCGGCGATGTGGCGGTCCAGCTGCCGTCCGGCCTCCACGCGCTCGCGCCGGCTCAGCGCCGACAGCAGCCCCAGCACGGCGGAGGCCGCCACGCCGGCCACCGAGGTGCCGAACGACAGCCCCAGCCCCTTGATCGGCGCCGCCAGCGCCGCGCGGATGGCTTGCAGGTCGGTCGAGCCTTCGAGCGCGAACACCGCGCCCTTGAACGTGACCACCATGCCCAGAAAGGTGCCCAGCATGCCCAGCATCACGAGCAGGCCCACCAGATAGGGCGTGAGCGCCGGGCCGGGCAGGGCGGCGCGCTCGCCCTCGATGCGCTGGCGCACCGTGGTCTGCAGCGACGGGTGGATGCCCGCGAGCCAGGCGTCCAGGCCGGTTGGCGGCTGGGGTGGCGCGGCCAGGGCCGTGGCCAGCGACGCGGTGGCGTTGCGGTAGCGGTGCAGCTCCAGTGCGCCCAGCCCGTACACGGCGGCGATCAGCGCCGTCATCAGCAGCGCCAGCGGGTTGGTGCCCACGAAGCCGGCGCCCACCCAGCTCACGGCGGCCAGGCCCAGCGCGAAGAGGGCGGCGAAAAGCAGTTTGTTCATCCCTGTGTTTCCAGTTGGTTGTCGAGCGCTTCGATCATGCCGATCACCGGCTGCAGCCGTTGCTCCAGTTCGGCCCGCAGCGCGGCGTGCAGCGCCTGGGCCAAGCTGTGGCGCCACCCGTCGGGCGATTCGTCGGCCACGGCGGCGGTGCGCAGGGCCTCGAAGCGCCGCTCCAGCGCCAGCGGCACCGTGGCCATCAGGCCTGGTTCGCGCGCCGCGAGCATGCGCTCCAGCACGGCGTCGAACGCGGCCAGTTGCGCCAGCGCGGGCGAGGCCTGCTCCAGCGCCTGCCGCACCTGGCCGCGCACGGCCTCGACGCGCAGCGCCATCTGGTGCTGCAGCTCCAGGTAACGCTGCCGATGCGGGGCGAAGCCGGCGTCGGCGTCGTCCATGGGGTCCGGCACGGGCGGCGCGTGCCGCGCCAGCGGGTTCGGTGCCGGTGCCTGGGCCTTGACGGTGACGGCTGCGGCCAGGTCGGCACGCACGCGTTGCAGCAGCGCGCGCAGGTGGGCGGCGTCTGCGGCGGGCGCAGCCCTGGGCTGCCGCGCGCGCGCCGGCCCCGTGGCCTGGAGGGCCGCATGCAGCGTGATCGCGTCGGCCACGCCCACCCACTGGCTCAGGCGCTGCGCAAAGTCCTGCCGCACATCGGGCGCGGGCACGGGCGCCCAGTCGCCGAGCAGGCGAACGAGGGTCGAACGGCTGAAGTCCTTGCGCAAGCGGTGGTCCTTGTGATCGATGGGGTGCCGCCCGCCCGCCACGGGGCGTGAGCCGGATGACCGGGCCGGTCATCCACGGGGGAGGGGCGGGTTCACCACCCCGGGCACGGAAACGGATTCCAGCCCGGGGCGCGGCGCCGGCCAGGGGACCAGCCCCTGCGGCAGGGCGCCATTAGAACCGATTTGGCCGGCGGTTTGCCGCTCCCCGGACCGGCGGGATAATGAAACCGCCTCATTGATCGGTCCCATGAAGAACCCCGCCCGCCTCCTCGCCGCCGGCCTGGCCACGCTGGCCCTGGCGGGCGCGCTGGCGCCGCTGGTGATGCTGGGCCTGATCGGGCTGCTGCTGTTTCCCATCGGCCTGGTGGTGGTGGGCGCGGCCTTTCGCGCGGGTCGGGATGACGACCCGCGGGCCACAGGCGGTGGCGGGATGGCCTGGTTGGGCGCGCTGCTGGTGGCGGTTTCGGCGTTCCAGGGCGGCAGCCTGGCGTTTGCGGTGTTCATCCACCGGCTGCACCCCGGCACGAGCGCACCGGCGGCCTCGCTGGGGGCCTGGCTGCTGGGGCTGGCGATTGCGGTGGCTGGCGCGGCTTTGTTGTCGGCCGCTTTGCCTCAGCCGGGGTTTGTGCCCGAGGGCCGCAGGCGCTGGCTGGTGGCGGCGGCGAGCGTCTTCCCGGCCTCGGCCGTGTTGTTTCTGTTGTTCGCGGGGCCGGGGCGGTGGCCGGTGTCGGCGTGACGGCTCAGGGGTGCAGCACGCAGCCGCCGATCACCTCGCCGTTCCACTTGGCCCGCATCGCGTCCTTGAAGTCCGCCAGCGACCAGGTGCGCGAGACCTGCGGCTTGAGGCGGCCGTCCGCCACCCATTGCAGGATGCGCGCCAGCCGGGGCGCCCGCAGCGAGGGGTCGTTGAGCGTGGCGATGACCATGGGCGCGCCGAGCACGTCCAGGCCTTTCATCATGATCAGGTTGGTGGGCAGCTGGTTGGCGTTGGGGGCGCCGCGCTGGCCGCGCCCCTTGGCCACGGCGGGGGTGGAGGCCCAGCCGACGATCACGAAGCGCGCACCGAAGGCCACGCAGCGAAGGCTTTCCAGCGAGACCTCGCCACCGACGCCGTCGTACACCAGGTCCACGCCGCGGTCGCCGGTGAGCGCCTTGACGTCGCCTCTGAAAGGCCGCACGCCGGGGCTGCCGTCGGCGTGGGTGATGTTGACGACGTGGTCCGCGCCCTGCGCCTTCACGACGGCGAGCTTTTCATCGGACCGCCCGGCTGCGATCACCGTGGCGCCCATCAGTTTGGCGACGTGCACGGCGGCCAGCCCGGTGGAGCCGGTGGCGCCGAGGATCAGCACGGTCTCGCCGGCTTTCAGCCGCCCGCGCACCACGAGGCAGTGGTAGGCGGTTTCGTAGTTGCCGAGCAGGCAGCTGCCCTCGTCGAACGACAGCGTGTCGGGCAGGCGCAGCGCGGCGCTGGCGGGCAGCACGGCGTAGGTGGCAAAACCGCCTTGCGACCGGTAGCGGCCGCCCGAGCGCGGGCCGACCTGCAGGCCGTCGGCCAGCACCCGGTCACCGACCTGGACCTGCGCCGGGTCCACGGCGGCACCGGTGGCCAGCACCTCGCCGGTGTACTCCATGCCGGGGGTGTAGGGCGGCTCGGGCATGTGCTGGTACTGGCCGCTGGTCATCAGCAGGTCCACCCAGCCCACGGCGGCGCTTCGGATGCGGATGAGCACCTCGTGGGGCGCCAGGCGCGCCGGGTCGGGCTGGGGCATGGGCTGGAGCGACAGGTGGTGCGCCACCGCGTCCATGGGGTTGTCGGCGAATTCACCGACGACGACTTGGTGGCCCTGGGTCATGTGCAATCCTGTGGCGGGTGTGTCGCCCGGGCCGCCGTGGCCGGGTCCAGCCCGCTTTATAGCCGGTGGGGCCGTGCCCGGCGCCGTTTTGAGCCATTTTCAGGCATCGAATGAGCACCATCCCAGCGTGCAATGGCCACGGGCAGCTATTGTTTTTGAAGTGGTTTGCGGGTGTCGGCCGCTCGGGCACTCACCCGAGCCAGGCCCCGTCGGCCTGCAGCCGCGCCTGCAAGGCGCTGACGTCCAGGTCGCGCACCCGCACGCCGGCCTGGTGGGCCAGCGCGGCGGCGGTGCCGGCGGCCTGGCCCATCACGAAGCAGGCGCCCGAAACCCGCGCGGCCGACTGGCCCCGATGCGTCATCGAGGCGCAGCGGCCCGCCACCAGCAGGTTGTCCACGCGCAGGGGCAGCAACATGCGGTACGGCAACTGGTTGTAGCCACGGCCATCGGGGTCGTCGGGCCAGCGGAACACCACGGTGCCGGCGGCGTGCTCCTCGATCGGCCAGCCGTTGACGCCGATGCTGTCGTCAAAGCTCGCGCACTGCAGCACGTCGTCGCCGCTGAGCTGGTAGACGCCCTGGAGCCGTCGCGTTTCGCGGATGCCGACCTGCGGCGCGATCTCGAGCAGGTAGGCGGTTTCGAACCCGGGCGCCGATTCGCGCAGGAAGCGGAAGAAGTCGACGATCTGGCGCCGCCCCTCGATCTCGGCCGCGCTGAGCTGCAGCGCATCGGTGCCGTCCACCGGGCTGCCGTCGGCGTTGGCGAGCTGGGTGACGTTGGCGCGCCATTCGGCCGGGTTCTTCTGCGGGCGGATGATGGGCGCCTTGCGGGGAAAACTGCGCCCCCTGGCCTCGGCTTCTTCCATCAGGCGGCCGAAATGGTTCCAGGCGTCGCCGGCGCGCACCGGGTCCACCCCGTGCACGCGGAACATGGTGGACGGGTACATCATGTCCTCGCCCGTGCCATCGACGCCTTGGCCTTTTTCGAACGGGGCGCCGGCGTGCGCGGCCAGGTCGCCGTCGCCCGAGCAGTCGATGAAGCAGCGCGCCAGCACGGCGGCCCGGCCGGAGCGGGTTTCGATCAGCAGCGCACCGATCTCGGCGGGGCCGTTCATCACCACGCCCACCGCCTGCGCATGGAACAGCAGTCGGGCGCCGCTGGCCAGCACGAGCTGGTCGGCAGCGACCTTGAAGGCCGCGTTGTCGTAGGCCTGCGCGGCGATCCGCCCGCCGAACAGCCGATGCGGCTCGTTGAGCCCGTTCAGCGCGCGCATGCGATCGAGCAGCTCGTCGGCCAGGCCGTGCACCACCTGGCGGATCACGCCGTGCACGTTGGCATGCAGGCCGCAGAAGTTGGTCACACCCGCGGCCGTGCCCATGCCGCCCAGAAAGCCGTAGCGCTCGACCAGCAGGGTGTGTTGGCCGGCGCGCGCGGCGGCGGCCGCGGCGGTGATGCCGGCCGGCCCGCCGCCGAGCACCACGACGTCGAAACGGCCGAAAACCGGCGTCTCGCGCGCGGGCTCGGTGATGCGGGCGGGGGCGGGGTGGGGTGGGGCGGTCATGGTCGGTGCGGGGCGGATGGCGTTGTCGCGGCATTGTCGCGCGGCCGTGCCGGTGCGCGCCGGGCATCCGGTTTATCCTTGCCGTTCCTGCCCAACTTTGCTCCCCCGATCGCCATGAAGCTCTACAACTACTTCCGCTCCTCCGCTTCGTTTCGCGTGCGCATCGCGCTGAACCTCAAGGGTCTGGCCTACGACTACGTGCCGGTGCACCTGGCCAAGGGCGAGCACAAGCTCGACGCCTACGCCGCGGTGTCCGCCGACCGGCTGGTGCCGATGCTGGAGCTGGACGACGGCACGCGCCTGTCGCAGTCGATGGCCATCATCGAGTTCCTCGACGAGACGCAGCCCGGCCCCGCGCTGCTGCCCGCCGACGCCCTGGGCAAGGCCCGGGTGCGCGCGCTGGCGCAGTCGATCGCCTGCGAGATCCATCCGCTGAACAACCTGCGCGTGCTCAAGTACCTGGGCAAGGACCTGGGCCTGAGCGAAGACGCCAAGAACACCTGGTACCGCCACTGGGTGCGCGACGGACTGGAGGCGTTCGAGCGCCAGCTTGCGGCGCAAGCGCCGTCCACCTACTGCCATGGCGACGCGCCCACGCTGGCCGACTGCTGCCTGGTGCCGCAGATCTTCAATGGCAAGCGTTTCAACGTGAACTTCGACGGCCTGCCGCGCACCATGGCCGCGTTCGACGCCTGCATGGCGCTCGACGCCTTCCAGAAGGCCCAGCCATCGGCCTGCCCCGACTTCGAAGCCTGAAGTGAAACATCCCCCTGAGGCGCTTCGCGCCTTCCCCCTTCTCTCGCCTCGCTGCGCGAAGCGGAAAGGGGGACGCCGCCAGCGCGGCGGGGCGGCCCTTGCGCGGCGGCCCTGGCCCAGGCCGCGTGTGGCTCATGCGCAGCGGATGGTGCAACGCACCATGAACAACTGATACGGGTTCGGTGGTGGCTTTGCATCCGGACTGGATCGTTCCCCAATGGCCGGCGCCGGCCACGGTGCGCGCGGTCTGCACCACGCGCGCCGGCGGGGTGTCGGCGCCGCCGTTCGACAGCCTGAACCTGGGCGACCACGTGCGCGACGCGCCGGACGCGGTGGCGGCCAACCGGCAGACCCTGTGCGAGGCCCTGGGGGCGCGCGCGGTGTTTCTGCAGCAGGTGCATGGCAGCGCGGTGGCCGAACTGGCCGCGGACGCGGCCGATGGCACGGTGGCCGATGCCGCGGTGACGTCGGTGCCGGGCCTGGCCTGCACGATCATGGTGGCCGATTGCCTGCCGGTGCTGTTGACCGACCGGCAGGGCACCCGGGTGGGCGCGGCGCATTGCGGGTGGCGCGGGCTGGCCGGGGACGGCCGAATCGGCGTTCTGGAGTCGTTTTTCGATGTTTTTTGGCACGATCCCAGCGTCAGCGGGCCACGGGCAGCTATTGAAAGCATAGCGTCCGAGACGATGGCCTGGCTCGGTCCGTGCATCGGCGCCAACGCGTTCGAGGTCGGTGCGGACGTGCGTGATGCATTCTGCGCAGCCGATGCAGGCGCGTCGGCGTGTTTTCGCGCGCAGGGTGGCGGCAAGTTTCTGGCCGACCTGGCGGGTCTGGCGCGCCGGCGACTGCGGCGGCTGGGCATCACCGCCATCGCCGGCAACGACGGCAGCGCGGCCTGGTGCACGTACAGCCGGCCCGAGCGGTTTTTTTCGCACCGGCGCGACGCGGCGGCCCTGGGCAGCACCGGCCGCCTGGCCGCCTGCGTGTGGCTGACGGCTTGATGTGAATCAATGTATTTCCCGCAGGCCGCGGGGGAAACACCGGGTGCCCGGTAAAATTCGCCGGTCTTCAACGGGCCCGGAGGCTCGGCAGCGGCACCTGTGGGTGCAGGCAGCGCCGAGCATTCGACGCCGGGCCCATCCGTCCCACCTTGCTGGAAACTGTCCGATTTCTGCTTCCGCGTCCCTGGTTGCGTTGAATGTCTCCTGCCGACGCGGTCAGGAGTGGCTGTTTCGCGACTTCAGTTTTTCGGTGAAGCCGGGCGAACTGGTCTGGCTGCGCGGTCAGAACGGCAGCGGCAAGACCAGCCTGCTGCGCATCGTGGCCGGGCTGTCGCGACCCGAGGCCGGAACGCTCACGCTCGCGGGCGGCCGCCCGGGCGCCTACATCGGGCACGCCAACGCGCTCAAGGACGACTTGACGGTTACCGAGTCGCTGGTCTTTCTGGCCCGCCTGCACGACCTGGAAGGCAGCGCGCAGGGCATCCGGGACGCCTTGCGCACGCTGGCGATCCACCACCGGCGCCATGCCATCGTGCGCACGCTGTCGCAAGGGCAGCGCCGGCGCGTGGCGCTGGCCCGGCTGGCGCTGGAGCGCGAGCCCTCGCTGTGGGTGCTCGACGAGCCCTTCGATGCGCTGGACGTCCATGGCATCGAGGCCGTCAACCGGCTGCTGGTTGCACACCTGGCGCGTGGCGGAAGCGTGCTGCTGACCTCGCACCTGGCGCTGGGCCTGCCAGAGAACCTCGTGACCGAACTGGAGCTTCCGGTGGAGGGCGCTTCTTGAGCGGCGGGGTCTTCACGCTGGTCGCGGGCCGCGACCTGCGCCTGGCCGGGCGCAGGCGTTTCGAGGCCTTGCTGCCGGTGGTGTTCTTCATCGTCGCGGCCAGCCTGTTTCCGCTCGGCGTGGGCCCGGAGCCCCAGGTGCTGCGCCAGATTGCGCCGGGCGTGGTCTGGGTCTGCGCGCTGCTGGCCGCGATGCTGTCGCTCAACACCTTGTTCGCCAGCGATTTCCAGGACGGCTCGCTGGAGCAGATGCTGCTGTCGCGGCATTCGGCCGTTTTCATTGTGGCCGGCAAGGCGCTGGCGCACTGGATCCTGACCGGCCTGCCCCTGATTCTGGCCGCACCGGTGCTGGGCGTTCTGTTCGACATGCACGCCAACTCGATCCTCACCCTGGTGGCGGGCCTCCTGCTGGGTACGCCGGTGCTCAGCCTGCTGGGCGGCATCGGCGCCGCGCTGACGCTGGGGCTGCGCAGCGGCGGGGTGCTGATCCTGCTGATCGTGCTGCCGCTGTGCATTCCGGTGCTGATCTTCGGGGCCGGCGCGGTGGGCATGGTGGACATGGGCCTGTCGGCCAGCGGCCACCTGTCCTTGTTGGGCGCCTTGCTGTTACTGTCGCTGGTGGCGGCGCCGCCTGCGGCGGCGGCGGCGCTGCGCATATCGATGTCATGATTTTTCCTGCTCCCGAATGAACCGTTCCATCCGTCTGAACATGTTCGCGGCGCCCTCGAGCTTTTATGCGCTGAGTGGCTTTCTGCTGCCCTGGCTCTGGCTCATCGCCATCGGCTTTGCCGTGGCCGGCCTGTACATCGGCTTCTTCGTGGCGCCAACGGATGCGACGCAGGGCGACTCCTACCGCATCATCTTCGTGCACGTGCCAGCGGCCTGGATGTCGATGATCCTGTACCTGGTGATGGCCGGCTGGGCGGTGTTCGGATGGGCGGCCAACGCGCGGCTGGCCTCGATGGTGGCGCGGGCGCTGGCGCCCACCGGTGCGATGTTCACCTTTCTGGCGCTGTGGACCGGCGCGCTGTGGGGCAAGCCGACCTGGGGCACCTGGTGGGTCTGGGATGCGCGGCTGACCTCGGAACTAATCCTGCTCTTCCTGTATCTGGGGTTCATGGCCCTGGTCGAGTCCATTGACGACGTGCGCCGCGCCGACCACGCCGGCGCGCTGCTGGCGCTGGTGGGTGCGATCAACGTGCCCATCATCTATTTCTCGGTGAAGTGGTGGAACACGCTGCACCAGGGCGCCACCATCAGCATGACGGCCGCGCCCAAGATGGCCGCGACGATGCTGCAGGCGATGCTGCTGATGACGGTGGCGTTCTGGGCCTATTCGTTCGCGGTGGTGTTCATGCGCACCCGCGCGATCATCCTGGAGCGTGAGCGCCAGGCGCAGTGGGTCCGCGATCTGGCGGCAAAGGAGGCGGCATGAACTGGGGCAGCGTGTCGGAGTTTTTTGCCATGGGCGGCTATGGCCTGTACGTCTGGGGTTCCTATGCCGTGGTGCTGGTGCTGATGGTGGGGGAGCCGCTGCTGGCACGCCACCGGTTTCGCAGGGCGCTGGAGCAGGCTGGTGATGTGCTTGAAAAGGATGACTGAATGAAAACCCGTCACAAGAAACTGGCGATTGCCGGCGGCGTGCTGTGTGCCATCGCCGCCGCCGCGGCGCTGGTGATGAACGCCTTCCAGAGCAACCTGGTGTTCTTCTATTCACCGTCGCAGGTGGCTGCCAAGGAGGCGCCGACGGCGCGCACCTTCCGCCTCGGCGGCCTGGTGGAGGCGGGCAGCGTCAAGCGCGACGGGGTCGTGGTGCATTTCGTCGTGACCGACACCGCCAAGACCGTGCCGGTGCGCTACCAGGGCATCCTGCCCGACCTGTTCAAGGAGGGCAAGGGCGTGGTTGCCCAGGGCCAGATGAACGGCGGGGTTTTCGAGGCGCGCGAGGTGCTGGCCAAGCATGACGAGAACTACATGCCCCCCGAAGCGGCGGAGGCCGTGAAGAAAGCCGGCGACGTCAACGCGAAACTGGGCGCATCGGTGGCCAAGGATGGCAAGCAATGATTCCCGAGATCGGACACTTCCTCTTGTGGCTGGCCCTGGGCGTGAGCCTGGTCATGGGCACGTATCCGCTGGCCGGCGCGGCGCGCGGCAGGACGGACTGGATGGCGCTCGTTCGCCCCTGCGCCTACCTTCTTGTGGCGCTGGTCACCCTGGCCTACCTGTGCCTGGGGGCCTCGTTCGTGATGAACGACTTCTCGGTCATCAACGTGGCGCGCAACTCCAACAGTTCCCTGCCGTTGCCGTACCGCATCGCGGCGTCCTGGGGCAGCCACGAGGGCTCGATGCTGCTGTGGGTGTTCATGCTCAGCGTCTGGTCTGCGGCGGTCGCGCGCTTCAGCAAAGGCATGCCGATGCCGATGGTGGCGCGCACGCTGGCGGTGATGGGCCTGATCAGCCTGGGTTTCCTGCTGTTCCTGCTGCTGACCTCCAACCCGTTCGACCGCCAGTTCGATGTGCCCGCCGATGGGCGCGACCTGAACCCGCTGCTGCAGGACCCCGGCATGGTGCTGCATCCGCCGCTGCTGTACATGGGCTATGTGGGTTTTTCGGTGGCTTATGCCTTCGCGATCGCGGCGCTGATCGGCGGCAACCTCGACACCACCTGGGCGCGCTGGACGCGCCCGTGGACCACCGCCGCCTGGGCGTTTCTCACCATCGGCATCGCGCTGGGCAGCTGGTGGGCCTATTACGAGCTGGGCTGGGGCGGCTGGTGGTTCTGGGACCCGGTCGAGAACGCCTCGTTCATGCCCTGGCTGGTCGGCACGGCCCTGATCCACTCGCTGGCGGTGACCGAAAAGCGCGGCAGCTTCAAATCGTGGACGGTGCTGCTGGCCATTCTGGCGTTTTCGCTGTCGTTGCTGGGGACCTTCCTGGTGCGCTCGGGCGTGCTGTCATCGGTGCATGCCTTTGCAACCGATCCGCGCCGGGGCCTGTTCATCCTGGCCTTCCTGACGATCGCGGTGGGCGCCTCGCTGACGCTGTACGCCTGGCGCGCACCCAAGGTCGGCCTGGGCGCCCGCTTTGCGCTGGTCTCGCGTGAAACCGCCCTGCTGGGCAACAACGTGCTGCTGGTGGTGGCCACCGGTGCCGTGCTGCTGGGCACGCTGTACCCGCTGCTGCTGGACGCGCTGGGCATGGGCAAGATTTCGGTTGGGCCGCCGTATTTCGATGCGGTGTTCATGCCGCTGATGGCGCCCACCATCTTTCTCATGGGCGTCGGCCCGCTCGCCCGCTGGAAGGAAGCGAGCCTGCCGGACCTCGCGCGCCGCCTGCGCTGGGCGGCCGGTGTGAGCGTGGTGGTGGCGGTGGCCACGGGCTGGCTGGCCGGGCGCATCACCCTGACCACCACCATTGGCCTGTTCATGGCCTGGTGGATCGTCACCTCGGTGTTGACCGATCTGTATGAGCGACTGCACCCTGCGGGATCGACCTGGAAGGATGCGCCGCGCCGTGCGCGCCAGATCCCGCGCGCCATGGTCGGCATGATGGTGGCGCACCTCGGGGTGGCCGCGTTCTGCATCGGGGTGGCGATGGTGAAGACCTACGAAGTCGAGCGCGACGTCAAGATGGCCGTCGGCGACACGACCACGATCAACGGCTACACCTTCACCTTCCGGGGAACCCGTGAGGTGCCGGGTCCGAACTACACGGCCACACAGGGCCTGATCGAGGTCAGCCACGACGGTCGGCGCCTGCGCGACATGCGGCCCGAAAAGCGTATCTACCGCGTTCAGACCATGCCGATGACCGAAGCCGCGATCGCGACCGGCTTCACCCGCGACCTGTATGTGTCGTTGGGCGAGCCGGTGGGCGGCGGCGAGTGGATCGTGCGTGTCTACGTCAAGCCCTTTGTCGACTGGATCTGGGGCGGGTGCCTGATCATGGCCCTGGGCGGCGTCATTGCGGCGACCGATCGGCGCTACCGGTCGCGCCGCCGCGCCGAGGAGCCCGGGGCCGCGCTGGTGGGAGCCGCAGCATGAAGAAACTCAAATTCCTGATTCCCCTGGCCATCTTCCTGGGGCTCGCGGGCTTCCTGCTGGTGGGCCTTGGACTGAACCCGCGCGAAGTGCCGTCGCCGCTGATTGGCAAGCCGGCGCCGGCTTTCGAGCTGCCGCGCCTGGACGACCCGACCCAGAAGGTGCGCAAGGAAGACCTGCTCGGCAAGGTCTGGATGCTCAACGTCTGGGCTTCCTGGTGCGCGGCCTGCCGCGACGAGCATCCGTATCTGGTGGAAATGGCCAAGCGCAAGATCGTTCCGATCTACGGCCTGGACTACAAGGACACGCGCGCGGCGGGGCAGCAGACGCTGTCGCGCTTCGGTGACCCGTATGTGGCCTCGCTGTTCGACGCCGACGGTCGCGTCGGCATCGACTGGGGCGTCTACGGCGTGCCCGAGACCTTCATCATCGACAAGGCCGGCGTGATCCGCATGAAACACATCGGACCGCTGACACCCGAAGTGATCCGCGACAAGATCGAACCCCTCGTGAGGCAACTCAATGGCTAGATGGATGGTGATTCTGACCCTGGCGCTGCTGGCAGGCTGGGCTCAGGCAAAAGAGGCGGTGCCCGCCGCCGAAGACCCTGCGCTGGAGGCGCGCATGTTGCGCATCGCCACCGAACTGCGCTGCCTGGTGTGCCAGAACCAGACCATCGCCGACTCCCATGCCGAACTGGCGGTGGACCTGCGCAACCAGGTCAAGGAGATGCTCAAGCGGGGTGACTCCGACCAGATGATCATCGACTACATGACCGCGCGCTATGGCGACTTCGTGTTGTACCGGCCGCCGCTCAAGGGTACGACCCTGATCCTCTGGTTCGGCCCCGCGGTGTTGCTGCTGGGCGGACTGGTCACGCTGTACGTGGTGCTGCGCCGGCGCAGCCGCCTGTCACCCGACGAATTTGAACCCGATCCGGACGACGAGACCGCTGTTGTCGCAGCCTCCGACGCACCGGCCCGCACCAGGACCAGCGGCCCCCATGACTGACACCGTCGCCACGCTCAAACAGCAACTGCTCGACCTCAAGGCGGATCACGCCCGCGGCGCCGTGTCGGACGGGCAATTCGAGGCCCGGCGCGCAGCCCTGGAGAAAAGCCTGCTCGACGCCGTCCTGCAGGAGGGGGGTGAGGCGCCTGCCACGGAGGGCCGTGGCAAGGCAGGCAAGCGCGCCAAGGCCGGCAAGCCCGTTGCCGCCGCATCGGCAAAGCCCGCCGGGTCGTCCATGGGCGCCGTCGAGGCCCGGCCGTCGCGCAAACTGGTGCTCCTGCTCGTGACGGGCGTCGTCGTGTTGGCCAGCGCAGGCTATGCGTGGAAAGGTTCGCCGGAATGGCTCGGCCCGGGCGCGCGCGAGCGGGTTGCCGCGGCAGCGGCGGCGAGCGGCGAAGGGCACGCGATCGGCAAGGAAGAGTTTCTGGGGATGATCCAGAAGCTGGCCGACCGGCTCAAGGAGCAGCCCGAGAACGTGGAAGGCTGGGTGATGCTGGGGCGTTCGTACACGGTGGTGGGGCAGTACCCCGACGCCCTGAAGGCCTACGAACGTGCGGTGGCGCTGCGCCCCGACGATGCGCAGGTTCTGGCCGACTACGCGGATTCGATGGCGGTCAACAACAACATGACCCTCAGCGGGGAGCCGATGAAGTGGGTCCGCAAGGCCTTGCAGGTGGATCCGAACAACCTCAAGGCGCTGGCCCTGGCCGGTACCGACGCATTCATCCGCAAGGATTACGCCGGCGCAGTGAAATACTGGCAGCACCTGGTCGACATCGGCCCACCCGACAGCGAGTACGTGCGCGAGATGGCCGCCGGGCTGAAGGAGGCGCGCGAGCTGGGCGGCCTCCCCGCCACCACCGCCAAGGCGAGCAGTGGCGCGGCGCCGTCCGGTTCTGCCGGTGCGACGCCCGCGGCGGGCGCCAAGACGGTCAGCGGCGTGGTCAGCCTGGCGCCGGCCCTGGCCAAGTTGGCCGCACCGGACGACACCGTGTTCATCCTTGCGCGGCCGTCGGCCGGGCGCGGCATGCCGGTGGCCATCCTGCGCAAGAATGTGCGCGACCTTCCGATCCAGTTCTCGCTCGACGACAGTTCGTCGATGTCGCCGGCCGCGACGCTGTCCGGTGCCGGGACCGTGGTGATCGAGGCGCGGATCAGCAAGAGCGGCAACGCGATGCGCCAGAGCGGCGATCTCGCCGGACAGTCCGAGCCGGTGCCGGTCGGCGCCTCGGGCCTGAAGATCGAAATCCGCGACGTGGTCAAGCCCTGAGCGTGCGCCCAAGCCTCACCGAGCGTCGGGCGGATGGCCGCCGGGCCCCGCTTCGGTCGTTCCAGGGGATGCGCCGGGACCGTCGCTTTCAGGCGAGGCTGCTGCAACCGACTCCGCGTTGGCGGGCGTCCGTGCCTGCCGGGCGCGGTGTGCCCGGCGGCGTGCCGGCGTGCCCAGGATGTACAACAGCAAGGCCACCGGCAACAACCCGTAGAGCACGAAGGTGACGATGGCCCCCAGCACGGTGCCGGTGGTGTGGGTGGCTTCGGCCACGCTCATCATGAGCGCGACATACAGCCAACCGATGGCGATGATGTAGAGGGCCATACGCGTGCACAGGAAATGTCAGAAAATTGAAGGGGACCGCAGGGATACTCCGGGTTTTCACCAATAAGCCTACCGCGCAGGAGACAACGTGATTCCACACTCGAACGAATCGTGGGCGCAAGCCACGCAGCAGTTTCAGCAAACCCTGTCGGAAGGCTGGAACCAGGCGTTTCAGGCGTTTCAGAACATGGACCTGGGCGGCCTGTCGTCGGCGATGCCCGGCCTGTCCGGTGTTCAGGCACCGCCGCAGATTCAATTCTCGCCGGACAAGCTGCAGGCCGTGCAGCAGCAGTACCTGAAAGAGGCCTCGGAGCTCTGGAACCAGGCCCTGGCGGGTGCGCCAGCCGTCAAGGACCGGCGCTTTGCCGCCGATGCGTGGAACCAGAACCCGATGGCCGCGTTCTCCGCCGCCAGCTACCTGCTGAATTCGCGCACGCTGATGGGCCTGGCCGAAGCGGTGGAGAGCGACGCCAAGACGCGCAACCGCATCCGTTTCGCGGTCGAACAATGGATGGCCGCCTCGGCGCCGAGCAACTTTCTGGCGATGAACGCGGAAGCCCAGAAAAAAGCGATCGACACACAGGGCGAGAGCATCGCCAAAGGCATGCAGAACCTGCTGGGCGACATCCGCCAGGGCCATGTGTCCATGACCGACGAGAGCCTGTTCGAAGTCGGGCGCAACGTCGCCACGACCGAAGGCGCCATCGTGTTCGAGAACGAGCTGTTCCAGCTGATCGAATACAAGCCGCTGACGGCCAAGGTCTACGAGCGCCCGTTCCTGCTGGTGCCGCCGTGCATCAACAAGTACTACATCCTCGACCTGCAGCCCGAGAACTCGGTCATCCGCTACGCGGTGGCCCAGGGGCATCGCACCTTCGTGGTGAGCTGGCGCAACCCCGACGCCTCATTGGCCGACAAGACCTGGGACGACTACATCGAAGATGCCGCGATCAAGGCCATTCACACCGTGCAGGACATCACCGGCGCGCCGACCATCAACACGCTGGGCTTCTGCGTGGGCGGCACGATCCTGAGCACGGCCCTGGCGGTGCTAGCGGCCCGTGGCGAAAAGCCCGCGGCCAGTGCGACGCTGCTGACCACCCTGGTCGACTTCACCGACACCGGTATCCTGGATGTGTTCATCGACGAGGCCTTTGTCAGGTTCCGTGAGGTGCAGATGGGCAAGGGCGGTCTGCTCAAGGGGCAGGACCTGGCCTCGACCTTCAGCTTCCTGCGTCCGAATGACCTGGTCTGGAACTACGTGGTGGGCAACTACCTGAAAGGCGAGACGCCGCCACCGTTCGACCTGCTGTACTGGAACAGCGACAGCACCAACCTGCCGGGCCCGTTCTACGCCTGGTACCTGCGCAACACCTACCTCGAAAACAACCTCATCAAACCCGGGGTGGCCACGGTGTGCGGCGTCAAGGTCGACATGAACCAGGTGAACATCCCGATGTACATCTATGGCTCGCGCGAAGACCACATCGTGCCGATCGGCGGAGCCTACGGATCGACCCAGGTGTTCCCCGGCAAGAAGCGCTTCGTGATGGGCGCCTCCGGCCACATCGCCGGCGTGATCAACCCGCCGGCCGCGAAAAAACGCAGCCACTGGACCCGTGAAGACGGCAAGTTCCCCAAGACCGCCGCGGAATGGATTGCCGGCGCCACCGAGTCGCCTGGCAGCTGGTGGACCGACTGGTCGGACTGGCTCAAGGGCCATGCCGGCAAGCAGATCGCCGCGCCCAAGACGTACGGCAAGGGGCCGAAGTACAAGGTCATCGAGCCGGCACCCGGGCGCTACGTCAAGGCCAAGGCCTGACGTCGACCGGGTGTCGCGCGTCCAGGGTTCGGCGTGAGCCGCCCTGGCGCGATGCACCCGGTCCGCAACGCTCAACGCAAGCCACGCAACAGGTCAACCACAACCACAGGAGATCCCCATGGAAGACATCGTCATCGTTTCGGCCGCACGCACCGCGGTCGGCAAGTTCGGCGGCTCGCTGGCCAAGGTGCCGGCCAGCGAACTGGGCAGCATCGTCATCAAGGAGGCGCTGGCGCGCGCCAACGTCGGGCTGGACCAGGTCGGCGAAGTCATCATGGGCCAGGTGCTGGCCGCCGGTGTAGGCCAGAACCCGGCGCGGCAGGCGATGATGAAGGCGGGGCTCGCCAAGGAAACCCCGGCGCTCACGATCAACGCGGTCTGCGGCTCCGGCCTGAAGGCCGTCATGCTGGCGGCGCAGGCCGTGGCCTGGGGCGACAGCGAGATCGTCGTCGCCGGCGGTCAGGAGAACATGAGCGCGAGCCCGCACGTGCTGCAGAATTCGCGCGACGGCCAGCGCATGGGCGACTGGAAGATGGTCGACTCCATGATCGTCGATGGCCTGTGGGACGTCTACAACCAGTACCACATGGGTGTGACCGCCGAGAACGTGGCCAAGGCGCACGGCATCACGCGCGAGATGCAGGATGCCCTGGCGCTGGCCAGCCAGACCAAGGCGGCGGCGGCACAGGCGGCCGGCAAGTTTGCCGACGAAATCGTCACCGTCTCCATCGCCCAGAAGAAGGGCGATCCGATCCTCTTCAACGCTGACGAGTTCATCAACAAGAAGACCAATGCCGAAGCGCTGGCCGGCCTGCGCCCCGCCTTCGACAAGGCGGGCACGGTCACGGCGGGCAACGCGTCCGGCATCAATGACGGCGCCGCCGCGGTGGTGGTGATGAGCGCGAAGAAGGCCGCCGCGCTGGGCCTCAAGCCTCTGGCGCGGATCGCGGCCTTCGGCACCAGCGGCCTGGACCCGGCCACCATGGGCATGGGCCCGGTGCCCGCGTCGCAGAAGGCGCTGGCCCGCGCCGGCTGGAAGGCGGCCGATGTCGACCTGTTCGAACTCAACGAGGCGTTTGCCGCCCAGGCCTGCGCCGTGAACAAGGCGCTGGACATCGACCCGGCCAAGGTCAACGTCAATGGCGGTGCGATCGCCATCGGCCACCCGATCGGCGCATCCGGCTGCCGCATCCTGGTCACGCTGCTGCACGAGATGCAGCGCCGCGACGCGAAGAAGGGTCTCGCGGCCCTGTGCATCGGCGGTGGCATGGGGGTTTCCCTCGCACTGGAGCGCTGATTTCCGGCCGACAATGCCGGCACGCCTGCTTCAGGGTGGGGCTGGCATCCATCTTTTTTTTCACACAATGAGGAGCACGATATGAGTCAAAAAGTTGCGTACGTCACCGGTGGCATGGGTGGCATCGGTACCGCCATCTGCCAGCGCCTGCACAAGGACGGCTTCAAGGTCATCGCCGGTTGCGGCCCGACGCGCGATTTCGAAAAGTGGCTGGGCGAGCAAAAGGCGCTGGGCTTCACGTTCTACGCCAGCGTCGGCAACGTGGCCGACTGGAACTCCACGGTCGAAGCTTTCAGCAAGGCCAAAGCCGAACATGGCGCCATCGACGTGCTGGTCAACAACGCCGGCATCACGCGCGACCGCATGTTCCTGAAGATGACCCGCGAGGACTGGGACGCCGTCATCGACACCAACCTGAACTCCATGTTCAACGTGACCAAGCAGGTTGTGCCCGAGATGGTTGAAAAGGGCTGGGGCCGCATCATCCAGATCTCCTCGGTCAACGGCAACAAGGGCCAGGCCGGCCAGACCAACTACTCGGCCGCCAAGGCCGGCATGCACGGCTTCTCGATGGCCTTGGCGCAGGAACTGGCCACCAAGGGTGTGACGGTCAACACTGTGAGCCCCGGCTACATCGGCACCGACATGGTCAAAGCCATCCGCCAGGACGTGCTGGACAAGATCATCGGTACCGTGCCGGTCAAGCGCCTGGGCGAGCCGAGCGAAATCGCCTCCATCATCGCCTGGCTGGCGTCCGACGAGGGCGGCTACGCGACCGGTGCCGACTTCTCGGTCAACGGCGGCCTGCACATGGGCTGACCGGCGGAGCCGGTCGGGGCTGCGCAGGCGGTTCCTGTCACCAAAAAAAGGCCCCGCATGGCGGGGCCTTTTTTATGGTTCTTCACGGAATTGAGTGAAGAAAGGCAATAGAGGGGAGCGGTGCATCTTCGGGGAAGATGGTTGTGCGACCAACCCATCAACGTCCTGGAGACCGCTCCCATGTCACAGCTTATCGGCTTATCGGCCTTCTGGCCGGGTTACCGGATTACGGATTTGCAGATTCAGGATCGTCAGGTCCTGGTACGGCTGGAGCCCGACGAAACCACTGCCTTGGTATGCAGCGACTGTGGCCGCACGTGCGCATGCGTGCATGACAGCCAGTGGCGCCGCGTGCGCGATCTGCCCATGCTGGGACGCGTGGTGGGACTGCAGGTGCTCACCCGGCGCCTGGCCTGCCCGGATTGTGGCCCTCGCCTGGCGCGCATTGATTGGCTGTCGCGCTACCAACGCGTCACCCAACGTCTGGCCCAGGCCGTGGCCCTGGGTTGCGCCAAGTTGCCCGTGGCGCATGTGGCCGAACTCTTTGATCTGCACTGGAGCACGGTGCGCGAGATCGATCGTCGTCATTTGTGCCAACGTCTGAGCGAACTGGCGCCTGCCCAGCCCCGGCGCCTGATCATGGATGAGTTTGCCCTGCACAAGGGCCACCGCTACGCCAGCGTGGTGCTCGATGCCGACACCAAGCGGGTGCTGTGGATCGGTCTTGGCCGCTCGCAGCCTTCTGTGCGCGAGTTCTTCAGCAGCCTGGGTCCTGACGGCTGTGCGCGTATCCAGGCCGTGGCCATGGACATGAACACCGCCTATGACCTGGAGGTGCGCCAGCACTGTCCCCGCGCGCGCATCGTCTACGACCTCTTTCACGTGGTGGCCAAGTATGGCCGTGAAGTCATCAGTCGCGTGCGGGTGGATGCGGCCAACCAGTTACGCCATGACAAGCCTGCGCGGCGCGTCATCAAGCAGGCGCATTGGCTGCTTCTGCGAAACCCCGCCCGTCTTGAGCCCACTCAGCAGATCCATCTCAACGAGGTCCTGCAAGCCAACCTGTCGTTGATGACGGTCTACATCATGAAGGATGCGCTCAAGTCGCTTTGGACGGCTCCCAGCGCCTGGGAGTGGCGCCGACGCTGGAAGCAGTGGCTCCAGCATGCCCGTCAGAGCGAAATCCCGGCGCTCGTACGCTTCGCCGATCTGCTCAAGCCCTACTGGAGAGGAATCCTCAGCCGGGTGCGCTGGCCTATGCATACCGCCATCCTGGAGGGCATCAACAACAAGATCAAGCTGATCAAGCGCATGGCCTTCGGCTATCGCAACACCGACTACTTCTTTCTCAAAATCAAAGCGGCCTTCCCCGGTAATACGTGAAGAACCTTTTTTATTGGGCGAGCGGCTTCAGCGGATCATCATGCCGCCGTCGGCCACGATGGTCTGGCCGGTGATGTAACGCCCCGCTGCGCTGGCCAGCATCACGGCAATGCCGCCGATGTCGTCGGGCTCGCCGATGCGGCGCAGGGGCGTCTCGCCCTCCACCTTGGCCCGCAGAACCGGGTTCTCGTGCAGCGCCTTGGCGAAGTCGGTGCGGATCAGGCCGGGCGCGATGCAGTTGACGCGGATGTTGTCGGGCCCCCATTCCACGGCGAGGTTGCGCGCCAGCTGCATGTCGGCGGCCTTGGAGATGTTGTAGGCGCCGATGATCGCGGAGCCGTGCAGCCCGCCGATCGACGAGACGATGACGATCGCGCCGTCCTTCTTCGCCTTCATGTCGGGATAGGCCAGGTTGCACAGCCAGGCGTTGGACAACACGTTGTTGCGCATGATCTTGTCGAACACCTCGTCGCTCAGGCCGGTCATGGGGCCGTAGTAGGGGTTGGTGGCGGCATTGCAGACCATGATGTCGATGCCGCCCCAGGCGGCGCGGGTCTGGGCCACCAGGGCTTCAAGCTGCGCCTTGTCGGAGATGTTGGCGGCGATCGCCATGGCGTCGCCGCCGGCATCGCGGATCGTCTTCACCACGTCTTCGCAGGCGGGCAGCTTGCGGCTGGAGACGACGACGCGGGCGCCGGCTTGCGCCAGCTGAATGGCGATCGAGCGCCCGATGCCGCGGCTGGAGCCGGTGACGATGGCGACCTTGCCGGTGAGCTTGAACAGATCCATGGAATCTCCTGATGCAGGTGGCGAAAGCCGGCAGTTTGCCGCAGGGGTTCTGGCCGGGCTGTCGTCCTTGCGTCACAATGGCCGCATGCCCTTCGTGACCTACCTGCCGGGCGCCACACCGCTGGTGCTCGATTCGCCGCACAGCGGTACCGATTACCCCGACGACTTTGGCACGGTCTGTGAGCGCGCGCTGCTGCGCCGGGCCGAAGACACGCATGTCGAAAAGCTCTACGCCTTTGTGTCGGCGCTGGGGGCGGCCTGGATCGAGGCGCATTTCCCGCGCAGCTACCTCGACGCGAACCGCGACACGACCGAGGTCGATGTGGCCATGCTGGACGCGCCCTGGCCCGGCCCCGTGGCCACCGACCCGGCGGTACTGTCCAAGGTGCGGCTCGGCAAAGGCCTGATCTGGCGCTGCACCGATGACGGGGCACCGCTTTATGACCGCAAACTGCGCGTGGCCGAGGTGCAGGCCCGCATCGACACCTGCTGGCGGCCCTACCATGCGGCGGTGGCCGAGGCGATCGACGCGGCGCACGCGCGCCACGGCTTCAGCATCCATCTCAATTGCCACTCGATGCCGGCGGTGGCGGCCAGCCATGCAACCGACTACCCCGGCCTGGTGCACGCGGACTTTGTGGTCGGCAACCGCGACGACACCACGTCCAGCCCGGCGCTGGCCCGTCTGGTGTACGAGCACCTGCGCGGGCTCGGTTACACGGTGGAATACAACCACCCCTACAAGGGTGTCGAACTGGTGCGCCGACATGGCCGGCCCGCCGAACACCGGCACAGCATCCAGCTCGAGATCAACCGCAAGCTCTACATGGACGAATCGTCGCTGGCCGTGCACGACGGGTTCGCAGCCTTGCAGGCGCACCTGCGCTCACTGGTCGATCGATTGCTGCGGACCGACCCGCGCCGGCTCTGAACCGGAGGTCGGCCTTCAGCGCCCAGCCAGTGGCCTTCCCGGCATGATCACCTACTTTTCCGACCGGCACGTGCTGCATGCGCCCGCGTTCGAGTTCTTCCGTGGCGAGCGTGTGCCGTGCTTCGAAACCCCCGCGCGCGCAGATTTCGTTCGATCGCAGCTGCTGGCGCGCGGCCATGCGCTGCGCGCGCCCGAGGCCGACAGCCGCGGTGTGCTGGCGCTGGTTCACAGCGCGCGCTACCTGGCCTTCCTGGAGCGGGCCTGGGCCGACTGGGTGGCGCTGGATCCGGACAACGCCGCGCGTCAGCCGTTTCCGTCGGTCTGGCCGGTGCGCACGCTGCGCAGCGACCTGGAGCCGGACAACTTCATTGCGCGACTCGGTCTGTATTCGATGGACAACGGATCGCCCTTGTCGGCCGGAACCTGGGCGGCGGCCAAGGCCGGCGCGGATGCCGCCCTGGGCGCCGCGCGTTGCCTGGCCGCAGGCGAACGGGCCGTGTTCTGTGCCACCCGCCCACCGGGTCACCATGCCGGCGCGGACTTCATGGGCGGCTACTGTTTTCTCAACAACGCGGCGGTGGCCGCGCAGGCTCTGCGCGAGCAGGGCTGCGCGCGGGTCGCGGTGCTCGATGTGGACTACCACCATGGCAACGGCACCCAGAGCATCTTCTACGACCGGCCGGACGTGCTGTTCGTGAGCCTGCATGGCGACCCTTGTACCGAATACCCGTTCTACCTGGGCCATGCCGACGAGACCGGGACCGGCGCGGGCGAAGGTTTCAACCTGAACCTGCCGTTGCCCGCGGGCAGCCCGGCGACGGCGTGGTTCGAGGCGCTGGAGCGGGCCTGTGCCCGCATCGCCCGGCATGGCGGCGACGCGCTGGTGGTCTCGCTGGGGCTGGACACCTTCGCGGGCGACCCCATCTCCGCCTTTGCGCTGCAGTCGGACGATTTTTCTCGGCTGGGGCAACGGCTGGCCCGGTTGGGCCTGCCGACCGCGTTCGTGCTCGAAGGAGGCTATGCCGCGGCCGAACTGGGCGTGAACGCGGTGAACGTGATCGAGGGTTTCGAGCAGGGCTGAAGGGGAATGGACATGGACCGGGTGGACGTGGTGGTGATCGGCGCGGGCGTCGTGGGGCTGGCGGTGGCGCGCGCGCTGGCCTTGCAAGGGCGCGAAGTCATGCTGCTGGAAGCGGCTGACGCCATCGGAACCGGCACCAGCTCGCGCAACAGCGAGGTCATCCACGCCGGCCTCTATTACCCGCAGGGGTCGCTCAAGGCGCGCCTGTGCGTCCAAGGCAAGGAACTGCTCTATGCCTACTGCGCCGAGCGCGGTATTGCGCACCGGCGCTGCGGCAAGCTGGTGGTGGCCACCAGTGACGCCCAACGCGGCTACCTGCGCACCCTGCAGGACAAGGGCGCGGCCAACGGCGTGCATGACCTGACCTGGCTGGATGGCGCGCAGGCGCGTGCGCTGGAGCCCGAGCTGGCCTGCGTGGCCGCGCTGCACTCGCCCAGCACCGGTATTGTCGACAGCCATGGTCTGATGCTGGCCCTGCTGGGCGATCTGGAGCACGCGGGCGGCCTGCTGGCCCTGAATTCAGGGGTCGATCGGGCCTATCCCAGCGTCGAACGGCCACGGGAAGCTATGGTTGTTGTAGCGGACGACGGCACCGAACTGCTGGCGACCAGCGTGGTCAACGCGGCCGGATTGCATGCGCCCGCACTGGCGCGGCGCTTCGAAGGCCTGGATCAGCGGCGGGTGCCGGGCGCGTACTTCGCCAAGGGCAACTACTTCACCCTGTCCGGGCGCTCGCCGTTTCAACGCCTGATCTACCCGGTGCCCGAGGCGGCCGGCCTGGGCGTTCACCTCACCATCGACCTCGGCGGCCAGGCCAAGTTCGGGCCCGATGTGCAGTGGGTGGACGCGGCCGACGATCTGGTGGTCGATCCGGCGCGCGGCGAGGCCTTCTACGCCGAGGTGCGCCGTTACTGGCCGGCCTTGCCGGATGGCGCGCTGGTGCCGGGCTACGCCGGCATCCGGCCCAAGATCACCGGCCCGGGGCAGGAGGCTGCCGATTTCCTGATCCAGGGCCCTGCCGAGCATGGCGTGGCGGGGCTGGTCAACCTGTTCGGCATCGAGTCGCCGGGACTGACCAGTTGCCTGGCGATCGGCGAGACGGTGGCGACGCTGCTGCAGACCGCGTAGCACCGCGCGGCGGGCCTCATACGGATTCGCCTTCAAACGCATATCTTCGTTGCTTCGCCTCGCCGTGCTACAGCACTGTCTTCGGCTTTGCGCCTTGTTCTACGCTTGAATGCAAACCCGTATCAGCGGCCCGGCGCCGGCTTCTTCAGTGGGCTGCGGGCCTGCAGTTGCTCCAGGTAGGCGTCGACGCCCCGGCCTTCGCGCGCCAGGAATTGCGCCACCGCGTCGGCAAAGCGCGGGTGCGCGAGCCAGTGCGCGCTGGTGGCCCGCACCGGCAGCAGGGCGCGCGCCATCTTGTGCTCGCCCTGGGCGCCGCCCTCGAAGCGCTGCACGCCGTGTTCGATGCACCACTGCAGCGGCTGGTAGTAGCAGGCCTCGAAATGCAGGCAGTCCACGCGCTCCAGCGCGCCCCAGTAGCGCCCGTAGGCCACGGTGGGCGGTTCCGGGGTCGCGCAGCGGTCGTCGGGGGGCGGTTGGTGCCGATTTTCAAGGTCAAATTGGCCTGCTACCAGCGTGGAATGGCCATGGAGCGCTATCAAACTTGATGCGATCGGCCGCCCGCCGCGCTCGCCCACGAAGAGCAGCCAGTGCTCCGGCATGTCCTGCGCCATGCGGTGGAAGAAATCCCGGCTCAGGTAGGGCGCGTTGCCGTGTTCGAGGTAGGTGCGCTCGTAGCAACGGTAGAAAAAGTCCCAGTCGGCGGGGCGGATGTCGGTGCCCTGCGCCCACCGGAAGCTCACGCCCGCCGCGGCCACCTTGCGCCGCTCCTGGCGGATCTTCTTGCGCTTGTCCTGGTTCAGGCTGGCCAGAAATGCCTCGAACGTCGCAAACGGAGGTGACTCGTTCTTCCAGTGAAACTGCGCGGTGTAGCGTCGCAGCAGACCCGCTTCATCGCACACGGCCAGATCCTCGTCGGACGCGAACAGGATGTGCAGCGACGACAAAGCCTGCTCGCGGCACCACCCGAGCAGTGCCTGCACCAGCGCCTGGCGTGCCGCCGCGTCGCGGGCGAGCAGGCGGGTGCCCGGCACCGGCGTGAAAGGCACCGCCACCAGCGCCTTCGGGTAGTAGGCGAGGCCATGCTGCGCGTAGGCGTTCGCCCAGGCCCAGTCGAACACGTATTCGCCGTAGGAATGGTCTTTGAGGTACAGCGGGCAGCCTGCGACCAGCGCGTCACCCTGCCACACGGCGAGGAAACGGGGGGTCCATCCGGTGTCGGGGCAGGCACTGCCGCTGTCGTGCAGCGCGGCCAGGTACTCGTGGCGCATGAAGGGCGTGGGCAGGGTCTGCGCCGCCAGCAGCGCATTCCATTGCGTCGCGTTCACCTGGGCCGGCGTGTGAAACACCCGGGTGACATAATCGTTTGCGTCTGCGCCAGACCGTCCGGTTGCCGCCCTCGCGGCGTTCGCGGTCATCGATTCGTTTTCCTGCACCTGTATGACTCTCAAGATCTGTGTCGCCCAACTCAACTTCGTGGTGGGCGATCTTCCCGGCAACGCGCAGAAGATCATCGACGCCGCGCGAAGCGCCCACGCCGAGGGCGCGCGCCTGGTGCTGACACCCGAGCTGTCGATCTGCGGCTACGCCGCCGAGGACCTGTTCCTGCGTCCCGCCTTCATCACGGCCTGCCATGATGCCGTGAAACGGGTGGCCGTTGAGCTCGCGGCGCTGAAAGACCTGACCGTCGTGGTGGGTCATCCGACCGGCGGCGACCGGCGCACGCGCAGCGTGGCCATCCAGGACCGTCTGAACGCGGCCAGTGTGCTGCGCGCTGGCGAGGTGGTGGCCACCTACGCCAAACGGGAGCTGCCGAACTACCAGGTGTTCGATGAGCGACGCTATTTCACGCCCGGTCGTGAGGTCTGCGTCTTCGAAGCGGGCGGGTTCAAGGTCGGCCTGCTGATCTGCGAGGACGCCTGGTTCGAGGCGCCGACGCGGCTCGCCAAAGAAGCGGGGGCCGAGTTGCTGGCGGTCATCAACGCCTCGCCGTTCCACGTCGGAAAGGGCTACGAGCGCGAAGCAATGATGCGCGAGCGGGTGCGTGAATGCAGGCTGCCACTGGTCTACGCCCACCTCGTGGGCGGGCAGGACGAGGTGGTGTTCGAAGGGCACTCCTTTGTCGTCGATGCCCGGGGCGAGATTGCCGGACGGGCCCCCAGTTTTGAGGAAAAACTGTACTTCTCTAGCGTCAGCCGGTCAGCAGACGCTATCGAAATCAAATCGGGCATGCTGCCCGAGCGCAGCCGGGACGCCGACCTGTGGGATGCGCTGGTGCTGGGCGTTCGCGACTACATCGGCAAAAACGGCTTCCCCGGGGTGCTGCTGGGCTTGTCCGGCGGCATCGACTCGGCCCTGGTGCTGGCCGTGGCGGTCGATGCCCTGGGCCGTGACCGGGTGCGCGCCGTGATGATGCCCTCGCCGTACACGGCGGACATCAGCTGGATCGACGCGCGCGACATGGCGAACCGGCTCGGTGTGCGTTACGACGAGATTTCCATCCTGCCCGAGTTCGAGGCCTTCAAGGCCTCGCTGGGGCCGCAGTTTGCCGGACTGGCGGAGGATACGACCGAGGAAAACATCCAGGCCCGCATCCGGGGCACGCTGTTGATGGCCATCTCCAACAAGACCGGCGCGCTGGTGCTGACCACCGGCAACAAGAGCGAGATGGCCACCGGCTACTGCACACTGTACGGCGACATGGCCGGCGGCTTTGCCGTCATCAAGGACGTGGCCAAGACCTCGGTGTTCCGGCTGGCGCGCTGGCGCAACGCCAACGATCCTTACGGAACGGGCGCCGATCCGATTCCGGAGCGCATCATCACGCGTCCGCCGAGCGCCGAGCTGCGCCCCGACCAGAAAGACCAGGACAGCCTGCCGCCCTACGAGGTGCTGGACGCCATCGTCGAACACTACATGGAGAACGACGAGGGCATCGAGGAGATCGTCCAGCGGGGCTTTGCGCGTGCCGATGTCGAGAAGGTGACGCGCCTGATCAAGCTCAACGAATACAAGCGCCGCCAGTCGCCGGTGGGGATTCGGGTCACCCACCGCAGTTTCGGCAAGGATTGGCGTTATCCTATTACCAGCAAATTTCGCGCATAACTGGAACCTGTCACAGGAAGAAGACCATGAAACAGATCACCGCCGTCATCAAACCGTTCAAGCTCGAAGAGGTGCGAGAAGCGCTGGCCGGCTGCGGTGTCACCGGCCTGACCGTGACCGAAGTGAAGGGTTTCGGCCGCCAGAAAGGCCACACCGAGCTGTACCGGGGCGCCGAGTACGTCGTCGACTTCCTGCCGAAGGTGAAGATCGAAGTGGTCGTCAAGAGCGAGGATGTGGACCGCTGCGTCGAGGCCATCGTTTCGGCGGCCCGCACAGGCAAGATCGGTGACGGCAAGATTTTCATCACCGCCGTCGAGCGCGTGGTGCGCATCCGCACCGGCGAAGAGAACGAAACCGCCGTCTGACCCCCATTCACCGGCGGGCGCGATGACCGCCGGGCGCCGGAGCAGGCTTTGGCACCGCGGTCAGACCTGCTCCAGATGCGATTCAGGGGCCAGACCGGCGGCCTGGACGAGTTCCCTCAGCAGGGATTCAGGCTGCTCGCCGATGCGGATCAGGTCCATCTGCCAGTCGCCCATGAAGCCTTGCGCGACGGTCGAGCGCAAGAAAGCCACCAGCGGGTCGTAGTAGCCCGCGAGGTTCAAAAGGCCCACCGGCTTGTCGTGGTAGCCGAGTTGGCGCCAGGTCCAGACCTCGAACAACTCCTCGAACGTGCCGATGCCGCCGGGCAGGGCGACAAAGGCGTCGGCCTTTTCGGCCATCAGCCGCTTGCGTTCGTGCATGGTGTCGACGATGTGCAGCTCGGAGCAGTCGTGATTGGCCCATTCCTTTTCGACCAGCGCCTTGGGGATCACACCGACCACCCGGCCACCCGCTTGCAGCGTGGCCGCCGCCACCGTGCCCATCAGGCCGTTGTTGCCGCCGCCATAGACGAGCTGGCCGCCGTGCGCGCCGATCCAACGCCCGACGGCGTGCGCCGTGAGCGCAAAGGCCGGGTCGAGGCCCGGCTTGGAGCCGCAGTAGACGCAGACGGAAAAGGCAGGGTTCATGGGGGGGCTCTAACAAGAAGGCAGGCAGGGATGGCCGGACCGGCATTGTCACTGATCCGCCGTGGGTGCTCAGATCTTGACGGACGGCTGGGTCGAGACGAGCCGCGTTCCGGCCAGTGCATCGTGCCAGAACTGCTGCAGCGGGTGAAAACGGCTCAGCAGCGCCCAGACGATGACCCACCCGATCGTCAGCACCGCCATTTCGCCGCCACCGAGGTTGAACGGCGCCATGACGGCCAGGGGCGGCAGCAACCAGATCCAGCTGAGAACGTAGCGCACCAGCGCCCGTGTCTGGGAGATGGGCCGCCCATCGCGGTCAACCACGCGGATGTGCCAGGTTTTCATGGCCAGCGTCTGCCCGCGCGCCCAGAACCACGTGAAATAGATGCCGAAGACGATGAACACAAAGGCCTGCAGGGCGTGGCGATTGTCCAGCGCATGACGGGTCTGCGTCAGGGTGCTGAACAGGTAACCGGCAATGAACACCACACCGAACAGGAGCATGCCTTCGTAGAGCCAGCAGGCCATCCGGCGACCCAGGCCGGGAGCACGCAGCGAAGGGCCATCAGCTTGCGGCGACGACGCAACGGGTTCGGCTGAGACTCGCATCAGACGGACAGGGCGAACTCGCAGAGTACCCGCGCCATCAGGGAGCGCTGGCCGGTTTGCGGGGCAGCAGCGTCTTCTGGTCGATCGGTCGGGGTACGCTGGCCGCACTGGCAACGCCGACCGGGTTGGAGGCGCCGCTGCGCGGCGGACTGGCATGGGGAGTGGTCGCCAGCTTGGAGGCGGGGACAGGCTTCAAGGCCGTTGCCCCACCGCTGGGCTGCGGCGGTGCGCCCGCTGCAAGCTTGCGTTTTTCCTCGGGGCTCAGGGCCTGGTAGGCCTGCCAGGTTGCCTTCTTTTCCTCGGCGGGAACCCGCGCGGCTTCCGCGAAATTCAGCCGGGCTTGCGCACGCTGTTTGGGGCTCAGGGCCGCCCACTCGTTCATGCGGCCGTGCAGTTTGGCCTGTTCTTCGGGCGTCATGGTGCCGAAGTTGCGCGACATCGCCAGCCACTTGCGCTTCTGGGCTTCATCGATGCCACTCCAGCTCGCAGCGAGTGGCTTGAGCGCTTGCTGCTGGGCCGGGCTGAGTTCATTCCAGGTCTTGGGGGGCACGGTGGGAACCGCTGCAGCGGGGTTCAAGGCACGAGCCGGCGCGGCGCTGGCCGTCGGTGCCGGGTTGCGGGCCGTAGGCACGACCGTGGTCGGCGCCGCGACCGGGGCCGGAACCGCCTCCGCAGCGGTCGGGCCAACCTCAGCCGGAGCCGGCGCGCCTGACGCGGTTTGCGCCTGGCAAATCGACAGAGCCCCGCTTAGGGCGAGCAGACCCACGCAGACAGGGAACGATTGGCGGTAGGCGCTCTTCATCGGACGACCCGGCGATTCCTCACTCGGACGCGGTCGAATTGCGCGAAACCTTCAGGTACTGGATGAAACCGGCGTCGGTGTACGCAGCGGGCGGCAGGTCGTCGGTCAACAAGGCGGCGTCGACTTCCGCCACTTCGTTGGCCCGGTCTTCATTGACGATGCCGTTGATGAACACCAGACCGGCCACCAGGGCCAGCAGCGGCAGCGCAGACGCCAGGCCGCTCCACGGGCTCCAGCCCTCGTCGCCAAAGCTCAGCGCGGCGCTGCCGCCATTGGCCGAGACGCTGCTCGCGGCGCGGCTTTGCCGCACCGGCGCCCGCTTGCGCTGGGCTACCGCCTGAAGTCGGGCGACCCGCAGGCGCTCGGACAGGTCGTGGGGCAACTCGGCCGCACCTTGGGACAGGCGCGAAGCCACCTTCAGGCCAAAGCGATCCTGAAGGATTTCAGCGTGATGAAGTGGCGTGTGCGTCATGGTTGTATCCCCTTGGCCTTCAGTGCGGCACTGAGGGCTTGAACCGCGCGGGAGCAGTGCGTCTTGACACTGCCTTCCGAGCAGCCCATGGCCGCCGCCGTCTCGGCAACGTCCATATCCTCCCAGTAACGCATGAGGAAGGCTTCGCGTTGACGCGCCGGCAGCAACATGATCTGGTCTTCGATTTCATGAAAAATCTGAGCCCGCCGGGTGCTGTCCTCGGCGCTTTCGACCTTTTCAGACTCATCGATGCCTGAAAAAGTTTCAAGTAGGTCAAATTCGCCCTCGTCCGACCCGGATTCAAAGTCGCCGAGGTTTGAAAACAGCGCGTTGCGGGTCTTCTGGCGCCGAAACCAGTCCAGGGTGCAGTTGGACAGGATGCGCTGAAACAGCATGGGAAGCTCGGCGACGGGCTTGTCCCCATAGTGCTCGGCGAGTTTCATCATGCTGTCCTGGACGATGTCCAGTGCCGCCTCGTCATCGCGAACGTGGTACACCGACCGCTTGAAAGCACGTTTTTCGACGCTCTTCAGGAAGTCGTTGAGTTCTTGCTCGGTGGCCAAAGGTGAAACGGACTGTGTGGAGGTTCGCTGGCCGCCAGGCAATACCCGCTGCGCAAGCCGATCGGGGCGATTATTGCACTTCAATGAAAAAAATCGACCGTTTCTGGCGCCGTCGATGTTGCAGTGCGATAATGCCCGTTGCAAATCAATGCAAACGGGTCACGGTCCGGCGGAGCAAGCAGCACGCCCATGTCCTTGGCCTTAAGTCCCGGAGTCACTCCATAAGAGGCGGTCAAAGGGGCACCCAAGGTTTTTCGTCAGAGAAATTCACAAAGGTTGAACATGGAAATCACCAAAGCCGAACTGGCATCAGCTGCCGCCGCATCCACTGGCGCATCCACCTCGGAACTTCGGGGCGCAGAAATCCTCGTCAAGTCACTTCAGGCCGAAGGGGTCAAGTACATCTGGGGTTACCCGGGTGGTGCGGTCCTGCACATCTACGACGCGTTCTTCAAGCAGGACACGATCCAGCACGTGCTGGTCCGCCATGAACAGGCGGCCGTGCACGCGGCCGATGGCTATGCGCGCGCGACGGGCGACGTTGGCGTGGCGCTCGTCACGTCCGGCCCTGGCGTGACCAACGCCGTCACCGGGATTGCCACCGCCTACATGGACAGCATTCCCATAGTCATCATTTCCGGCCAGGTCCCCACGGCGGCGATCGGTCAGGATGCGTTCCAGGAGTGCGACACCGTCGGCATCACCCGTCCGATCGTCAAACACAATTTTCTGGTCAAGGATGTGCGGCAGCTGGCCGACGTGATGAAAAAGGCGTTTCACATCGCGCGCACCGGTCGTCCCGGTCCGGTGGTGGTCGACATACCCAAGGACGTTTCGTTCAACAAGACGCCCTACAGCGGACATCCGCCGTCGGTCGAGATGCGCTCCTACAACCCGGTTCGAAAAGGACACGGCGGGCAGATTCGCAAGGCCCTTCAATTGCTGTTGTCGGCCAAGCGGCCTTACATCTATACCGGCGGTGGTGTCTTGCTGAGCAACGCATCGCAAGAGCTCCGTACGCTGGTCGACATGTTGGGCTTCCCGGTCACCAACACGCTGATGGGCCTGGGTGCCTATCCGGCCAGCGATCGCAAGTTTCTGGGCATGCTGGGCATGCACGGCACGATCGAAGCCAACAACGCCATGCAGAACTGCGACGTGCTGCTGGCGGTGGGCGCGCGTTTTGACGACCGCGTGATCGGCAATCCGAAACACTTTGCGCAGAACGAGCGCAAGATCATCCACATCGACATCGATCCGTCGAGCATTTCCAAGCGGGTCAAGGTCGACGTACCCATCGTCGGCGACGTCAAGGATGTGCTGGTCGAACTCATCTCCATGATCCGGGAGAGTTCGGTGAAGCCGGACGCCGGTTCGCTCAAGAGTTGGTGGGAAACGATCGAAGGCTGGCGCGCCCGCGATTGCCTGGGCTATGACCGCGGCAATCAGGACGTCATCAAGCCGCAACGCGTGATCGAGACGCTCTGGGAGATGACCAAGGACGAGGACGTCTACATCACCTCCGATGTCGGTCAACACCAGATGTGGGCTGCGCAGTTTTACCGCTTCGACCAGCCGCGGCGCTGGATCAACTCCGGTGGTCTGGGCACGATGGGCGTCGGCATCCCGTATGCCATGGGCATCAAGCTGGCGCGGCCCGAGAGCGAGGTGTTCTGCGTCACCGGCGAGGGCTCGGTGCAGATGTGCATCCAGGAGCTCTCCACCTGCCTGCAATACAACACGCCGATCAAAATCCTATCGCTGAACAACCGCTATCTGGGCATGGTTCGCCAGTGGCAGGAGATCGAATACTCCGGCCGTTACAGCCACAGTTACATGGACGCGCTGCCCAATTTCGTGAAATTGGCTGAAGCGTATGGCCATGTCGGCCTGCTGATCGAGCGCCCACAGGACGTGGAAGGTGCCCTGCGTGAAGCCCGCAAGCTGAAGGACCGCACGGTGTTTCTGGATTTCCGGACCGACCCCACCGAAAACGTCTTCCCGATGGTGAAGACCGGAAAAGGCATCACCGAAATGCTGCTGGGAGCCGAAGACCTGTAATGTCCTGAAGCGGCGCGCATTCTGCGGATCTGCTCGGCCCTTGCGGAACGCTGGACGCCCGCCTGTCCCCCTGACGAATCTATTGCCCGCCAAGTCCATGCATTACCGTGCACGGAGGAGGGCGGCGAAAAGAGGAATCGAATCATGAAACACATCATTGCTGTATTGCTGGAAAACGAAGCGGGAGCCCTTTCCCGCGTGGTGGGCCTGTTCTCGGCCCGTGGTTACAACATCGAGTCGCTGACCGTCGCGCCGACCGAGGACCCCAGTCTGTCCCGGATGACGATCCAGACCGCCGGGTCGGACGATGTGATCGAGCAGATCACCAAACACCTGAACCGTCTGATCGAGGTGGTCAAGGTCGTGGACCTGACCGAAGGCGCCTACACCGAACGCGAACTCATGCTCGTGAAAGTCCGCGCCGTGGGCAAGGAACGCGAGGAGATGAAACGCATGACCGACATCTTCCGGGGACGCATCATCGATGTGACCGACAAGAGTTACACGATCGAGCTCACCGGAGACCAGGCAAAGAACGACGCTTTCCTCGAAGCCATCGACCGCAGCGCCATCCTGGAGACCGTTCGCACCGGCCCCAGCGGCATTGGGCGTGGCGAGCGGGTCCTGCGCGTGTGATCGGTTTTTCGGGGCCCAGCCTTTGCCCGTTCGGGCTGTGCCTGTCGAAGCCCCGATACTCTCGGGGCGCCGGGAGCCCCTCGACAGGCTCATATCGAACGGGATTCAACCTTCAATCCATTCATTACGGAGCAAGACCATGAAAGTTTTCTACGACAAAGACTGTGACCTGAGCCTGATCAAGGGCAAGACCGTCGCCATCATCGGCTACGGCAGCCAGGGCCATGCCCACGCCCAGAACCTCAACGACAGCGGCGTGAAGGTCGTGGTCGGTCTGCGCAAGGGTGGCGCGTCCTGGGACAAGGTCGGCAAGGCCGGTCTGAACGTGATGGAAGTCAATGACGCGGTCAAGGCGGCCGATGTGGTCATGATCCTGTTGCCCGACGAGCAGATCGCCGAGGTCTACAACAACAACGTGGCCCCCAACATCAAGCAGGGCGCTTCCCTGGTGTTTGCCCACGGTTTCAACGTGCACTACAACCAGGTCGTGCCCCGTGCCGATCTGGACGTGTGGATGGTTGCCCCCAAGGCGCCGGGCCACACGGTGCGCAACACCTATACGCAAGGTGGTGGCGTTCCCCACCTGATCGCCGTGCACCAGGACAAGTCCGGCAAGGCCCGTGACCTGGCCCTGAGCTATGCCATGGCCAACGGCGGCGGCAAGGCCGGCATCATCGAGACCAACTTCAAGGAAGAAACCGAGACCGACCTGTTCGGCGAGCAGGCCGTGCTGTGCGGTGGCGCCGTCGAACTCATCAAGATGGGTTACGAGACCCTGGTCGAGGCCGGCTACGCACCTGAAATGGCCTACTTCGAGTGCCTGCACGAACTCAAGCTCATCGTCGATCTGATCTACGAAGGCGGCATCGCCAACATGAACTACTCGATCTCCAACAACGCGGAGTACGGCGAGTACGTGACGGGCCCCGAGGTGATCAACGAGCAGTCCCGCGCAGCGATGCGCAACGCCCTCAGGCGCATCCAGAACGGCGACTACGCCAAGATGTTCATCCTGGAAGGCCGCACCGGCTACCCGAGCATGACGGCCCGTCGCCGCAACACCGCCGATCACCAGATCGAGGTGGTGGGTGCCCAGTTGCGCGCCATGATGCCCTGGATTGCCAAGAACAAGCTGGTTGATCAGACCCGCAACTGATTGCCGGCTACGGATCGTCCACAAAGGCCACCTTGGTGGCCTTTGTGTTTTATGGGTTGTCGGGTGAGCGGCTTACACTCACGCCCTTGGGGCCGCGAGACGGCTGCAAACCACTTCAGATTTGATAGCTGCTGGTGGCCAGTTGACGCTGGGTACTGGTCAAAATCATGCAAAAAGAGACAGAAAAACCGGCTCCGGCGCAGCTCGGAACGGTGATCCGGAAGCGGCGCAAGGGCATCTACATCCTGCCCAACCTGTTTACCCTCGCTGCCTTGTTCGGCGGGTTTTACGCGATCGTCATGGCGATGAACGGCCGCTTCGACTTCGCCGCGGTCGGCGTGTTCTGCGCGATGGTGCTCGACAGCCTGGACGGCCGCGTGGCCCGCATGACCAACACCCAAAGCGCCTTTGGCGAGCAGATGGATTCGCTGTCCGACATGGTCTCCTTCGGGGCAGCGCCTGCGCTGATCGCCTATGAGTGGGCACTCAAGGGACTGGGCCGGTGGGGCTGGATCGCCGCGTTTGTCTATTGCGCCTGCGCGGCGTTAAGGCTGGCTCGCTTCAACGTCAACACCGCCGTTGTCGACAAGCGCTATTTTCAGGGACTTCCTTCGCCGGCGGCCGCAGCCTTGGTGACCGGCTTCATCTGGATCATGACCGATGCCGATATTCGCGGACCGAGCGTTGCCTGGCCCATGTTCGCGCTGGCGCTGTATTCGGGTCTCACGATGGTCACCAACGTGCCGTTCTACAGTTTCAAGGACGTGCGGATGAAGAAAAGCGTGCCCTTTGCCGTGATCGTGCTGATCGCCCTGGGCATCGCGGTGATCAACATTCATCCGCCGGCGGTCTTGTTCGGCCTGTTCGTGATGTATGGGCTCAGCGGTTACGCCCTGTATGGATGGCGCCGCGTCAAGGGTCTGCAGACCAGCGTGATCAGCACCTCCACCGACGAGCCCGACGAACGTGGCCTGCACAGATGATCGCAGCAACCCACACGCGGCCGCGGCTTGTGCTACAGTGCGCGCATGAATTATTTCCTGGCATCGCTACTGCTACACCCGATCGGGCGGAGACGGTAGCGCACGCGCGCAAAATCCATCAAAGGCCCGTATGCACCCGCAACGGGCCTTTTGCTTTGGATGTCAGGTAGTTCAGGTTGCGGGTTTCTTTGAATCAGGAGCTATCCCATGGCAGACAAATTGATCATTTTCGACACCACCTTGCGCGACGGCGAGCAGTCGCCTGGGGCCTCCATGACCCGGGACGAGAAACTGCGCATCGCGCGACAGCTGGAGCGCCTGCGGGTCGACGTCATCGAGGCCGGTTTCGCCGCCAGCTCCAACGGGGATTTCGAGGCGGTACAAGCCATCGCGAACGTGATCAAGGACTCGACCGTCTGCACGCTGTCGCGGGCGAATGACCGTGACATTTCGCGCGCCGCCGAGGCGCTCAAGGGCGCCAACAGCGCGCGGATCCACACCTTCATCGCGACCTCGCCGTTGCACATGGAGAAAAAGCTGCGCATGACGCCCGAAGAGGTGCTGGAGCAGGCACGCCTGTCCGTGCGGTTTGCACGCAACCTGGTGGGCGACATCGAGTTCAGCCCCGAAGATGGCTACCGCAGCGATGTGGATTTTCTTTGTCGCGTGCTCGAGGCCGTGATCGCCGAGGGGGCCACCACGATCAACGTGCCCGATACCGTGGGCTACGCGGTGCCCGAGCTCTATGGCAATTTCATCAGGACCCTGCGCGAACGCATCCCCAATTCCGACAAGGCGATCTGGTCCGTGCACTGCCACAACGACCTGGGCATGGCCGTTGCCAACTCCTTGGCCGGCGTGAAGATCGGTGGCGCGCGTCAGGTCGAGTGCACGATCAATGGTCTTGGCGAGCGCGCCGGCAATTGCTCGCTCGAAGAAGTCGTGATGGCGGTGAAGACCCGACGCGACTACTTCGGTCTGGACGTTGGCATCGACACCCATCACATCCTGGCGGCAAGCCGCATGGTCAGTCAGACAACCGGCTTCGTCGTGCAGCCAAATAAGGCGGTGGTGGGGGCCAACGCATTTGCGCATGCCTCGGGCATTCACCAGGATGGCGTGCTCAAGGCGCGGGACACCTACGAAATCATGCGGGCCGAAGACGTGGGTTGGACGGCCAACAAAATCGTCCTGGGCAAGCTCAGTGGGCGCAACGCGTTCAAGCAGCGCCTGCAGGAGCTGGGGGTGAGTCTGGACAGCGAATCGGAGATCAACACCGCCTTTGCCCGATTCAAGGAGCTGGCCGACCGCAAGAGCGAAATTTTCGATGAGGACATCCTTGCGTTGGTGAGCGATGACAGTGTCACGAACGACAAGGAGCAGTACGGATTCGTTTCACTGTCGCAGCACAGCGAAACAGGCGAACGTCCTCACGCTGCCATCGTGTTCACAGTGGATGGCAAGGAAGTGAAAGGCGAATCGGACGGCAACGGCCCGGTGGACGCGTCGCTCAAAGCCATCGAAACCCATGTGAAGAGTGGCGCGGAAATGGTTCTGTATTCGGTCAATGCCATCAGTGGTTCGACCGAAAGCCAGGGTGAGGTGACGGTGCGCCTTCAGAACAGTGGCCGCGTCGTCAACGGCGTCGGCGCGGACCCGGACATTGTCGTGGCCTCGGCCAAGGCATATCTGCACGCGCTCAACAAGTTACAGAGCAAAGCTGATCGAGTGGCTGCGCAAGGCTAGGGTAAACACCTACAATGCCAGTGCTTTGTCAGGAATGTTGCTCAAGTGTTTGTTATTGCGTGACTTTTCCTGATTGGTTACACTGCGCTGCCCGGTTTCGCAACGACGGCGCCGGGCAGCGTTGTTGGAACGACACCTTTTCAATAGAAAACCGATGAACCGATTCTTTGCCGTCCTGTTTACCGCGTGTTTTCTGACTGCCATCGCGTCCGCTCCGGCCGAGGCGACAAGCCGAAAAAACAGCGAGGGTAACAAGGCCTCGTCGACCGTCAAGCTCACCAAAAGCGTCAAGACCGGGAAAAAGACGGTCGTGGCCTCGTCGGGCAAAGTTGCGGCGAAACAGAAGCGCCGGCCAACGGTGCAGGCGGCGGCACCCGCGAAGCCCTCGTTCGGTCAGCTGGCCGGCTTGCATGGCGCGTCCGACCCGCTGGATCTCAAGTCCAGCGTGGCCCTGGTGATGGACCAGGACACCCGCGAAGTGCTCATCAGCAAGAACGACGGCGCTGTGCTGCCGATCGCGTCACTGACCAAACTGATGACCGGCCTTGTCATCACCGAAGCCCGCTTGCCGATGAACGAAATGATCGTGATCAGCCAGGACGACGTCGACACCGAAAAGGGCAGCCGGTCCCGGCTGAAAGTCGGTGCCGAGTTGAGCCGTGGAGAACTGATGCACCTGGCGCTCATGTCCAGCGAAAACCGCGCCGCCCACGCGCTCGGGCGCACCTATCCGGGCGGGCTCGCCACGTTTGTTCAGCTCATGAACGCCAAGGCGCAGGCGCTGGGGATGAAGGACACCCGCTATGTGGAGCCCACCGGCCTGTCCAGCAAGAACCAGTCGAGTGCCAAAGACCTGGCGACGCTGGTCGCTGCGGCCTACATGGAACCCCAGCTGAGGGAGTTGACGACTTCGCCAGGTCATGCGGTCGAGGTGGCCAGTCGCACGCTCCAGTTCAACAACACGAACCGCCTGGTGCACAACCCGTCCTGGGACATCGGCATCCAAAAGACAGGCTACATCTCCGAAGCGGGTCAATGCCTGGTCATGCAGGCCAAGGTGGCTGGCCGCAAGCTGATCATGGTTTTCCTGGATTCCAGCGGAAAGTACACACGGCTCGCTGACGCCGAGCGGGTGCGTCGCTGGGTCGAGAGCCGACCGGTGGTGGCCGTCGACAGTAGCCGCGTCAGCAGCTGAGTTCAGGCGGCCGAGGCCGGCTTGTAGCCAAGGGCGGTGGATATCTCGTTGGCGGTGGCCTTGAGTTTGTTCAGCCAACCTTCGTCCAGACGATCGGCGGGGGCTGAAATCGACAATCCCGCCACCAGACGGCCCTGGTCGTCATAAATGCCCGCTGCCATGCAGCGCACACCCAGTTCCAGTTCTTCGTTGTCCCGCGCGATGCCGTATTGCCGCGCCTTGGACAATTCGCGCTCCAGTTCGGGCAGTTGGGTGATGCTGTTGCGGGTGTGGCCTGCCAGGCCCGTGCGGGTGGCATAGGAGCGAACGCGCTGGGCGTCGTCGGCAGCCAGAAACAGCTTTCCAACCGACGTCAGGTGCAGGGGCGCGCGGCCACCGATGGCTCGCACCACCTGCATGCCCGAGCGCTCGCTGTAGGCACGCTCAACGTAGACGATTTCGTCACCCTGGCGCATGCTCAGATTCACCGGTTGTTGGGTCAGGTTGTGGAGTTCACGCATCGGCCCGAGGGCCGCGTCGCGAACGTTGAGGCGGCTCTTGACCAGATTGCCCAGTTCAAGCAGCCGCATGCCGAGCCGGTAGCTGCCCGCCTCCGGGCGATCCACGAAGCGCCCGGTGGCCAGATCGTTCAGGATCCGGTGTGCGGTCGACGGGTGAAGCCCGGTCTTGGAACTGATCTCTTTCAACGAGATGGCGTCTTCTCGCGCCGCCAGCACATCGATCAGTGCGAACATGCGTTCAATGACTTGGATGGTCGGAGTGGCGGCAATGCCCGGATCGTTTTTTCGCATACTTCTACGGTGAGTCTCAGGCAATTATCCACCTTCGAGCGCACTGGTTTCACATTGCAGAATCGGAGTCGGAGCAGTCGCCGGTGAACGCGATCCATTGGCCTCGACGGAGGATTTCGGCGGGCTGAAACCGCGACTTGTAATTCATCTTGCCGCTGGCGCCGATCCAGTAGCCCAGGTAAACATGGGGCAGCCGTAGCTGCCTGGCCTGGGCGATCTGCCACAACACGCCGTAGGTACCGTAGCTTGCGCCGGGCTCGGGATCGAAGAAAGTATAGACCGCCGACAGACCGTCGTTCAGCACGTCCAGGATCGCCACCATCTTCAAGGTGCCCTGTGAGCCATCGACGCCCGGCTCGCGGAACTCGACCAGGCGCGAGCTCACGCGGCTTTGCAGCAGGAACTGGGCGTACTGGTCGATGCTGTCGTGGTCCATGCCGCCGCCCTCATGGCGCAGGCCCTGGTAACGAAGGTACAGCTGGTAGTGCTCCGGAACAAAGCCGAGCTTGAGCACGCGCGCCTGGAGATTTGCGTGGCGCTTCCATGCACGGCGTTGGCTGCGGTCGGGGTGGAAGGCGTCAGCCAGCACCCGCAGGGGGGTGCAGGCGCTGCAGCCGTCGCAATACGGCTTGTAGGTGAACAGGCCGCTGCGGCGAAAGCCCTTGAGCACCAGATCTGAATACGCATCGGTGTGGATCAGGTGGCTGGGTGTGGCCACCAGGGAGCGCGCCATGCGGTCCGGCAGGTAGCTGCATGCGTAGGCCGCGGTGGCGTAGAACTGGAGCGCCTGAAGCGGCAGGTCTTCCCGATGCGTCATGCGGGCACCTGGGGGCCTTTGAGCAGGTCACGCCACCAGGCGCGGTCGAAGTGCCAGGCCGGTGCGCCAAGGGTACTGGCCGCGTAGACATGCTCGGCAAATTGTTTGCGTGCCTGTTCCCGGGCACCGAGGGAGGCGAGGTGGCGGGTGTTCTGCTGGCAATCGATCAGGCCGATGTCATGTTGCCGGCAAAAGAGCACCAGCGCCGCGAGGGCAATCTTGGAGGCATCGGGTTGCAGGCTGAACATCGATTCGCCAAACACCGCCCGGCCGATACCCACGCAATACAGGCCGCCGACCAGTTCACCCCGTGCCCAGGTTTCGATGCTGTGGGCAAAACCCGCCGCGTGCAGGCGCTCATAGGCGTCCACCATGTCTTCGACGATCCAGGTGCCAGACTGACCGGGGCGGCTCACGCTCGAGCAGGCCCGGATGGTCCGCGAAAAGGCGGTGTCGACGCGGATCTCGCAGTCTGGATCCTCCACAAACCGCCGTAGTGTCTTTCGCAGGGACCGATGAAGTCGGAAGTCGCGGGTGGGCAACACCATGCGCGGATCGGGGCTCCACCAGAGAATCGGTTGCCCCGCGCTGAACCACGGAAAGATGGCCTCGCCGTATGCACGCACCAAGGTCTGCACATCCAGCGCGCCGCCTGCGGCCAACAGGCCTGGGGCCGGGTCGGCCGATCCCCATGCCGACGCGACCGGGGGAAACGGATCGCCCGGTCGCAACCAGGGTAGTTCTCGGACGGCGGGTTGTGGGGCTGGCATGGATGGGAGCGCCGACGCATCGGGCGTCGGCGGGGTCAGCAAGGCTGGCAGTTTATCGTTTCGGGACGGGTGGTGAACCGGCGTCGCTTGCTCTGCGCCGGTCGCCGGGGCCAACCCGACGGGCAAGACTCATTCCCGCTCGCCATGGTAGGCTCTGCACTTTTTGGCGGGGCTCATGGTGAAAAACGAAGAGGCGAAACTGGCGGTGCAGCGACGGTTCTCGTACGAAGGGCACCGCGCCCGGTTGGCAGGCATCGGCGCCTGCCTCGCGCTGACAATGGGATTCAGTGTTCCGCTGGGTGCACAAACCACCGAACAGCCCGCGTCGGCACCCCCTGTAGCGTCGCCATGGGACGCTCCCGAGCCTTGGCGCACCGATCGTTTCTATCTCCAGACCAGCGTTTACACCCTTCACTACAATCCCACGCCAGAGCACGTCAATCAGCAAAAACTGCTCAACGCCGAGTGGCGTTTCAACAGTTTCGCAGCCGGTGGGCAATGGTTGGCCGGCATGGCCTTTTTCAACAACTCCTTTGGCCAGGCGTCACAATACCTGTACGGTGGCTGGCTGGTGCGGCCGTTCGAGTCGGCACAGCCCTTGTATTTGAAGATCACCGCAGGGGCCTTGCACGGGTACAAGGGCGAATACCAGAACAAGATTCCGTTCAACAGCTCCGGCGTGGCGCCGGCAATTCTGCCTTCCATCGGCTACTGCTATTCCCGGGTCTGCACCGAGTTGATCCTGTTTGGAAATTCGGGCCTGATGGTAACGCTTGGCGTCACGGTTCCCTGAATCAGGCGCCACCGGCCACGTGCCGGTTCCCGGGGGGCGCCAGAAAAGACAAAGGGCCTGCACTTGCGTGCAAGCCCTTGTTTGATTTGGCTCCTCGACCTGGGCTCGAACCAGGGACCTACGGATTAACAGTCAGAACATATTGATATTTGCCCTCGTTGATCGCTGCCGATAGAATAAATATAAATCAACAACTTAGACGAAGTGATACTGTAATTGTGCACAGTCAAGTGTTGATTGAAATTCGGCAGTTTTCGGGAAATTGTCTTACATCCTCCGTTACATCATGAGCGATGTAAGACCACCAAAAGGCAGGAAATGGCAAAAGTTGCGTTCACCGCTGGCCGTGTGGCCGGTTTCCGGTGCCCACCTGACAAGGTGCAAGCGTTTCTGTGGGATGTGACCTCACCCGGGCTGGGGCTGCGGGTAACGCCCGCTGGAAAACCCGCCTACGTTTTCCAGAGTGAGTTTCAAGGCAAGACCATTCGCCTGACCATTGGCGGGCCGGATGCCTGGAGCATTCCCCAGGCCCAGGAAAAAGCCCGCGAACTGCAACGCCAGATCGACGAAGGCCGCGACCCCCGCGACCTCAAGCGCGATGCGCTGGCCGCCGCTGCCGAACGCAAGGCCGCTGCCGCTGCCCAAGCGGTGACGGTGGGCGAGGTGTGGGCCGTCTACCTCGAAGCCCGCCGCCCGCATTGGGGCGAACGGCACCATGCCGACCATTTCAAGTTGGTGCAGGCCGGTGGCGTCCCAGCGAAGCGTGGCACCCGTGGCCGTGGCGTGACCGTCGCGGGGCCGCTTTATCCGCTGATCGGGCTGCCACTGTGCGACCTGACAGCCCCCGTCATCGAGGCATGGGCTACCCATGAAGCCAAGACCCGGCCCACGGCCGCCCGGCTGGCCTGGCGCTGCCTGAAGGCGTTTCTGTCGTGGTGCGCCGAACAGCCCGAATACGCGCCCGCGCTGGCTGGCGTCAATCCCGCAAAAACCAAGAAAGCCCGTGAGTCCTTGGGCAAGGCTGGCGTGAAAAAGGATGCTCTGTTGCGCGAACAGTTGTCCGTCTGGTTTGCCGCCGTGCGCCAGATACAGAACCCGGTGGCCGCCGCCTACCTGCAAACCCTGCTACTCACTGGTGCCCGCCCCGGCGAGGTGCTGGGATTGCGCTGGCAGGATGTCAACACGAAATGGCGGGGGCTGACCATCCGCGACAAGGTGGAGGGCGAGCGGGTGATTCCCTTGACCCCGTATGTCTCACAACTGATTCACGGTCTGCCGCGCCGTAACGAATGGGTGTTTTCCAGCGCGACCGCAGGCGCTGGCGCGTTGACCATCCCGCGTAATACCCATGTGCAAGCCTGCGCCGTGGCCGGAATCGAGGGGCTGACCCTTCACGGCTTGCGCCGCTCGTTCAAGTCCCTGACCGAATGGCTGGAAATCCCTGCCGGGGTGGTGGCGCAGATCATGGGGCACAAGCCCAGCGCCACCGCCGAAAAGCACTACACCGTGCGTCCGCTGGATCTGCTGCGCCTGCACCATGAGAGAATCGAAGCGTGGATTCTGGAGCAGGCCGGGGTGCCTTTCGTGACGACGGTAGAGCCGGGCAAGCTGGCGCTGGTGGCGACCAATTAGTATGGTTATTGACGCAATTTTTAGTTATGGTTAGAGTGGCCATATGAAGGCGCAGCGGATTTTCTACGACAAGGCTGTGCTGCCGGATGGTTCGATTTTGGAAATGACCATTTGGAAGTTACCCCACACAACATCCGAGCGACCGCATGGACTGAAGTACAGCTTGTTCTTTGGGCTCAATGGCAAGCGTATCGTGGGCTATGACAACGAACGGGGGAAGGGTGACCACAAGCACTTGGGTGACGTGGAAATCCGATACCGCTTTGTGAGTGTGGAGAAGTTGGTGGCCGATTTTCTGGCCGATGTTGAAAGAGCGAACGGGGGACACCATGACTAAAGTTCAAGTGAATGTGGGCACGCTGGCCGACATGGGCAAGCGGTTTTCCAGTGCGTGGAACCGTGCCGCTGCGGGAGAGCAGGTCAATGAAACGCACGTGACGTTTCTCGACGTGCAAACCATGCTCGACACGCTTTCGCCCCGCCGGCTGGAGATGCTGCGTCATGTGCGTCAGCATGGGGCCGGAAACGTGCGTGAACTGGCACAAGCCCTTGGGCGCGACTACAAGAACGTTCATCACGACGTGGCCGTTCTGGAGGTCGCCGGGCTGTTGGTGCGCGATGGCCGCAAGCTGTCTGCACCTTGGGACGAGTTACAGGCCAATGTGTCATTGATGGCAGCATGAAACAAATGGGTAAACCATAGGCGCACCCCGTGACGTGAGTTTTGATGACTACATGATCCAGGCCATGCAGGGCCCTTCCGAAACCGCCGGGAACATTGTGGGCGCGCTGGAACTGGACGACCCTGCCGCGCTGCTGGTGGCGCTGCGCCTGGTTGCCAAGGTGCACGGCATGGCGGATGTAGCCCGCCGTGCCGACATAGGCGAAAAGACCTTGTTTCTTGCCCTGAGTGCACACGGCAATCCCACACTGAGCTCGGTCCGCAAGGTGCTGAACGCCGTAGGGCCGCGCCTTAGCGTGATGCCTGAACCTTCCACGGAGCTATTGGCGCCAGATAAGCCCGCCTCGAAGCCAGGCTGAAAGGCGGGTCTACTTCACCCGCCAGATGGGGCAGGCAGGTAGGTATTTCATCGGCAGTGTGCATGCTTTCCAAGAAAAAACGATAGCTAACGAGCTCGTGCTGGCAACAATTCAGAGCACTCTCATTTAGTTCCCCCCCAGTAGAGTTTTGTGTTTGTTGACATCTGCCAACAATGAGGTTCCTACGCCGGCATTCGCTGGTGTTGGAGCCAAAAGTGAAACCGTCAATTCCTCAACTGCCCCCCACAATCGGGATTCCTCTTACCGAACTATTCGAGAGTCATCCTGAACTACTGGCGCAACTAGTCCAGCAACTGAACGCCCACCCAGCTGGCGGTAAGGCACCTTTTCCAAACGCAGCGACGCTTGCTTTCCTGGAAAAGAAGTTGGGGCGGACCGGGAGTCCCTTGCGTGTTGCAAGCGACCAGCCGAATGAAGCCACAAAACCGCAAGACGACTTCGTGCCGCCATTCCCGCCACTGGAATTGGTGACCAAGCCCAACCTGACCACTGCGGAGATTGCCTACTACACCAATCAAGTGGAAAACACTTGGCGCATACACGCCTGCCGCGAAACGTTCCCTGAAGGGCTGAGACCGCTTCGCATCGGTGGCCGTTTGAACTGGCCCACTAAGGGTGCGAAAAGGCTGCTGGGGATCACATAATGCTCGCCCCAAATGGCAAAGGGTCGACTGCTGGTAACAGTCAACCCGTCAAGGAACAAGCAGAAAGCGCTGCTAATTCTATAGCAAACCTTGAATCCGTCAAGTTCGATCTGATCCGCTTTGCCTCATGGCTGGCCGTGATAGCAAGGCGGCTTGCATGATTGCCTGGACCGACTATCAAGCTGGCGAGCATCGTATCGAATGCCCGAGCTGCGGACGTGGTGGCCGGGACAAGACTGCCGGACTGACTATCGAGTATGGCGGCGAAGCCGTACTCCATTGCTTCAGGTGTTCTCACGTCGAATACCATCGTCCCGAGCGTGGTGCTGTGCCCCGTGTACCGAGCATCAAGCCGGTAAGGGCTACGGAGAGAAAGCACCAGACGCTCAGCGATTGGGGCCGGGCATTCTGGCGCGACTGCCAGTCGCTCGGTGGTGTGGCGCTGCAATACCTTCACAGCAGGCGCTGCGCGATCCCGCCGCAAGATGGCGATCTGCGATGGCATCCTGTTGTGAAGCATCCGACCGGTTACACCGGGCCGGCGCTGGTAGCGCTGGTGTCGGACATCCTGACCAACGAGCCCCTGAGCCTGCATAGAACCTGGGTAACGCCCACGGGCAAAGCCGACCTGAACACGCCGCGTCTGCCGCTGGCAAATCACGCCCTCAAGGGAGGCTGCATCAGGCTCTGGCCGAATGAAGCGGTTACCTATGGGCTGGGCATCGCTGAGGGCATCGAAACCGCCTTGAGCCTCGCCCACGGCTATCAGCCAGTGTGGGCGACGATTGATGCCGGACATATGGCGCGGTTCCCTGTCCTGGCCGGTATTGATTCGCTGGTGATCGCTCAGGATCAAGACCACGCGGGAATGTCGGCCGCTTCAACATGCGCGCGCCGCTGGGTTGTGGCGGGCCGTGAGGTGCTTTTGACCCGGCAGGCAGCCAATGACTTGAACGATGTTCTGTTGGAGGCCGAAGCATGAACGCCCGCGAAGCAATCGAGGAAATCTTGATGGGCGCCGAGCGTTTCAAGAATGAACCGCCGCCCGACATGTCCGAGGCCGGACCTGAGTTGCACCCGCTGGCGCGGTTTGTTGACTTCGACGGGAGCGCAAGACCGCCACGATGGGTCATACCCGGATTTATCGGGCAGGGGGTGGTGGTGGTGGCCGGGGCTCACGGAGCCGGCAAAACGACCACCATGCTGCCGCTGGCGCTGGTTGCCGCCGGATTGCACGGCGACGAACTCATGCCTCACCAGTGGCGACACGTTGTCTATATCGCCGAGGACGTGGAGCAAGCCCGCCGCATCCTGGCCGGATTGGTCCGGTTCAGCAATCTTGGCGTCGATCTGGAACGCGTACGCGAGCGGCTGCACCTCGTTGCGGCCGTGCGTCTGGACCCGGCATTCGTGGCGCAAGTGGGCACGACCTACCGCGAGCAATTCACCCGAACGGTTAACGGTGTGGAGGTGCTTCCGCTCGTGGTTCTGGATACCAAGTCCGCCGTGCTGGCGCAGGAAAACGAAAACGATAACAGCGAGGCCAGCGCCATGATGGCCGCCTTGAAACAAGGGTTCGCCGGGCTGCCGGTGTGGCTCATCGGGCATGTTGCGAAGGCGAACCTGAGCCGTTCAGACGTGAGCGGGTTATCGAGCCGGGGCGCAAGCGCCATCGAGGGCGATGCAAACCAGACCTTGTTTCTGGTGCGCGAGGGTGACGCCCGATATCTGGTGCTTGGAAAGACCCGGTTTGAGCCGCGCTGGCCGGAGCTTGAAATCACCAGTCACACGGCTACCGAGTTAGCCTCAGACGAATTCGGCAACCTCGAAACCGTGGTCATGCGATGGGGTATTGCCGCGCCCGCTGAAATGAGCCGCAAGGAGGCAGCAGAACAGGCCGCAGAGCGCCAGCGCAAGGAAGATGATGCAACCCTGCGGCAAGACATTCGCGACGCCGTAGAGCTTGCATTGCAGGCCGGTAATCCGCTGAACCGCGAGGGAGTAAAGGCCAAGATTCGGCGAGACCGCAACGCTGTTTCAGGCTGCATTGAAAACTTACTGTCCGAGCGATGGCTACATGAGGTCTTCGTGCCAGCCAAAGAGCGCACCAATCCCAAGCGGGCCGCATTTCTGGTGAACCTGTCCACGGCTGAACATGAAGCTGTCGTGGGTGGCGGCGGGTTGCCGCCAGGCAAGTTGGCGATCCCGGAAAGCTGGCGCAAACCCTCGATTCCGCCCGCCTTGGGGCCGAAGCCTGAACCTGAGTCGGAGGAGTGAGATGCCGCGCCGGAAAATTGACTCTCCCATCCGCTTGATTCCGTTCGCTCCCAGGAGAAGTCTTCAAGCGTACGTACGGACGGGGATTGAATATCCCCCGTTCCCGTTCGTATTCGGGTATTTCCAATACGGACGGATACGGACGAAGCGGACGCATACAGAAGGGGGCAAAGGTGGATTCCAAGTTGGTACGCATTGTCGAAGTTGCCAGTTGATTTAGGCAAAAGAATGCGCAGGAGGTGTAACCATGGGCGGCTCAGGTTCCGGTCGGTGGCAGCAGGGCAGGGCACTTACGACAGAGCGCATGCGCCTGGACATTCGCGACATGCAGGCACCGGCGCGTGCCATGCGCTTGGTCAATTGGCACTGGAGCGATGGAACGACCGCCTCAGTGCTGTTCTGCAAAGGGCTGGCGTTTCTGGAGGTCCGGATGCCAGGGCTGGCGACGGTCCAGACCCAGGTGGAACTGGACGCAACCCTGCTGCATTTTGGGGGGCACCGATTCTGGTGGCGATGCCCGTGCTGCCGTGCCCGTGTGGGTGTGCTCTATTGGCAGCGCGGGCGTTGGCAATGCCGCACCTGTGCTGAACTGGTGCACAAATCGACCCGGCAAAGAGGCCTCTTTCGCGGTTACGCCAAAGTGAACAAAGTGCGGCGTGAGTTGGGCTGGGGTGGCGGGATGCTGTCGCCGGTGGGTACCCGGCGCAAAGGCATGCACCGCAAAACCTACTCACGGCTGATGCAGGCGTTGACCGAGGCATCGCTGGCGGTGGCGGGCGAGCATGACCCGGCCATCGAGCGATTGGAGAAGCAGCTAGCGCGAATCCGGGTGCCGGTCTGAATGCTGATGTGGTGGCGTGGTTTTTCGAGCCGCACGCGATCAAGAAATCCAGAACTTTCGCCATCTCGCGCGCGGAAGAATGTTCTGTGTTCCGGACTTGGACGAAAAACCCTTCTAGTGAGTTTGGCATTTGACGAGAGTGGAACATCCAACGTTGTTCACACGTGTGGCCGTCGACTCTTCGTGGTTCCAGAGGATCCCGATGCCCCCAGGTTTATGTTCAGGCCAGAGGTGGTCCGCCTGGATTCAGAAGGGCGCAAAATCTGATCCAAGAAAATGCCTCCAACGAGTAAGGTTCAGATTGAGCGCGGCCTCGATGTGAACGAGGCTATTGGACGTGCCCGGATCAAGCCACAGTGCCCGTGATAACCAAACCTCCGCAATTTTCTTTTTCGTCGGATCGGCTGCAAGCGGCCTTGGTGTCACCAGGCCCGACGATGCCGATGACTGCGGCCATCATTGCAATTGCCCAACTTACGATTACTTCAACAAGAAAAGTCAAGGAGCACCCGTGAGCCAGCCAGCGCCAGTCAATTCCACGGAAACTGATATCGCCCGATCCATGCTGGATCAATTGCTGGAAGATTCACGCCTGTATCGCAAGGGGCAGGACTACCAGAACCTGCTTGATTTCGTGGTGCGTCTGCGCAACTTCGCGCCCTTCAATGCGCTGCTGCTGCAAATTCAGAAACCCGGTCTGCACCATGCGGCATCGGCCCGTGACTGGCGGGAGACCTTCGGACGCACCATCAAGGACGGCGCGAGACCCCTGCTGATTCTTTGGCCGTTTGGACCGGTCGCGCTGGTCTATGACCTGATGGACACAGAAGGCTGCGATCTGCCGGCCGGCATCGCGGCGTTTGCCGCTAATGGCGTGATGGATCACATTGCGCTGGAAGGCTTTGCCCACTTGCTTGCAAAGAAGAACATCGCCTAGAACAAGGTAGATGCCGGGGACCGCAAGGCAGGCTCCATTGAACTGCTCAAGCGCTCTGTAAAAGCCGGTGAAGCCTCCAGCTACCGGATGAACATCAACAAAAACCATGGACCCAATGTGCAGTTCGCCACGCTCGCGCATGAGCTGGCGCATCTATTCCTGGGGCACCTCGGTCGCGATGCGACCTTGAGCATTCCAGACCGCCCCCCGCAAACCCACCAGCAGCAAGAATTGGAAGCCGAGTCCACCGCCTACATTGTTTGCGCCCGCAATGGTGTTGACAACAAATCCGATAGCTACCTTGCAGGCTACGTGAAGCAAGACACCACCCTGGAACAGCTCGACCTTTACCAAATCATGCGGGCGGCGGGCCAGGTGGAATCTCTGCTTGGGCTGGCAGCGCACACCAAGGTCGATCGGCCCAAAAAGAGAACTGAACCCCCATCGCTGATGGCAGAGAGCGGCGATCTATTTGAAACCAGCCACCCATGAGCAAGCTTGCCGACCTGATCTGGAAAAACGCCGAGCTGCTGCGCGGGGCGTTCAAAGAGAACGAATACCGCAAAGTCATTCTGCCGTTCACCATCCTGCGCCGCCTGGACTGCGTGTTACAGCCCACGTCAGAGGCGGTGCGGGCCAAATTCGCCACTATCAAGGACAAAGGCTACGACCTGAACAAGATGCTGACACCCGTCAGCGGCTTTGCGTTCTTCAATATCTCAGGCTTCACGCTGCCCGGCGTGGCGCAAACGCCGGATGGCCATGACGTGCGTGCCAATCTGGAAGCCATGATCAACGGCTTCTCGCAAAACGTGCGCGACATCTTTGAGAAGTTTGGCTTTCTGGCCACTGTTGACAAACTGGCCGAGAAAAACCGCCTGTATGGCGTGGTGAAGAACTTTGCCGAAACCGACCTGCGCGACAAAGACGAAAGCGGCCAGCCCGTGGTGACCAACCACGACATGGGCCAAGCCTTTGAAGAGCTGTTGCGCAAGTTCAATGACGTGTCGCCCGCGGGTGAGCAGTACACCCCGCGTGACGTGATCGAGCTGATGGTGACCATCCTGTTTGGCGGGGATGAAGAAGCCCTCTCGGTGCCCGGCATTGTGCGCACCATGTACGACCCCACAGCGGGCACCGGCGGCATTTTGAGCGTGGCCGAAGAACACCTGCAAAAGTTCAACGACCATGCCACCCTGAAGCTGTTTGGCCAGGAACTTGAAGACGAAACCTACGCCATCTGCAAGGCCGACATGCTGATTCGCGGGCAGAACCCGGCCAACATCGCCAACGGCGACACGCTGGCCATGGACATGCACCCCGGCGAAACCTTTGAATACCAGGCCGCCAATCCTCCCTATGGCGTGGAGTGGAAGCCCGCCGAGGGCGCGGTGCGCAAGGAGCACGCCCGAGGCGCTGCCGGCCGCTTTGCGCCGGGCCTGCCCGCTATTCGTGACGGGCAAATGCTGTTCAGCCTGCACCTGCTGTCCAAAATGCGCCCGTTTGTCGGTGGCAAGGGCGGTGGCCGCATCGGCGTGGTGCATAACGGTTCGCCCCTGTTCACCGGGGATGCCGGCAGTGGCGAGAGCGAAATCCGCCGCCATATCCTGACCCATGACTACCTCGATTGCATCGTGGCCATGCCCACGGACCTTTTCTACAACACCAACATCACCACTTACCTCTGGTTCATGAGCAACCGCAAGCCACCGGAACGCCAAGGCCGGGTGCTGCTGATCGATGCCAGCGGCATGAGCCAGTTGATGAAAAAGAACCTGGGCAAGAAGCGCCGCGAGTTCACTGCCGATTGTGTGGAGCGCATCGCCCGTGCCTATGCCGACTTCAAAACCATGGCGTGGAGCGAGGACGAGACAAGTGGCACCCCTAATGGCAGCCGTCGCAGCCTCAAAGCCAAGGTGCTGGAGCGTGACCACTTTTTTTACCGCAAGCTCACCATAGAGCGTCCCTTGCGCATGCGCTTTCAGGCCACCGAAGGTGCGGTTCAAAGTTTGGTCTCGCTGGTGCGGGTGACCAAAATGCCGGAGGACCAAAAGGCTTTGTTGACCGCCACCCTGCAAGCGCTGGATGCCAATGTGCATTACACGGATGCCGATACGTTTCGCGCAGATTTGCAGGCGCAGGCCGCGCACATGGTCGCCACGCTACCAGCGTTGCAAGGGTTAACGGGCAAGAAAGCTCAGCTCAGTGCCAAGGCCCTGGAGTTGGCTCGAAAGGGCCTGGGTCAAAAAGACAAAACGGCAGAACCCTGCACCCATGAAAACGGTGAAGTGCTGTCGGACTCCGAATTGCGCGACGCCGAATACGTGCCCCTGCATGAAGACATTGACCGCTACTTTGCCCGTGAAGTCTTGCCGCATTGGACGGATGCCTGGATCAACCGCGATGTGAAGGATGAGCGCGACGGCCTGACTGGCGTGGTGGGCACCGAAATCAATTTCAACCGCGAGTTTTATGTCTACACCCCGCCGCGCAGCCGCTCGGCGATTCAGGTGGACATCGAGGCCATGGAACAGCGCTTCATGGCCATGTTGCGGGGTGTGAGCCAGTGAAACCATATCCGCATTACAAACCGTCGGGCGTGGCATGGCTGGGGGATGTGCCTGGGCATTGGGAAGTTGAAAAGATCAAACACCTTGCGGCGCTAGTCGGTGCAAAGATAGACGGCACAGACGCCGGACTGCCCTACGTCGGACTTGAGCATGTGCAGTCAGGGACGGGGCAATTTGTCAAAGATATGGAAGGTATGCAGACCGAGGCTGAAAGCACCGTCAATACCTTTCAAACAGGGGATGTATTGTTTGGCAAGCTGCGGCCATATTTGGCCAAGGCAGTTGTCGCTGAATCGCATGGCATATGTTCTTCGGAATTTTTGGTTCTTCGACCCAATGACATGAACTCGGCATACCTGAGAAGTAGTCTGCTGCTCGACGGATTCATCAAGACGGTCGATGCTGCCACGTTTGGTTCAAAGATGCCGCGTGCCGATTGGACTTTCATCAGCCAATTGCGCTCACTCAAGCCGCCACCCGACGAACAGCAAGCCATCGCCACCTACCTCGACACCGAGACCGCGCGCATTGATGCGCTGATTCGGGAAAAGGAAGGGCTGGTTCGGTTGCTGGGGGAATACCGGCAAAGCGTAGCGAGCGACGCAGTAATACGCGGCCTGAATCCGAACTGCCAAATGACGCACGTCGATGGTGGTTTTAGGTCAATACCAATGCACTGGCAAATGATCAGTTTGAAGCGGTTCGTTAGGGTCACAGGGGGGCATACGCCGTCAACTGAGAATCCGAATTATTGGGATGGCGACATTCCATGGGTCTCCCCAAAGGACATGAAACGCGAAGAAATGTTCGACAGCATTGATCATGTAACTGACGCTGCATTGACAGACTGCGGACTAGCCAAGATCGAAGAGGGGGCCACCTTAGTTGTTGTTCGAGGGATGATTTTGGCCCATTCATTTCCAGTCGCAATTAATAAAGTTCCTGTCACTTTCAACCAAGACATGAAGGCAATCCGACCAGTAGATAAAGTCTTGCCGGAATACCTGCCTTGGCTGCTAAGGGGTGTCAAGTCCGTAATTTTGTCCCTAACCGAGCAGTCTGCACACGGAACGCTGGCTCTACGCACCGATAAATTTTTCGGAGAAGCATTACCCATACCTCCAACGGCGGAGCAATCGGCAATCGTTGAATTCTTAAGTGTTGAGTTGCCGCGCATTGATGAACTGGTAGCGCACACTGCCAAAGAAATCACCCTGCTCAAAGAACTCCGCGCCGCCACCATCGCCGATGCCGTGCTGGGCCGGATCGATGTACGCCCCCACTCATCCATGTCAGCCTGACCACCAGCCAGGGAACCTCATGCCCGCACCGATTCACACAGAAATTGTCTTTGAAGACGAGGTGTGCGAACACCTCAAGGCCCATGGCTGGCTGTGTGACGGGCCTCTGCCTTATCAGCAGGGTTTTGCCTACGACGCCGGGTATGACGCGCGCCTGGGGCTGTTCCCGGCCGATGCGCTGGCCTGGGTCCAGGAGACCCAGCCCGGCACCTGGGCCAGGTTCGCCAAGAACCACACCCAAGACCCCGAGGGCGTGTTTTTGCGTCGCCTGGCAGAGGAGCTGGACCGCGACCGGCCCACCATACGGCAGGACAAGCCGCAGTTGTGGGGCACCTTGTATGTGCTGCGGAAGGGCTTTGAGGACATCAACGCCACCTTTCGCATGGCGCAGTTTGCCCCGGCCAACCAGCAAAACCCGGCCACCTGGGGCCTGTACCAAAAGAACAGGATGCGTGTGGTGCGCCAGTTGCATTACTCGCTGCACAACCGCAACTGCATTGATTTGGTGCTGTTTCTCAATGGCCTGCCGCTGGCCACCATCGAACTCAAGACCGACACCACGCAGAACATTGAAGACGCCGTTCAGCAATACCGTTTCGACCGGCTGCCGATCGACCGCGTGGCCCGGCAACCCGAGCCGCTGCTGTCGTTTGGCAAGCGGGCCTTGGTGCATTTCGCCGTCAGCACGGATGAGGTGCGCATGGCCACCCAGCTGACGGGTGCCAACACCACGTTTTTGCCCTTTAACCGGGGCGCGCCGGATGGTCTGGGCGGGGCAGGGGCAGGCAATGCGCCCGATTTGGCGCGCGGCTACGCCACCGGCTACCTGTGGCATGAGGTCCTGCAACGTGATGCGCTGCTGGGCATTGTGGGCAAGTTTCTGGCGGTGCAGGTGACCGAGCGCCAGAATGCCAAGGGGCGCAAGACCTGGGTGCCCAGGTTGCTGTTTCCGCGTTATCACCAGTGGGACGCAGTGAGCCTGTTGCTGGCGGCCACGCTGCGCGAGGGCGTGGGGCAAAACTACCTGGTCATGCATTCGGCGGGCTCGGGCAAGTCCAACACCATTGGCTGGCTGGCGCACCGGCTGGCCGCCTTGCACGATGCGCACGACCAAAAAGTGTTCAGCAGCGTGATCGTCATCACGGACCGGCGCGTGCTGGACCAGCAATTGCAGGACACGATCTACCAGTTTGACCACCAGGAAGGGGTGGTTGAAAAGATTGACGGCAACAGCAGCCAACTTGCCGAGGCGCTGGACAAGGGCAAGCTGATCATCATCACCACCTTGCAGAAGTTCCCCTACGTGCTGGACAAGGTGGGGCAACTCGGCGACCGGCGCTTTGCGCTGATTCTGGACGAGGCGCATTCCAGCCAGTCTGGCAGGGCAGCGGTGACGTTGCGCGAAGTGTTGACCACCGATGGCAGACCGCAGTCAACGGAAGCGCAGTTTGATGCCAATGCCTATGAGGAGGCCGCTGCCGAGGTAGCCGACTTGACGAGCGAGGATGTCATCAACTCTGAGATCGCCAAGCGGATCGCAGCCCGCAAGCGCCCGCCCAATGTGTCGTACTACGCCTTTACCGCGACACCCAAGCCCAAGACCCTGGAGCTGTTCGGGCGCACCGGGGACGATGGTTTGCCCGAACCGTTTCATGTGTATTCAATGCGCCAAGCCATTGAGGAAGGCTTCATCCTGGATGTGCTCAAGGGCTACACCACCTATGACTTTGCCTTTCGGCTGACGCAGTCGGGAGACGACAAGGAAGTGAAAATCGGCAAGGCGAAGAAGAAGCTGTTTCGCTTCGCGCAGTTGCACCCCACGGGCATTTCGCAAAAGGTCGCGGTGATCGTGGAGCACTTTCGCGAGAGGGTGATGCACTTGCTGGGTGGGCAGGCCAAGGCGATGGTGGTGACCGACAGCCGGGTGGCGGCGGTGCGCTACAAGAAGGAGTTTGATGCCTACATCAAGCGCATGAAATACACCGACTGCAAGGCCTTGGTGGCGTTTTCAGGCAAGGTGACTGACACCAAGAAAGAGACCAAGTACCCCGTGATCAATGCTGATGAGGGTGCACTGAACGATCACCAGGAGCGCGAGGACGGCATCAAGCTGGCGTTTGACACCGAGGGCTACCAGGTTCTGATCGTGGCGTCCAAGTTTCAAACCGGCTTTGACCAACCCAAGCTGGTGGCCATGTACGTGGACAAGCGGCTTGATGGCGTGCTGGCGGTACAAACCCTGTCACGGCTGAACCGCACCTATGCAGGCAAGGACAAGACGTTCGTGCTGGATTTTCGCAACGAAGCAAAAGACATCCTGAAGGCATTCTTGCCGTTTTACCGAACGGCCAAACTGTCTGGCATCACGGACAAAAACCTGGTTCACGCACTGCGGCAAAAGCTCGACGCAGCGCAAATTTATTTGTGGTCAGAGGTGGAAACCTTTGCCCGCGCCTATTTCGACCCCAAGGGCAAACAGGCGGCCATTCAGGCGCCGTTGAAGCAGGCCCATGAGCGGTTCAAAGCGCAAACCAAAGAAGTGCAGGAGTTGTTTCGGGGCGATCTGGCCACTTACGTTGTGGCTTACGACTTTCTGTCGCAACTGTGGGACTACGACAACCCGGACCTGGAGCGTTTGCATGCGTTTGCCAAGTGTTTGCTGCCGCGCTTGTATGGCAAGGCGGATGGCGGTGACCAGCTGGAGGGTGCGGCGCGGCTGGCGGGTTACAAGCTCAAAGATGCGACAGACCATCAGCTCAGCCTGGAAGGCGGCAAGGCCAAGCCGCTCAAGCCCATGGGGCCAGGCACCGGCGAACCGTGGGTAGACCCGAGAGACCGGCTATCGGTGATCATAAGAAAAATGAACGAGGTGTTTTCAGGCAACTTGACCGAGGCCGATTACACCGGCTACGCCACCACCCTGCTCAGCAAGCTGGCCGAAGACCCCACGTTGCGTGAACAAGCGCGGGCCAACGATACGGTGGAGGCCTTTGGCAACGGCGCCTATGAGGCCAAGCTGAACAACGCCGTGGTCGATGCGCTGGAAAAGCATTCGGTCATGGCTGAACAGGCATTGAAATACCCCATTGTTTTCAGGGGCCTGGCCAATTTGCCGGTGGATGAGGTTTACTTGAGGTTGCGGGCAGAAACCCCGGTCGCTGGAGCAGCATGACAGCACAATTTTTCGAAGCCCTGCACTACGACGGTCGCGAGATGGGGATGACGACGGAACCGTTGGGAGATTATTTTGCTTTGGGTGGTGCCAATCCGGGTTTGGGTTTGGACTGGCCGGCGGACTGCACTGCGCTCTGGCGTGGCTACATAGGCACATGGGAGATCCTGCGCGGTCGCCTGTACCTCATTGCGATCAACGTCTTGCCGGGTAGTAGAGTTGCCGCGAGCCTCGAAACCGTGTTTCCGGGCTACCCTGATCGGGTATTTGCACATTGGTTTACCGGCACGTTGCGAATCCCTCAGGGGAAAGTGTTGAAGTATGTGCACATGGGCCACCAAAGCACCTTCGAGCGTGACTTGCTGATTGATGTCGAGAGGGGTGTCATTCGCGGCGAGCGGGTTCGTGAGAACGAAGTTCCGCAGGATAAAGGGTGAATACCGTGTGGTTGGTTTACCTCTTGTGCTATCTCGGCATTGGCGTTGTTGTGTTGATAGCGCATCGTGCGTATCGAGCATGGAAACCGCAGGGTGGTTCTTTCCCAATTTTTCCGGGGCTCCAAGAAAAGCCGCCTTCCTGGAAGACGCGATTGTTCGACGCAATTGTTGGTCCGATAGTGGTATTGCTCATCTTCGTCCCGCTCTGGCCCCTGCTGCTCAGTATTGAGTATGGATTTCCGTGGCACAGGTTCAAATTTTGGCGTGACAAAGCCAAGAAGGATGCGGCCTTTACCTGGCCTGAATCGGAGCGTGAGTTTGAAGTCACCGGTGCTGCCCTGCTGGAAAAATTGAGCCGTGCGGATATTGAAGCAGCCGAAATGGTGGACGATCCGTTGCATGCCGTCCCCGACAAGCCTTTTGGGCATCTCAATGGGGTCTGGCAAGCCTTTGTAGATGGCCTGGCGCCTGAGAGCGAGCTGTGGTCTTTCCGTGGTCTTTGGAAAACGCCCTATGGAGACTACCAGATGCAGGGGTATGTCGCGCGGCAGGGTGAAAAACTGGGGCCGCACTTTTTGACTTCACAAAGATTGAGGAAAGAGGTCTGAGATACTAGTGCGCGTCGTGCGTAGGGAATTACTTTGAGGCAGTCACTTTCCGGAGGCAAAATCATGGCACTCTGTACAACCGACGCTTTGCGGGCTTACGCCCGAATGATGAACACGCTAGATGTGAAGCACATCGCGCCGCTGCTCGCGGAGGATTTCCACTATTCGTCGCAATGGGTGTTTGCTGAAATCACGTCGAAGCAGGAATACCTCGACTACATCCGCCCGAAGCTGGAGGCCATCGCAAAATCAGGGGCGAAGGTCTATGCGGAAATGGCAGTGCATGACGGCTGGGGCGGTGACCCTTGCGTTGTCATGGCTCAGGGCAGCCCATCCAATCTTGTAGCCACCGTGCTTGCCAAAGTCGATGGCGGGCATATCACGCGGTTTGACATGGGCATGGTGCCTGCGCCGGAAGAGGCAACGAGAAGCGGGGAGTATCCGTGCGGATGATCGTGGACCCACGGCCCGACGGCGATGGCGTGAACCTGATTATCAACGCCTACGAGGCGGAGCGCAACTCGTTCGAGCGCTGGGAGCGAGAAGGTCTGCTGCGCTACTTCGACCGACAAAAGGCACCCCCCGTCACCGGGTCGTTCCAGCCGCAATTGACTGGGCTGCTCAGTGATCGGAAGCGCAGAAAAATTCTAACGGAAAAGCACCTTCCGGGCTATCGCAGGGCAAACCATGACATAGAAGTTAGTCTCCTGAATTAGAGAGTGTCCAGTGCTGATACCGAGGTATCCGAGCGGTCTGGCTCAACTAATCCAGGAAACGCAACAAGTCTACCGCGAAGATTGCAGCAGCGCACGGGAGATGCCGAGTCAACAACGTTGACCATGAGACAATCGCTTCATGGAAATTTCAACCCCAGCGGACCGCCCCGAAATCCGCCGATCCAACCTCCTTCAGTTGTTCTCCGAGTACGTGGCAAAGCGCATGGCCCAGGCCCCGTCCGAGCAGATCAACGGCCTGGACCGGGAATTTGCCGCGCTGATCCAGGTGCACAACACCTACTTCTCCGGCATGAAGTCCGGTGCCCGAACTATTGGCGACAAGCTGGCACGCCAGATCGAAACTCTCTGCGCCAAAGAAAAGGGCTGGCTCGATGAGCCGCACGAGGTGACCAGGCCCGCCGCATTGACGAAGTTCCTGCAACTGGCGGAGAAGGCCTACCTCGCGGCTCCAGCCGCCCGCAAGGAACTGACCCGGGTCCTGCGTGATGTGCTGAAACCACAAGGCCAAATAAATCAAGGAAAGCGTTGACATCAAGGTGAACGACGTTTACTATTCGCTCCGTCTTCAATTTCATTCACCCCTTAACCCAAGCACTTCCAAGAGAAACACCGTGTCACGCCAAGCCCTTCATCACCCGACCGCCAAGCCAACGGCCTGGACGATGCCGTGCGTGCACGGACGGGGCTATCGCGGCGGTAATTCGACCCAGGCAACCCATCAGAGCGTCATTTCCAAACAGCTCCCCCTGTCTATTTTGGGGAACTCTTTTGAAACATCGTTCCATCCGGGTGGAGGCGGCATGTAGCCCCTTCACAGGTTTACCCAAACCTCAACCCGGACACAGGCAACTGGTCCGGGTTTTTTGCTTTTTGATCATCGAATCGGAAAAGCCAACGTTCGTTAACAGTTTGGTGTCATGTGGCAGCGGGATCCCCATCCCTCGTTGATCGAGGCAAGGTGACCGCTCCATTTCGTCAGCATTTGCAACACAGGCCGTCGCGAGGGTTTCTGGACTCCGGCCGAAATGTGTTGATGCGCCCCGTCAGGGGCGGCGTCAATGCAGCGCATCAGGACGGTGAGAACCGGGCGCTGTGAGTGCTGACGAAATGGATGGCCTGCAAAGTTTGCATTGCCGTCCACACGTCAACTTTCTGCAGAGTAGAGGAGTCCGGTCGTCCTCGCGAGTCTCATAAGCTCGAAATCGCTGGTTCGAATCCAGCCTCTGCTACCAGTTCGCATGGGTAGCTCAGTCGGTAGAGCGACGGCCTGAAAAGCCGTGCGTCGGTGGTTCGACCCCATCCCCGTGCACCACCTGAACACTGCCGGGAGCGTTCACGCCAAGGACGTTGTCGGGCGTGTTTTGCAGGCATTCATTGAGCCCCTTTAGCTCAGCTGGAAGAGCACCCGCCTTGTAAGCGGGAGGTCGTCTGTTCGAGGCGGATAAGGGGCACCACGGTTTGATGTTGGCTTTAGCTCAGTGGCAGAGCTCAGGGTTGTGGTCCCTGCGGTCGTCAGTTCGATCCTGACAAGTCAACCCAGATATTTGAAAGGAGACGTTTATGCGCCTGGCCTCATTTGTTCCATCCGCTGCGCGGCTGTCGCAGCCCGATCCAGCACCCGACCTCGGGGATCGCATGCCAACTCCGCTGCTGCTCCCTGATCCGGCCCCGCACGCCCAGCCCGAGGAATGCGCGCCCCGGCTCACGACTGAAGAATTCGTGAACCTCGCCCGGATGGCGGGCGCTCTCTGACGCAGAGCAAGCCGGCCAGCGAAATGTTGAGTCTGGCCGGGACAACCCCTCCGAACATGACGCCCCATTGTTGACGAACACCCACAAGGAGCCCATTCAGGGGGAGAACAGGAATTCATCATGCAGATTTTGCAACTCGACGTTCAAGGCCGGCCGCAGGACTGGATCACGCCGCAGGAAGCTGCAGGCTACTACGCCACCGACAGCGTCGCCTGGACCGTGGGCGAAGTCTGCACAACGCTGCGTGGCGGCATGAACACCTTGACCGGCAAGCAATCGTCCATCGACGTGCACCCCATCCTGGCCACGACCGGAGCTAGCCGGGTGAACCTGTTTGATGCGGTGCCCTGCCTGACGAACTTCAAGCTGTTCCGCCGAGACCGGATGACCTGCGCCTATTGCGGTGGGCAATTCGACGAGCGCCGCCTGACCCGTGAGCACATCGTCCCCACCTCGCAAGGGGGACCAGACAACTGGCTCAACGTGGTCTGTGCCTGCCGGTCCTGCAATGGCCGCAAAGCCAACCGCACGCCCGAACAGGCCCTCATGCCCTTGCTGTTCGCGCCCTACGCCCCCTCGGTGTTTGAAGGCTTCCTGCTGGCCGGCCGAACCATCCACGGGGATGCCCATGACTGGCTGGCCAGCCGGGTGGGCAGGGGCTCCCGCTGGGCGCGGGCCTGAGCCCTATCAGAAACAGGAAGACATCGAAGAGTTTCATCACCCTGAACAGCGCGGCTCACTGTAGGAGCTCGGCTGCCAGCATGCTGCCGGTGGGCAGTGAACTAGGAATACAAGAAATGCCAATTCAACACGTCATCACCAGCCAGCGTGTGCCTGTCAAGATCTGGACGGACGACGTGGACGAACGATCCAAGGCCCAACTGGCCAACATCGCCAGTCTGCCCTTCATCCACCACCATGTCGCCGCGATGCCTGACGTGCACCTGGGCATCGGTGCCACCATCGGCTCGGTGATCGCCACCCACAAGGCCATCATCCCGGCCGCTGTCGGGGTGGATCTGGGCTGCGGCATGGTGGCGGCCCGGCTGTCGCTCACGGCCAACGACCTGGACGAGAAGGCGCTGAAAAAAGTCTTTGATCAGATCAGCCGCGACGTGCCGGTCGGGCGCGCCCAGCATGCCGATGAGCGGGTGTTGGCGGACGCGGCGCGGCCATTCGAGCCCGGCCTGAAGTCGCTGACCGATCGTCATCCACAACTGCTCAAGGCATTTGGCAAGTTCTCCAAGTGGACGAACCAGATGGGCACGCTGGGCGGGGGCAATCACTTCATCGAGGTCTGCCTCGACGAGGGCGGTGGCGTGTGGGTGATGCTGCACTCGGGCAGCCGGGGCATCGGGAATGCGATCGCCGAGTACTTCATCCAGCTCGCCCGCAAGGACATGGAGCGCTGGATGATCCAGTTGCCTGACCGGGACCTGGCCTATTTCCCCGAAGGCACCGAACACTTCTTTGACTATGTGGAAGCGGTGCACTGGGCCCAGGAGTACGCCATGCAGAACCGCCAGGCAATGCTGGAACTGGTGCTGGACGCCCTGCAGCGGCATCTGCCTTCCTTTACTGTCACGACCGAGGCCGTGAACTGCCATCACAACTATGTGGCCAAAGAGCATCACTATGGCGCGGATGTCTGGGTCACCCGCAAGGGCGCGATCCGGGCCCGCGAGGGGGACCTGGGCATCGTGCCGGGCAGCATGGGGGCTCGCAGCTTCATCGTGCGCGGCAAGGGGAACCCAGAGAGTTTCTGCTCCAGTGCCCATGGTGCCGGCCGGCTGATGAGCCGCACAGCAGCGGAAAAGCAGTTCACGGAGGCCGACATGGTCGAGCAGACAAGGGGCGTGATCTGCCGCAAGGACACGGGCGTGGTTGACGAGATCCCCGGCGCCTACAAGGACATTGACGTGGTCATGGCCAATCAGAGCGACCTGACGGAAATCCTGCACACGCTCAAACAGGTGGTGTGTGTGAAGGGTTGAATCTCAGTTGAAGAAAAGGAAACCCGTGCAAGACCAACAACAAACACCCGCCGTCGTCGCAGACCCGATCAGTCGAATTGCGGACAGCGCCTGTGCGGGCGATCTTGAAGGCATCCGAAACTGGGTGCGATCCGGTGTTGATCTGACCGGCCTCGATCATTCTGGAGGCACCCTCCTTGAAGTCGTCGTTGGTCAAATGGCGTTTTTTCCCGATGCACCCAGGTACGAGGTGGTCGCGGAACTGTTGCGCTGTGGGGCCGATGCGCGCCAGCTCAACGCCGACGGTTTCGGGCCGCTGTTCGCGGCGGTCTTGAATATGGATACCGAAATGATCCGAATCCTGCTGGATGCTGGCGCTGATCCGAATGCTGAAAAGATGGACTTTGAATTCGAGTCGTTGTATGGCTGGGCCGAATTTGACTATCGTTACGAGATCTGGAACGTCAACCCGCCTGAACGCGCGACTGATGCGGACCGGTCCGATGAAGACGCCTGGCTGGCGCACCTGGATCGCCTTGCTGTGAAGTATGAAAGGCGTCGGCCCGATCACCTGCAGCTCTTGCGGCAGCGCGGTGCCCTTTCGATGGCCGAGTTGCGAAACATGGCGGGCGCCGGCACGGCGCAATCCGGTCCGTCGCAATCCGTCACGTGTCAACAGGCAGATGGTCGCCCGAAAGCGCAGAGGTAGATCGACGATCCGCGCAATCCCTTCTGGAGAAAAAGATGCATTCAGCCAGCAAGACTGTTCAGCCCCCCGATCTCTCATTTGACCGAATTGAACTCAGGGTCTCGTTGCAGGGACCGGATGAGTCCTATCCGGATGAGGTACGGTTCTATGTCAAACAGTCCATATTTATCAACGGGCAAAACATCGCCCCCACACATACGATTGACTGGGTCGATCTTGCAAAGAGCTGCCAACTGTCGGGGGAGCACTTCATCGTCACCTGTGGCTTTGGGCAGGCGGCCTGCGCTGGGATATACGATGGCATTCGGGTGACCCACTTCAAAAACCGGATTCAGTGGGAGATTCCTGAACCGATTTCATACAACGGCCTCAGCGATGAAGAGGGCGACCGCATGGAGCAGAACCGCGTTTACAAGCAGTTCTCGTTCGAACCTGGGGCCTATCTGCATACGGTACAGGAGGGATTGCGGCTGGCCAAGGGGCTGCTTTTTGGCGAAAAGCAACCGGTTGAATGTTCCCCATGCGGGATGACGCCGGATAGTTTGCTCGCGTTGGATCCCCTCGTGTTCAGCCAGCGCAGCGCGCCTGTTGGTTGTCAGATTGTCGGGCGGACCGTCCAAATCAGAGACGGACTCTATTGGGTCACGATCAACGGAATCAACTATCGCCTCAGCGAATTGCCGATTCCGAACGACATCAAGGCACTGAACGACTGGTCCGGCTGGGAGCCCAAAGCATGCGACGAGGGGTTTGTTTTCGGCCCCCTTGCTGCGCCTGAACATGAGGTGCGTCGCCGTGTGCGCGTGCTAGCCCGCTATCTGGCAACGATCGCCCGCCGAGGGACGGAGATTCAAGTGACCGATCGTGTGCGGTCGTGCGAGGACGGGTCGAGGATTGATCGCAGGATATTGCTCCGGGGGCAATTGCCGCACAGGTCCGGCTCGGGGGTCTCCGGTGAACCGTGAGCGAACCGACAAACGTTCTGGATGCTATCGACCGGACAATGTCCGGGGTAAACTTCTTCCCGTCTGGTCGTGCATCCGGAAAATCAGCTGCCGGATTTGCCGCTTCGCGGGGGTTAAAGGATGAGGGGAATTCAGAGCTCGTTCTGTGCGCTGCTGTCCCTCCGACCTGGTTCCCTAACGACCTGGTTCCCTAACGAATGAAAGGGACTTCCCCGTCCCGAGTGATCCGCGCAGTTGCGGGGTACGGCATCCAGGTGCCACGATGGGAAGTGCGAAATCTCATCAACTCACTCGTTTTGTGGAAGGGGAAGTCATGACCATTGTCACCATCGGCATCGATCTCGCCAAGAACGTCTTTGCCGTCCATGGCGTGGATGCCACAGGCAAAGCCGTGCTGGTTCGACCCAGCGTGGCCCGGGCCAAACTGCTGGAGCTGATCGCATCTGTGCCGCCGTGCCTGATCGGCATGGAAGCGTGCTCCGGCGCCCACCACTGGGCGCGCGAGTTTGCGCAGTTCGGCCACACCGTGCGCCTGATGGCGCCCAAGTTCGTCAGCCCTTACCGCCTCTCGGGCAAGCGCGGCAAGAACGACGCGGCCGATGCCGCCGCCATCTGCGAAGCCGTCACCCGGCCCAACATGCGCTTTGTGCCGATCAAATCCGTCGAGCAGCAAGGTCAGCTGCTCGTACACCGCGCCCGCCAGGGTTTTGTGGAGCAGCGCACCGCCACGCTCAACCGCATCCGTGGCCTGCTCTCCGAGCTGGGTATCGTGCTGCCTTTGAAAGCCGCCGTCGTGCGCCGCGAGGCACTCTTGCGCCTGGAGGACCTGCCCGGCTGGGCCAATACCGTCATCGGCGATCTGCTCAGCGAAGTCTCTCGCCTGGACGAGCGAATCGGGCAATATGACCAGCACATCCGCGCCATGGCTCGCCAGAGCACCCCAGCACAGCAGCTGATGCAACTGGCCGGCATCGGCGAGACCACAGCCACGGCACTGGTGAGCACCGTCGGCAACGGCCACGACTTTGCCTGCGGTCGCCAGTTCTGCGCCTGGCTCGGTCTGGTGCCGGGGCAGTACAGCTCGGGCGGCAAGCAGCGCCTGGGGCGCATCACCAAGGCTGGTGACCCGTACCTGCGCAGTTTGCTGGTCATGGGCGCGCGAGCGGTGCTGGCGCTGGCCATGAAAGAATCCAACCCGAGACAGGACGCGGTCAGTCGCTGGGCACGCGCCCTGGCCGAGCGCCGGGGTTACTGGCGGGCCGTGGTGGCCATTGCGGCCAAGAACGCGCGCATGTGCTGGGCCATGCTGCAGCGCGGCGAGGCGTTCAAGATGCCGAGCGCAACAACGCCCGTCACGGCATGAGATGACACCAAAGACCAATTTTTCCGCCGCGTGAAGGCTTGACGTTGATGTGCAAAGGTTGGACCTGCGCTGGGGAATGCTCGATTAGCTTACGGGGACGACGGTGGCCCATGCCATCCGGTCCCGACTAACGAATGGAGCCCCCGGCGCGCGTCTTTCATCAGGGTCCGCTGCCAGCAGCAGTATCAATGACCGTTTGTAGTACCGCCGTCCGCACCGTTTGCATCACGACATCAATATCCAGCCGCACCGGCCACGAACTTGGCCTGAAGCGAAAACCGAAACATCCGCTCCTGGGTCAATTGCTGCGCAATCGACCCAGGATGGCTATTGCTTGCGCTGGTGGGGAAGCCCTTGTAGTCTTGAGAAGATCCTCCTAGACGTGGCCACTACGAAATTTTTGTAGTGCGAGGCGTGAACCAAACTATACCAGTCCTAACCTGCCGAGACGCCTGGGTTGATATGCGAGGCGAGCCCGTCGCGGCCGGGCTTCTTTCGTCTGGCGCTGGGCCCGATCACAGAAATCGTCTTACATCCGCCCTTACATTGGGCTCCAAAGAAAAAAGCCTGCTACCTATAAAATAGCAGGCTTTTCTTTACTGTAGTGGCTCCTCGACCTGGGCTCGAACCAGGGACCTACGGATTAACAGTCCGGCGCTCTACCGACTGAGCTATCGAGGAACAAGCCTCAAATTATAGCGTCATTTTTTCTGCTTTTCCATTGCGGGGCCTGGCAAGCGAAAAAATTTCGAGGTCCTTGTCAGAAGGCCGTCTGGACCGCGAGCCGGACCAAGCGCGGGGCGCCGGGGAACAGGTAGACGTGGCCGTACTGATACGGTGATTCCTTGAGGTAACGCCGGTTGGCCACGTTGTCCACGGTCAGGCTCCAGGTGTTGGGCTGGCCCATCAGGCGGGTCTCATAGCTGAGGCCCAGGTCCACCCGGGTCCAGGCGGGCAGCTGGATCGATTCGTCGGGCAGTACCGCGCGACCACCTTCGTAGGAAACGGTGCCCAGCAGGCTCAGGCCCGGCACGCCAGCCACGCGGTATACGCCGTTGGCGCGCACGATCAGGTCGGGCACGTTGGTCGGGCGCCGGCCGTTCAGGTTCGGATTGAGGAGGCTGTCCTGGCGCTGGGCCTGCAGCCAGGTGGCGCTGGCCCCCAGCCGCCACGGGCCACTGCTGTAACCCGCACCCAGCTCGATGCCCTGGTTGCGCACCGAGCCGTCTTCCACGCGGGTGCAGGTGCCCGGCAGGTCGCAGCTGCCGGAATCGCCCCACAGCGGGCGCACGACGTTGAACCAGGTGACGTTCCAGCGCACGGTGTCGCCGGCGCTCTTGATGCCCACCTCGGTCTGTCGGCTCTTCAGGGCAGGCAGCGGCTGGCCGGCGTTGGTGTAACGGCTGCGGCCGGGCGCGACCACCGATTCGACGCCTTCTCCATAGCTCGCGTAGGCCATGGTTTGCGGGTTGAACTGCCAGGTGGCCGCGATCCAGGGCGTGTTGATCAGGCGGTCGTAGCCGGTGCTCTGGCTGCCGTCGGTGGCGGCGCTTTCGCGGCGCAGGCGCGAATGCCGCAGGCCCAGCCAGGTCTGGAACGATTCGGTCCACTGGATCGCGTCGAAGGCGAAGAACTCCACGCCGCGCTCGGTGCGCGTGATGTAGGGGTCCTGGAAGATCGGCGCCTCGGGCAGGGCGGGCAAGGTGAAGATGTTGCCGGTGCCCACCGCGGCGTTGTTGTCGGCCTGGGGTTCGCCGGTCTCCCGGTAGCGCGTGCCCAGCACGCCAAAGTTCAGGTTGTGGCGTACCGACCCGGTCTGGACATCCCCGATGACTCGCAGCAGCGCCGACTGCGTCTTGCGCCGTTCGTTGTTGCTGCGGTAGTCGTACAGGTCAAAGTCGCCGTTGGGGCAGAAGCGGTCGGCGTAGTAGACGCCCGAGCTGTTGTCGTAGCAGCCGAACGGGTAGGCCAGACGGTCATCGGTCTTCAGTTGCTGCGTGCCCAGCTGCCCTTGCCAGCGCCACTGGCTGTTGATGGACTGCTGGATGCCGATGCTGCCGCTGAAGCTGTCGAACTGGTTGGGTTGCGACCAGGGCTGGCTGTTGATGTTGATGAAAGGGTTGGCGGGTGGCAGCGCATTGCCGAGCAGGCTCAGGCCCGGCACGCTGGGTTGTTTGAGGCGTGACAGCTCAAATTCGGCTTCGACCAGCGTGTCGCGGGTGGCGCGCCAGTCCATTGCGAGCGCGAACAGGCCGCGTTTCCCGTTGGCGTCGGGCACGTAGCTGTGCACGTCGGCCGCGACCGCGTTCAACCGGTAGCCGAAGCGGCGGTCCTCGCCGAAGCGGTCGCCGAGTTCCAGGTGCGCGAGCAGGCCGCCGTAGTTGGAGGTTTCGAGGCGGAGCCCGCGCAATGACGCCTCGGTCGGTCGCTTGACCACATAGTTCACCAGACCGCCCGGCGAGCTGGTGCCGGCCAGGATTCCGCTGGTGCCCTTGAGAAACTCCACGCGCTCCTTGTTCTCCAGCGGGATGAAGGTCTCGCCGCTGATGGGCAGGCCGTCGCGCCGGTAGTTGTAGGTCTGGTCGACGACGAAGCCGCGGATCGTGACGAAATCCCAGTAGCCGACGGCGTTGTAGGCATCGGAGAGGGACGAGTCCAGCCGAAACAGGTCGGACAGGCGCTGGGCGCCGATTTCGTCGATGGTCGCCGAATCCACCACGGTCGCCGAGAACGGGCTGCGCGCCAGCGGGATGTCGGGGAATCCGGTCACATCGGCGATGACGGCACCCGCCCGGTCGCTGACGGTCACGGATGCCAGGCTCGCGTCGGGGCGCGTGGGTGCTCCGGCCGTGTCGGTCTGGGCGGAAGCCTGGAATGCTATCAATGCGATAGCTGCCAGTGGCCATTCCATGCTGGGAATGGTTCTTTTCTTTGCGAAAAATGGCTTGAAAAGTGCCATGACGTTTCCTTCAACGTAATGGCAGGTCGGCGGGCTTGGAACGTGCTGAACCGTGGGTGAAACGGTGCTGTCCGGGAGCGGGCTTCCCTGCGCGAGGATTACCTCAATCAGGTTCAAAGGGACTTTCTCAGTCGCTGCCGGTCGGCAGCAACACCCCTAGCGAATGCACCTTGCGGGTGCGCTGCGGATTGTAATGGCCGCGAAAAGGCCTGCTCGGCCGGGCGGTGGCGCGGATGCCGCTTCAGTCGTCGAAGACGGGCGACTCCACGCCCAGAACCTTGTGCAGCTTGGGGCTCGTGGTGGTGTACTGCAGGAACACCTTTTTCTCCGGGAAGATGAAGGGCGTGGCCCCGAACGCGGCCAGTGCACACTCGTGAAAGCCGCACAGGATCAGCTTCTTCTTGCCGGGGTAGGTGTTGATGTCGCCCACGGCAAAGATGCCCGGGATGCTGGTGGAGAACTTTTCGGTGTCCACCACGAGTTGCTTGCGCTCGATCTCCAGGCTCCATTCGGCAATCGGGCCGAGCTTGGGACTCAGGCCGAAGAAGACCAGCAGCACGTCCAGCGGCACCACCCGGGTCACCGCGTCGGCACCGGTGACCTTGACGCCGGTGAGGTGCCCGTCCTTTTCTTCATAACCGGTGACCTGGCCGACGATGAACTGCATTTCGTAGGCATCGCACAGCGCTCGCATCCGGGCCACGCTGGCGGGCGCGGCCTTGAAACCATCGCGCCGGTGGATCAGGATCACGCTTTCGGCCTTGTGTGGGCCTTGGGTGGCAAAGTCCAGCGCCCAGTCGATGGCCGAGTCGCCGCCGCCGACGATCACCAGGTTCTTGCCGGCGAAATCGGCGGGCTGTTTGACGCGGTAGAAGAGCTGCGTGCCCTCGAACTGCTCCAGGCCCTCGACCTTGAGCGTGCGCGGCTGGAAGGCGCCCACGCCGGCGGCAATGAAGATCGTCCGGGTGAGGAAGCGCGTTCCCTTGGAGGTGGCGACGAAGAAACGGCCGTCGTCGTGGCGCCGCACCGTGGTGACCTCCTGGCCCAGGTGAAAGGTCGCGCCGAACGGTTCGATCTGCCTGAGCAGCGCGTCGGTCAGCTCCTGGCCGGTGCAGACCGGGATGGCGGGGATGTCGTAGATCGGCTTGTCTGGATACAGCTCGACCGGTTGCCCGCCCGGATAGGCCAGTGCGTCGATCACGTGGGCCTTGATTTCGAGCAGGCCCAGCTCGAACACCTGAAACAGGCCGACCGGCCCGGCGCCGATGATGACCGCATCGGTCTCGATCAGGCCGTCGCGGGCAGGTGCCGCTGCGGCGACCGCCGGCTTCAGGTCGGGTTCCATGCCGCTCAGCGGATCAGCAGCGGCAGCTTGCCCGTCTTGTCCTTCCACTCGTCGGCGTCGGGCAGCGGCGCCTTGCGCTTGGTGATGCTCTTCCAGGTCGGCAGCTTGGCCAGCTCGGCGTTCAGCGCGGTCATGTGCTGCTGGTCCTTGGGCACGTCTTCCTCGGCGTAGATGGCGTTGACCGGGCACTCGGGAATGCACACCGCGCAATCGATGCATTCATCGGGGTCGATGGTCAGGAAGTTGGGGCCTTCGCGGAAGCAGTCCACGGGGCAGACGTCGACGCAGTCGGTGTATTTGCACTTGATGCAGGCTTCGGTGACGGTATGGGTCATGTTGGGTGGGCAAGGATGGGAATACGTCGCGGCCGGCGGAGCCGGATTTCCGGGAAACCCCTGATTTTATTGGCAATCGACGCGCGCGCCCTTCAACCTGGCCGCGTGGGCCGAAGGGTTGATCGATCGCGGTCAATTCAGCAGCACCGCGCCCGAGGTCTTGTGTGTGGCGGTGTCGACCAGGATCAGCGCGCCCAGCACGCGCGACCGTGCGAACGGCGCGACCGGCAGCGGCTCCTGCAGCAGCAGCTCCACATGGCCGATGGCGTTGGGCTCCAGCTGCGTTGCGTCGTGCTCTTCGAGCGTGTTGACATCGAGCCGGTGCACGATGCGGCGCACCTTGGCCTTGACCCAGCGGTGGCCATGCAGCGCCCAGTAGACGCGGCCGGCCACGAGCGGCTCATCGTCCATCCACGCCACGGTGGCGCGCAGTTCGCGCTGGCCGGGGTAGGGCGACACGGGTGCGGGGGTGTCGAAATCGTCGTCGGCGGCTTGCGCGGGTGCCGTCGGCGCGGCATCCGCCGCAGCGCCGGGCCGCCCCAAGCCAGGCGGGGCCCCCTCGGGGCTGAGGCCCGCGGCTCCAGGCCTGCCTGCGCAGGCTTGGACGGGCCGAAGAGCCGTCGCGTCTGGCGAGGGCACGTACAGTGCAGTACGCGCAGCGACAAGCGTGGGGGCGTGCAGTACCCAGTCGCCGCGCGAAACATCCACCTCGCGATCCAGGATGAGGCCGGCGCTGTGACCGGCGGCGATGTTCTTCAGTCGGCGGGCATGGTCCAGCACCTGGACCACGGTGGCGGACTGTCCGCTTGGGAACACCTGCACCCGGTCGCCGGGCGCGACGCGGCCGGCTGCCACCCGGCCCCAGAACACGCGGCGGCCTTTGGAGGTGTCGGCGGATCCAGAGAATTTTTCCACCCATTGCACCGGGAAAGCCAGCGGCGCCGCGCTTTCCGAGGGCGTGCCGGGCAGCGATTCCAGAATCTGCAGCAGCGTGGGGCCCGTGTAGCCGCACCAGCCGGGTTCGTGCGAGCCCGGCTCCACCACGTTCCAGCCCTTGAGCGCCGAGACCGGCACGGTGGCGGTGACCGGGATGCCGGCACTCGCGGCAAAAGCGCCCAGGGCCCGCTCGATGTGGCGGAACGCCAGCGCCGGGTCGGCCACGGCGTCGAGTTTGTTGACCGTGAACACGATCGACGGCACGCGCAGCAGCTTGCACAGCAGCGCGTGGCGCCGGGTCTGCACCAGCAGGGCCAGGCCGGGGTCGGCCCAGTCGAGCTTGGTGGCGTCCACCAGCACCACGGCGGCGTCGGCGCTGCTGGCGGCGGTCACCATGTTGCGGGTGTATTGCTCGTGACCGGGCGCGTCGCCGATGATGAACTTGCGGTCTTCGGTGTTGAAGTAGCGGTAGGCCACGTCGATGGTGATGCCCTGCTCGCGCTCGGCCTGGAGGCCGTCGGTCAGCAGCGCCAGGTCGGTTTCGCCTTGGCGCTGCACGCCGGCCAGGTGATCCTGCAGCACGGCCTTGCTGTCCACCAGCAGGCGCCCGATCAGGGTGCTCTTGCCGTCGTCCACCGAGCCGCAGGTGATGAATTTCAGGGCAATTCGGGTGTCATTTTGGCCATTTCCCAGCGTGGGATGGCCATGGGGTGCTATCAATGTCGTAGTGCTCATGGCGAGGTGTGGTTGATTGCGTTCAAGAAAAGGCAGGGGCCGTGGACAGCCGCTCAGAAATACCCGTCCTTCTTGCGCTTCTCCATGGACGCTTCGGACGTCTTGTCGTCCATGCGGGTGGCGCCGCGTTCGCTGACGTCAGCGGCCAGGGTCTCGATGACGATGTCACCCGGCGTGGCCGCCAGGCTTTCCACCGGGCAGGTGCAGGTGATGTCGCCCACGGTGCGAAAGCGCACGTCGCGGATCTGCACCGTTTCGCCGTCCCGGGGTGGGGTCAGCCCGGTCACCGGCACCAGCAGGCCGCGACGGTCGACCACCTCGCGCCGGTGGGTGTAGTAGATCGAGGGCAGGCCGATCTGCTCGCGCTCGATGTACTGCCACACGTCCAGTTCCGTCCAGTTGCTGATCGGGAACACGCGGAAGTGCTCACCCGGGGCCAGCCGGGTGTTGAACAGCGTCCACAGTTCGGGGCGCTGGGCCTTGGGCTGCCACTGGCCGAAGCTGTCGCGGTGCGAAAAGATGCGCTCCTTGGCGCGGGCCTTTTCCTCGTCGCGGCGGGCGCCGCCGATCAGCGCGTCGAAACGGAACTCCTCGATGGCTTCGAGCAGCGTGACCGACTGGTGCACGTTGCGGCTTTCGCCCGGATGGGCCAGGCGCACCGTGCCGCGCGCCATCGACGTTTCGACGCTGCGCACGATGAGTTCGGCGCCCAGTTCCCTGGCGCGGAAGTCGCGGAAATCGGTCACCTCGGGAAAGTTGTGGCCGGTGTCGATCATCAGCAGCGGGTAGGGCAGGCGCCCCGCGCCGAACGCCTTTTCGGCGCACTTGAGCATCACCAGCGAGTCTTTGCCGCCGGAGAACAGCAGGGCCGGGCGCTCGAAGGCGGCGGCCACCTCGCGCAGGATGAAGATGGTTTCCTCTTCGAGCGCGTCGAGGTGGGCGTTGCTCAGGTGGTGGCCGTGGCTGGGGTCGGCGGCCTGGAGCAGTTCGGTTTCGGTACGGGCGTTCATGCCGGGACTCCTTCGGTTTTTTTCACATGCAGGCCGCACTCCTTGGCGGCCTCGTCCTCCCACCACCAGCGGCCGGCGCGGAAGTCTTCGCCCACGGCAATGGCGCGGGTGCAGGGTTCGCAGCCGATGCTGGGCATGAACCGGTCGTGCAGCGGGTTGAAGTCCACGCCGTGCTGCGCGATGTAGTGCCAGACGTCGGCCCAGCTCCACGCGGCCAGCGGGTTGAACTTGCGCAGGTTTTTCGTCGCAACTTCGCTGTCGTCGATGAAGGGCACCTCGGCGCGGGCGCCGGACTGCTCGCGCCGCAGCCCGGTGATCCAGGCGCTCTTGCCAGCCAGCGCGCGCGCCAGCGGCTCCATCTTGCGGATGCCGCAGCACGCCTTGCGCAGGTCGATGCTCCTGTACATCGCGTCGCCGCCTTCGCGGGCGACGAACTGCACGACAGACTCGGCGACCGGGCGGTAGACGGTGAGTGGCGCGTGCGGGTGCGCCGCCTGCTGCGCCCGCAGCCGTTGCAGCAGCGCCAGCGTTTCGGCGTGCAGCGCACCGGTTTCCAGCACGAACACCCCGATCGGCAAGGTGTGGGTGTTGATCAGGTGGGTGATGACCATGTCTTCGGCGCCCAGGCTGCTGGCCTGTGTGGCAGCGCCGGTGGTGGCAGCCTGGCGCAGCAGCGCGACGGTTTCGGCCACGCGCTCGTCGAAGCCGGGCGTGGCGCGGGCGTACAGGCCGATGGCCGAGGCGTGCGCGGGCGCGCCGGGCAGGGCGCTGATGCCGGTGGATTCAAGGCTCATGCGACCTCCCGGGCAAACCGTGGGGCGGGGGTGACGGCGTCGCCCTGGTAGAAGGCAGCGAAGCGGTCAAACTGGCGCTGCGCGGCCGAGGCGTCCACGCCTTCTCGCAGCACCGCGCTGGAAAAGCCGCTGCGCGCCATCTGCACCAGCTGGTCGATCAGCACGTCGCCGGTGGCGCGGACGTCGCCGGCAAATCCCAGCCGGCGGCGCAGCAGGTAGGCCTGGCTGTAGGCGCGGCCGTCGGTGAACTTGGGGAAGCGCAGGTCGATGCGGTCCACGCCGGTGAGGTCGAGGCCACGGGGGTCTGCATCGTTCGGGATTTCGATGCTTTTCTGGCCGCATTCCAGCGCGGCGTGCTCATGGGTAGCTATGATTTTCATACTCTTCGTTCCTCCGGGGCGGGCTCAGGCGGTGGCTTCGGCGGGGTGCCGCGCGGCGTGGGCGGCCTGCTTGAAGGGTTCGTGGCCGACGCGATGCAAGGTGTCGATGAACGCCTCGCCGGACAGGCGCCGTTCGCGGTAGGTCAGCAGCAGCGCCTCGATCACGTCAGGCACCTCCACGGCCGAGAACGACGGGCCCACCACCTTGCCGGGCGTGGGCGCGCCCGACAGGTCGGAGCCATCGGAGCCACCCAGCGTGACCTGGTACCACTCCTTGCCATCCTTGTCCACGCCCAGGATGCCGATGTGGCCGCTGTGGTGGTGGCCGCAGGAGTTGATGCAGCCGCTGATGTGCAGGTCGATCTCGCCGAGGTCGTCGAGTTCGTCGAGGTCCTGGTAGCGTTCGGTGATGGCCGCGGCCACCGGAATCGAACGCGCATTGGCCAGCGCGCAGTAGTCGCCACCGGGGCAGGCGATCATGTCGGTCAGCAGGTGCACGTTCGGGCTGGCGAAGCCGGCGGCGCGGGCTTCGGTGTAGAGCGCGTGCAGATCGGCGGCCGCGACCCAGGGCAGCAGCAGGTTCTGGTCGTGGGTGACACGCACCTCCCCGGCGGAGTAGCGGTCGGCCAGGGCCGCCGCGGCGTCCAGTTGGTCGGCGGTGGCGTCGCCCGGGGCCTGCCCGATCCGTTTGAACGACAGGGTGACCGCGCGCAAGGCCGGGTTGCGGTGCGGCGCGACGTTGCGGGCCAGCCAACGGTTGAAGCGCGGGTCGGCATCGGCGGCCTGGCGCAGTTGGCGGTCGGCGTCTTCGGCACTCACCGTGCCGCGCAGGTTCAGGGTCGGGGGCACGAACGAGGCGGCCACGCGGTCGAATTCGGCCTGCGGGATGGTGTGGGCCGCGCCGTCGTGCGCGAGGATGTCGCGGTACTCGGCCTCCACCTCGTCGATGTAGCGCGGGCCCTCGGCCTTGACCAATATTTTGATACGCGCCTTGTACAGGTTGTCGCGCCGGCCCCAGCGGTTGTACACCCGCACCACGGCTTCAAGGTAGTTGAGGATCTGGTTCCACGGCAAGAACTCGCGGATCACGGTGGCGATGACCGGGGTGCGTCCCATGCCGCCGCCCACCAGCACCTTGAACCCCACCTCGCCGGCCGGGTTGCGCACCAGGTGCAGGCCGACGTCGTGCCAGGCGATGGCCGCCCGGTCTTCGAGGGCCCCGGTGATCGCGATCTTGAACTTGCGCGGCAGGAAGGCGAATTCGGGGTGCAGCGTGCTCCACTGGCGCAGGATTTCGGCATAGGGACGCGGATCGGCGATCTCGTCCACCGCGATGCCGGCGCGCTCGTCGCTGGTGATGTTGCGGATGCAGTTGCCGCTGGTCTGGATGCCGTGCAGGTTCACGCTGGCCAGCAGGTCCATCACGTCGGCGGAGTGCACCAGCGGAATCCAGTTGAACTGCACGTTCTGTCGCGTCGAGAAGTGGCCGAAACCCGATCGCAGCCGGGGCGCGGGGCCGTCGCCGATGCGGTCCTGGGTGGCTTGGGCCTCGGCCAGCAGGGCCGGATCGGGGCGGTCGTACGCGCGCGCGATCGTCGCCAGCACGCGCACCTGGGCGCTGGAGAGTTCACCGTAAGGCACGGCCACGCGCAGCATCGGGGCGTAACGCTGCACATACCAGCCGTTCTGCAGGCGCAGCGGGCGGAATTCGTCGTCGCTGAGTTGGCCGTCCTTCCAGCGCTCGTACTGGTCGCGGTACTGGGCGGCGCGCTGTTTCACGAACTGGATGTCGAAGTCGGTGTAGTGGTACATGGCGGGGCGGTTGAGAAAATCAGAGCAGGACCAGCTTGGTGCCGGCGTAGGCCAGCAGCAGCGAGAGCACCGAGCGGATCAGCCGCTCGGGTGTGCGGGCCATCAGGTGGGAGCCGACCCAGATGCCGGGCAGCGAGCCGGCCAGCAGCTTGGCCAGCAGCGGCCAGTCCACCGAGCCGAGCGAGGCGTGGCCCAGGCCGGCCACCAGCGTCAGCGGCACGGCATAGGCGATGTCGGCACCGACGATGCGCGGCAGCGGCAGCAGGGGATACAGGATCAGCAGGACCGTCACTCCGATGGCGCCGGCGCCAACCGAGGTGAGCGTGACCAGCACGCCGATGGCGGCGCCGAAGGCCAGCGGCAGCGACCAGTGGCGTGGCCGCAGCGCCTGTGCGAGCTGGCCGGCCGCGAGCGTGCGGGGCGCCTGCTTGCCGCGGATCGCCTTGAACAGGGTGGCGGCGGCGGTCAACAGCAGCGCCACGCCGAGCGTCGAGGTCATGACGCGCTGCACGGCCGGGTCGGCCGGACCGACGGTGTGCAGCACGTACAGCGTCAGCAGGGCGGCCGGAATGCTGCCGGCGCACAGGTGGGCCACGACGCGCCAGGGAATCAGGCGCTGCCGGGCCAGGCTGACGGTTCCACCCATCTTGGTGAAGGCCGCGAACAGCAGGTCCGTGCCCACCGCCAGATAGGGTTTCACGCCAAAAAAGAAAATCAGGATCGGCGTCATCAGCGAACCGCCGCCGACGCCGGTCAGGCCGACGACGATGCCGACGAAAAAGCCGGCGAGAACGAATGCGAAATCAGGCATGGCGGCGAATGTAGCGGCTGCATATGCCATTTCAAACGATTTTTTTGTTGTTGATATATTCAAATAGAGAATAAGGCGGCCACCGGTTCGCGCCGGTCAACCGGACGTCGGCTCGGGCGTTGTCGCATGGGAGACAGCCCCAGGCAGGGGGCTGCTACATTACGCAGCTTTTGGAGGTCCCATGAAACACATCGTGTTGGGCGGTCTGGCCCTGCTGGCATCGGCGGCATTCGCCCAAGGCGCGCCGATCAAGATCGGCGAGATCAACAGCTACTCGACCATGCCCCAGTTCACACAGCCCTACAAACAGGGCTGGCAACTTGCGGTGGACGAGGTCAACGCGGCCGGCGGCCTGCTCGGGCGCAAGGTCGAGGTCATCGCCCGCGACGACGCCGGCAAGCCCGAGGAGGCGCTGCGCCACGCGGTGGAGCTGACGTCGAAGGAGAAAGTCGATGTGCTGGCCGGCGGCTTTTTGTCCAACGTGGGCCTGGCGCTGGCCGACCATGCGGCCAAGAACCAGCGCCTGTTCGTCGCCAGCGAGCCCCTGACCGATGCCATCGTCTGGGACAAGGGTAACCGCTACACCTTCCGGCTGCGCCCGAGCACCTACATGCAGGCGGCGATGCTGGTCGAGGAGGCGGCCAAGCTGCCGGCCAAACGATGGGCCACGATCGCGCCCAATTACGAATACGGCCAGAGCGCGGTGGCGAGCTTCAAGGAGCTGCTCAAGGCCAAGCGCCCGGACGTCGAGTTCGTTGGCGAGCAGTGGCCCGCGCTGGGCAAGATCGACGCGGGCAGCACGCTGACCGCCATCATGGCCAGCAAGCCGGACGCGATCTTCAATGTCACCTTCGCGGCCGACCTGGCGAAACTGGTGCGCGAAGGCAACCAGCGCGGCGTCTTTCCCAAGGTGCCGGTGGTGTCCATGCTCTCCGGCGAGCCCGAGTACCTGGAAGTGCTCAAGGACGAAACGCCCAAGGGCTGGATCGTGACCGGCTACCCGTGGGACCAGATCGACACCAAGGCCCATGCTTCGTTTGCGGCCAACTACTACAAGCGCTACAACGAGAACCCCAAGGTGGGCTCGGTGGTGGGCTATGCCACCATGCAAGCCATTTTCGAGGCGATCCGGAAGGCCAAGTCGACCGACAACGAAAAACTGGTTGCCGCCTTGCGCGGGCTCAAATTCAGCACGCCCTTTGGTCCGGCCGAGTTCCGTGCCGTCGACCACCAGGCCACCATGGGCGCTTATGTGGGCAAGCTGGACCAGCGAGGCGGCAAGGGCACGATGAGCCAGTGGCGCTATGCCGATGGCAAGGACTACCTGCCGACCGACGCGTATGTGAAGGCCCGCCGACCGGAAGAGGCCCGCAAGTAAGGCGGGGAGGGGGCAAGGTCCGCCGTCTGCTCAGTCTCCGTCGGCGAACACGCTCCGGTATTGTCCCGGACCCTGGCCCTGCCAGGTCTTGAACGCGTGGTGAAACGCGGGGGCGTCCTGAAAACCCAGCAATTGCCCGACCTCGGCTGCCGGCAGTGCCGTGTGGGCCAGGTAATGGCAGGCCAGCGCGTGGCGGGTGTCGTCGAGCACGGCCTGGAACGCCACGCCGGCGTCGGCCAGGCGCCGTTGCAGGGTCCGGGTGGACAGCGCCAGATCCCCCGCCACGTCCGCCAGCTTGACGGCCCCACCACCCAGGCGGGCCGAGATGCGCTGGCGCACCTGGGCCACGATGCCGCCATCGTGCGGATGCCGGGCCCGCAGCAGCGCGTCGGCATGCTGCTGCAACAGAGGAAGCAAGGCCGTGTTGGCCTGGGGAATCGGCAGCGCCAGCACCCTGGCCGGAAAGATGGCGCGGTTTTCCGCAGCGCCGAAGCGGACCTGCACCCCGTCGGACTGTTCGATCCATCGCGCCAGCGCGGGCGTGCCCTCGTGCGTGAACTCGGCTCGGTACGTCCCGATCGACCGGCCGGCCAGCCATTGCGCGCAGGTGTGGATGCCTGAAAAGACCGATTCGGTCAGTGCCGGCGCGGCCGGGTGCGCGGCGCAGTCGTTGCGCCAGCGGTACACCACGTGGTCGCCGTCGGAGCGAACCGCCGAGCGCCCGAGGTCGTGCACCAGCGACTCGAAGCGCAGCACCTGCTGCAACGCGTCGCCCAGCGTCGGGCAGGCCAGCAACAGAATGCCGTTGACCCCGTAGGTGGTCGGCCGCACTTGCCGGCCCAGCTGCCAGCCGAAGGTGGCCCCGCCACGTTGCCGCGCGGCCTGCAGCAGCACCAGGTAGGCGGGCAACGGAACATCGCCGTCGCCCACCTGGGTGCGGGCCCACAGGGCCTGCGCCACGCCCGGCTCCAGCCCCGTGGCCAGCGCGGCGTCCCACAGCGTGTGGGCATAAGCGGCCACCACCCGCGCCCCGGGGGGCGTTCGCGTAGCGGGCGGGGCGGCGTTGGACGGCATGCGGGGCATCATAGCCACCGGTTGCGGTCCCGGCCCAGCGACCCGGTGATCGTCACGCACCGCATGCTGCGCCCCGGCGTCATTGGAAACGCTATCAATTGAGTAGCTGCCAGTAGCCGGCTGACGCTGGAACAAGGCCTGTTTGATGCCGAAAAAGGCTCACAACGGCGGGTTTTTCGGTCGCCGCAGCCGTTTGGCGCGAAATCACAATGCCTTGGCGGAAGTCCGGAACGGTGTTTTCGGCGCATGGGCCTACAGTTGCACCCTACCCGGTTGGAATGGAGAGACGCCATGCGCAGATGGAACGGATGGGGCGACGATGCGACCTCGATGGAGCTGAATCCGGGGGCGCGCGCGATGCTGCGCGAGCGCCTCGGGCCCGGCAACCCGGGACAGGATGCGGATCGACGGCAGCTGCTGCGCCAGATACCCCGCACCCGGATGGCGCGGCACCGCCTGATCCGCACCGATGCCGACACCCGGTTTTCGATGGCCTTCGGCGAAAGCTACGGCGACTGGATCCGCAAACGCTTCGGCCACGTGCCGCCGGTGCCGGATGGCGTCGCGTTCCCCAAGAGCCGCGACGAGGTGCACACGCTGCTCGACCTGGCGCAACAGAACCACTGGGTGGTCATTCCGTTTGCCGGCGGCACCAGCGTGGCGGGGCACCTGGACTGCCCCGTCAGCGAACGGTCGGTCCTGTCGCTCAACCTGGGCCGGCTCAGCGGCTTGCTCGGCATCGACCCCGAGGCCCAGCTGGCCACCTTCGGCGCCGGCACGCCGGGGCCGGTGCTCGAAGCGGCCTTGCGCGAACACGGCTACACGCTGGGGCATTTCCCGCAGTCGTTCGAGTACTCCACCGTGGGCGGCTGGGTGGTGACGCGTTCCAGCGGCCAGCAGTCGCTGCGCTACGGACGCATCGAGCAACTGTTTGCCGGCGGCCACCTGGAAACGCCGGTCGGGCCGCTGCGCATTCCCACCTTTCCGGCCTCCAGCGCCGGGCCCGATCTGCGCGAACTGGTCCTGGGCAGCGAGGGCCGCTTTGGCGTGTTGACCGAAGCCACCGTGCGCGTCACGCCGCTGCCGGAACATGAGAGCTTTCACGCCATCTTCCTGCCCGACTGGGACGCCGCCGAGGAAGCCGTGCGCACCCTGGTCCAGCGCAAGCTGCCCTTGAGCATGATGCGCCTGTCCAACGGCATCGAGACCGAAACCAACCTGACCCTGGCGGGCCATGCCACCTTGATCGGCGCGATGGAAAAATACCTTGGCATCCGCGGCTGCGGCGAGGGCAAATGCATGCTGATGCTGGGGGTGAGCGGCGACACGCGCGGCGCGCGTTTTGCGCTCAAGGAGGCGCGCGAGCACCTGGCGAAGTTTGGCGCGGTCTACATCGGCACCGCCATGGGCTCCAAGTGGGCGGCCAACCGCTTCAAGGGCCCGTACCTGCGCAACACGCTGTGGGAGCAGGGCTACAGCGCCGACACCATCGAAACCGCGGTGGACTGGCCGCAGGTCAAGCCGCTGATGCGGGCCATGGAGCAGACCGCGCGCGACGTCTTTGCCACCTGGGGCGAACAGGTCCACGCGTTCACCCACCTCTCGCACGTGTACCCCCAGGGCAGCAGCGTGTATTCGCAGTACGTGTGGCCCACCGCGCCGGGCGGTTTCGAGCCCAATTTCGAACGCTGGCACCGGCTCAAGGCCGCCGTGGCGCGGACCATTGCCGACCATGGTGGCACCGCGAGCCACCAGCACGGCATCGGCCGCGACCACGCGATGCACCTGGACGTGGAAAAAGGCCCGCTGGGCATGGCGACCCTGGCCAGCCTGTGCCGGCATTTCGACCCAAACCGGATCATGAACCCCGGCAAGCTGCTGCAGGACGGCGGGCCATGGGCGGCCTAGACAGTGTTGCCAGCTCGCGCGCCGCGAAGCTGGCCACCTTGGAGGGATGCGCCTGGGACCTCGTCGTCATCGGCGGCGGCATCACCGGCGCGGGGGTGGCGCAGCAGGCGGCGCGGCGCGGTTGGCGCGTGCTGCTGGTGGAGCAGCGCGACTTCGCCTGGGGCACGTCGAGCCGTTCGTCCAAGCTGGTGCACGGCGGGCTGCGCTACCTGAAGGAAGGCGACATCAAGACCACGCTGCATTCGGTGCACGAGCGGCAAAGGCTGATGCGGGAGGCACCGGAGTTGGTGCAGGCTCAGCGTTTCCTGTTCGCCGATTGCGCCGGTCGCAAACCCGGGCGCTGGCTGATGCAGACCGGCCTCATGGTCTACGACCTGATGGCCGGCCAGCGCAGCCACTGGTACGCCGACCGCCAGCGCACGCTGGAACTGGAGCCGGGACTGGATCCGCCCGGGCTTCGGGGCGCGCTGGTCTTTTCCGACGCCAAGACCGACGACGCGCGCCTGGTGCAGCGTGTGCTGATGCAGGCGCAGGGCGACGGCGCCGTGTGCCTGAACTACGTCGCCGCGACCGAACTGGTGCTGAACGATGGCCAGGTCTGCGGTGTGGCCTTGCAGGATGCCGTGCTCGGCGGCCGCTTCGTGGCGAAGGCCCGCTCGGTGGTAAACGCCACCGGGGCCTGGGCCGACCGGCTGCGCGCCAACCTGGGCGCGCGGCCCATGCTGCGGCCCCTGCGCGGCAGCCACCTGCTGGTGCCGCACGCGCGGCTGCCGGTGACGCACAGCATCAGCATGACGCACCGGCAAGATGGCCGCCCGGTGTTCCTCTACCCCTGGGAAGGCTGCACGCTGATCGGCACCACCGACCTGGACCACCGGGACGACCTCGCGCAGGCGCGCATCACGCCGCCGGAGGTGGACTACCTGCTGGAGGCGGTGAACGACCAGTTCCCGCAGGCGCGGCTGAGGCGCAGCGACATCGTCTCCACCTACGCCGGCGTGCGCCCGGTCGTCGATGACGGCAGGGGCGATGCCTCCAAAGCCACGAGGGACCATGTGGTGAAGGACGAGCGCGGGCTCATCACGCTGACCGGCGGCAAGCTCACCACCTTCCGGCTGATGGCGCAGGACGCGCTGGCACTGGCCGCGCCCCACGCGGGCAAACCGTTCGTGCGCGATCAGGGCGTTGTGTTCACGCCGGCCACCGGCTGTGAAGGCTGGCCCGAACCGGTTCGGCAGCGCCTGGCGGCTCGTTACGGCGAGCGCGCGGCGCTGTGGTCGGCCGATGCCCCGGCGGACGAACTCGGCTGCGTTGCGGGCACGCAGACGCTGTGGGTCGAGCTGCGCATCGCCGCGATGCACGAGGCGGTGGTGCACCTGGACGACCTGCTGCTGCGCCGCACCCGGCTGGGCCTGTTGTTGCCCGGCGGGGCGCTGGGGCACCTCGAACGCATCCGTTCGCTCACCGAACCCTGGTTGCAGTGGGGCGACGCCGTGTGGCAAGCCGAGCTGGGCCGGTACCGGGAGCTGATCGAGCGCCAGCACGCCGTGCCGGCGGCCTGAACAACCAACGAGGAGACTCGAGCCATGGACAAGACCTACATCCTCGCGATCGACAATGGCACCCAGAGCGTGCGTGCGCTGCTGTTCGACCTCCATGGCAACCTGGTGGACAAGTCGCAGGTCGGGATCGACAGCTACCGGTCACCGGAGCCGGGCTGGGTGGAGAACGATGCCGATGCCTTCTGGCATTCGCTGTGCACCGCCTGCCAGCGACTGTGGGCCAACACCCGCGTCCCGAAGGACGCCATCGCTGGCGCCGTGATCACCGCCCAGCGCGGCACGCTGGTTCCGCTCGACGCCAAGGGCCAGCCCCTGCGGCCATTCATCGTCTGGATGGACCAGCGCCGCGCGCAGCAGACCCACCGGCTGGCCTGGTGGTGGGAGTCCGCGTTCAAGCTCATCGGCATGCGCGACACGATCGAGCATTTCCAGCGCGAGGCCGAAGCCAACTGGATTGCCCAGAACGAGCCGGAGGTGTGGAAACGCACCGACAAGTTCCTGCTGCTGTCGGGTTACCTGCACCACCGCTTCACCGGCAAGTTCGTGGACTCGGTGGCGAACCAGGTCGGGTACATCCCGTTCGACTACAAGAACGGCCGCTGGGCGCCGGACTGGGACTGGAAATGGCAGGCGATGCCGGGGATCCGGCGCTCCATGCTGCCCGAACTGGTGCCGGCGGGCTCGATGCTCGGCTCGGTCAGCGCTGAGGCCGCGCGCGATACCGGCATCCCCGAGGGCCTGCCCCTGATCGCCGGCGCGGCCGACAAAGCCTGCGAGGTGATCGGTGCGGGCTGCCTCACGCCGGAGATTGCCTGCCTGTCCTACGGCACCGCGGCCACGATCAACACCACCACGCCAAAATACCTGGAGGCCACGCCGTTCATACCGCCGTACCCGGCGGCGGTGCCGGGACACTACAACACCGAGATCCAGATCACCCGGGGATTCTGGCTGGTGAGCTGGTTCAAGGAGCAATTCGGTCTGCACGAGCAGCAGCTGGCGAACCGGCAAGGCGTCGCCCCCGAGAGCCTGTTCGACGAACTGGTCAACGCCGTGCCGCCTGGCGCGCACGGGCTGATGCTGCAACCGTACTGGAACCCCGGCATCAAGGTGCCCGGACCCGAGGCCAAGGGCGCCATCATCGGATTCGGCGACGTGCACACGCGCGCCCACGTGTACCGCGCAATTCTCGAAGGGCTGGCCTACGCGCTGCGCGAGGCCAAGGAACGCATCGAGAAACGCGGCGGTGCGCCGATCACGCGGGTGCGCGTCTCGGGCGGCGGCTCGCAGAGCGACGCGGCCATGCAGATCACCGCCAATGTGTTCAACCTGCCGGCTGAGCGGCCGCACCTGTTCGAAACCAGCGGCCTGGGCGCGGCCATCCTGGCGGCGGTCAGCCTGAAGCTGCACCCCGACTTCGCGACCGCGATCCGCGAGATGACGCGCATCGGCCAGGTGTTCCACCCCGAACCGCAGCACGCCAGGACCTACGACGCGCTGTACACGCAGGTCTACCGCCGCATGTACGAGCGCCTGCAGCCCCTGTACAAGAGCATCCAGGACATCACGGGGTACCCGGCGCGCCACTGAACCATGCAACGCTCACAGACGTCCCTTCGCTCGCAAGCGTTCCAGCGCGGCCTTGGCCTCGGGCGTCGGGTTGCGCAGCAGGTAAAGCACGGCGGCGTAGCGCGACGCGAAGACCTGGGGCCGGTCGGTGTCGAGTGCCTGCTCGAAAGCGGGCACGAAGTCCCACCGCCCCCAGTCGCCGAGGTCCGAGGCTGCGTATCCGGCACGCATGGGCTGGGCCTGCACGAAGCGGCGCAAGGCCCGCGTGGCGGCGTCCTTGTCGATGCGCTGGCCATCGGTGGCGTGCACGCGCAACGCGAGCAGGGCGGCTTGTACCTCGCCGTCGGTCCGATCAGCGGGTTGCAAGTAGTGCCGTTCGAGCCAGCTGACGCCGGCGTCACCGCGTTGCTCCAGCACCGCGGCCATCAAGGCCGACACCACGCCCAGGGGCTCGGTCGCGGAGCGCGCCAGGAGCCGGCGCTCGAAGCTGGCCACCTGCGCAGGTGTGGCCACGAAACCGGCCATGAGGGCGTACAGCGGATGGCGGTTCGACAAGGCCGGCTGGTCCAGCCAGCGCACCAGCGGCTTGCCGGTGAAATGGGGTGCCGCCGCTCGCATGGCACCGTAGGGTGCGATGGACAGCTCGTCGTAGGCCACCTGGGCGACGGCGGCAAGCGGGTTCTCAAGGTCTGGCGCAAAGAAGGCGAATCGCGCGTTCCAGTCGGCCTGGGCAGCGGGGGCATCGGGTGCGAGGCGCATGGCGATGACGGTTTCGACCCAGGCGGCGCGTTCGGGCGGGAGGGCGGCCATCACGCGCCAGGTTCCGGTGTTGCGCGCCAGCACGACAGCGGTTCCAGGCGCGGGCAGGGGCGTGTCATCGCCGGCCGTGACGCCGGCGAGTTGCCCGGCCTGCTCGACGCCGCGAATCACGGCCATCACCGCAAAGTCGCCCGTGCGCTGCCGGGCTTTGGCCATGACCACCGCTTCCGACTTGTACAGTCGCTGGGTGAGCGTCTGTTCGGCCACCGACGGGGCGCAAATGGCGCAGGCCCAAGCCACCTGGATCGCGGGCAGCCAGACAAGAACCGTCAGAAGTTTCCGAACCGTTGTGACCTTCAACATCATTCTGGTTGCCATCGTTTCCAACCCGACACTGCACCATTGCGGTCGCCGATGGCGTGGAAGCGCGTCGCAGCGGATGCTAAACCCATCGAGGAGACCGCATGAAACACCCCGCAGTTGTTCTGATCGCCGGCGCGCTGGTGCTGTTCGCCAGCCAGGTTCAGGCCTGGGGCAACCACACCATACCGACCTACCGCGCGCTCGAGCAGATGCCGGAACTGGTGAAGGCGGCGCCGGTGAAGGTGGAAACCCTGGACAGCTTTCTCAAAACGCAGGAGAAAGCCGTGGAGGCGCTGCTGCGGTCGCAGGAGGACTGGGCGATCGCGAATATCGAAAACTACCCGCGGCGACCCGACGCGCTCCGGTTCACCGCCAACGCCCAGCGCGGCGACGAAGCGCGGCGGCTTGCGTTTCTGATGGCGCTGCGGGTGGCTCCCGACAGCCGGTTTGCCCTCTACTACCAGCCGGATCCCGCGAAGGTACTGCCGGCGGGGGCGGTACCGATGTCGTTCGCCCAGGTGAACACCCTGCCGGAACCCGTCAAACACAACTACCGTTTTCTGGCGCTGCGACCAGGCGACCTCGTGGCGCCGCTGGTCGTGGTCGCCTCGGCGGCGGACGAGCCCGATTACGGTCTGGACATCAACTGCTGGAGCGACAGCCCGTCCGACTGGGGCAAGGTGTACAACTTCGGCAAGCTGCCGTTCGGCAATCCGGCCTTGCCGTATTCCACCCAGGCGCCGTTCCACATGGGGTTCTTTCATGAAAGCGACGTTCTGTACAAGGCCGCGCCGTTCATCAAGCGGACCTACCCGCTGCTGCGCTCCTACCAGTTCTGGTCGCTCGCGGCGCTGGCCTTCCGCTCCGGGCACCCCTACTGGGGCTGGCGCTTCGCCGGCATTTCCCTGCATTACCTCCAGGATCTGAGCCAGCCGTACCACGCGCGACTGGCGCCCGGTGTGTCCACGGCGAAGCTTCTCAGTGACAGCATCCTGGCCATGGCGGGCGTGAGCGGTTTCAAGGACGACACCATCGTTCTGCTGTCCAACCGGCATCTGGTGGTCGATAAATACCAGAACGCGCTGACCTTTGCCGGCTCGTTCGATCCGAAGGTGGATTCGCTCGAGCGGGCTCTGGCCGATTCGTCCAGGGACGCCACTTACCCGGCGTGGAGCGACCGCTACGTGCGCGACGTGGTGACCCGTCAGTCGTTCGAACAGGCACAGCGCCTGTCGGAGATCGTCGCCGTGTCGCTGCCGCCACGGTTGGTGAATGATCCGGGGTTCGATCTGGGCGCGCAGGGAAATGCCATCGATCTCGTCAAGGTGGTCTCTGAAGGGGACCCACAGGCCAAGGTCCGGCTGGACCATGCCATCTCGGAACTGCTGGCCAACTTCGGTGCCCACACGCGCAACGAAATCCGCAGCATTCTTCAGGCATCAGGGCGTCCCTAGGCCGGCGCGACGCCATGAACATGTTTGCTCCGCCGGGCCGGCTTCGATGGGTGGGCGCAATTCTGCTCGCGCTGCTGCAGTCCTGCGCGACGCATGGGCCGCCTGCCAGCGTCGACGGCCGTTGTGATCTGCCGGGTTCGGCGATGGTGGGTGAAGCGGAGCGCGATGGCTGGCGGCGCAGCTACCGTGCCGGTTGCCCGGATCGCTCCGGTCGCACCGCGGCAGGATCCGAGGTCTTGCACCTGGTGCCGCATGGCGGACGCCTGTACGCCGCGGTCGGTTACTGGATGGATCCGCGCAACCCCCTTTATGGCGCTGCGGCGGCCGAGGGCGCATGGGCCCAGGTGTTGCGTCTGGACGGACCCGACGCGGGTTGGCAGGTCGACCTTGAGATGCCCCGGCATTTGCGAGCTGAAGCGCTCCACTCGGCGACCTTTCTCACCGATGGGAAGGGAAACCGGCTCCAGACGCCGGCGCGCCTGCTGTTGGCGGCAGCCTATGCGCACGGGCCGGATGGCCGAGCGAGCGGGCAGATCGACCTGTTCACCCGGGATGGCGCCCGAGGACAATGGGACCAGCACACGCTTTGGCGCGCCACGACCGGCGGGCCAGGCGAACACCATTCGGTGCGCGCGCTGCGGGTCTACCGTGACCGGGTCACCGGGATCGACCGCCTGTTTGTCACCCTGGGCCGCCACGGGATCCGGTCCGGCGTCTACGACGCTGAAGCGCCGGGGCATGTTCAATGGGACGCCGGGTTCGAGATCGCCGATCTGCCGGTGCGACCGCTGGCTCTGGCAGAGGCTGACGATGCGTTGTACGTGTCGACCGGTGCCCGGATCATGCGCCGGATCGACGGCCCGCAGCCACGCTGGGAGCCGGCTTTCGACCTGTCCGGGCTCGGAATCGACACAGCGGTTTCCGCCCCTGCCGGCGGAATACGGGGTCTCAGCCGTGTGCGCGCGACCGATGGCCGCGGAGACGCGCTGATCTTCGTGTGGTCACCCGGCGCCGACGCATCGGCGTGCGTGTACCGCGTCGACCATCCGGGACGGGGGCAACTGAAAGCTGAGAAAGAGGTGTGCCTGCGCGACCTCGTCAGTCAGTACCTGGGCGGCCATCCGGTGCGCTCGGTGCTGGCGGCCTACAACGACTTCCACCCTGTCGTCGATCCGGCGAACGGGCGCCAGGTGCACCTGATCGGGATGGAGGCCTGGATCGCCGAGGGGCGCTGGCCAACCACCCAGACCCACCGCGGGCACGGCTTCTATGCGGGCGCGCTCTACGCGGTGCGCGATGAACGCGGCGGCTATCGATTGCACGAAGTCAACGGCCCGATTGCACACGGCGCGCCGCCCCTGGTCGCGCCCCGCAGCTTCACGCAGTCTCCGTTTGTTGAAGACGGGGATTCCCTGTATGTCGGGGGGTATGACTGCAACTTCCGGACGAGTTCGGACACCGCATGGGTGTTTCGTGCGCCCAAGCCATCCGTCCTGTCGGCTCGATGCGTTTCGGCGGATGACTGCGGGCAACCGAAGCCGTCGGATGCGTACGCGCTGCAACAAGAAAAATAGCGCCGAGAAGGCGCTATGGGGTCAGGTTTTCTGGCGGAGCAGGCGGGATTCGAACCCGCGGTGGGCTATTAACCCACACACGCTTTCCAGGCGTGCGACTTAAACCACTCATCCACCGCTCCAGAACCGCGAATTATAGCAGCGCGAAGGCGGCAAGCAGGGCCGTTCAGGCCCTCGTCAGCCGGCCTTCGTGGTCTGCACCATCTTCATGGCCGAGGCGATCAGTGCGGACACCTCGGTCATGTTGCCGGGCACGATCAGCGTGGTGGTGGCGTCGGTGGCGACGCGGCTGTAGGCCTCCACCGCTTTTTCGGCCACCTTGAGCTGGACCGCCTGTTCACCGCCGGGCTGGCGGATGGCCGCGGCCACGCGTTCGATGGCTTCGGCGGTGGCTTCGGCCACGGCCTTGATGGAGGCGGCCTCGCCCTGGGCCTTGTTGATGACCGCCTGCTTTTCGCCCTCCGAGCGCGCGATGAAGGCTTCGCGCTCGCCGGTGGCGATGTTGATTTGCTCCTGACGCCGGCCTTCGGACGCGGCTATCAGCGCGCGTTTTTCGCGCTCGGCCGTGATCTGGGCCTGCATCGCGTGCAGGATCTCCTTCGGCGGCGTCAGGTCCTTGATTTCGTAGCGCAGCACCTTGACGCCCCAGTTCAGCGCGGCCTCGTCGATGGCCGACACCACCTGGGCATTGATGATGTCGCGCTCTTCGAAGGTTTTGTCCAGTTCCAGCTTGCCGATCACGCTGCGCAGCGAGGTCTGGGCCAGCTGCGTGACGGCCACGATGTAGTTGGACGAGCCGTAGCTGGCGCGCATCGGGTCGGTGACCTGGAAGTACAGGATGCCGTCCACCTGCAGCTGGGTGTTGTCGCGCGTGATGCAGACCTGGCTGGGCACGTCCAGCGGGATTTCCTTCAGGCTGTGCTTGTAGGCGATCTTGTCGACGAACGGGATCAGGAAGCTCAGTCCCGGCGTGAGCGTGCCGTGGTATTTGCCCAGCCGTTCCAGAACCCATGCATGTTGCTGGGGAACGACCTTGACCGACTGGGTGATGAAGATCATGACGATCACGAACAGGACGATGGTGACTTCCATGGGTACCTCCGTTGGATGTTGGGTTCGACGCGGTGGGACGTGCTCAGCGTTTGCGCACGATCAGGCGGTTGCCAATCACTTCCTCGATGACATGGGGCCCGGGCTCCGGCGCGGCGTCGGATCGCAATGACACCTGCCAGTTCGCGCCGCGGTATTTCACCTCGCCGGTGCCGTCCGGGTTCCAGGCATTCACCTGAACCGTCTCACCGACGTCGAGGTTGACGTCCGGATTCGAACCGGCGGGCCTGGCGCCCGGGTTCTTCAATCTGTAGGCGCGCCAGGCGATCACCGCGCCGCCGCCGACGACCGAGGCCACCACGAGCTCCACCGGAAACGTGGCGCCCAGGTGCGCGGCCACCGCAGCAGCCACCAGGCCCACGGCCACCATCAGCAGGTAGAAGGTGCCCGTCATCAGCTCCACGGTGACGGCAGCACCGGCAAGCACCCACCAAATCGTCGAATCGCTCATCGGCACCCCCGTTGTCTTGTCACGGCCACATTTTGGGCGCATTACAAGGCGCCTCCGACGTGGCGCCATGGATATTCCTTACACTTCGCGCCTGTTTTCGCATTTTCGCCTGTCTTGTGGCCGCGCCGGCCGGAGTTCACCCATGAAGTTCCGCTTTCCGATCGTCATCATCGACGAGGACTACCGCTCCGAGAACACCTCGGGCCTGAGCATTCGCGCGCTGGCCGAGGCGATCGAGAAAGAGGGCTTCGAGGTGCTGGGCGTCACCAGCTACGGCGACCTGTCGCAGTTCGCACAGCAGCAATCGCGCGCCAGCGCGTTCATCCTGTCGATCGACGACGAGGAATTCACCCCCGGCCCCGAGCTGGACCCCGCGGTGCTGAGCCTGCGCGAGTTCATCGGTGAAGTCCGGCGCAAGAACGCCGACGTGCCGATCTACATCTACGGCGAGACCAAGACCAGCCGCCACCTGCCCAACGACATCCTGCGCGAGCTGCACGGCTTCATCCACATGTTCGAGGACACGCCGGAGTTCGTCTCGCGCCACATCATCCGCGAGGCCAAGAGCTACCTGGAGGGCATCCAGCCGCCGTTCTTCAAGGCGCTGCTCGACTATGCCGAGGACGGCTCGTACTCCTGGCACTGCCCGGGCCATTCGGGTGGCGTGGCCTTCCTGAAGAGCCCGATCGGTCAGATGTACCACCAGTTCTATGGCGAGAACATGCTGCGCGCCGACGTGTGCAACGCGGTCGAAGAGCTGGGCCAGCTGCTGGACCACAACGGCGCCATCGGCGAGAGCGAGCGCAACGCGGCGCGCATCTTCAATGCCGATCACTGTTTCTTCGTGACCAACGGCACCTCCACCTCCAACAAGATGGTGTGGCACCACACGGTGGCGCCGGGCGACGTGGTGGTGGTGGACCGCAACTGCCACAAGTCCAACCTGCACGCGATCATCATGACCGGGGCGATCCCGGTGTTCCTCAAGCCCACGCGCAACCACTACGGCATCATCGGCCCGATCCCGCAGAGCGAGTTCGAACCCGAAGCCATCAGGGCCAAAATTCGCGCCAATCCGCTGCTCAAAGGCGTCGACCCGGAAGGGGTCCGCCCACGCATCCTGACGCTGACGCAGTCGACCTACGACGGCGTGCTCTACAACACCGAAACCATCAAGGGCATGGTCGACGGCTACGTGGACAACCTGCATTTCGACGAGGCCTGGTTGCCGCACGCGGCCTTTCACCCGTTCTACGGGCCCTACCACGCGATGGGCAAGAAGCGCGCCCGGCCCAAGGACACCATGGTGTATTCCACCCAGTCGATCCACAAGCTGCTGGCGGGCATCAGCCAGGCCAGCCACGTGCTGGTGCAGGACTCGCAGAACCACCACCTGGACCGGGCGCTGTTCAACGAGGCCTACCTGATGCACACCTCCACCAGCCCGCAATACAGCATCATCGCCAGCTGCGACGTGGCCGCCGCGATGATGGAGCCGCCGGGCGGCACGGCGATGGTGGAGGAGAGCATCCTGGAGGCGCTGGACTTCCGCCGCGCCATGCGCAAGGTGGACGAGGAATACGGCAGCGACTGGTGGTTCAAGGTCTGGGGGCCCGACGCGCTGGTGGAAGAGGGCATTGGCCGCGCCGACGACTGGATCATCCGCGGCGACCGGCGCGGTCGCAAGGGCAGCCAGTGGCACGGTTTCGGCAAGCTGGCTGACGGCTTCAACATGCTGGACCCGATCAAGGCGACCATCGTGACGCCGGGCCTGAACCTCAACGGCACCTTCGAGAAGAAGGGCATTCCGGCCTCGATCGTCACCAAGTTCCTGGCCGAGCACGGTGTGGTGGTCGAGAAGACCGGCCTGTACAGCTTCTTCATCATGTTCACCATCGGCATCACCAAGGGCCGCTGGAACACGCTGCTGACGGCGTTGCAGCAGTTCAAGGACGATTACGACAAGAACCAGTCCATGTGGCGCATCATGCCGGAGTTCTGCCAGAAATTCCCGCGCTACGAGCGCATGGGTCTGCGCGACCTGTGCCAGCACGTGCACGAGATGTACGCGCGCCACGACATCGCGCGCCTGACCACCGAGATGTACCTGTCCGAACTCGCCCCCGCGATGAAGCCGGCCGACGCGTATGCCCACATCGCGCACCGCCAGACCGAGCGGGTGGAGATCGACCACCTGGAGGGGCGCGTCACGGTAGGCCTGGTCACGCCGTATCCGCCGGGCATCCCGCTGCTGATTCCGGGCGAGGTGTTCAACCGCAAGATCGTGGACTACCTCAAGTTCTCGCGCGAGTTCAACCGCCAGTGCCCGGGCTTCGAAACCGACATCCACGGCCTGGTCGAAGAAAAGGGCCCGGACGGCATCAAGCGCTTTTTCGCCGACTGCGTGCGCTGACGCGGCGGGAATCAGCCCGCGAGCCCTCGGTGAGTGCTATGAATAAGATAGCTGCTTGTGGCCATCTGATGCTGGAATGAAGCCTGAATGATGCTTTTTTTGGCCTTGAGAAGCCAGTTTGGGGTGTCGGCGCGGGTTCGGGGACGGCACGCGGCCGTTTGGCGCTCGTCGATGCCTTGTTGACGGACAGCGTTCGGGCAAAACTGTGCAGAATGGCCGGATGCGCATCCTGTTGATCAGCGTCCTGTTCGGGGTGTCCCTGCCGTCTTGGGCGGCGCACGCCTACGCGCAGTTCGGCGATGTCAAGTACCCGCCGGGCTTCACCCATTTCGACTATGTGAACCCCAAGGCGCCCAAGGGCGGCGAAATCCGCCTGGTGCCGCCGATCGCGGTCACCAACTTCGACAAGTTCAACCCCTTCACGCTCAAAGGCACGGCGCCGGCCGGCCTGAGCGATCTGGTGTTCGAGTCGCTGCTGATCGGCAACCTGGAGGAGCCGACCACGGCCTACGGTCTGCTGGCGGAGGACGTGGACGTGGCGCCCGACCACCTGTCGGCGATCTTCCGGATCCGCGACAAGGCCCGGTTCAGTGACGGTTCCCCGGTGCTGGCCGCCGACGTGGTGCATTCGTTCAAGACGCTGACCAGTCCACTGGCGTCGCCGCAGTTCCGTACCCTTTTCGCCGAGGTCAAGGATGCACGTGCGCTGGGTGAGCGGGTGGTGCGTTTCGACTTTGCCACTCCGAACCGCGAACTTCCGCTGCTGGTCGGTAGCCTGCCGGTCTTCAGCCGGGCCTGGGGCGGCGGCAAACCCTTCGACCAGATCACCACCGACCTGCCGATCGCCTCCGGCCCGTACCGGCCCGAAAGCGCCAAGCTGGGGCGCGACATCACCTACGTGCGCGACAAGGCCTACTGGGGCGCCGAGTTGCCCGTGCGCCGGGGTCAGTACAACTTCGACCGGATCACCTACAAGCTGTACCTGGACGATACCAGCCGCTTCGAGGGTCTGAAGGCTGGCGAATACGATTTCAAGCGCGAATTCATCTCCCGCAACTGGGCGCGCCAGTACAAGGGGCGGGCGTTTGACTCGGGCGAGGTGGTGAAGAAAGTGTTCCACAACCGCAACCCGGGCGACTTTCAGGGCTACATCTTCAACCTGCGCAAGCCCAAGTTCCACGATGTCCGGGTGCGCGAGGCGATCGCCCTGGCGATGGACTTCGAGTGGCTGAACCGCCAGATGTTCTACGGGCTGTACAAGCGGGTCGACGGCTACTTCCCGAACAGCGACTTTCACGCCAGCGGGCTGCCCGACGCGAAGGAACTGGCGCTGCTGGAGCCGCTGCGCGCGCAGTTGCGGCCGGAGGTGTTCGGGCCAGCGCGGCGCTCACCGAGCACGGCGCCACCCGGCAGCCTGCGCGAGAACCTGCGCAAGGCGCGTGAGCTGCTGGCCGAGGCGGGCTGGACCTACCGCGACGGCGCGCTGCGCAATGCCAAGGGCGAGCCCTTCGTCATCGAATACCTCAATGCGCAGCCGTCGGGTGTGCGTCTCCTGCTGCCGATGCAGACGGCGCTGGGCAAGCTGGGCATCGAACTGCGGGTGCGCAATGTCGATGGTGCGCTGTACCAGCAGCGCATGGACGACTTCGATTTCGAACTGTCCAGCCTGCGCATCCCCGGGCGCACCGCGCCCGGCAGCGAGCTGCTGGAGTTTTTCGGCTCCAAGGCCGCGAGCACGCCGGGCTCGGCCAACCTCTGGGGCATCACCGACCCCGCGGTGGACGCGCTGATCCGCAAGGTGTTGGCGGCGACGACCCGGGACGAACTGGCCGCCGCGATGCGGGCGCTGGACCGGGTGCTCACCAGCGGGCACTACTCGATTCCGCAGTGGTACAGCGATGCTTTCCTGGTCGGCTACCGCCCGGCGGGTTTCGTGCTGCCGCAGGCGGTGCCGCCGTACTACCAGCCCGACAGCTGGGCCGCCTCCACCTGGTGGGCCTCGCCCGCCAACCGCTGACGCCATGGCCGCCTACATCCTCAAACGGCTGCTGCTGATCATCCCGACGCTGCTGGGCGTGCTGTTGCTGACCTTCGTCGTGATCCAGTTCGTGCCCGGCGGGCCGGTGGAGCAGATGATGTCGCAGCTGCAGGGCCGCGACGGCGGCGGCGAAGGCGCGCGCGCCAGCAGCGGCGACTACCGGGGGCGCCAGGGGCTGAGTCCGAAGCAGGTGGACGAGATCAAGGCGCTCTATGGCTTCGACAAGCCGGCGCACGAACGCTTCTGGCAGATGCTCAGGAGCTACGCGCGCTTCGATCTGGGCACCAGCTTCTACCAGCGCAAGGACGTGTGGCAACTGGTGCGCGAAAAGCTGCCGGTGTCGATCAGCCTGGGGCTGTGGACCTTTTTCATCAGCTACCTGATCGCGGTGCCGCTGGGCGTGGCCAAGGCGGTGCGCGCGGGCTCGCGCTTCGACTTGATCACCACGCTGATCGTGCTGATCGGCTATGCGATTCCCGGGTTCGTGCTGGGCGTGGCGCTGCTGGTGATCTTCGGCGGGCAGTTGCAGTGGTTTCCGCTGCGCGGGCTGACCTCGTCGAACTGGGCGTCGCTGGGCTGGGGTGCGCGCATCGTCGACTACCTGTGGCACATCACGCTGCCGGTCACCGCCATGGTGCTGGGCAGTTTCGCGGTGACGACGATGCTGACCAAGAACTCGTTTCTGGAGGAAATTCGCAAGCAATACGTGCTGACCGCCCGTGCCAAGGGCCTGAGCGAGCGCCAGGTGCTGTGGAAGCACGTCTTCCGCAACGCGTTGATACCCATCGTCACCGGTTTCCCCGCGGCCTTCATCGGCGCCTTCTTCACCGGCGCCTTGCTGATCGAAACCCTGTTTTCGCTCGACGGCCTGGGCCTGTTGAGCTACGAGGCCGTGATCCGGCGCGACTACCCGGTGGTGCTGGGCACCTTGTACCTGTTCACGTTGATCGGCTTGCTCACCAAGCTCATCAGCGATCTCTGTTATGTGTGGGTGGATCCGCGTGTCCGGTTCGACTGAAGCCATCGCCATCTCGCCCAGCCCCGGCAGACGTGCCTGGATGCGTTTCCGGCGCAACCGGCTGGGCTACTGGAGCCTGGTCGTGTTCGTCGCGATGGTGGTGGCGAGCCTGTTCGCCGAGGTGCTGTCGACCGACCGGCCGCTGATCGTGCGTTACGAGGGTTCGACCTATTTCCCGGTCTGGAAAGACTATTCCGAAAAGACCTTCGGCGGCGATTTCGAAACCCCGACCGACTACCTCGACCCCTTCATCCGCGAACGCATCACCACCAGTGGGAACTGGGCGGTCTACGCGCCCAATCCCTATGGTCCCAAGACCCTGAACTACTTCGCGACCTTGCCCAACCCGGCCGCGCCGTCGCGCGAGAACCTCTTCGGCACCGACGACCGCGGGCGCGACCTGCTGGCGCAACTGATCTACGGCTTTCGGGTCAGCGTGCTGTTTGCGCTCGCGCTGACCGCCATCGGGGTGGTGCTGGGGGTGATCACGGGCGCGATCCAGGGGTTTTTTGGTGGTCGCATCGACCTGGCTTTTCAACGCTTCATCGAGATCTGGGGCTCCATGCCCGAGCTGTACCTGCTGATCATCTTCAGCGGCATCTTCGCGCCCAGCGTGGCGCTGTTGCTGGTGTTGCTGAGCCTGTTCGGCTGGATGGGCCTGTCGGACTATGTGCGTGCCGAGTTCCTGCGCAACCGGCAGATGGACTACGTGCGCGCGGCGCGCGCCCTGGGCGTGTCGAACGGGCGCATCATGTGGCGCCACATCCTGCCCAACAGCATGACGCCGGTGGTGACTTTCCTGCCGTTTCGCATGAGCGCGGCGATCCTGGCGCTGACCTCGCTCGATTTTCTGGGTCTGGGGGTGCCGCCGGGCACGCCTTCGCTGGGTGAGCTGCTGAGCCAGGGCAAGGCCAACATCGACGCCTGGTGGATTTCACTGTCCACCTTCGGCGTGCTGGTGCTCACGCTGCTGTTGCTGACCTTCATGGGCGATGCGCTGCGCGATGCGCTGGACCCCAGAAAGCAGGACCGATGACGCAGCCGCTGCTTGACGTTCGAGGCCTGCGCATTGCCTTCCGCGGCAAGGCGGTGGTGCGGGGCATCGACTTCCAGATCGCGCCGGGCGAAAAGCTGGCGCTCGTGGGCGAGTCCGGATCCGGCAAGACGGTGAGCGCCCTGAGCTTGATGGGGCTGGTGTCGAACGCGGACATTTCGGGCACGGCGGTTTTTTCCGATGCGTCCCCTGGCCCCGGCCCGCGGGATCTGCTGGCCCTGCCGGAGCCGGCGCTGCGCGGCATCCGCGGCAAGGAGATCGCGATGGTCTTCCAGGAGCCGATGACTGCCCTCAACGCATTGTTCACGGTGGGCGACCAGATCGCCGAGGTGCTCGAACTGCATGAAGGCCTGGGCAAACCCGCCGCACGCGAGGCTGCGGTCCAGTTGCTGGCCGATACCGGCATTCCCGATCCGGCTCGGCGCGCGCGGTGTTTCCCGCACCAGTTGTCGGGCGGGCAGCGCCAGCGGGCGATGATCGCGATGGCCTTGGCCTGCGGGCCGAAGCTGCTGCTGGCCGATGAGCCGACCACCGCGCTGGACGTCACCCTGCGCGGGCAGATCCTCGACTTGCTGGAGTCCCTGAGGCATCGCAAAGGCATGGCGGTGCTGGTGATCACACACGATCTGAATCTGGTGCGCCGCTTTGCCGACCGGGTGGCCGTCATGGAAAACGGCTGCATCGTCGAGCAGGGCAGTGTGCGCGAGGTCTTCGCGGCGCCGCAGCACCCGTACACGCGCCGCCTCATCGACAGCCGGCCACAGCGCGATGTCGTCGAGGCCGGCACGGACACACCGGGCACGCCGCCGGTGATGCGGGCCGAGGGGCTTCGGGTCGGTTATGCCGTCCCCCTGCCGGGATTGCGGGGCTGGTTTCGCCGCGGCGAGTTCGTCGCGGTGCAGGGTGCGCATTTCAGCCTGGCCGGGAGCAGGACACTGGGGGTGATCGGCGAGTCGGGCTCGGGAAAGTCCACGCTGGCGCTGGCGGCACTGGGCTTGCTTCCGTTTCAGGGTTCGCTGGAGGTCGACGGCGGTGCTTGGCAGGCCAAGGCCGCGGCCAACAAGGCGTTGCGCCAGGCGGTGCAGGTGGTGTTCCAGGATCCGTTTTCGTCCTTGTCGCCGCGCATGACGATCGGTGAGATCGTGGGCGAGGGCTTGCGCATCCACGCGAGCGACCTGGCCGCCGACGCCCGCGAGGCCCGGGTTCGACAGACACTGGCCGACGTCGGACTGACCCAGGATCTGTTCCCGGGGCTGCTGGAGCGGTACCCGCACGAGTTCTCGGGAGGACAGCGCCAGCGCATCGCGATTGCGCGGGCCTTGATCGTCCAGCCAAAGCTGCTGGTGCTGGACGAGCCCACCAGCGCGCTCGACGTCACCATCCAGAAGCAGATTCTTCAGCTGCTGCAGGCCTTGCAGCGTGAGCGCGGTCTGAGCTACCTGCTGATCACCCACGACGTGGACGTCATCCGGGCCATGGCGCATGCGGTGCTGGTGATGAAGGACGGCGCGGTGGTCGAATCGGGCCCGGTGGCGCAGGTGCTGGATGCGCCGCAGCACGACTACACCCGGGTGCTGGTTGCCGCGGCCGCCTGAGTCGTGCCGCCCGGACCGGATGCGCGCACGGTGGTGAAAAAACCTGTCGAATCAAGCCACTTGCGCCAGATTTTCGGTTAGAATACTGGCTTCACGACCAAACGGGCGGGTACTCACCGCCCGTTTTTTTTGGTCGATCGGTTTTTGAACTCCGTGATGGATGACGGCAGGGCAAGTGGCTTTACAAGAGATTGTCGGACAAACCGTGACCGGTCTGGGTTACGAGCTGGTGGAGATCGAGCGCTCCGCCGGCGGCTTGTTGCGCATCACCATCGACCTGCCATGGGTTCAGGGCGCTGCCGAAGAGCCTTTCGTCACGGTCGAGGATTGCGAGAAAGTCACGCGCCAGCTGCAGTTCGCGCTGGAGGTTGACGGCATCGAATACCGCCGGCTGGAGGTGTCGTCGCCTGGCATCGATCGTCCGTTGCGGAGTGAACGCGATTTCGAGCGGTTTGCGGGGTCGGTGGTGGACATCACGCTGAAGGCACCGATCGGCAAGGAGCTGGGTGCCAGCGCTGGCGGGCTGGTCAACGCGAACCGCAAGAAGTTTCGCGGCACGCTGGAGCGTGTCGAACAAGCGGGCGGGCATGGCTGGCAGGTGGTCTGGCGGGACGAACCCGTGGTGAAGCCCGGGCAGCGGGTCAGCGCGAAGCGGGCGCCAGCGCCCTTGCAGGCGCTCGGCTTCACTCTGGACGAATTGCGCGAGGCGCGTCTGGCGCCCGTGGTGGATTTCAAGGGTCGCAAGCCGTCGGGGCCGCGACAGGTGGATTGATGGGTTGAATCTGGACAGGAGAGCTGTGGCATGAATCGCGAAATGTTGATGTTGGTCGAAGCCATCTCGCGCGAAAAGAACGTCGAGCGTGACGTGGTGTTTGGCGCGGTCGAGGCCGCGCTCGCGCAGGCGACCAAAAAGCTCTACAAAGGTGATGTGGACATCCGCGTCGCGGTCGATCGCGACAGCGGGCACTACGAGACCTTCCGCCGCTGGCTGGTGGTGCCCGACGAGGCCGGCCTTCAGAACCCCGACGCCGAAGAAATGCTGATGGACGCGCGCGAGCGTATCGCGGACGTGGAGGAGGGTGAATACATCGAAGAGCAGGTCGAGTCGGTGCCGATCGGTCGCATCGGGGCCATGGCCGCCAAGCAGGTCATCCTGCAGAAGATTCGCGACGCCGAGCGAGAGATGCTGCTCAACGAGTTCATGTCCCGCGGCGACAAGATCCTGGTGGGCACCGTCAAGCGCATGGACAAGGGCGACATCATCGTGGAGTCGGGCCGGGTCGAAGGCCGCCTCCGTCGCGGCGACATGATCCCGAAGGAGAACCTGCGCACCGGCGACCGGGTCCGCGCGATGATCATGGAGGTGGACCTCACGCTGCGTGGCGCGCCCATCATCCTGTCGCGCTCGGCGCCCGAGTTCATGGTCGAGCTGTTCCGCCAGGAGGTGCCCGAGATCGAGCAGGGCCTGCTGGAGATCAAGAACTGCGCGCGCGACCCGGGCTCGCGCGCCAAGATCGCGGTGCTGTCGCACGACAAGCGGGTCGATCCCATTGGCACCTGCGTCGGTGTGCGCGGCACCCGCGTCAACGCGGTCACCAACGAACTGGCTGGCGAGCGGGTCGACATCGTGCTCTGGAGCGAAGACCCGGCCCAGTTCGTGATCGGCGCGCTGGCGCCGGCCAACGTGTCGTCGATCGTGGTGGATGAAGAGCGCCACGCGATGGATGTGGTGGTGGACGAGGAAAACCTGGCCATCGCCATCGGCCGTGGCGGGCAGAACGTGCGTCTCGCGTCCGAACTGACCGGCTGGAAGATCAACATCATGGACGCCGCCGAGTCGGCCCAGAAGCACGCCGAAGAGTCCGATGCGATCCGCACGTTGTTCATGGAAAAGCTCGATGTCGACCAGGAAATCGCCGACATCCTGTACGCCGAAGGCTTCACCAGCCTGGAAGAGGTGGCCTACGTGCCGATCCAGGAAATGCTGGAGATCGAGAGCTTCGATGAAGACACGGTGACCGAGCTGCGTGCGCGGGCCAAGGATGCGTTGCTGACGCTGGAGATTGCCCGCGAGGAAAGCGTCGAGGAAGTGTCGCAGGACCTGCGCGACCTCGAGGGACTGACGCCGGAACTGATTGCGAGCCTGGCGGTCAAGGGCGTTCACACCCGTGACGACCTGGCCGATCTGGCCGTGGACGAACTCACTGAAATCACCGGCCAGTCCGAGGACGAAGCCAAGGCACTGATCATGAAGGCACGCGAACACTGGTTCGCGGGTCAAGAGTAATGGTCATGGAGGCAAGAACCGAATATGTCCAGTACCACTGTCGCCGAGTTTGCAAGCGAACTCAAGAAATCCACTGAAACCCTGCTGGAGCAGCTCAAGTCCGCCGGTGTCGCCAAGACCTCCGCGGCCGATGCACTGACCGAGGGCGACAAGCACAAGCTGCTGAGCTTTCTCCAGGCCAGCCACGGCACGGCGACGGCCGACCGCAAGAAGATCACGCTGGTGAAGAAATCCACCAGCGAAATCAAGCAGGCCGACGCCACCGGAAAGGCGCGCACCATTCAGGTCGAGGTGCGCAAGAAGCGAACCTTCATCAAACGGGACGACGAGGGCGTTTCGACGCCCGAGCCCGTTGCCGTCGAGTCTGCGCCCGCCAAGACGGCGCCGCCGCTGATCGATGAAGCCGAACTGGCCCGCCGGGAAGAAGAAGCCCGCAGGCAGGCCGAGTTGATCCGACGCCAGGAAGAAGAGCTGGCGGAACGCCGGCGCCAGCGCGAAATGCAGGAAGCGCGGGAGCGCGAGCAGGTGGAACAGGCCGAACAGGCGGAAAAAGCCGCGGCCGAGCAGGCCAGGGCGCAGCAGCGCGAGTCTGTTGCCACTGAAGGCGAGGCCGCGGCGCCAGTGGCTGCGGAGAAGGCGGCCCAAAGAGCTGCGTCAGAACAAGCCGCTGCCGATGCCGCAGAGCGTGCCGCGGCGCAGGAAAAGAGCCGCGAAGACGCGCGCATCAAGGCCGCTGCCGAGTCAAAGGCGCGCGCCGAGGAAGATGCAGCCCGGGCCCGCGACCTGATCGAGCGCCGCAACAAGGCGCTGGCCGAGGCCGAAGCGATCCGCGCGATGATGAACGCGCCCAAGCGGGTTCTGGTCTCCCCCAAACCCGAGGCCAAGCCAGCGGCCAAGGCGGACGAGACCAAGCCAGGCATCAAGGGCACGCTGCACAAACCCGCCGCCACGGCCGCTGGGACGGGCGCCCGAACCGCAGGCACGCCGGCGTCGTCGGGCGACCAGGCGCCGGGCAAGAAAGAGGTCAAGTCAGCCAAGTTGTCGTCGAGTTGGGCCGGCGATCCGGCCAAGAAAAAGGCCATCCCGACCCGCGGCGACACCAGCGGCGGTGTGGCGCGTCCCGGAAGCAACTGGCGCAGCGGTCCGCGCAGCCGTCGTGGCAACGACCGCGACCGGGGAGATTTTTCCACCCAGGCGGCGCCAGCCGAAGTGCGGGTGCTCGAGGTCCACGTGCCGGAGACCATCACCGTGGCCGAACTCGCCCACAAGATGGCGATCAAGGCGTCCGAGGTCATCAAGCAGCTCATGAAGCTGGGTCAGATGGTCACCATCAACCAGCCGCTGGACCAGGACACCGCCATGATCGTGGTCGAGGAAATGGGCCACAAGGCGGTGGTTGCCGCGCTCGACGATCCGGAAGCCTTCACCGACGAAGAGGTGTCCCAGCAGAATGCGGAGCTTCTTCCGCGCGCTCCGGTGGTCACGGTCATGGGCCACGTCGACCACGGCAAGACCTCGTTGCTCGACTACATCCGTCGTGCCAAGGTGGCTGCGGGCGAGGCCGGTGGCATCACACAGCACATCGGTGCCTATCACGTCGAAACGCCGCGCGGTGTGGTGTCTTTCCTCGATACGCCGGGTCACGAGGCCTTTACCGCGATGCGGGCCCGTGGTGCCCAGGCAACCGACATCGTGATCCTGGTTGTCGCAGCCGACGACGGCGTGATGCCGCAGACGAAAGAAGCCATCCGCCATGCCAAGGCGGCCGGCGTGCCGATCGTCGTGGCGATCAACAAGATCGACAAGCCGGGCGCCAACCCCGATCGTGTCAAACAGGAACTGGTGGTCGAGGACGTGGTGCCCGAGGAGTTCGGCGGCCCGTCGCCGTTCGTGCCAGTGTCGGCCAAGACGGGCAAGGGCATCGACGAACTGCTGGAGCAGTTGCTTCTGCAGGCCGAAGTGCTGGAACTGAAGGCGCCGGTCAATGCCATGGCCAAGGGCCTGGTCATCGAAGCCCGCCTTGACAAGGGCCGTGGGCCGGTGGCCACGGTACTGGTGCAGTCCGGCACGCTGAAGACCGGTGACGTGGTGCTGGCAGGGCAGACCTTCGGTCGCGTGCGCGCCATGCTCGACGAGAACGGCCGCACCATCAAGGATGCGGGTCCATCGATACCGGTCGAGATTCAGGGTCTGACCGAGGTGCCTCAGGCGGGTGACGAGTTCATGGTCATGAGCGACGAGCGCCGCGCGCGCGAGATCGCCACCTACCGTGCCGGCAAGTTCCGCAACACCAAGCTCGCGCGCCAGCAGGCCTCCAAGCTGGACAACGTCTTCTCCGAAATGACGGCCGGCGAGGTCAAGACCCTGCCGATCATCGTCAAGGCCGACGTGCAGGGCTCCCAGGAGGCGTTGTCCGCCGCCTTGCTCAAGCTGTCGACCGACGAAGTCAGGGTCCAGCTGGTGTATGCCGCCGTGGGCGGGATCAGCGAGTCCGACGTCAACCTGGCGATCGCCTCCAAGGCCCTGATCATCGGCTTCAACACCCGTGCCGACGCGGGCGCGCGCAAATTGGCCGAAGGCAATGGCGTGGACATCCGCTACTACAGCATCATTTACGACGCGGTCGACGAGCTCAAAGTCGCGATGTCGGGCATGCTGGCTCCGGACCGTCGCGAAGAGGTCATCGGGACGGCCGAGATTCGCACCGTGTTCGTGGCGTCCAAGATCGGCACGGTGGCCGGTTGCATGGTCACCTCCGGCAGCGTCAACCGCAACGCGCATTTCCGCCTGTTGCGCGACAACGTGGTGGTCTACACCGGCGAACTCGACTCGCTCAAGCGCATGAAAGACGACGTGCGCGAGGTCAAGGAAGGCTTCGAGTGCGGCATCAAGCTCAAGAACTACAACGACATCGCCGTCGGCGACCAGCTCGAGTTCTTCGAAATCAAGGAGATCGCCCGGACGCTGTAAGGCGCCCGGATCCGAGACCCCCGAACCATGCCGGCCAGGAAATCCACCCAGCCCAACCGCGCCTTCAAGGTGGCCGACCAGATCCAGCGTGACCTGGCGGAGCTGATCGCGCGCGAGCTCAAAGACCCGCGGGTTGGCCTGGTGACCTTGCAGGCGGTCGAGGTCACGCCGGACTACGCACATGCCAAGGTCTTTTTCAGCCTGCTCAACGGCGATCCGGTGGAGACCGCGCAAGGCCTCAACGCGGCCGCCGGATTCCTGCGCGCCGGCCTGTTCAAACGGCTGCACATCCACACCGTGCCGACGCTGCATTTCGTGTTCGACCGCACCACCGAACGGGCGGCCGACATGAATGCACTGATCGCCAAGGCCGTCTCGTCTCGGGCAAAAGAGGACTGAACATGAACGCGCCTCGCACACGGGTGCAGCGGCGCCCTGTGCATGGGGTGCTGCTGCTGGACAAGCCGCTGGGCCTTACCAGCAACGACGCCCTGCAGAAGGCGAAGTGGCTGCTGCGTGCCGAAAAGGCCGGCCATACGGGCACGCTCGACCCGCTGGCCACCGGCGTGTTGCCACTGTGTTTCGGTGCCGCCACCAAGTTCAGCCAGATCCATCTCGATGCGGACAAGACCTATGAGGCCGTCTTGCGCCTGGGCATCCGAACCACCACGGCGGATGCCGAAGGCGAGGTCATCGCTGAACGACCCGTGGCCCACACCGCCGAACAGCTCGCCGAGGTGTTGCGGCGCTTCACCGGCGTGATCCGGCAGGTGCCGCCGATGCACAGTGCCCTCAAGAAGGACGGACGCGCACTGTACGAATACGCGCGTGCGGGCATCGAAGTCGAGCGGACGGCCCGCGAGGTCGAGATTTTCAGGTTGGAACTGCTGGATTCCATCGAAAAATGGCCATACCAAGCTATCAAAATAAGAGTATCCTGCAGCAAGGGAACCTACATCCGCACCCTGGGCGAGGACATCGGTGAAGCCCTTGGTTGCGGGGCGCACCTCGCATCGCTGCGGCGCATCGCCACCGGGCCGTTCGGTCTGGACCGCTGCGTCACGCTGGCAACCCTGGAAGCGATGGACGAAGCGCAGCGCGAAGCGTGCCTGTTGCCGGTGGCAACGCTGCTGACGTGCCACAGCCCTGTGAGCCTGTCGGCCCCGGACGCCGCGCGCTTCCTCAGCGGTGTGCGCCGGCGCGGCGCCTGGCCGAACCAGACGCAGGTGGCGGTGCACGGACCTGACGGCAGCTTGTTGGGAACCGCGCAGGTGCGGGCCGGCGAACTGATCCCGACCCGCCTGCTCAACCCGATGGAAATCGACCAGATCTTGAAAACGACGCCGCCAGCCCTGTGCGCGGCCTAAGGAAAAACCCATGAGCCAACAGATTCGCAACATCGCCATCATCGCGCACGTCGACCACGGCAAGACCACCATGGTCGATCAGCTGCTGCGTCAGTCCGGCACCTTTGCCCAGCACGAAAAGGTGGTGGACACCGTGATGGACAGCAACGCCATCGAAAAGGAACGCGGCATCACGATCCTGGCCAAGAACTGCGCCGTCACCTGGCAGGGCACGCACATCAATATCGTCGACACCCCGGGCCACGCCGACTTCGGTGGCGAGGTCGAGCGCGCCCTGAGCATGGTCGACGGCGTGCTGCTGCTGATCGACGCGCAGGAAGGCCCCATGCCACAGACCCGCTTTGTGACCAAAAAGGCCCTGGCGCTGGGCCTGAAACCGATCGTGGTCGTGAACAAGGTGGACAAACCGGGCGCAAACCCGGACAAGGTGATCAATGCTGCGTTCGACCTGTTCGACAAGCTGGGCGCCAATGACGAGCAGCTCGATTTTCCGGTGGTCTATGCCTCGGGCATCAACGGGTGGTCGTCCCTTGAAGAAGGCGCGCAGGGCGAACAGTGGGGGCCGGACATGTCGGCCTTGTTCGACACGATCCTGAAACACGTTTCGGCGCACCAGGGCAACCCCGCGGCGCCGCTGCAGCTGCAGATTTCGGCGCTGGACTACTCGTCGTTCGTCGGGCGCATCGGGGTGGGCCGCATCAACGCCGGCACCCTGCGACCCGGCATGGACGTGCTGGTGATGGAAGGACCGGATGGCAAGGCGACCAAGGGGCGGATAAACCAGGTGCTGACGTTCGAAGGACTCGATCGCGTTCAGGCCACCGAGGCCCGGCCGGGCGACATCGTGCTGATCAACGGCATCGAGGAGATCGGCATCGGCGTGACGGTGACCGATCCCGTCAATCCGCAGCCCCTGCCCATGCTCAAGGTGGACGAGCCGACGCTGATCATGAATTTCTGTGTCAACACCTCGCCGCTGGCAGGTCGTGAAGGCAAGTTCGTGACCAGCCGCCAGATCTGGGACCGGCTGCAAAAGGAGCTGCAATCGAATGTGGCCCTGCGCGTGAAGGAAACGTCGGAGGATGGCGTGTTCGAGGTGGCCGGCCGCGGCGAACTGCACCTGACCATCCTGCTGGAGAACATGCGCCGCGAGGGGTACGAACTGGCGGTGGGAAAACCGCGCGTGGTGTTCAAGGACATCGACGGCGTGCGCCACGAACCGATCGAGATGGTGACGGCCGACATCGAGGAGCAGCACCAGGGTGGCGTGATGCAGGCCTTGGGCGAGCGCAAGGGCGAACTGTTCAACATGGAGCCGGATGGCCGGGGGCGGGTTCGCCTGGAATACCGCATTCCGGCGCGCGGCCTGATCGGGTTCACCAACGAATTCCTGAACCTCACGCGCGGCTCGGGGCTGATCTCCAACATTTTCGACCGCTACGAGCCCTACAAGGGCGAGGTCGGTAGCCGCAAGAACGGCGTGCTGATCTCCATGGACGACGGGGAAATCTTCACCTACGCGCTGGGCAAGCTCGACGATCGCGGCCGCATGTTCGTGCGCGCCAACGACCCGGTGTACGAGGGCATGATCGTGGGCATGCACAACCGGGAGAACGATCTGGTCGTGAACGCGACGCGGACGAAGCAGCTGACCAACTTCCGGGTTTCCGGCAAGGAGGACGCGATCAAGATCACGCCGCCGATCGAACTGACCCTGGAATACGGCGTCGAGTTCATCGAGGATGACGAACTGGTCGAGATCACGCCCAAGTCGGTGCGCCTGCGCAAACGCTTCCTGAAGGAGCATGAACGCAAGCGCGCGCAGCGCGAAATGGCCTGATCGCGCAGACGGTCGAAGCGAACGCCGTCCCGATGAAGCTCACCCACACCCAGGCCGTCTGGGGCATGGTCGCCGTGGCGGCCATGTGGTCGATCGCGGGCGTCGTCACCCGCCAGCTCGAAAGCGCGGCCCGGTTCGAGATCACGTTCTGGCGCAGCCTGTTCACCATGCTGTCGCTGCTGGTGATCCTGCCCCTGTGGAAGGGCCGCGGCGCCTTGCGCAGCCTGCCATGGCGCAACCGGCTGTTCTGGATTTCCGGTCTGTGCTGGTCGGTCATGTTCACGGCGTTCATGGTTGCCTTGACACTGACCACGGTGGCCAACGTGCTGATCACGCTGGCGCTGGGCCCGCTCATCACCGCCATCATGGCGCGCCTGTTCATCGGCCATGCGCTGCCGGCACGAACCTGGGGCGCCATCGCCGTGGCCGGTGCCGGCATCGGCTGGATGTTCGGCTCCCAGCTCAGCCTGGGCGGCTCCCAGGCCCTGACCGGCTTCCTCGTCGCGCTGTGCGTGCCGATCGCGGGCGGGACCCAGTGGACGCTGGTGCAGCACAGCCACGCCAGCGAACAGGACGTGGACCTGGTCTCCTCGGTGCTGCTGGGCGCCGTGTTGTCGACCCTGTTCACCTTGCCGCTGGCCACGCCCTTTGTCGCGACCGGACGGGACATCGCCTGGCTGGCCTTGTTGGGCCTGGTGCAACTGGCCATTCCCTGCGCGCTGTCGGTGGTCTGCGCCCGTTCGCTCAAGGCGCCGGAGGTGGCCCTCCTGGCCCTGCTCGAAGTGATTTTCGGCATCGGCCTGGCCTGGGTCGGTGCCGGTGAGAAGCCGCAGGGATCGGTTCTGGCCGGCGGCGCCCTGGTCATCGGTGCGCTGGTGGTGAACGAATTGCTGGGATGGAGGCAACGACGTGTCTGACGTGATGACCGAGATCGGGGGCCGTGTCGGCCTGATCACCCTGAACCGGGCCCGGGCGCTCAATGCGCTGACCCTGGGCATGATCCGCGACCTCACCGGGACGCTGCTGCGTTGGCGCGACGACCCGCAGGTGCTCGCGGTGGCGGTGCGCGGGATGGGCCGCGATGGCCCGTTCGGCGTGTTCTGCGCCGGGGGCGACATCCGGTTCTTTCACCGGGCCGCGCTGTCCGGCGACCCGGAGCTGGAGGATTTCTTCACCGAGGAGTACACGCTCAACCACCTGATCAGCACCTTTCCCAAGCCGTATCTGGCGTTCATGGACGGCATCGTCATGGGCGGTGGCATGGGCTTGTGCCAGGGATCCGCGCTGATGGGTCAGGCCGACCGGGCGGCAACGGTGGTCGGCCCACCGGGGTCGCGCGGTCGCCAGGGTGGCGTGCTGCGTCTGGTCTCCGAGCGCACCCGAATGGCCATGCCGGAAACCCACATCGGCCTGTTTCCCGACGTCGGCGGCGGCTATTTCCTCAGCCGTTGCCCGGGTCGGTTGGGCGAATACCTCGCGCTGACCGGGCAGTCGCTCGGTGGGGCGGATGCGGTGGCGGCGGGGCTGGCCGATCGCTGTGTCGACGCGTCGCGAATGCCCCATTGGTGGGCGATGCTCGGTGCGACGCCGTTCGAGTCCGCTGCGGCGATCGAGGATTGGATTGCTACTGAAATTATAGCTTCCGGTGGCCGTCCGACGCTGGAAGAAGGTCAAATCAACGCATTTTTCGGGCTTGACAGCGTGCCTGCCATCGTCCATTCGCTTGAAACGGCGCCTGGCGAATGGGCGCGCTCCACGGCCGCGGTGCTGCGCAAACGCTCACCGCTGATGCTGCACGTGGTGCTGGAGCAGGTCCGGCGCGCCCGGACCATGGGGCTTGCGGACGAGCTGCGCATGGAGCGCGATCTGGTGCGGCACTGCTTCAACACCGTGCACCTGGGGCGCCGGGGTGCATCGAGCGAAACGACCGAAGGCGTGCGTGCACTGGCGGTGGACAAGGATCACAGCCCGAAGTGGAATCCGCCCCGCGTCGAAGATGTCACGCCGGACATGGTGGCGCCGTTCTTTGCCAGCCCGTGGCCGGCGCATGCGCACCCCCTGCGCGGGTTGCGGTAAGGCGCGTCAGCCTTGCAGCTGCCGGTAGACGGATTGCGCCAGTTGCAGCAGCCGGTCGCGCGACAGGGGGCCGGTCAGCGCGTAACCGAAGCCCTGATCCACCCAGTAAAAGCCTGGCACCGGTCCGGAGGCGGAAAAACTGAAGGCCGTTTCCTGGCGTGCCGCCGCATCGGCACCGGTTTCCAGCGCACCGAGGTACAGCGTCACCCGTTCCCCGCCCGGCGTCTGGTACATGAACTGGGCCCGCGCGCCGTGTTCGCCCGGCAGCAGGCGACCCCCCACCAGCTCGTAGCCCTGTGCGGACAGGTCCGGCACCTTCAACGGCCGCGCGAGGCGCTTGGACAACCATTGGACCAGGTGCTCCTGTTGCACCGCGCCCACCTCGACCGGATGACGCACCTCGGGCGCATACACGGCGTGGGCCAACGACGCCTGGCGCACGAATTCCTGGGCTGTACCCCGTGATGTCAGTGCGGCGACACCCGGACCCCGATGGTCCTGCCACTGCCCGTGCGCCAACCACCCGGTCGCAAACACCAGCGCGAAGGTGGCGGCCATGCCACCCCAGCGCCACCACTGGCTCGCGCGCTGGCTCGCATCGGCCAACCGCTGCGCGGCCGCATCCAGGGACGGGGGGACGGGTTCGTCCAGCATCGGGCGATGCAGGGCGCGCAAGGCCTCCGCCTGTCTGCGGTAGGCGGCCAGTGTGGCGCAAGCCACGGGATCCATCTCCAGACGGGCATCAACGGCGCGGCGCTGCTCATCCGCCAGCCGCCCGTCCAGCCAGGCATGGAGTTCGTCGTCGGTGGTGCCGGGTCGGGTGTCTTGCGGTTCCATGGCGGGGTCGGGTTCGGTCATTTCAGTCGGCGCAGCGTCGGAACACCGTCACTGGCCGGTCTTGTCTCGATGCCAGCCGGCGGCGCATCCAGCAACTCGCGCAGTCGGGAACGCGCCCGGGACAGGCGCGACATCACGGTGCCGATCGGAATCGCCAGCACCTGCGCCACCTCTTCGTAGGAGAGATCTTCCACCGATACCAGCAACAACACGGCGCGCTGCTCGGGCGGCAGGCGCAGCAGGCACCGCTGCAGGTCCAGCATCAGGTCATTGGCGCCGCCCGGGCCGTGCAGTTCCTCGGCGGCATCGTCGGCGTCAATGTGCACCGCGCTGCCATCGCGGCGGCTGCGGCCGCGCGCCTGGTTCGCAAACAGGTTGTGCATCAGGGTGAACAGCCAGGCCCGCAGGTCGCTGCCGGTGCGCCACAGGTGCCAATGCTCGCAGGCCCGCTCCAGGGTATCCTGCACCAGGTCGTCCGCAGCCCATGCATCGCCCGTGAGGGAGCGGGCATAGCGGCGCAGGCCCGGAATCTGTTCGATGATGAGCTCACGATTCATCGCTCGGACCTGCGCTGTCACGTACAACCCGCGGCCATGCCTGGACAGGCCAATGCCGGTCAGGGTTTGGCGACCTGCCACACCTTGTTGAAGCCGTCACCGGTCTTGTCGCCCGGCTTGGCGTCCTTGGCCCAGTAGTAAAGCGGCTTGCCCTTGAACGCCCATTGCTTCTTGCCATCGTCGCGCACGACCACGCTGAATTCACCCGCGGGTTTGGCGTCTTCGGATGCCAACAGCGGCGGCCAGTTGGTTGCGCAGGGACCGTTGCAAACGGACTTCCCGCTGCCGGCCTTGTCGTTGTCGAAGGTGTACAGCGTCATGCCATTGGGGCCGACGAGCACGCCGCCGGCGGCCTCGGCCGGCGGCTTGGCGCCATGGTTGGTGGCGCAGCCGGCGAGAAGGGCGAGGGTCAGCGCGGCAATGGAAAAGGTCTTCATGGGTTCTCCTGGGTGGGGTGGGATGCAGGATGTCTGCGCTCCATGAACACCGGGCGGGAGCGGTTTATTCCCGAGCGCGGCGGATTTTTCAGCGGTGGCGGGATTTCATCGCGCGCTCCACCTCGCGTTTGCCTTCGCGGTCCTTGATCGTGTCGCGCTTGTCGTGCTCGGCCTTGCCCTTGGCCAGGCCGATTTCGCACTTAACCCGCCCGTTCTTCCAGTGCAGGTTCAGCGGCACCAGCGTGTAGCCTTTTTGCTCGACCTTGCCAATCAAGCGGCGGATCTCGTCCTTGTGCAACAACAGTTTCTTGGTTCGAACCGCATCGGGGTGCACGTGGCTGGAGGCGGTTCGTAGCGGGTTGATCTGGCAGCCGATGATGAACAGTTCGCCATTGCGGATCACGACGTAACCGTCGGTCAGCTGAACCTTGCCGTCGCGCAGCGATTTGACCTCCCAGCCCTCCAGCACCATGCCGGCCTCGAAACGTTCTTCGATGAAGTAGTTGAACGCGGCCTTCTTGTTGTCGGCGATGCGTGAGTCGGATGCGGGTTTCTTGGTGGCCATGAAGTGTGCGGGGTGGCGGAAGGCGTCGGTTGACGAACGAGGCGACTCTACAATCCGCCGGGAACCGCGCATTTTATGAAAAACGTCAGCAAGTCCGTCCTGATCTGGTACAGCCCCGAGGAGATGTACGCGTTGGTGACCGATGTCGAGCGCTACCCCGAGTTCTTGCCCTGGTGCGATCATGGCAAGGTCGTCGAGCAGGATGCCGGCGGCATGGTGGCCGAGATGGGCATCACGTTCAGCGGCATCCGGCAGGTGTTCACCACCCGCAACGAGCACGTGCCCGGTCGTTCGGTCAGCTTGCGCCTGGTCAACGGGCCGTTTTCGCGGCTGGACGGTGGCTGGCATTTCACGCCGATCGGTGACGGCACACAGCGTGCCTGCCGCGTCGAGCTGCGACTGGACTATGGCTTTGACAACAAGGCACTGGCGGCTGTGGTGGGGCCAGTGTTCGACAAGATCGCGGCCAGCCTGGTCGATGCGTTCGTCAAACGGGCCGAGCGGGTCTATGGCTGAACGGCTGGCGCGCGTCGGGCGCACGGCGGCGAACCCATGCTGATCCGGGTCACGCTGGTTTATTCACCGGACGCGCGCCAGGTGTTCGAGCGGGCGTTCGAACTCGAAGCCGGTGCCACAGTGCGACAGGCGGTGGACGCCAGCGGCGTGCTGCAGGCGTATCCGGGGCTGGACTTGTCGCTCGGCGGCGTCGGCGTCTGGGGGCGCAAGGCGCCACCGGGCCAGCTTCTGCACGACCGCGACCGCGTCGAAATCTACCGGCCGCTGGTGGTGGATCCCAAGGTGGCGCGCCGGGAGCGTTTTCGCCGGCAGGGCGCCCGTTCGGCCGGTCTGTTCGCGCGCCGACGCGAGGGTGGCAAGGCGGGATATTGAGGCCGGGCGGCTGCGCCAGAGGGCCCGCTCAGGCCTTGTTCAGTTGCACTCGGACTGGATCACACTCTGCAGGCGCTTGACCTCGGCAGCGCGGGCTTCGTCGTCCAGGATGATGCGTTCGCCCGTCTTGCTGGTGGTGGCGATCCGGGCGCCGGAGTCGTACCCGGCCTTGGCTTGACGGGCGCGGGCGCAGTTCTCGGCCCGGATCTTCTGAATCCGTTCTTCCTCGGCCTTCCTGGCGGCGGCCTCCTGCTGTTCGGCCTGCTTCTTCTTCTCTTCGAGTTCCTTGTCCTTGCCCGAGGGGCGCGGGATTGCAGCGCTGGCGGCAGCTGATGCGGCGGAAGCAGGCGCCGCTGCCGGAGCAGGCGCCACGGCGCTCCGGTAGCCGGGTTGCTTCAGGATGTTTTTCTCGGGAACGTCTGCGGGTGGCGGGCGGTCGCTGTAGACCTTGCGACCATCCTTGTCCACCCACTGCCATTGGGCCATCGCAGCGAGCGAGGTCGCCCAGATTGCACCCAGGACCACGGCGGTTTTCAGTTTCATGCCACCAGTTTAGCGCCGACCTGCGTAAAAAAGTGTGACAAGGTGCCCAAATCTTGGCGCCGATGGTCAGCGCGGCGCCGTTTTCGGTCTCCCATCCCGCAGGGTTGGCGCGGAGGTGGCGGGTACAATCGTTTTTTTGGAGCTTCCCCATGCGCCTGTTAGGAAAAGCGCTCACCTTCGACGACGTGTTGCTGGTGCCCGCGTTCTCCGAGGTCCTGCCAAAGGACACCTCTCTTGCCACCCGGTTTACCCGCAACATCGAACTGAAATTGCCGCTGGTCTCGGCCGCCATGGACACCGTGACCGAAGCGCGGCTGGCCATCGCCATTGCCCAGGAAGGCGGCATTGGCATCGTGCACAAGAACCTGACGCCGGCCGAGCAGGCGGCCCAGGTGGCGAAGGTCAAGCGCTACGAAAGCGGCCTGCTGCGCGATCCGGTCGTGATCACGCCCAACACCCCGGTGCGCCAGGTCATGGCTTTGTCCGACCAACTCGGGGTGTCGGGTTTTCCCGTTTGCGACGGCGGCAAGGTGGTGGGCATCGTCACCGGTCGCGACCTGCGATTCGAGACCCGTTACGAGCAGCCGGTGCGTGAGATCATGACCCCGCGCGAACGCCTGGTCACCGTGCCCGAGGGCACTACGCCCGAGCAGGCCAAGGCGCTGCTGAACAAGCACAAGCTGGAGCGCCTGCTGGTGGTCAACGACGCGTTCGAATTGCGTGGCCTGATCACCGTCAAGGACATCACCAAACAGCTCAATTTTCCGAACGCCGCGCGGGACGCCAGCGGGCGTCTGCGGGTGGGCGCCGCCGTGGGCGTGGGCGAGGGCACCGAAGAACGCGTTGCAGCCCTCGTCAAGGCCGGTGTGGACGCGATCGTCGTCGACACGGCGCACGGCCACAGCAAGGGCGTGATCGAGCGCGTGCGCTGGGCCAAGCGCAACTACCCCGACATCGAGGTCATCGGCGGCAACATCGCCACCGGGGCAGCAGCGCTGGCGCTGGTGGAGGCGGGTGCCGACGCGGTCAAGGTGGGCATCGGCCCCGGCTCCATCTGCACGACCCGGATAGTCGCCGGCGTGGGCGTGCCGCAGATCATGGCCATCGACAACGTGGCCACCGCCCTCAAGGGAACCGGCGTGCCGCTGATCGCCGACGGCGGCATCCGCTACAGCGGTGACATCGCCAAGGCCATCGCGGCCGGCGCCGGCACCGTGATGATGGGCGGCATGTTTGCCGGCACCGAAGAGGCGCCTGGCGAGGTCATCCTGTACCAGGGCCGTAGCTACAAGAGCTACCGGGGCATGGGCAGCATCGGCGCCATGCAGCAGGGCAGCGCCGATCGTTACTTCCAGGAGTCGAGCACCGGCAACCCCAATGCCGACAAGCTCGTGCCCGAAGGCATCGAAGGCCGCGTGCCCTACAAGGGCTCGGTGGTGGCCATCATCTACCAGATGGCCGGCGGGCTGCGCGCCAGCATGGGCTACTGCGGCTGCGGCACCATCGCCGACATGCATGAGCGGGCGGAGTTCGTCGAAATCACCGCCGCGGGCATTCGCGAGAGCCATGTGCACGATGTGCAGATCACCAAGGAAGCGCCCAACTACCGGGCGGACTGAGCGCCCCGTCCGATTCCGGGCTGCCGCAGGGCGGCCCTTTTTCTTTTCACCCGATTGCAGGCCATGCAGCATTCCAAGATCCTCATCCTCGACTTCGGCTCCCAGGTCACGCAGCTGATCGCACGTCGCGTTCGCGAGGCGCATGTGTACTGCGAAGTCCATCCCTGCGACGTCAGCAGCGAATGGGTGCGCAAATACGCCGCCGACGGACTTCTCAAGGGCATCATCCTCTCGGGCAGCCATGCCAGCGTCTACGAGGTCGACGACAAGGCGCCTGATGCCGTGTTCGAACTGGGCCTGCCGGTGCTGGGCATCTGCTACGGCATGCAGACCATGGCCCAGCAGCTGGGCGGCAAGGTCGAGGCGGGGCACACGCGCGAGTTCGGGTATGCCGAGGTGCGAGCCCGGGGCCACACGGCGCTTCTCAAGGACATTGCCGACTTCCACACACCCGAAGGCCACGGCATGCTCAAGGTCTGGATGAGCCATGGCGACAAGGTCACCGAGATGCCGCCCGGCTTCAAGCTCATGGCGTCGACCCCAGCCTGTCCGATTGCTGGCATGGCCGACGAAGCCCGGCGCTTCTACGCGGTGCAGTTCCATCCCGAAGTGACGCACACGGTGCAGGGCCGCGCGCTGCTGGAGCGTTTTGTGCTTGACATCTGCCGCGCCAGCCCGGACTGGATCATGCGCGACCACATCGAAGAGGCGGTGCAGAAGATCCGTGAGCAGGTCGGCGACGAAGAGGTGATCCTGGGTCTGTCCGGCGGGGTGGACTCCTCCGTGGCGGCCGCGCTCATCCACCGCGCCATCGGTGATCAGCTCACCTGCGTCTTTGTGGACCACGGCCTGCTGCGCCTGCACGAAGGCGACATGGTGATGGACATGTTCGCCGGCAAGCTGCACGCGCGGGTCATCCGCGTCGATGCCGCCGATCTGTTCCTCGGCGAACTCGCCGGCGTGAGCGAGCCCGAACAGAAGCGCAAGATCATTGGCCGGCTGTTCGTCGATGTCTTCAAGGCCGAAGCCGCGAAGCTCAAGGCCGGAACCGGCGGCCACCAGGGCGCCAGCTTTCTGGCCCAAGGCACCATCTACCCGGACGTCATCGAATCCGGTGGCGCGAAGAGCAAGAAGGCGGTCACGATCAAGAGCCACCACAACGTGGGCGGCCTGCCCGAGCAACTGGGTCTCAAGCTGCTGGAGCCGCTGCGCGACCTGTTCAAGGACGAAGTGCGCGAACTCGGCGTGGCGCTGGGCCTGCCGCACGACATGGTCTACCGCCATCCGTTCCCGGGTCCTGGCCTGGGCGTGCGCATCCTGGGCGAGGTGAAGAAGGACTACGCCGACCTGTTGCGCCGCGCCGACGCCATCTTCATCGAGGAGCTGCGCTCCACCATCGAGCCGAACTCCGGCAAGACCTGGTACGACCTCACCAGCCAGGCCTTCACCGTGTTCCTGCCGGTCAAGAGCGTCGGCGTGATGGGCGATGGCCGCACCTACGACTACGTGGTGGCCCTGCGGGCGGTGCAGACCAGCGACTTCATGACCGCCGACTGGGCCGAGCTGCCGTACGCCTTGCTCAAACGGGTGTCCAGCCGCATCATCAACGAGGTGCGCGGCATCAACCGCGTGACCTACGACGTGAGTTCCAAGCCGCCGGCGACGATCGAGTGGGAATGAAGACCGGTTGAATTCGGCGGGGGCCGGGCTCGCACCTCGGGAAGGGAGGGGCCGTGTTGTTTCATGACCGGATCGACGCCGGGTACCGCTTGGCGAAAGCCCTGCAGGCGTACCAAGGCCGGTCGCCGTTGGTCCTGGCGATTCCGCGGGGCGCGGTTCCCATGGGCCGCGTGCTGGCGGATGAACTGCGCGGGGACCTGGACGTGGTCCTGGTGCGCAAGATCGGCGCACCCTACAACCCCGAATACGCCATGGGAGCGGTCGATGAAAACGGTTGGGTGTACCGCAACCCCTGGGCGGGGGATGACCCGGCCGCGCAGCGGCACATCGATGCCGAAAGCCAGGTTCAATTGGAGGTCCTGCGCCGGCGTCGGGCCCGGTATTCGCCCGAGCACAAACCGATCGATCCGGCCGGGCGCATCGTGATCGTGGTTGATGACGGCCTGGCGACCGGCTCGACCATGATCGCGGCGCTGCATGCGCTGCGCAGCCGCAACCCGGCCCGGCTGATCTGCGCGGTGCCGGTGGCACCCCCCGATGTGCTCGAGAAAATTGGCGCGCTGGCCGACGAGGTGGTCTGTCTGCACACGCCCGACGATTTCCAGGCGGTGGGGCAGTTTTATCGCCATTTCGACCCGGTGGAGGAAGATGAGGTCCTGGCCGCCCTGCGTCGCGACTGACGCCCGCGGGTTGGGCGCTCGGTTCCAGCAGTCGAGTGCATTCGACGCTACATTTCTGGCCCTGTTCCACCATCCACACGGGCCTAGCATGGAGACAAGCGTATCCCCCACCGGCATCGCGCAGATCGACATCGATCAGCGGGTGTACGACCTGTACGACGAGTACTGCCACGGTCGCATCGATCGCCGCGAGTACCTCAAGCGCGCGTCGGCGCTGGCCGCACTGGGGATCCCGGCCGTCGCCATGGCCACGGCGCTGCTGCCGCAGTATGCGCGGGCACAGACCATCTCGTTCACCGATCCGCGCATCAAGGCGTCGTCTGTGAGCTTTCCGTCGCCGGGTGGCACGGCCGAAGCCATGCGCGGCTATCTGGTCCAGCCGACCGGCAACGGTCCGTTTCCGGCGGTGCTGGTGATCCATGAAAACCGGGGCCTGAACCCCTACATCGAAGATGTGGCACGGCGTCTGGCCGCGGCCGGGTTCCTGGCGCTGGCGCCCGATGGCCTGTCCTCGCTGGGCGGCTATCCCGGCAACGACGATGACGGCCGCGCCATGCAGGCCAAGCTCGATCAGGCCAGGCTGCGCACCGACATGCTGAACGCGGCGCGCTGGCTCAAGGGCAACCAGCTGTCCAACGGGAAACTGGGCGTCGTGGGTTTTTGCTGGGGCGGTGGCACCAGCAACTTCCTCGCCGTGGCGCTCGGGGACGAGCTGCAAGCCGCCGTCCCGTACTACGGCGCCGCAGCCGAAACGGCGCGGGTCAAGGACATCAAGGCACCCTTGTTGATTCACTATGCGGAGAACGACACCAACATCAACGCCATGTGGCCCGCGTTCGAGGCGGCGCTGAAGGCGGGCAACATCCGCCACGAGGCCCATTTCTATCCGGGCAACCAGCACGGCTTCCACAACCATTCCACGCCGCGGTACCAGGAGGCGGCGGCCAATCAGTCGTGGGAGCGCACGCTGGCGTTTTTCCGCAAGCACCTGGGCTGAGCGCAAACCAGGTTCGCAGTGCGCCAGGCGCAGACCCGGCTTGCGGAGCGATGGGAAGCCGCTGCATGCGCTGGCAGAATGGCGGCGTTCGGTAGTCCACACCCCGGGAGCGGCACCATGATCGGATACACCACGGTCGGAACCAACCAGATGGCGGCGGCCATCGCGTTCTACGACGCCCTGTTCAAAGAGGTCGGCGTGCAGCGTCTGATCGACTTCGGCGAGCGCGGCATGGCCTGGGGGGTGGCCTGGGACAAACCCAGCTTCGCGGTGCTGCGGCCGTACGACGGCCAGCCCGCGACGGTAGGCAACGGCACCATGGTGGCGCTGACCTTCGGCACCCGCGAAGCCGTCGACCGGATGCACGCCAAGGCGATCGTCCTGGGCGGCCGGGACGAGGGCGCACCCGGCCTGCGCGACGGCAACTTCTACGCGGCATACTTTCGCGATCTGGACGGCAACAAACTCTGCGCCTTCACCATTCTCCCGAGCTGACCACCATGTACCTGCCGCCCCAGTTCGCCGCTAAGGACGCGGCGACCGCCATCGACCTGATGCGCGCCCATCCGTTCGCCAGCCTGATCAGCGTGGACGACGACGGCCTGCCCTTCGTCACGCACCTGCCGCTGCATCTGGAACAGCGCGGCGACGATCTGGTGCTGCTGGGCCACTGCGCGCGGCCCAATCCGCATGGGCGCTATCTGCAGGCGCGTCCGCAGGCGGTGGTCACGTTTCTCGGCCCGCACGCCTACCTGTCGCCCAAGGTCTACCCCGATCTGGCCCGGGTGCCCACCTGGAACTACCTGGCGGTGCATTGCACGGTGCAGGCGTCGCTGATCCACGACCCCGCCGCCAAGGACGCGCTGCTGAAGAAACTCATCGGCGACCACGAGCCGCCGTACGCGGAGCAGTGGCGGGCGCTGGGCGAGGACTTCGGGCACCGGATGATGGCCGGGATCGTGGCCTTCGAACTGGCGGTGACTGCGCTGCAATGCAAGCTCAAGCTCAACCAGCATCGGCCCGAGGCCCATGCCGCGATGCGCCAGGCCTATGCCGCCGGTGGCCCGGATGAACTGGCGCTTGGCCGCTGGATGGACCGGCTGGGCCTGACCCAGCCGCCTCAAGAAGGAGAACGTGCATGAAGGGCCTCTTCGGACTGGTGGGCCTGCTGCTGGCCCTGGTCATCGTCGGCGTGGTGGTCAAGAAGCAGCTCGACACCACCACCCAGTGGGTGCCCGCGCTGACGCCTGTGGTGCCGGGTGGTGCGGCGCCGGCCCCGGCCGCCACGGTCCGCGAGCAAAGCCAGCAGGTGCAGCAGCAATACAAGCAGGCGGTCGAGGGCCTGATGCAGCAGCCGCGCCCGTTGCAGGATGAAAAATGAGCCCTTTCGCGGTCTTTCTCAGAAAGAAAATGGCCTCATTCCAGCGCCAGAAGGCCATGAGGCGCTATCGTTTTTGAAGATATGAATCGGGCTTCACCATCCGCCCAGGACGCACGCTGGATGCGCCTGGCGCTGGCCGAGGCGATGGCGGCCGCGGCTGCCGGCGAGGTGCCGGTGGGCGCGGTGGTGGTGAAGGACGGGGTGGTCATCGGAACCGGCCGCAATGCGCCGATCGGCACCCACGACCCGAGCGCCCACGCCGAAATGCTGGCCTTGCGGGCAGCGGCGCGGCATCAGGGCAACTACCGGCTCGACGGTTGCACGCTGTACGTCACGCTGGAGCCCTGCGCGATGTGCAGCGGCGCCATGCTGCATGCGCGTCTGGAGCGGGCGGTGTTCGGCACGCCCGATCCCAAGACCGGGGCCGCCGGCTCGGTGCTGAACCTCTTTGCCGAATCGCGGCTGAACCACCAGACCCGTGTCGAGGCGCTTGCCGATCCGTTTCTCACCGCCGAGTGCGCGGCCTTGTTGACCCACTTTTTCAAGGAACGTCGTATGACCCCCTTGTTTCCCCTGCGCGACGACGCGTTGCGCACCCCCGAAAGCTGTTTTGCCGACCTCCCGGGCTACCCCTGGGCGCCGCATTACCTCAACGACCTGCCGGCCCTGGGCGGCCTGCGCCTGCACCACCTGGACGAAGGGCCGCGCGACGGCGCGCGCACCTGGCTGTGCCTGCACGGCAACCCGGCCTGGAGCTACCTGTACCGCAAGATGATCCCGGTCCTGCTCAGCCAGGGCGACCGCGTGGTCGCGCCCGACCTGATCGGATTCGGCAAGAGCGACAAGCCGAAGAAGGACGGTTTTCACACCTTCTCGTGGCATCGCCAGGTGCTGCTCGAGTTCATCGAACGGCTCGACCTTCGGAACGTGGTGCTGGTGGTGCAGGATTGGGGCGGTCTGCTGGGCCTGACCCTGCCGATGGCGGCGCCGCATCGATACAGCGGCCTGCTGGTCATGAACACCACGCTGGGCACCGGCGACGCGCCGTTGTCGCCCGGATTCGTGGCCTGGCGCGAGATGTGCGCGAAGAACCCGGATTTCAGTGTGAGTCGTCTGTTCGGGCGCGGCAACCCGCAGATGAGCGAGCAGGAGTGCGCCGCGTACGACGCGCCGTTTCCGGACCGTGGCCACCGCGCCGCCTTGCGGGCCTTTCCGCCCATGGTGCCGGACGCGCCGGACGCCGACGGTGCGGCGGTGTCGCGACAGGCGCGCGACTTCTGGCGCAACGAATGGTCGGGCCAGTCCCTGATGGCCATCGGCGCGCAGGACCCGGTGCTCGGCGAGCCGGTCATGCGGGCGCTGCGGACGGTGATCCGGAATTGCCCGGAGCCAATGGTGCTGCGCCAGGCGGGCCACTTCGTGCAGGAACACGGCGAGGCCATCGCAACGGCCGCGCTGTCGCATTTCACCAGCCGGTAATTCGACTCTGACCCCCATTTCTCTCACTTCTTATGGCCCATATCTACGTGTATTCCCCGTCCAGCGCGGTGCGCGACAAGGCGGCGTTTCGCCGCGGCCTTCGACGGCTGCAAGCCCTGGGTCACGAGGTCGAGGTGGACGAGGCGGCGCTGGCCGTGCACATGCGCTTTGCCGGTGACGATGCCACGCGGCTGGCCGCCATCCACCGCGCCGCTGCCAGCGGGGCCGATGTGGCGCTGATCTCGCGCGGCGGCTACGGCCTGACCCGCATCCTGCCCGGCATTGCCTACAAGAAGGTTGCCAAAGCCATCGAGGGCGGCACCCGATTTGTCGGCCTGAGCGACTTCACGGCGTTTCAGCTGGCCTTGCTCGCCAGGACCGGCGCGATCAGCTGGGCGGGCCCGGCGCTCGGCGAGGACTTCGGCACCGTGGACGCGCCGGACGACATCATGGAGGCCTGCTTCGACGACCTGGTGCAGGACCAGGGCGAAGGCACCGGCTGGCGGCTGCCGGCCGAGCGATCCGTGATGGCTCCTGATTCCATAGCTGCTCGTGGCCGATCGGTGCTGGGAGACGGCGAATTTGCCGTCAGGAATGCCATGCTGTGGGGGGGGAACCTCTCGGTTCTGGTCTCTCTGCTTGGCACGCCGTACTGGCCGCAGGTCCAGGGGGGGGTGCTGTTTCTCGAAGACGTCAACGAGCACCCGTTCCGCATCGAACGCATGCTCACCCAGTTGCTCCACGCGGGCGTGCTGGCGCAGCAGAAGGCGGTGCTGATGGGCCAGTTCACCGGCATCCGGCTGGCGCCGCACGACCGCGGCTACAAGCTCGCCACCGTGGTGGCCTGGCTGCGCAGCCAGATCAAGGTGCCCGTGCTCACTGGTTTGCCCTTCGGCCACGTGCCGACCAAGGTGCTGTTGCCGGTGGGCGCGCGCGTCGATCTGGTGGGTCAGAAGCGCGAGGCACTGATGGCCTGGGGGCACCTTTGAGGACGGCCTGACAGGCCGGTTGCCCTGACGGCGCCGCCGGGTCAGCGACGCGCCGGTGCCGCTGTGGCCATCAGGCCCGGTGGCAGCAGGGCGGCGAACTGCGCGTTCAGCTGGTCCATCACCTCGCGGGCGCGGCCCTCGCCGAAGTGATCGGCCAGCGCGGCCATCAGTTCGGTGCGCGCGTACCACAGACCGATCGCGTCGTCGATGTACCGCAACCGGCGGGCCAGCACGGGATGCGCGGCCACACCCGCTTCGCCCAAGGCCCCCAACATCGCCTGGCGAAGCCGTTCGACCTGCTCGGGCGTGTGGTGGCGCCCATGCCGGGCGCCGCTCACGTGGCCGAGCAGGTTGAAGAAGGTACTTTTCAGGTTCAGTTTGCCGGTGCGCATGCGCGGGAAGCGGGCTTTCAGCCTGTTGATCTGCATCAACCTTAGAGCCGAACCGCCAGCGTGGCAAGCCCGGCGTAGCGTATGTGCTACAAAATCAGGAAACACCCGGCAAATTCCAAATCATCCTGGCGGCCCTTGGGCCCACTTGCCACCGGATGATTCCGTGCTACAAATCATCCGGAGGAGCGCCGGCAAACGCCTGTCTCGCCGTCCGTCAGGCGGGGGCGCCCGTTGAAGAAACCATGGCCACGATCCGATCCGTCATCTTTGCCGATCTCACGGGCAGCACCTCGGCCTTCGAAGCCCTAGGCAACGAACGGGCCACGCGGGTGGTGACCCGGCTGACCCAATTGATGGGCGAGGCCTGCGCGTTGCACCAGGGGCGGGTGGTCAAGACCCTGGGTGACGGCGTGCTGGCGGTGTTCGAGCGCGCGCGCGACGCAGCCGATGCCATGGTCGACCTGCAACGGACCCATCGGGCCCGCAACACGCGGTCGTCGCCCCATCTGACGCTGCAGATCAAGGTGGGCATGGCCAGTGGCGAGGTCGTGCTGGTCGATGGCGACTGTTTCGGCGAACCGGTCAACCTGGCGGCGCGCCTGTGCGACCTGGCGGCGCCCGGCGAAATCTGGGCGACACAGGCCCTGGGCGACGCGGTCGGGCGGCCGCCGGGCGTGCGGGTGCGGCCGCTGGGACCGATCGCGATTCGCGGCCTGGCCGATGCGCGCGAGCTGTGCCAGATCGACTGGGACAGCGTCGACGGTACCGACCAGCTGACACTGCCCGCGTCCCTGGGCGACGTGTCCCCGCCGGCCGACCCGGTGCTGGGGCGGATCGAGCTGTCGTGGCTGGACGTTAGCACGGCCTACGGCGCCGACCAGTTGCCGATCCACCTGGGGCGCCAGTCGGACGCCGAATTCGCGGTGAACGATCCCCGGGTCTCGCGCCGGCATGCGCGCATCGACTGGGTGGACAAGCACTTTGTGCTGACGGACCTGAGCAGCTATGGCACCTGGGTGCGGTTTCCCGGCGGGCAGGCCGATCTGGCCCTGCGACGCAGCGCGTGCGTGCTGCTGGAGCGGGGCGAGATCGCGCTGGGTGCGCCGTTTTCCGATTTCACCGTGCCGACGGTGCGCTTCTCGCTGAGCGAAGGGAGCGTGACGCCGACGCAATGACGCAGCGGCTGAGCGGCGCGACGGCAGGACGCCGTGGCGTCGGCTTCAGTGCCCCGACTGGTCGGGGTTCTTGCCCTTGAACGGCGCGTAGAACGCCTTGATGGTCGCCATGTCGCGCTCGATGTCGCCGGTGGGGTGGAACACCGGCCCGATGCCCGAGACCTTGCGCGCGTAGTCCATGTACGACAGCACGATCGGCACGCCCGCGCCGTGGGCGATGTAATAGAACCCGGTCTTCCAGTAGCGCACCTTGCTTCGCGTGCCCTCGGGCGGCACCACCAGTTGCAGCGAGCCGCGGGCGGCGCGAATGGCCTCCACCGACGCCGCCACCAGGTTGTTCGATTTCTCGCGGTTCACGGCAATGCCGCCCAGCCAGCGCATGAAGGCGCCGAATGGGGGCCTGAAAATGCTGCGCTTGCCCATCCAGTACAGGTTGGCGCGCAACGCAAAGCCCGCCATCAGCGTATTGGGCAGGTCCCAATTGCTGGTGTGCGGCGCGGCGATCACCACGCACTTGGGGCAGTCGGCCGGAAAGTGGCCTTCGACGCGCCATCCGGGGAGTTTGAGAATCGCCAGGGACAGGCCCCGGAGCACGGTGTTGACCCCCGGGGTCGTGAAGATGGTGCGATGCATGGGCTGCGACTGTACGTCACATTCGGCCCGGTCTCCGCCCGAAACAGGACTTTTCACCGCCATCGACCAGGCGGGCGCCGAGAAATCCGAGCTGTTCCTGGTCAAGCTGGCGCTGCTGAACGCCAAGACGCTGGGCGACGCCGGCGCGTTTCGCTGCCAGATCGACACCGCGCTGCGCGACCTCTGATCCGTGCCATCGCCCCGCTGCGGGTTGCGGGTGCCTTGGCGCGCTCGCGCGGCGGGCTCGTTGGCCCATGCTCGTCACAGGAAGGTCTTGGCCGCTCGGTCGAAACAAGTATTGGAGTTCGCAAAAGCCTCTGGCCTCCGACGGGCATGCGCGGCCAGTTTGGTCAGGGCGGCGCCGGTGTGTCGCCTGCCAGGACTGGGCGCTGTTTTCGACAATGGGGCACCGGAGCCCGTTTGGCTCAGCCCGGAGCGCGTGTTGCATCAAGTGAACGTGTTTTTTCTTGCCCTCTCACCGCGCTTGGCGGGCGCAGTCGGCGGCTTGTCTGCCATGGTGACCAGCTGGTGCAGCATGCGGATGTAGCCGTCGCGGTTGATCTTCTTGGCCCAGTCCCGGATCCTCGCGGCCAGCATTTGTGAGTCGGCAGGCAGAGAAGGCGTGAGCGGCTCGTTCAGGCGGTCATGGCTTCTGAGCGTCGACCAGCTACGCGTGCGTCTGCACCCAGCTTTTCAGGGCGTCATTGATGCGGGTCTGCCAGCCCTCGCCAGACGCCTTGAATTTCTCCAGCACGTCCACGTCCAGGCGCAGGGTGACTTGCGCCTTGGTGCCGCTGCCCGGCGGCCGGCCACGGCGCAGCCGCGGCTTGACTTTTTCCCACTCGGCATCGGTGAGGGGCTGGGCATCCGGGTCCGCGTTGGCGGCAGCCGTGATGAGGGCGTCTTCCTCAGGCGTTGGCAGTTGCAGCACGCGCCCGCTGCGCGTCTTAATTGTTCCGGGCATAACGTCGTACCTCTCGCGTATTGGCTTTTCTCAGACTGATGATGCGGCGCTCGGTCGGCTGAGCGCTGGGTCGGACCACGAACGCGACGAAATACAAGCGGTCGCCCAACGGGGCAAGTCCGGACATCCGGACCTCTCCATAGTCTCTTCTTCGGTCGATCCACGAAAGCATGTCGTCCCACTCCAACTGAAGGGCCAGCGCCAGCGACACACCATGCTTGACCACGTTCGCGGCATCCTTGGCCGGGTCAAAGGTCAGGTTCATGAGATATTGTAGTTACGTTTATTACGATATCCAAGCAGGAACCTGAACTTGACCATACACGCGCAGGCCTTGTGGACAGGGGCGGAACCGTAAAATCCAGGCTTCTCCCTCCCGGGTCACCGCGTTTTCAGCGCGCCCCCGCCGCCCCGCATGAACGCCCCCGTCGACGTCTCTTTTTTTCCGCGTGCCGCCAAGCCGCTCGCCAGCTACCGGCCGTACTGGGCCAAACGCTTCGGCACGGCCCCGTTCCTGCCGATGAGCCGGGAGGAAATGGCGCGCCTCGGCTGGGACAGCTGCGATGTCATCCTGGTCACCGGCGACGCCTACGTGGACCACCCGAGCTTCGGCATGGCGGTGATCGGCCGGGTGCTGGAGGCGCAGGGCTTTCGCGTGGGCATCATCGCCCAGCCCGACTGGCACAGCGCCGAGCCGTTCAAGGTGCTGGGCAAGCCCAACCTGTTCTGGGGCGTGACCGCGGGGAACATGGATTCCATGATCAACCGCTACACGGCCGACCGCAAGATCCGCAGCGATGACGCCTACACCCCGGGCGACATGGGCGGCAAGCGGCCCGACCGCGCGGCCATCGTCTACAGCCAGCGCTGCCGCGAGGCGTTCCCCGACGTGCCCATCGTGCTCGGCGGCATCGAGGGCAGCCTGCGCCGCATCGCGCATTACGACTACTGGAGCGACAAGGTGCGCCGCTCCATCGTGGTGGACGCCAAGTGCGACCTGCTGCTGTACGGCAACGCCGAGCGCGCGCTGGTCGAGGTGGCGCACCGGCTGGCGGCCAAGGTGCCGGTGCAGGACATCACCGACGTGCGCGGCACCGCCTTTGTTCGGCGCAGCACGCCGCACGGGGCAGACGCCGAATGGTTCGAGATCGACTCCACCGAGGTGGATGTGCCCGGCCCGGTAGAGGGCCACATCAACCCGTACCGGACCACGGCCGAGCAGGCGGCCGAACAGGGCGGGCCTTGCGAACGCGAAACAACTCCTGAAATGATAGCTGCCGGTGGCCAATCGGCGCTGGGAGAAGGCCAAGAAGGCGCTCAAAAAGGTGAAAAAACGCTGGTTTTTGTGCCGCGGACCGCCGCGAGCAGCCCCCGGCCGCCCCGCAGCCGCACCGTGATCCGCCTGCCGAGCTACGAGCAGGTGAAAAGCGACGCCGTGCTTTACGCCCACGCCAACCGCGTGCTGCACATGGAGACCAACCCCGGCAACGCGCGTGCGCTGGTGCAGGCGCACGGGGAGGGGAGTACGGCGCGCGACGTGTGGATCAACCCGCCGCCCATCCCGCTGACCACCGCTGAAATGGACTGGGTGTTCGGCCTGCCGTATGCCCGCAGCCCGCACCCGGCTTACGCGGATGCGAATGGCAGCCATGACGGTGAAACCAAGATACCGGCCTGGGAAATGATCCGCTTCTCGGTCAACATCATGCGCGGCTGCTTTGGCGGCTGTACCTTCTGCTCGATCACCGAGCACGAAGGGCGCATCATCCAGAGCCGCTCGGAAGACTCGGTGATCCAGGAGATCGAGGACATCCGCGACAAGGTGCCGGGCTTCACCGGCGCCATCTCCGACCTGGGCGGCCCCACGGCCAACATGTACCGGCTGGGCTGTCGCAGCCCCGAGATCGAAGCCGCCTGCCGCAAACCGAGCTGCGTCTACCCCGGCATCTGCCAGAACCTGACCACCGACCACGGCCCGCTGATTGCGATGTACCGCCGCGCCCGCGCACTCAAAGGGGTGAAGAAGGTGCTGATCGGCTCCGGCCTGCGCTACGACCTGGCCGTGAAAAGCCCCGAGTACGTCAAGGAACTGGTGCAGCACCATGTGGGCGGCTACCTCAAGATCGCGCCCGAGCACACCGAGGCCGGCCCGCTGTCCAAGATGATGAAGCCGGGCATCGGCACCTACGACCGCTTCAAAAGCCTGTTCGACAAGTTCAGCCTTGAGGCGGGCAAGAAGCAGTTCCTGATTCCGTACTTCATCGCCGCCCACCCCGGCACCACCGACGAAGACATGATGAACCTGGCGGTGTGGCTCAAGAAGAACGGCTTCCGCGCCGACCAGGTGCAGACCTTCTACCCCAGCCCCATGGCCACCGCCACGGCGATGTACCACACCGGCCTGAACACCCTCAAGGGCGTGCACCGGGACGAACGCGGCGAAACGGTGGACGTGGTGCGCGGCGACAGGCGCCGCCGCCTGCACAAGGCCTTCCTGCGCTACCACGACCCGGCCAACTGGCCCTTGCTGCGCGAGGCGCTCAAGGCCATGGGCCGCGCCGACCTGATCGGCAACGGCAAGCAGCACCTCATTCCGACATGGCAGCCCATGAACGAAGACGGCTACCAGAGCGCGCGGCGCAAGAACAGCACACCGGCGGCTGAAAAAGCCGCTGGCACGGGCGCGAAATCGGCGCGCCGGGCGGTGGCACCTCAGCCCAAACCCTCGCCGGGCAAAGCGACGCCGGCACCTGTCAAAGGCCGCCTGCTGACCCAGCACACCGGCCTGCCACCACGCGCCTCGGGCGGCACCCGGCCGGGCAGCCCCGTGGGGGGCGGCAAACGCAGGGGCCGTTGAAACGCGTTCCAGCCCCTCTGGTATCGGCAGTCGGATTGGCAGTCGGTCGGTTGTTCCGGCGCCAGACGGGCATCGCGTGCCGCCGATGCAGTGGTTATCCTGGCTGGGATGAACGGGCGCCGCAGGCGCGACCGGTCAGAAAGTTCCGAGGCTGCCCAGAATGGCGCCGAGCTGCGCGGTGTTGATCAGGATCGCCGATTTGTGAATGCGGCGAAACGCCGGAATGGCCAGGGCATCCTGCCCTCTGATCTGGGTTCCGAGCTGGTCCATGCGGGGAATCAGGCGCGCGCGCACCACCAGGGTCAGCACCACGATCACAGCGGCTGCCACGGCAAAGGCGGGCCGCGCGGCCATCGCATGGCTGGCCACTGCGCCCATGCCCGCGATGAACGCCAGCCGGAAATAGGTGAGGTAGAACGTGCGGATGAAGCTCGAATCGACCGGGTTGTCGTGCCGCAGGATCAGCAGGGGAATGGAGCCCAGCAGGAAGTAACCGGTGACGGCCAGCAGGGCGACGGTGAAGAACAGGGCGAACTGGTTGGGCGTGAGCATGGTGCGCGATGCGGGTGGCGGGGGATCGAGCGCCCCACCAACCCGGGCTGGCCCATCATCGGCAGTTTCCCAACGTTGTCAAGAAAAGAAAAACGGGCATGCCAGCCATCTGACATGCCCTTTGGCGCGACGCCCGGGGCTGAACCCACTGGGCGAGCGGCTCGATTATTTGGTCGCCGGCTTGGCGGCGCCACTCTTGAACGGGCCGGCCGGGTTGACCGCGCTGCCAGGAGCGGGCGTGGCGGCAGCGCCACCGGCGGATTCCTGGATGCCCAGGCGTCTGGCGATCGACTGCTCGAGCGCCTTGATCTTGGGCTCGATCTGGGCGCGCGAGTCGGCGATGAGCTTTTCCATCAAGGGCTTCTGCATGTCGGGGCCGAGTTGCTGGAACTTGAGCCAGGCCGGGTTTTCCATCACCGAGATGACTTGGCGCAGCTCGTCTTCGGTAAACTTTTCTTCAAGCACCGCGCCGATGGTGGTCGGGGCGAGCTTGACGGCGCGGTCGCGCACGATGGGCACCGCTTCATCGACGAATTTCTTCACGTCGGCCTGGATTTCCTTGCCAACGGCTTCCTGGCGATCGGGCGGAATCTTGGCGGGCAGGATCTGGCCCGCACGTTCCAGCAGCGCCACGGCCGGCTGTTCGGCCAGGGAGCGGGCGAGGCCTTCGATGCCGGGCATCTGCAGCTTGACGATGCGCGCCGCGAGTTCTTTCTTGGCGGGGGTGGACTGAGCCTGCGCGCCGAAAGCGGCACAGAGCAGGGCGACGGTGAGGATGGTTTTGATGCGCATGGCGCATTTTAGGCGATGCGCCCGTGGTGGCCTGGACACCTAGCGCCCGGACCGCCGGCCCCGCAATCGGGACGGACCGGTTCAGTCGGAGAGTGTGTGCAGCGGGATGTCTTTCTCGAACCCCAGTCGGTCGAGCTGCTTGCGGGTCTGGCCCAACAGGAAAGCGGCGATGGTCTGGTGCGTCTCGGGGGCGATCATGACCAGGGGATTTCGGCTCGCCGGCAGGCCTGCGGCGACGCACAGCGCGGCGGCGAAATGCGGCTCCAGCGCCGCCACGGCCACGCGGCCATCCTTGCAGGGGTAGACCTTGTAGCCCGCGTGGGCGCCGCCGACGGCGCCGGTGGGCACCGTCAGGCCCCAATGGCGCGGCAGGGCCAGCCAGGCGGCGGCGTCCGACAGCGCCACCTCCTGAAATCTGCCCTTGCCGGATCGGCCCAGACGCTGGGCCAGAACCGCCTTGAGCACGGCTTCGCTGGCCATCAGGGCGCCGCCCATGTCGGCAAACAGGGTGGCGGGCAGGTCCAGGCCGGTGACCAGGCCGTTGTCGGCCAGGTAGGTCAGGTCATGGCCCGGTTCTTCGGCGCGCAAGCCGGGCGCGCCGACGATGGCGACCAGATTCAGGGCCGGATGCCGTTTGTGCAGCGCTTTCCAGCCCAGGCCGAGCTTGGCCAGCGCCGACGGGCGGAAGGACGTGAGCAGCACGTCCGTGGCGGCCAGCACCTTGTGCAGCGCGACCTGGCCTTTGTCGGTCTTGAGGTCGACGGTGATGACCCTGACCCCGTCGTGCAGCGTCGCGTAGGCCTTGCGGTTGTACTGGCCCATCGGGTCGCCCGGCGTGCCGGCTGGCATGCCCGCGGGGGCGGGCGGCTCGGCTTTGGTACAGGTGGCACCCATGGCGCGCAGGCGCATCAGCGCCGCGGGGCCCGGCAGGTTCAGCGCCAGGCTGAGCACGCGCACCCCGCGCAGGGGTTTGAGCGGAGCAGGGGAGGCGGAAAGGGCGTTCGGTGCGGTGGCCATGGTGTCTCTCGTTACTATGAAATAAATAGCTGGCTGTGCCCGGCGGACGCTGGGCAGTGCCGAATTTACCTCAAAAAGAGACCCGCGGAAGGCCCCACCGGCGGGCTCAGGTCCGCAGGCTCCGTCCCCCGGCGCCTCGGGCGGCGTCAGGCGCTGTGAAGGGGTTTCAGAACGGCAGGCCGACGTAGTTTTCGGCCAGCGAACTCTGCGCCGCTTCGGAGCTGAACAGGTAGGCCAGTTCGGTGTCCTGCAGCTTGTGGTCGTAGGCGATGTTGTCGGGGAAGGTGTGCAGCATCGTTGTCATCCACCATGAGAAACGCTGCGCCTTCCACACCCGCGCCAGCGCCTTGGCGGAGTAGTTGTCCAGGCCCGAGTCGTCGCCGTCTTTGTAGTGGGCCACCATGGCGTGGTAAAGGTAGTAGATGTCGGACGCGGCGCTGTTGAGCCCGCGCGCGCCGGTGGGCGGCACGATGTGGGCGGCGTCACCGGCCAGGAAAAGATTGCCGTAGCGCATCGGCTCGGCCACGAAGGAGCGCAGTGGCGCGATGGATTTTTCGATCGACGGCCCGGTGATCAGGCGCTCGGCCACGTCGGCGGGCAGGCGGCGCTTGAGTTCGGCCCAGAAGGCGTCGTCGGACCAGTCTTCGACCGTGTCGGACAGTGGCACCTGGATGTAGTAGCGTGAGAGCACCTGCGAGCGCAGCGAACACAGCGCAAAGCCGCGCTCGTGCTTGGCATAGATCAGTTCGGGCGACACCGGCTTGGTGCGCGAGAGCACGCCCAGCCAGCCGAAGGGGTAGACCTTTTCGTATTCCTTGAGCACGTCCCGCGGGATGGATTTGCGGCTCACGCCGTGGAAACCGTCGGCGCCGATCACGTAGTCGCAGTCGATACGCACGATCTCGTCGCCCATGCGGTAGGTCACATACGGGTTGGCGCTCTTGAGGTCGTGCGGCTGCACGTCTTCGGCGTTGTGGATGACCACGCCGTTCATCTTGTCCCGGGCTTCGTACAGGTCGCGCGTCAGTTCAGTCTGGCCATAGACGACCACCGAGCTGCCGCCGCTGTACTTGTGCAGGTCCACACGCCGCATGGCGCCGTTGTCGGAGATGAAAAAACCCTCGTGGATCTCGCCTTCACGGTCCATGCGCTCACCGCACTGGGCCTCGCGCATCAGTTCGGCAAAACCGTGTTCCAGCACGCCGGCACGGATACGCGAGAGCACGTATTCGCGGCTCTGGCGCTCCAGCACCACGGTGTCGATGCCCTTGAGGTGCAAGAGCTGGGAAAGCATGAGGCCGGACGGGCCGCCGCCGATGATGGCTACCTGGGTTCGCATGGTGTTTGTCTCCTGAGGTTGTTGAAAGGGATTGGGTGAACTGTACGGAAGCTGTCTTCCGCGCGCTACCGGTGAGAACGGGGGTTTGTGCGATCATCGGGCGATCTGCGCGAATATCGCGCAAGACTTGATGCGGAGCAACGCCATGGACATCGCGAAGGCCGATTTCATCGAAGGCATGGCCAAAGGACTGGCCGTGCTGGAGAGTTTTGACACCGAGCGCCAGCGCCTCAACGCCACGCTGGCTGCCCAGCGTGCCGGCCTGACGCGTGCCGCCGCGCGTCGGCACCTGTTGACGCTGGCGCACCTGGGCTACCTGGAAACCGACGGCAGCCATTTCTGGCTGGCGCCCAAGGTGCTGCGCTTTTCGGGTAGCTACCTGGCGTCGGCCCGTTTGCCGCGGGTGCTGCAGCCGACATTGAACCGCCTGGCCGCGCAGACGCAGGACCCGTTTTCCGCCGTGGTGCTGGACGGCGCCGAGGTCGTGATCGTGGCGCGCAGCGGTCAGCTGCGCCTGCTGGCCTACGGCCTGCACCTGGGCGCGCGCTTGCCCGCACATGCCACCTCCACCGGGCGTGTGCTGCTGGGATCGCTGCCACCGGCAGCGTTCGAGGCCTGGATGGGCGGGGACGGTGGAGCGAGGGTGCTGCCGCGCCTGACATCGCGCACCGTGGTGGAACCCAATGCGTTCCGCGCCATCATCGAACAGGTGCGGCGCGACGACTGGTGCGTGGCCAGCGAGGAGCATGAGTTGGGTATCCACGCGCTGGCGGTGCCGGTGCGCAACATGCGCGGCCACACGGTGGCGGCCTTGAACGTGGTGGCCTCGCCCGAGCGGCTGGAGCCTGCCGCCGCGAGACGCGATCTGTTGCCGCTGTTGCTGGACGCCGCCCGGGAATTACGGCCGCTGGTCTGAACCAGGTGCGCGCGGACCCGAAGGCGATCAGACGCCCAGGTGCTGTGTCAACAGTTCCGGCTGTGCGAGCAGCGCGTCGGAGGTGCCCTCGAACACCACCTCGCCCTTGACCAGGATGACGTTGCGATCGGTGATCTGGGTGACGTGCTTCCAGTTCTTGTCCACGATGATGCTGCTGATACCGCTGTCGCGAATCAGGCCGCAGATGCGCCAGATCTCGCGCGCGATCAACGGGGCCAGGCCTTCGGTGGCTTCGTCCAGGATCAGCAGGTCGGGGTTGGTCATGAGCGCGCGACCGATGGTCAGCATCTGCTGCTCACCGCCGGACAGCTGCTGTCCGCCGTGGCCCAGCCGCTCCGTCAATCGCGGGAAGGTTTCGAGCACCCGCTCGTAGGTCCAGTCGCGCTGGCCGCGGGTGCCGGCGCGCGCGGCCATCTTGAGGTTCTCGACCACGCTCAGGTTGCCGAAGATGCCGCGGCCCTCGGGCACGTAGGCCACGCCGAGCTGCGCCACCTCATAGGGTGGGCGTCCGGTCATGTTCCGGCCCATGATCTCGACGGAGCCGGATCGCGGTTTGACCAGACCCATCAGGGACTTCAGCAGCGTGCTCTTGCCCATGCCGTTGCGGCCCATGAGTCCGATGGTCTCGGCGCGAGCCACCGAGAAGTCCACGCCACGCAGAATGTGGCTGGCGCCGTAGTAGGTGTTCAGGCCGCTGGCGCGAATCAGCAGGTCGGGGTTCGGGGTTGGCATGTCAGTGTTCCTCCCCGAGATAGGCGGCCTGCACGCCACGGTCGGCGCGCACGACGGCCGGGGCTCCGCTGGCGATGACCTGACCATTGACCATCACGGTCAGGTGGTCGGCCAGCGTGAAGATGGCGTCGATGTCGTGCTCCACCAGCAGCATGGCGTGGTCCTTCTTCAGCTTGAGCAGCAATTCGACCATCCGCTCGGCTTCCGCCACGCCCATGCCGGCCAGGGGCTCATCCAGCAACAGCACCTGGGGCTCGGTGGCCAGGGTCATGGCGATCTCCAGCTGGCGTTGTTCGCCATGGCTGCTGGCGCCGGCAATCACGTTGCGCCGTGCCGAGAGGCCAGCAAGTTCGATCGCGCGGTTCGCACGCTCGTTCGCGCGGGCCGATCTGGCGGCCGCCTGTATCCAGCGCAGGGGGTTCCAGGGCTGCTGGGCGTCGCGCGACTGGGCGGCCAGGCGCACGTTTTCCCAGACGGTGAAGGGCGCGAAGATGTTGGTCTTCTGGTAGCTGCGGCCCAGGCCCTGGCGTGAGATGCGCTCGGGTGTCCAGCCGGTGATGTCGCGACCCGCCAGCATGATCTGGCCCGCGCTGGGTGGCAGGTCGCCCGAGAGCAGGTTGGTCAGCGTGGACTTGCCCGCCCCGTTGGGGCCGATCACCGCGTGGATGCGGTCGCGCCAGAGGTCCACCGAGACGTCGTTGACCGCGGCGAGGCCGCCGAAGCGCTTGGTCAGCCCCTTGGCGGAAAGGAGCACCTCAGCGCTCATCGCCGACCTCCTTGCTTCGGGTGAAGCGCTCCACCAGTCCCAGCAGGCCGCGCGGCGCCAGGATCACCACGGCCACGATGAACAGGCCCATCCAGAGCTGCCAGTGCTTGCCGGTGCGCAAGGCGCCGATGTCGGGCAGGTCCTTGAGCGCGTGCAGCACGTATTCGAAGGCAAAGGCACCCACGATGGCCCCGGCGAAATTGCCCATGCCGCCCAGAATCACCATCATGATCGCGTGCGCGCTCATGTGGAAACCCATCAGCTCCGGGTTCACAAAACCGGTCTGCGCACCCCACAGGTAACCCGCCAGTCCAGCCAGCGCCCCGGCCAGCGTGAATGCGGAGAGCTTGTAGCCGAAGGTGCCGAATCCCATGGCGCGCATGCGGTGCTCGTTGACGCGGATGCCCGCCAGCGCGCGCCCGAACGGGCTCCAGAGCAGGCGTCGCAGGAACAGGTACACACCGGCCAGGCAGGCCAGCGTGAAGTAATAGAACACCCGCTTGTTCTCCAGGTCGAACAGGCTCGCTTCGGGCTTGAAGTTGATGTAGATGCCGTCCGATCCGCCCAGCGCCTTGTTGTCGAAGAACAGGAAGAAGATCATCTGTGCGAAGGCCATCGTCACCATGATGAAGTAGATGCCATGGGTGCGCACCACGAAGAAGCCGATCACCAGCGCCGCGAGCCCCGAAGCGAGCACTGCGGCGGGCAGCGTCCACCACAGGCTGACCGCCTCGCCCTGTGGCGTCACGAAGGCCAGCACATAGCCCGCCAGCCCGAAGTAGGCGGCGTGTCCGAGCGACACCAGCCCGGTCACGCCTTGCAGCAGGTCCAGGCTCATGGCGAAGATGCCCAGAATCATCATGCGGGTGACCATCTGGGTATAGAAATCGCTGCCGACGAAGGGAAACGCCAGCAGTGCGACCGCACTCAGCGCCAGCACAAACCGGATGCTGGGTGGCAGGACTTCAAGATTGGCCTTGGGGCTGCTCATCGACGGGCCTTCATGGGGATCATTGTTTGAACAGCCCTTCGGGCTTCCACAGCAGCACGGCCGCCATCAGCATGTAGACCAGCATGCCCGAGACTTGGGGCAGCAGCACCTTGCCGAAGGTGTCGACCAGGCCGACCAGCAGCGCGGCGATCAGCGCGCCGCGCACCGACCCGATGCCGCCGATCACCACCACCACGAAGCACATGATCAGCACCTGCGAACCCATGTTGGGGTAAACGCTGGAGATCGGCGCGGCCACCATCCCGGCCACCGCGGCCAGCCCGACGCCGAGCGCGAAAACGATGGCGTGGATCAGCTTGATGTTGATGCCGAGCGACTCCGTCATGTCGCGGTTGAAGGCGCCGGCGCGGATCTTCATGCCCAGGCGTGTCTTCGAGATCAGCAGGTACAGGCCGATGGCCAGCACGACGCAGACGCCAGACATGAACAGCCGGTACACGGGGTAGGACAGGGTTTCTGTGAGCGGGATCGACGCGCTCAGGGCCGCCGGGATCGGCACGCCATGCACGTCGTCGCCCCAGAGCATGGAGCGCAGCTCCTCGAAGACGTAGATCAGCCCGAAAGTCAGCAGCACCTGGTCGAGGTGGTCCCGGTGGTAGAAATGGCGAAACAGCAGCCATTCCAGTGCCAGCCCGAACAGCACCGCCAGCACCGCGCCGACCAGGATGGCCAGGCCCAGGCTGCCAAGCTGGCTGGAAAGCGAATACGCCAAGTAGGCGCCCAGCATGTAGAAGCTGCCGTGGGCCAGATTCACCACGCCCATGATGCCGAAGATCAGGGTCAGGCCGGCGGCGAGCATGAACAGCACGAGGCCGTACTGAACGCTGTTCAGGATCTGGATGAGGAAGTTGGCGAAATCCATCTCATTGGCATCGGGTCGTTAGGCCCTGACAGGACCACCAACCGGGCAGGGCCGCGGCAGAGAAAGCCTGGTCGGTGGCGGGCAAGCCGGGCAGCGCCCGGCTCGCGTGGCAGGCTGGCGGTCTCTGGCCTCAGCCCATCTTGCAACCCGTGCCCGGATCGGCCAGCGCTTTGGCAGCCACGCCGATCACCTTGTTTTCCTTGTTCTCGACCACCCGCAGGTACATGTCCTGGATCGGGTTGTGCTGCTTGCTCATGGTCCACTTGCCACGCGGGCTGTCGATCACGGCGCCCTCCATGGCCTTGTACAGGGCGGCCTTGTTGGACAGGTCGCCCTTGACCGCGTTGGCGCCTTGGACCAACAGCAGGCCGGTGTCGTAACCCTGCACCGCATACACGTCGGGCTGGCTCTTGAAGGTCTTGGCGTAGTCGAGGCGGAACTTCTTGTTGCGCGGCGTGTCGAGCGCGTCGCTGTAGTGCATCGTGGTCACGATGCCGTCCGCGGCCGGGCCGGCCGCGTCCAGCACACCTTCGGTGAGGAAACCGGAGCCGTACAGGGGGATCTTGCCCTTCAGACCCGCGGCGGCATAGTCCTTGATGAACTTGGCCGCGCCGCCACCGGCAAAGAAGCAGACCACGACGTCGGGCTTGATCGCCGCGATCTCGGTCAGTAGCGCCTGGAACTCGACGTTCGGGAACGGCAGCCCCAGTTCCTTGACGATGGTGCCGCCGGCCCTGGTGTAGCTTTCCTTGAAGCCCTCGAAGGCTTCGTCGCCGGCCGCGTATTTCCAGGTGATCCAGACGGCCTTTTTCAGGCCCTTGTCGACCAGCACCTTGCCCAGGGCCAAAGTCGGCTGGCTGTTGGTGAAGCTGGTGCGGAACACGTTGGGTGCGCACAGCGCGCGTGTGGCCGCATGGACCCCGGCATTGGGAATCAGGCTTAGCACGCCGGTGTCGCGGGCCACCTTGTGGATGCCCATCTGCACACCCGAATGCACCGTGCCGATGATCACGTCGACTTTGTCGCGCTGGACCAGTTTGGTGGCGTTTTCCACGCCCTTGGAGGGGTCCGACTCGTCGTCGACCTTGAACCATTCGATCTCGCGACCGCCCAGCTTGCCGCCTTGCTCGTCAATGGCCAGGCGCAAGCCGTTTTCGATGGCCACGCCCAGCTGGGCGAACGTGCCGGTGTAAGGCAGCATCAGCCCGACACGAACTTTGGCGCCCTGGGCGCGCACGATCTCGGGCAACAGCAGGCCGGTGGATGCGGCTGCGATCAGGGTCGCGCTACGGGACAGGACGAGGCGGCGGGATTGGGTCATGGGGGCGTCTCCTATTGTTTAGACCTAAAGTACTTTACCGAGAATCCTGAGCGGGCATCTAGTGACTTACCCTAGGAAGCAGGCCCTGGTGCCGGTCGGAAGGGTGACCCGGGAAGACCGTCAACGCCGGCGGGAAGACCGCGTCAAACCTGACGGGAGTCGGCTCGGCAGCGCGTTTGAAGAGAAAGATGCGTTTCACGGGAGGATCAACTCAGGCACTATATTGCTAATGGCAATCATAGATGAAATATAGTGCATCATGCAACCTGTTCTTGACACTCCTGAAAGCATAGCGCTTTGTGGCCATCCTGTGCTGGGAACCGGCTCATTTGGTTCTGAATCAGGTGCCCACAGGCCCGCCATCACGCCTGCGGACGGCAACCGTTGCCGATCGGGGCCGGGCGGAGCCGGGCACCGTGCCGTCGGGCCAGGCGCTGTTGGCGCTGCCGCCGCCAGCGTCGCTGGTTTCGCCCGGGTGCTGGATGTTGACGAACAGCGTGGAGCGATCGGGCGTGACCACGCAGCCGGTGATCTCACAGCCATTGGGTCCGGTCAGGAAGCGTTTGATGGCGCCGGTCGACGGGTCAGCGCAGAGCAGGGCGTTGTTGCCGAGGTTTGCGTACGCCCCTTTGCCGATGGCCTGGCCGCTCATGTCGGTCTGGATCCACAGCAGACCCGCGCTGTCGAAATGCAGGCCGTCGGGGGCGCCAAAGGGGTCGGCGGTGGACGAGGGGTAGCGCGTGGCAGCTCCGGGCACGGCCGGATCACCCGCCAGCACGAACTGGTCCCACTGGAAGGTGGTTGCCGCCGCGTCATGGCCTGATTCGGTCCAGCGGATGATGTGACCGCCCAGGTTGGCGGCGCGCGGATTGGCCGCATCGACATCGGGACGGCCAGGGACGCCACGCTGCACGTTGTTGGTCAGGCTGACGAACACCTCGCCGGTTCGCGGGTGGATGGCCACCCATTCCGGCCGGTCCATCGGCGTGGCGCCGACAGCGCTGCCGGCCAGTCGCGCGCGCACCAGCACCTCGGCCGGACCGGCAAGATCTTTTTCGGCCTTCAAGGCGGGGTTGTCGGGGTCCAGCGGGAGCCAGCTGCCCCGGCCGTCGGCATCGAACCGGGCGGCGTACAGGGTGCCGTGATCGAGCAGGTCCCGGTTGGCCGCGTAGCCGCCGGGGCGCACCCGGTCGCGGCTGACGAACTTGTAAATGAATTCGAACCGCGCATCGTCACCCATGTAGACGGCCACACGGCCGTCTGTCGTGAGCGTGCAGGTGGCGCTTTCGGTGCATTTGCGGCCGAGCGCGGTGCGCTTCACCGGCGTGGACGTGGGGTCCATCGGGTCGATCTCGACCACCCAGCCGAAGCGGTTCGGTTCATGGGGGTTTTTCGACAGGTCGAAACGCTCGTCGAAACGGTACCAGTCCACCCACTGGCCGCCGGGCAAGGTGGCGTAGCGACGCGCGGCGGCATCGGTGGGTGCGACAGCGGTCTTGTCGGCCCCGAAATAGCCGTGGAAGTTCTCTTCGCAGGTCAGGTAGGTGCCCCAGGGCGTGACCCCCATCGCGCAGTTGGCCAGCGTGCCGAGGACCTGTCGGCCCGTGGGGTCCGCTGAGGTTTGCAGCAAGGTGTTGCCCGCCGCCGGGCCGCTGATGGCCATCGGTGTGCGGCCGTGAATTCGTCGGGCGTACCGCGACGGGAGAACCTGTTCCCATCCCGTCGATTTGCGCTCGATTTCGATCACCGACACGCCCACCGCATGGAGAGACTTCAGGACCTTGTCGCGTGTGGCCGGTTTGGCGCCGTCGCTGTGGAGCTGGCGCTCGTCGGTGTATTCGTGGTTGATCACCAGCAGCGCCCGCCGACCGTCCGTTCCGAGCGGGAAGAAGAACATGCCGTCGTGGTGCATGCCCGCCTGGGCGGCCTGCTCCTCGGCGGTGTTCGCGGCGTCCGGTCGGAAGGCCGGCAGGTTGCCGGCGATGCCGGTCGGGTCGCCCCAGCGGTACAGGATCTGGAACTCGTAGCCGGGCGGCACCCGCACCGCATCCTGCAGCGAAGCCGGCACCGCGGTGAAACCCAACGCCGTCCCGGTGGCCGCGCGGCTGGCGCCCGTGGCGGGCCCGAGCAGCGCGGTGACCGCGGCTGCGGCCGATTTGAGGACCAGGCGCCGTTCGGCGAGCGCTGGCGCGGGTCTTAGAGAGCGCTTCATGCCCAAGGGGATACAGGTTTTCGAGTGGCGTGCGACACCGTCGCAACGTGCCAGACGCCTCCACCCATGCGATCAGGCCGCCGGTTCGCCGAACGCGTTGGCGCTCGGCTGGCTGGGCAGCACCGCCCAGTACAACAGGAACAGGCCCCCGATGAACGGGACCAGCATCAGCAGCAGCCACCAGCCGCTGCGGCCGGTGTCGTGCAGCCGGCGCGCGCCAACCGCCAGCGCCGGCAGCACCAGCGCCAGGGCAAACAGGCCCGGCAGCCAGTCACTGATGAGCGACGCGATGCCCAGGATCAGGACCTCGCACAGGACGAACCACCAATACTCGGACCGCGTGGCGCGGCCCGAAAAGTCGGCGTACTTCTTCAGGCAGGTGACGAAGGCTTGCTGGATTCCCATGGACATGTCGGGCCTCTGGTCGGTTGATGGGTAAACAGAACAACGGCCTGAACGGGGAGGCCGGTCAGGGCATCGACCCAGCCCGCCAGACGGCGCACCAGCTGGGCCGAGTGGCGGGGCGTTTACTTGGCGTCAGCGACACATTTCTTCACGAAGCTGGTCTTGGCTGCGCCAGCCAACTTCTTCTCGGCGGCCTGCGCGTCGCAGGCGCTGGCGGCGCTGCTGGACTTGGCATCGGCTTCGCACTTCTTGACGAAACTGGTGGCGGCCGCGCCAGCCAGCTTCTTCTCCTTGGCCTGGGCTTCGCAGGCCGCAGCAGCGTCGGCGACCTTCGCGTCGCCTTCGCATTTCTTCATGAAGGACGTCTTGGCCGCACCCGCCAGCTTCTTGGCGGTGGCTTGGGCTTCGCAGCTTTCAGCGGCATGCGCGCTGGCGGCGACAAACAAGGTGGCGGCAATGGCGATCAGGACTTTTTGCATGGGGGCTCCTCGGTAGGGTGACGCCGGCACATCGGGCGTCTGCCGCATTCTATGATCGTCACCATGCCTGCAGGACCCCGGGCGGCCGCCTTGTTGCCGAGAACCCACCCGGGCGTGAAATCGTGAAAGCTGCCATCGATTGGCCTGCCCGGAGGGACTCGAACCCCCGACCTACGGCTTAGAAGGCCGTTGCTCTATCCAGTTGAGCTACGGGCAGGCAAAAAACGCAAAAGGCCCACGGTGTGAGCCTTGCTGGATGCGATGGTCGGAGCGATAGGATTCGAACCTACGACCCTCTGGTCCCAAACCAGATGCGCTACCAGACTGCGCTACGCTCCGACAAGACTTGCATTCTAACCGGTCAAGTCGGTTGGAGCGGGCGCTGGCTGCGCGCGATCAGCTGCCGCGCGTGATGGGCATCTCGACTTCGCGCTGCAGCAGCAGGTGTTTCGAGAACTCCAGCTTGGCCAGCGAGGCACGGTGCACCTCGTCGGGGCCGTCGGCGAGGCGCAGCGTGCGCTGGTGGGCGTAGGCATAGGCGAGTGGGAAATCGTCGGACACGCCGCCACCGCCGTGGGCCTGGATCGCCCAGTCCACGATCTGGCAGGCCATGTTGGGGGCCACGATCTTGATCATCGCGATCTCAGCCTTCGCCACCTTGTTACCCACGGTGTCCATCATGTACGCCGCTTTCAGCGTGAGCAGGCGGGCCTGTTCGATCATGCAACGGGCTTCGGCCACGCGCTCCTGCCAGACGGACTGGCGCGCGATTTCCCGCCCGAACGCCACCCGTGTGTTCAGTCGCTTGCACATCAGCTCCAGCGCACGCTCGGCGCAGCCTATGGAGCGCATGCAGTGGTGGATGCGCCCCGGGCCGAGCCGCCCTTGGGCAATTTCGAAGCCGCGCCCCTCGCCGAGCAGCAGGTTGGTGACCGGCACTCGCACGTTCTCCAGCAACACCTCCATGTGGCCGTGCGGCGCATCGTCCCAGCCAAAGACGGTGAGCGGTCGCACGACGGTGATGCCCTTGGCGTTGGACGGCACGACGATCATCGACTGTTGCTCGTGCCGGCCGGCATCGGGGTTGGTCTTGCCCATCACGATGTAGACGGCGCAACGGGGGTCGCCAGCGCCGGAGGACCACCATTTGCGGCCGTTGATCACGTATTCGTCGCCATCGCGTTCGATGCGGCAACGGATGTTGGTTGCGTCGGACGAGGCGACCTCTGGCTCGGTCATCAGGAAGGCAGAGCGGAATTCACCCTTGAGCAAAGGCTCCAGCCATTCGTCCTTCAGCGCCTCGCTGGCATAACGCTCCAGGGTTTCCATGTTGCCGGTGTCGGGCGCCGAGCAGTTGAAAACCTCCGCGGCAAACGGGACGCGGCCCATGATTTCGCACAGGGGGGCGTATTCCAGGTTCGACAAGCCTTCGGGCGCGCGCGGCGACTTGGGCAGAAAAAGGTTCCAAAGCCCGGCGGCGCGCGCCTTGGGCTTCAGTTCCTCGATGATCGTAGTCGGAACCCAAGGATTGCCTTTGGCACGGTTTTCCGCGATCTCGCGGAAGAAGCGGGCCTCGTTGGGATAGATGTATTCGTCCATGAACTTCAGCAGGCGGGCCTGCATGTCCTTGACTTTCGGGCTGTAGTCGAACTCCATCGCGATCTCCTGTGGCGGACAAAAAAAATTGGATCAGGCCTTCTGGGCAAATTTCCAGGCGAGTTCCGCCATGGGACGGGCGCCTTCGCCGGACTTGATGGCCTGGGCGCTGGAGGCGGTACCTGCCTCCACCCGCTTGGCAATGCCCTGAAGAATCGCGGCAATGCGGAACAGGTTGTAGGCAAGGTAGAAATTCCAGTCGGCCTTCAGCGCATCAGGGGTTGTGAAGCCGGTGCGTTCGCAGTACAGACGGATGTACTCGTCTTCCGAGGGGATTCCCAGCGCGGCGACGTCGAGGCCGCCAATGCCGCGGAAAGCGCCAGGCGGGATGTGCCAGGCCATGCAGTGGTAGCTGAAGTCGGCCAGCGGGTGTCCGAGCGTGGAGAGCTCCCAGTCCAGCACCGCCAGCACCCGCGGCTCGGTGGGGTGAAAAATCAGGTTGTCCAGCCGGTAGTCGCCGTGCACGATGCTGACCAGGCTGTCATCGCGCGCCTTGTCGGGGATGTGCGCAGGCAGCCAGGCGATCAACTGGTCCATTTCGGCGATGGGCTTGGTGATGGAGGCAACGTACTGCTTGCTCCAGCGGCCAATCTGCCGTTCGAAGTAGTTGCCGGGCTTGCCGTACCCAGCCAGTCCTTGTTCAGCAAACTTCACCGTGTGCAAGGCCGCAATGACGCGGTTCATCTCGTCGTAGATGGCGCGTCGCTCGTCGTTGCGCATGCCTGGGAGCGACTGGTCCCACAGCACGCGCCCCTGCACGAACTCCATGACGTAAAAGGCCCGACCGATGACGGACTCGTCCTCGCAAAGGACGTGCATGCGTGCCACCGGCACGTCCGTTCCGTACAGGCCCTTCATGACTGCGAATTCGCGTTCAATGGCATGCGCCGAGGGCAACAGCTTGGCAACCGGACCCGGCTTGGCGCGCATCACGTAGCTCTGCCCGGGTGTGACCAGTTTGTAGGTCGGGTTGGACTGGCCACCCTTGAACAGCTCGACGGTCAGCGGCCCTTCGAAGCTGGGCAGGTTGCGAGCGAGCCAGTCGCTCAGCCGAATGACGTCGAACGCGTGCGCGCCAGTGACGGGTCGGGTACCGACAAAGTGGTCGAAATCGTTCATGGTGGGACGGATGCAGTCGGTGGGTTTCTAGTTGTCGGATTCAACGATGCGCATCAGGGCTTCGCGGTCGCGCACCACGAGACCGCCGGGCTCGATGCGGATGGCGTTCTCGCGCTCCATCGCCTTGAGTTCCTGGTTGACCCGCTGGCGCGAAGCGCCTAGCAACTGGGCCAACTCCTCCTGGGCAAGCTGAAGGCTGATCCGGGTCTCGCGGCCATCGGACAGACAGGGCACGCCATAGCTTCGCACCAGGTGCAGCAACTGCTTGGCCAGGCGCGCCCGCAAGGGCAGGGTGTTGAGGTCTTCCACCAGGCCGTAAAGCTGGCGGATCCGCCTGGATTGCAGTCGAACCAAGGCTTCGTACAGCTCCACGTGCAAGGCCAGGATCTTCTGGAAATCCGTGCGCGCCACGCACAGCAGCGTGGTCTCGCCATGGGCATAGGCGTCGTGGGTCCGGCGGTCGCCGTCGAAGATCGCCACATCGCCGAACCAGATCCCGGGCTCCACGTAGGTCAGGGTGATCTGTTTGCCCGAAATGGAGGTCGAACTCACCCGGACCGCGCCGCGGGCGCAGGCGCTCCATTCCACGGGCGGATCGCCGCGCGCCACGATGAGCTCGCCGTCCTTGTAGCGTTTGACGTAGGCACATCGCAGGATGTCGTGTCGTAGGGAGGGTGAAAGGGATGAGAACCAGCGACCGGTGTTGATCGCCTCGCGTTCTTCGATGGTAAGAATGGGATCGTCCATGGCCTGTCTTTTGCGTGACTGAAAACAGGCAGATTGTCGCGTCAGGGACGCCCCCGTCGCCTCAGGGTTGTCACCTGCGTGTCGGCCCACGAATGGCGGCCATACCGTGTGGCTACATGAAACGTGGCTTGGACTTGTCGAGGAATGCCGAAATGCCGATGCCGGCGTTCGCGTGATGCAGGTTGCGCACGAAGTGGTCGCGTTCCAGCGCCAGATGCTGTGAAAGGGTGGTTGTGGAGGCCTCGTTGACCAATTCCTTGATGCTGGCCATCGCGTTGGGCGCACGCTGGTTGATGCGGTCAGCCCATTCGAGCGCACCTTGCAGTGCACGGCCCGGATCCACCAAGCGGTTGATCAGCCCCAGATGGTGCAGTCGCTCGGCACCGATGCGTTCACCGCACATGAGCAGTTCGTTGACCAGGGGCCTCGGCAACGCCCTGGCAAGGCTCCAACTGCCGCCGCCATCGGGCGACAGGGCGATGTTGCTGTAGGCCATCACGAATACGGCGTTGTTGGCGGCAACCACAAAATCGCATGCCAGTGCCAGGGAAAACCCGGCGCCGGCCGCCGGCCCTTCAACCGCAGCAATCACCGGTTTGGGAAAGGTGCGGATCACTTCGATCCAGTTGTGCAAGCCCTCGATGCTGCGGGCTTGAAACTCAGGGGGGTGCTGCCGATTGGCCAGCAGGCGCTGCAGGTTGCCCCCCGCGCTGAAGACCGCGCCTTCGCCGGTGATCACCACGCTACGTACGTCCGGGTTCGACTCGGCGGCGTTCAGGGCTTCGACGCCAGCGGCGTAGATCTCCGGACCCAGCGCATTGCGGTGTTCCGGATTGCTGATGGTCAGCACCATCGTCATTCCCTCGCTGGTGCTGAGGAGCTCTGCAGCCATGGTACCCGCCTAGTCTTCAGTGTGCAGCAGGCTGAGCCCGATGGCGCCACGGCGACGCAGCCAGGGGCTTGGGCGGTAGCGCGCATCGCCGTAAACCGTCTGCATGTTGAACAGCACCTCCAGCACGTTGGTTGGTCCGTGCCGGTCGCCCATGGCCAGCGGACCCAACGGGTAACCCAGCCCGAGGGTGACCGCGGTTTCGAGGTCCTGCGGCGTGCAGATGCGTTGCTGGCACATGTCCGTGGCGATGTTGACGATGGTGGCAATCACGCGCTGCGTCACAAAGCCGCCACTGTCGCGAATGACGCTCACGGCCTTGCCGTCGCGCGCGAACAGGGCGTGCGCGGCGTCCCGCATGTCGGCGCGCGTTGCCGGATTGGTGGCCAGCACACGCCGCTTGGTTGCCGCATCATCGATCAACAGGTCGATGCCAACGGTGCGGGTCGGGTCGAGCCGCTCGACCACGGCGACGGTGGTCACGTCGAATCCCAGCGGCGCAACCAGGCTCAACGCGGCGGGCGAGGGGGAAGAACCGGTTTCGATGCGGGCGCCCAGGTCTTTCAGCAGTTGCAGCAGTTCGGCGCGGCGGGCCGCCCGAGGTGACACCCATACCGGCGGCATGTCGGAGACCGCCGGCACGGCAGGCTCCGGCGCCACCACGGCAGCCCCATTCTCGTAGCGGTAGAACCCTTCGCCGACTTTCTTGCCGACCACACCGCCGGCCAGGCGCTGCGCGGTGATCACGCTTGGCCGGTACCGTGGCTCCTCGTAGTACTGGTGATAGATGGATTCCATCACGGGATGCGAAACATCCAGCGCAGTGAGGTCCATCAGCTCGAACGGGCCCAGCTTGAAGCCCGCCTGGTCCCGCAGGATCCGGTCGACGGTCGTGAAGTCGGTCACGCCCTCGCCGACGATGCGCAAGGCCTCGGTCCCGAAGCCGCGGCCCGCGTGGTTGACGATGAAGCCCGGTGTGTCCTGCGCCTGCACCGGCGTGTGGCCCATCTCGCGAGCGGATCGTGACAGCGCATCACACACGGCGGGCGAGGTCTTAAGCCCCGCGATGACTTCGACCACCTTCATCAGTGGCACCGGGTTGAAGAAATGGAATCCCGCAAAACGTTGCGGAACGCGCAATCCGGCGGCGATAGCCGTCACCGACAGAGACGATGTGTTGGTGGTCAATACAGCGTCCGGGCCGACGATCGACTCCAGTTCGGCGAAGAGGCTCTTTTTTACGTCGAGCCGCTCGACGATCGCCTCGACCACCAGGGTGCAATCCGCGAGATCCGAAAGCTGCGTTGCGTTCTTCAGTCGGGCCTTGTTGGCGGTCAGGGCGCCCTCGGTCAGTCGCCCCTTTTCCTGCATTCTGTCCCACTGGCCCGTGATCGAGTTGACGGCCTCCGAAACGGCTTCCGCACGGGTGTCGAACAGCCTGACGACGCTGCCGGCCTGTGCGGCGATTTGTGCAATGCCGCGGCCCATGGCGCCGGCGCCAATGATGCCAACGACGGGAAATGTGACGTTATTCATGGCGCGATTATGGTGCAGCGTCGGCGGGTAGGATGGTCTGCTCAAGAGTATTGGATCAGTTTTTTCTCCCACTGAATGAGGTTTGAATTTTTCCCGCGATTGAAAATTAAGGTACCTCTGCAAAACCCCGAGTCATCCCGAGTGGTATCGAGGCTGACGGCAGGGCAAGATGGTGGCGATGAACCAGACCCTCTTCAGCTTTGACCCCTTGTCCAAGAAGACCCGCAAATAAGTCTTCCTTAAAGAAATGAACCGGGTCGTACCGTGGTCGGAACTTGTCGGGTTGATTGCGCCGCACGCACGCGGTGCGCACCAGGCGCTGGGTTGGCGCCCGCCGTTCGCCGTTGAAGTGATGCTGCGCATTCACTGCATTCAACTGTGGTGGAACCTGAGCGACCCGGCCATGGAAGAAGCCTCACGAGCAGCCGCTGTACCGGCAATTCGCGGGCCTGGCCGGTGCGGTGCGTATTCCGGACGAAACCACCATTCTTCGTTTCCGTCACCTGCTGGAAAAACATCAATTGGCGTCGCAGATCCTCAAGACAATCAACACGGGCCTGACCGAGCAAGGGCTGATGCTCAAGACCGGAACGCTGGTGGATGCCACGCTGATCGCCGCGCCCAGTTCCACCAAGAACAGCGCGGGCACGCGTGACCCCGAGATGCACCAGACGAACAAGGGCAACCAGTGGCACTTCGGGATGGAGGCCCTACAGGGACTTCCCGCGAAGTCAATGGTGGTGGCATGCTGATTGTGTTAGCGACCTCTTCCCATCGACAGGCGCAACTTCAGTTGCTTGAAACGCGGAACAGACTGGACATCTACAGCCGGGCTTATTGCACTTCGTGCGGCCCCAGATACCAACCGCCCAGCAGGGCTCCATACACATTACGTGGCATCCGATTGATCCACCCGCCTTCATTCGAACTTGCCTGCTGCCGGTCTGACCTGTTCAAAGCGTCTTCAACTTCGCGTCTGACAAGAAAGGAGCAAGAGAGCCTACGCAACCGATACCAGCGCTGGGGCGGTCACTGCCGCCAGCAATGGAATGCAGCTTACGTGGTGCGCGTCATACCGTTTCTCTCGGGTCATGACCGCCCACAGAATTCTGGCGTTCTTGTTGGCCAAGGCGACCACCGCTCTCTGCCAACCAATGCGCTCCCGCAGTTTATGCGCCCACAAGAATATGGGTTTGTCGTATTGGCGGGTGAGGACAATGGCCTTGGCCCCCTGAATCAGAAGGGTGCGCAGGTAGACGCTCCCACTCTTGGTGATACTTCCCAAACTGGTCTTGCCGCCACTGGAGTATTGCTTGGGTGTCAAATCCAGCCAGGCAGCGAACTGCGCCCCGTTTCTGAACTGTCTGAACTCACCCACTGTAGCCACGAGCGCCGATGCAGTGATCGAACCGACGCCCATCAGCTCTGCAGCCCGTTGGACCTGTTCATCAAGCTTTTGGTGATCGGTAATGCGTTGATCGCACCACTTGATGAATCGCCCATGCCATGCAGGGGATAGGTGCGTCCGAAATGGGCGCAAGGGCCCGAATGGGTCACAAAACAAGCCCGAATCCGTCTTGATCTGACCGCCCGAACGCACCCGATGCCGCATCGTGATATCTACAGAGTCATTCACACAGTTGCCACTTCGGAAACGGGGTTGTGCAGACCTTCCCTGGTTCCGGCAAATCGCTTTTTCAACTTTCTTGAGGGTCGAATGCATGGCGTTTGACGGGAAGTTGGAGTAATCTTGCGCGTCTAATTCGAAGCGTCTTGATTTTTATGGAGAAAACGCTCCTTCCAATTCCGGCAAAACGCTACTTCACAATTGGCGAAGTGGCCGATCTGTGCGGCGTCAAGCCTCATGTGCTTCGATATTGGGAGCAAGAGTTCACCCAATTGCGACCGATGAAGCGTCGGGGGAACCGGCGCTATTACCAACACCATGAAGTGTTGATGATCCGCCGCATCAGGGACTTGTTGTACGCGCAGGGTTTCACCATCAGTGGAGCCAGAAATCGCCTTCAGGAACTTGCCCAGGCGGATCGCGATCGGACTTTGGAAAACGAGGCCACCAATGCTGACCCTTACCGTCAACAATTCGAAACGCCTGGGAAAGCCGAATTTGAGGATTCGGATCCATTTGAGGATCCAGATCCACACCAACTCCGAAAGATACGAAAGGAACTCTTCGAGATCAGGGAGATGCTGTCGATGTCACTCTCCTAACCAGCTATAATTCGAAGCTTGTCGGCGTGTAGCGCAGCCTGGTAGCGCACTTGCATGGGGTGCAAGGGGTCGCGAGTTCGAATCCCGCCACGCCGACCATTTTTCGGGAACGGGTTATAGCCTTTTGCGCTGTAGCCCGTTTTTTCTTGAGATGACAGATCGTTCACAGGATTCGCCCGAAAGGCGGGGGGGAGAGGGCCACGTTCAGCCGCCTTCGCATCCCGAAAAACTGTTGCGGGATGTGGCCAATTTGCCGGCTCTACCCGGCGTGTACCGCTATTTCGACGCCGAAGGCGTGCTGCTCTATGTCGGCAAGGCCGGAAACCTGAAACGGCGGGTCTCTTCCTACTTTCATCGCGATCATGGTGGGACCCGGATCGGTCACATGGTCAGCCGGATCGTCCGCGTCGAGACAACTGTCGTTCGATCTGAGGCAGAGGCACTCCTGCTCGAAAACAATCTCATCAAGACACAGAGTCCGAAGTTCAACATCCTGTTTCGGGACGACAAGAGTTACCCCTATTTGAGAATGTCGTTGCCGCGAGGGGGCTGGAGCCAGAAGCGCGATGTTCCAGGCGCCGAAGGGTTTCCTCGTGTCGCGTATTACCGGGGTGCGGTGGATCGACGTGACCAATATTTCGGTCCATATCCAAGCGCTTGGGCCGTCAAAGACACGATCTTGCTGCTGCAAAAGGTATTCAGGCTTCGGACCTGTGAGGACACGGTCTTTGCCAACCGTACACGACCCTGCCTGTTGTTTCAGATCAAACGGTGCTCTGCACCGTGTGTGGGGCGCATTGACAGAGAAACCTACCTGGCGGACGTCGCCAACGCAAGCGCCTTTCTGAAAGGTGAAGCCGGGGAGGTGTTGGCGACTCTCGAGGCGCGAATGCTTGCCAGTGCGGAAAGGCTGGAATTCGAGAAGGCCGCGGAAACCCGGAATCAGATCAACGCCCTGTCCCGGGTATTGCATCAACAGGCCGTGGACACAGCGACGGATCGCGATGTCGATATCCTGGCTGTTCGGACGAAAGGCGGTCGGGCCTGCGTCATTCTGGCCATGGTTCGAGGCGGACGTCATCTCGGCGACCGACCCTATTACCCATCGCAAGTCGACCATGCCGTGTCCCTCGATGACATGGCGCAGGACGAATCTGGCCTTGAGTGCGCTGAATCGGGAATCGACGAGGCCACTTCGTTTGAAGCCAAGGTGCTTGAGTCGTTTGTGTCGCAGCACTACCTTGGCATTCCCCTGCCGCAGACACTGATCACCAGCCATCGAATTCGTCATTCGGTGATTGATTTGCTATCAGAGGCCAAAGGCGGCAAAGTCAACCTCGTGCACCAGCCCCGTGAATTGGGGCGGGTTTGGCTGGAGATGGCAGAGAAGAACGCAGAGCTTCAATTGGCCCGCCTGCTGGCTGAAGAGGGCTCGAAACAGGCAAGGACCAGAGCCTTGGTCGACGCATTGGATCTGGCTCCGGATGATCTGGATGCCTTTCGAATTGAATGCTTCGACATTTCGCACACATCCGGCGAGGCAACCCAGGCCTCGTGCGTGGTCTTCCACCACCACAGAATGCAAAACAAGGAATACCGGCGCTACCGAATCGAAGGGGTCGCCGCAGGCGACGACTACGCGGCGATGGGGCAGGTACTGAGCAGACGTTATGGTCGGTCCGAATCGCCCCGAGGCGCCGATCTGCTGGCGGTGGAGGATCGTGATGCCCAACGAATGCCGGATTTGGTGCTTGTAGATGGCGGCGAGGGGCAGGTTGCGATCGCGCGCGAGGTCTTCAAGAAACTGGGGCTGGACACTTCCTTGATCGTCGGCGTGGAAAAGGGCGAGGGGCGAAAAGTGGGCCTGGAGGAACTGGTTTTCGCCGACGGACGGGAGAAGGTGCATCTGGGCCACACATCTGCCGCACTGTTGCTGGTGGCCGAAATAAGGGACGAAGCCCATCGCTTCGCGATTTCGGGCATGCGAGCGCAACGTGCAAAGGTTCGTGTCGGTGGCAGCAAGTTGGAGGACGTTCCCGGCGTTGGGCCCAAAAAGCGGGCCAATCTGTTGCGGCGCTTCGGCGGATTGCGCGGCGTCGCCGATGCGAGTGTGGACGACCTGATGTCGGTCGATGGCGTTTCCCGCGTCTTGGCAGAGGCCATTTACCGGGCGTTGCGCTGATGGCGCGACGCGCGCGATCGCGCCGTGCCACAATCGAGTCATGTTTCTGACGATACCGACGATCATGACCTGGACTCGCATTCTGGCGATTCCTTTGATCGTGGGGGTTTTCTATCTGCCGGAGAGCTTTGCTTCAATCACCAGCAAGAATCGAATCGCCACCGTGATGTTCGTTCTCTTTGCCGCAACAGATTGGTTGGACGGCTACCTGGCACGCAGACTCAACCAGACTTCGTCGTTCGGCGCTTTTCTTGATCCGGTGGCCGACAAGTTTCTGGTTTGCGCTTCACTGCTGGTTCTGGTTCATCTCAACCGGGCTGACGTTTTCGTTGGGCTCATCATCATCGGTCGGGAGATCGCCATCTCTGCGCTACGCGAATGGATGGCGCAAATTGGCGCATCGAAGAGCGTGGCGGTTCATATGGTGGGGAAGCTGAAAACCTTTGCCCAGATGGTCGCCATTCCATTCCTGTTGTATGACGATCGGTTGTTCGACGTGGTCGACACCCGCGCTTGGGGCGTCTGGCTGATCTGGATCGCGGCTGTGCTGACGGTGTGGTCCATGGTGTATTACCTGCAAAAGGCATTGCCGGAGATCAGGGCGCGCGTCCATTGAACACCCAAGGCAGAAACACCGGCCTGATCGGACTTATGCCGATGGTGTTCGTGTTGATATGGAGCACGGGCTTCATCGTCGCCCGTTATGGGATGCCGAATTCCCCTCCGTTCAAATTTCTGGTCGTTCGTTACGCGTTGTCGATCATTTGTTTTATTCCCTGGATTCTGCTGGCGGGGGTCAAATGGCCACGGACAGGCGCTCAGTGGAGGCATCTTGGCATCACGGGTTTACTGATGCACGCCGGTTATCTCGGCGGCGTCTGGGCGGCTGTCAAAGCGGGAATGGGATCCGGGCTGGCCGCTTTGATTGTCGGATTGCAACCGATACTGACGGCGATCTGGCTTTCGCTGTTCAGCTTGACCGCGCAGACGGGAAGGGTGACACGGCGCCAATGGGTCGGACTGCTGCTCGGCTTCCTGGGCTTGCTTCTGGTTGTTTCCCGGAAATTCGGACAAGGCGCGCCAGGGGACTCGGCCAACTTGGTCAATCTTGCGTTCGCTTTGTCCGCGTTGTTGAGCATCACCGCGGGTACGCTTTACCAGAAGCGATTTGTCGAATCGTGTGATGTACGTACGGCCAACACGGTGCAACTGGGGGCAGCCTTGCTCGTGTCGCTGCCATTGGCCCTGGTCGAATCCGATTCGATGCGATGGAATCTTGAACTCGTCGGCGCCATGGCCTGGTCGGTCCTTGGTCTGACGATTGGCGGCAGCTCCCTGCTGTTTCTTCTGATCCAACGTGGCGCTGCCGCCACCGTTGCGAGCTTGATGTACCTGGTTCCTCCGACGACTGCGGTGATCGCCTGGCTGTTGTTTGGTGAACCGATCACGGTCGTCACAGTCTTCGGTGTGCTGCTCACAGCGACCGGCGTCAGCCTCGTCATGCGAACCCCCGGAAAATGAGCGACGCGCAGTCAATTTGCGACGTGATCCCAACGCAATCGAATCCGTGCGGTCGCTGTCCAGAAGCGGCAGGTGCGAGGAGCGGCCGTTTGGAAAGCGTCTAGAATCCGCTCCCGGAGCAATCTGGCAGGCAGTTCGCTGAGGTTATTGACACCAGCTGGGCAGGTGGCTCTAATCAAATGGCGGGATGGTCGGATCGGTCGGGTTTGAATGGCCGATCCTGGACCGATCCCCGCTGTGCTGGCAACGGCCTACGATCAACATTTTCCAGACAACGAGGGGATCCTTGTGAACAAGACAGAACTGATTGAGCACATTGCAAAACATGCCGACATTTCCAAAGCGGCCGCGACGCGAGCGCTTGACTCGATGGTTGGCGCGGTGAAGACAACGCTCAGAAAAGGTGGATCGGTGTCGCTGGTCGGTTTTGGCACCTTTGCTGTCGGAAAGAGGGCGGCTCGCAGCGGGCGCAACCCGCGCACCGGCGCAACGATTAAAATCAAGGCTGCCAAAGTGCCGAAGTTTCGTCCAGGCAAGGCATTGAAGGATGCCCTGAACTGAGATCTGTTTCGGGTGGGGTGCTTAGCTCAGCCGGTAGAGCGGCGCCCTTACAAGGCGTAGGTCGGCGGTTCGAACCCGTCAGCACCCACCACCACTGCAAAGGCGAACATCGTGTTCGCCTTTTCTGTTTTTGATACTGAGAGTCTGCGCATGTTTGATTTTGTTCGGAAGCACACCAGGATCATGCAATTTCTGCTGTTCCTGCTGATCTTTCCATCGTTCGTGCTTTTCGGCCTGGAGGGCTACAACCGTGCACAGAACAAAGGCACTCCGGTCGCCAGGGTGGATGGTGTTGATATCACCCAGGCCGAATGGGATTTTGCCCACAAGAATGAGGTCGACCGGGTGCGCGAGTCGATGCCGACGTTGGATGTCAAACTGCTTGAATCGCCCGAGGCGCGGTATGCCACGCTTGAGCGACTGGTTCGTGATCGGGTACTCGCGGCGGCAGCGACCAAGCTGAAATTAGTGACGCCCGACGCCAGACTCGCCCGCGACCTGCAGCAGAACCCGACTATCGCCAGCCTCAAGCGACCCGATGGCTCGCTCGACATGGAGCGCTATCGGCAACTGTTGGCTGCCCAAGGCATGAGCCCGGAAATGTTCGAAGCCCAGGTGCGCGCAGACTTGTCGTCGCGGCAGGTCTTGGCGGGGGTTTCCGCCAGCGGATTCGCGCCCGCTGCCGATGCCAATCTTGCGCTGAGTGCGCTGTTGCAGCGCCGCGAGGTACAGGTCGCGCGTTTCAATCCCGGTGATTTCAGTGCAAGAGTCACGGTCTCCGATGCCGACATCGAGGCGTTCTACAAGCAGAACCCGGCGATGTTCCAGGCGCCTGAACAGGCGACGATCGAGTTTGTCGTGCTGGATCTGGACACCATCAAGAAAACCTTGGTGATCAACGAGGCAGACCTCCGAACCTATTTCGAGCAGAACGCGGCGCGGCTCAGCGGCCAGGAGGAGCGCCGTGCCAGCCACATCCTGATCAACGCACCCAAGACGGCCAGTGCCGACGACCGCAAGAAGGCCCGCGCCAAAGCCGACGAGTTGCTTGCCGCGGCGCGGAAGTCGCCGGACAGCTTCGCCGATCTGGCGCGGAAACATTCGCAGGACACGGGCTCGGCGCCGAATGGTGGCGACCTGGACTTTTTCGCCCGCGGTGCGATGGTGAAGCCATTCGAAGATGCAGCCTTTTCGATGAAAAAGGGCGACATCAGCGACATTGTCGAATCCGAGTTCGGCTACCACATCATCCGTCTCACCGACATCAAGGCGCCGAAGGCCCGAAGCTTCGAAGACATGAAAGCGCAGCTTGAGGCTGAACTGAAGAAGCAGCAGGCCCAGCGCAAGTTCGCCGAAGTGGCCGACGCGTTCACCAATGGTGTCTATGAGCAGCCGGACAGCCTCAAGCCCGTTGCCGAGCGCCTGAAACTCGACATCCAGACCGCAAACAACATCACGCGCACGCCCGCCACGGGCGCGAGCGGGGTGCTAGCCAATCCCAAGCTCCTGAACGCCGTCTTTGCGCCGGATTCTGTCGAGAAGAAACGCAACACCGAAGCGGTGGAGACGGCGCCCAACCAGCTGGTTTCCGCGCGAATCGTTCAGTACACCCCCGCCCGGACCAAGCCGCTGGCCGAGGTACGTGACGTCGTGCGGGCGCGCCTGGTGGCGGATCGCGCAGCCGAACTGGCTCGCAAGGAGGGTGCGGCCAAGCTGGCAGCCTGGCAGGCCAGTCCTTCGGCGGCGGAGTTTCCAGCCTCGTTGACGATCTCTCGCGAACAGACGCAACAGTTTCCCGGCAAGCTGATCGATGCAGCGCTTCGGGCCGATGCGGCGACGTTGCCCGCGTTGGTGGGCGTGGATCTGGGACCACAGGGTTTTGCGGTGGTCCGCGTGAACAAGGTGATCGCGTACGAGCCGCCCAATGAGGCCGTCAAGCGCCAACACCTCAACCAATACAGCCAGCTGTGGTCGGGCGCCGAGACCTTGGCGTATTACAACGACCTGAAAGCCCGATTCAAGGCCGAAATATTGGTCGCCAAACCTGCGGCGACCGTTGCAGAGGGCGGGTCGGTGCAGTGAGAGATCGCGATATAATTTGAAGCTTGCGGTGGCTGTAGCTCAGTTGGTAGAGTCCCAGATTGTGATTCTGGTCGTCGTGGGTTCGAGTCCCATCAGCCACCCCACCTAACGTAAACGCCAGCCCCGAGCTGGCGTTGCCGTTTTGGCCGTCCGCCAGTCGAGTGCGGCGCTGCGTGTCAGCGAAATGTCCGACTTGACGGGAAAAATCTGGCTCCATGAACACGCGGGTACTGATTGTCGGCGGGGGCATTGGCGGGCTGGCGGCTGCGCTGGCCTGCGCGCGCGCTGGTTGTGATGTGCGCCTGTTTGAACGGGCGGCCGCCTTCGGCGAGGTCGGCGCAGGGATACAGATCGGTCCCAACGTGGTCCATGTGCTCCACGGGCTGGGTCTGGAGCGTCCTCTGAACCTGGTGGCTGCCTTCCCGGAGCGGCTCCAGGTTCGAAACGCCGTTACGGGGCGAGAACTGGGCGTGTTGCCAACGAAGGAGCGATCCATCCGCCTGTACGGGGCGCCCTACGCAACCATCCATCGGGCGGACTTGCATGCGTTGTTGTTGCAAGCCGTGCAGCGTGATGGTGCCGCACGGCTGGCCTTGGGAAGCTGGCTGGCGTCGTATTCAGAGGGTGAACGCCTCGTGAGCCTCGAAACCACCGAAGGGCTGACGGTGGAAGGCGATGTGCTGGTTGGCGCTGACGGCCTGTGGAGTCGGGTCCGCGAGATACTGCTGAACGACGGTGCACCCCGGGTTTCCGGGCACCTCGCGTACCGGGCAATGTTGCCACAGCAGGACCTGCCCATCCACCTGCGCAGTCAGCAGGTGACAGCGTGGCTCGGGCCGCGATTGCATGTGGTTCAATACCCGGTGCGGGGCGGCGATTGGCTCAACGTGGTGGCGATCGTGCATGGCGAAGTCGGCGGCGATCTTCACGGGTGGGATCATTCGGCCAACGCGGTTGATCTGCAGCGCGAGATGGGTTCCACCTGTGTGGCTTTGCAGGACCTCATCGCCGCCGTGCCGAGTTGGCGGCTCTGGGCACTGTGCGATCGACCGCCGATGAAAGGGCCGTGGCAGCAGGCAGCCGGCCGCGTGGCGCTGCTGGGTGACGCGGCGCATCCGATGCGGCCCTATCTGGCCCAAGGAGCGGGCATGGCGATCGAGGATGCGGAGCAACTTGCGCGCTCGCTGGCGATGAAGGAACTGCTGCCCAGCCAGCGGCTGCAACACTACGCGGATGCGCGTTGGCGGCGATGCGCCAGGGTCCAGGCGCGTTCGATCCGCAATGGAACCATCTTTCACGCGCAGGGCGTGCTTCGTTGGGGACGGGACCTGGCCCTGCGAGCCTTTGGCGAGCGACTGCTGGATGTTCCCTGGCTGTATCGTGGTCCGGTTACTTCGAATATGCTATAGAAAAGATAGCTGCTGGTGGCCGTTTGACGCTGGAAAGGGGCTGAAATGGCTTTATAAACTGGTCCTCAGGCTCCAGATTTCCGGGAACAGCACCACGTCGAGCATCTTCCGAAGGTAGCTCACGCCACCAGTGCCGCCGGTGCCCCGTTTGAACCCAATCACCCGTTCGACGGTGGTGAGATGGCGGAATCGCCAAAGCCGAAACGCGTCTTCCAGGTCGGTCAATTCTTCGCCGAGCTGGTACAGGTCCCAGTTCTCGTCGGGATGTCGATACACCTGCAACCAGGCTTTTTCCACCTCAGCGCTGGCGGCATAGGGTTGTGTCCAGTCTCGCTCCAGACAGCCGGACGGCACCGGTAGCCCGCGGCGCGCCATCAGGCGCAAGGTTTCGTCGTACAGCGAAGGCGCCTGGTAGGCGGCCTGTACCAAAGCAGCGCGTTCCGGATGGTGTGCATGGGGCTGGAGCATGGCGGCGTTCTTGTTGCCCATCGAAAACTCGATGCAACGGTACTGGAAGCTTTGAAATCCACTGCTGGGGCCCAGATAGGGGCGAATCGCGCTGTACTCGGGCGGGGTCATGGTGGCGAGCACGTCCCAGGCGTGAACCAGTTGTTCCATGATCTTGCTGACCCGTGCCAGCATCTTGAAAGCCGGAGGCAGATCGTCGTCTGCAATGTGGCGGATGGCCGCGCCCACCTCATGCAGCATCAGCTTCATCCACAGTTCGGAGGTCTGGTGCTGCACGATGAAAAGCATCTCGTCGTGTGCAGGTGACAGGCACTTCTGCGCCGACAAGATGGTGTCGATGTGCAGGTAGTCGCCGTAGCTCATGCTCCGGCTGAAGTCGAGCTGGGCCTTTTCGTCCTGAACGATGCGCTCGGTGTTCGACGGAGTGTGGGATGAAGGGGTCATGATCAGGTCACCACGTGTTTCCGGTTGAATTCGCTGCGCTGCCATTCGCCACTGTCAAGCACCTGTTTCAGGTGCTCCACCGCGTTCCAGACATCCTCGAACCCGATGTACAGCGGGGTGAAACCAAAGCGCAGGATGTCCGGGTGGTCCCCGGCATCGCCCGCGCGGAAATCCCCGATCACGCCGCGGGCGATCAGGGCCTGGACGATGGCGTAGGCGCCGTTCGCCCGCGCCAGGCAGACCTGTGAGCCTCGCTGTGCGTGCTCGCGGGGCGTGACCAGCGTCAGGCCGTGGCCGGCGCAACGGGCCTCCACCAGTTCGATGAACAGGTCGGTCAGAGCCAGCGATTTGGCGCGCAGTGCGCTCATGCCGCCAATGGGTTCTGCCGCGAGCACGGTGTCCACGCCGCAGTCCAGCGCGGCGAGACTGATGATGGGCTGGGTGCCGCACAGGTATCGCGCGATGCCTGGGGCTGGCTGGTAGCCGGGCGTGAAGGCGAACGGCGCGGCATGGCCCCACCAACCGGCCAGTGGCTGCCAGAAGCGGTCGGCGTGCCGTGGGGCGACCCAGACGAAGGCCGGCGCCCCGGGGCCGCCGTTGAGGTACTTGTAACCGCAGCCCACGGCGAAATCAGCGCCAGAGCCGTTCAGATCCACCGGCACGGCGCCCGCGCTATGGGCCAGGTCCCACACCGTCAGGATGCCCGCCGAATGGGCAGCGGCGGTGAGCGCGCGCATGTCGTGCATCGCGCCGGTGCGGTAGTTCACGTGGGTCAGCATCAAAACGGCGACGTCCGGCGTCAGCGCAGCGGCAAGCTCGTCGGGCTCGATCAGTTTCAGACTGCACCCGCGCTCGCGGCACAGTGCTTCGGCAATGTACAGATCGGTGGGAAAGTTGCTGCGCTCACTGACGATCGTCTTGCGCTGCGGGGCATCGTGGCGGACCAGGTTCAGGGCGGCGCTGAGAACTTTGTACAGGTTGACCGACGTGCTGTCGGTGGCGACCACCTCGTCGATGCCGGCTCCGATCAGGCGCGCGATTTTGTTGCCAACGCGCCGTGGGGCTTCGAACCAACCTGCGCTGTTCCAGCTGCGGATCAGGCCTTCGCCCCATTCGACATTCACCACGGCACTCACGCGCGCGGCCGCTGATGCGGGCAGCACGCCCAGAGAGTTTCCATCGAGATAAATCACGCCCTCGGGCAGGTTGAACTGCAATTTCAGCGCGCGCAGGGGGTCGTTGGCATCCAGCGATTGGCAGTCGTTCAGGGTTCTCAGGGTCATGTCGGTTGTTCCGGTCTTCAGCGTCTTTCACCAAGTTGATTCAAGGCCATTCGCGCAGGACGGCACGTACCGGACTGGCGTCCGCCGTCATGAGCTTCAGGGGCAGGGCGATCAGTTCGTAGTCTCCCTCCGGAACGTCGTCGAGCACGAGGTTTTCGAGCACGCGCAGGTTGGTGCGGCGAATCACCTGGTGGCTGTCCAGTGACTTGCTGTCGGCGGGGTCGATGCTGGCGGTGTCGATGCCGATCAAAACCACGCCCAGCGCGGCCAGTTGCGCTACCGTTTGCGGCGAAAACGCAGCGAAGTCGGGGTCCCAGTGGTCGATTGGCGCGCGCTCGCACGTTCGCACCAGAACCCTTGGCGGCAGGGCGTCGGTCGCGTGCGAAAGATGGCCCCATTCGATCAGCGGTCGGGCGCCAATCGCGTGGATCACGCGGCACGGCCCGAGAAACGGTGCGAGGTCGAGTTCGCCGGCACTGGCGCCCTGCGGGTCGTAATGCAGCGGTGCGTCGGCATGAGCACCGACGTGCGGCGACAGCGTCACTGCACTCACGTTCACCGGACAGCCGGGTCCCAGGGTGGTGGCCCAGAGTTGTCGGTAGGGCGTGTCGCCGGGAAAGACCGGGGAGCCGGCGTCCACCGGAGGAGTAATGTCCCAAAGCCGTTTCATGACACCGGACGGTAGCGGCGGCGCGCCGCCGTGGTGTCGGTTTTCTCCAACAGGCGCGAAAAACTGTGTGGGAATTCATTGAGTAAAATGAGAATCGTTTTCGTTTGAGAGGCCTATGCAAGCCAGCAATCGCAACCGAGATGGACGGACGGAGATCTCAGAGCTGGGGCTCGACGAACTGCCGCGCCTGGCCGTCGCCCAGGTTCGACGGCTTGCGCAACCTGAAACCGCCGAAGACCGGGAGCGGGTGTTGCGATTGCTGGAGATCGGGTTTTTGCCCGGTGAACAGGTCCGCGTGATGGCGCATGGCTACCCCGGGCGCGACCCTTTGGCCGTGCGCGTCGGACATACCACGTTTGCGCTGCGCCGGCACGAGGCCGCGCTGATCCGGGTGGTGCCGGTCGGGAGCGATTCATGACCGTTCAGCAGACCGGCTCATCATCCGGTGTGCGAGTGGCTTTGCTTGGCAATCCCAATTGCGGCAAGACGGCGCTGTTCAACCTGCTGACTGGCAGCCGGCAGAAGGTGGCCAACTACGCGGGCGTGACGGTCGAGCGCAAGGAAGGGCACCTGGTCACCGCTTCCGGACGGCGCGTGCAGGTGCTCGACCTGCCAGGTGCCTACAGCCTCAACGCATTGAGTGAAGACGAAGCGGTCACCCGTGATGTGGTGACGGGGCACAGTGCCGGCGAGCTGTTGCCCGAACTGCTCGTCTGCGTCGTCGATGCCACCAACCTCCGCTTGAACCTGCGCCTGGTGCTGGAGGCGAAGGCGCTGGGTTTGCCCTTGGTGCTGGCACTCAACATGAGCGACCTTGCCGTTCATGAGGGCACCGTGATCGACCGGCGACTGCTGTCGAAGGAACTGGGCATGCCCGTCCTGGAGACCGTTGGCGTGCGCCACGACGGCGCCCGGGAACTGCTTGATTTTCTGGACCAGGTCGACCTGTCGCAGTTGCAGCGCCATCAATCTGAAATCCCTGCGCCCGGTTTGCACCCAAGCTCCGACATGGAGCGGGTGATCGCGACCCAGCAAGAGGTGCGTCGAATCCTGTCGCTGGCGGTCCGGGAGCCAGCCGAGACCTTGCACGCCGACGATGCCATCGACCGCGTCGTCCTGCATCCACTGTGGGGCATGGTGGTGCTCGCCGCGACGCTGTTCCTGATGTTTCAGGCGGTTTTCAGCCTGGCCGCCGTGCCCATGGAATGGATCAAGGCGGGCGTGGATGCGTCCGGCCAATGGATTCGGCAGGGACTGCCCGCCGGACCATTGCAGAGCCTGCTGGTCGATGGAATCCTGGCGGGTGCGGGCGGGGTGCTGGTGTTTCTGCCCCAGATCCTGATTCTGTTTTTCTTCATCATCGCCCTGGAGGATTCGGGTTATCTGCCCCGGGCCGCTTTTTTGCTGGACCGACTGATGGGCACGGTGGGGTTGTCGGGGCGTTCTTTCATCCCGTTGCTGTCCAGTTTTGCCTGCGCCATTCCGGGCGTCATGGCAACCCGGACCATCAGTCATTGGCGGGATCGCATCGTCACGATCTTGATCGCGCCGCTGATGACCTGCTCCGCTCGCCTGCCTGTGTATGCCCTGCTGATCGGCGCGTTCATCCCCGACCGCTCGGTGGGAGGGCTGTTCAACTTGCAGGGCCTGGTGTTGTTCGGCCTTTATGTGGCGGGCATTCTGGGCGCCATGGCGGTCGCTTTCGCCCTGAAGCGATTCCGCAATGGGTCCGTACCAGCGCCGCTGATGATGGAAATGCCGGCGTACCGGTGGCCGAATCCGCGAAACCTCGCCTTGGGGCTGGTGGAGCGTGCGATGATTTTTCTGCATCGCGTCGGCGGCATCATCCTGGCGCTGATGGTGTTGCTATGGTTTCTTTCGACCTTTCCCGGCGCGCCGGCTGGTGCGACCGGGCCGGCGATCGAATACAGCTTTGCCGGACGCATCGGCCGCGCGCTCGAAGGCTTTTTTGCGCCAATCGGTTTCAACTGGCAAATCGTGATTGCGCTGGTTCCGGGCATGGCCGCGCGCGAGGTCGCGGTCGGTGCGCTCGGTACCGTCTATGCGCTCTCGGCCGAAGATGCCGACCGCGTAACCCGGCTCGGGGCAGTGATCGGCCAGCATTGGTCGCTTGCAACCGCCCTGGCGTTGCTGGCCTGGTACGTGTTCGCGCCGCAATGCGTGTCGACGCTGGTGGCGGTCAAGCGAGAGACGAACAGCTGGAAATACCCGGCCATCCTCGCCGGCTACCTGTTCGCGCTCGCCTACGTCGCGAGTTATCTGACCTTCCGCCTTGCGTCGCAGTGGGGAGGTGGCTGAGATGGATCAACAATGGATCGTGGGCGTGATCGTGGTTGCCGCCGCGTGTTTTGTGCTCTGGCACTGGTTGCCCGCCCGTGCGCGCCGGCGCCTGGCGCGCGTTCATCCTGCGTTGGGTCGCGAGAGCGGGTGTGGCGATTGCAGGCAATGCGGCGCCTGTGAAACGAAGACGCCTCGTCCGGCCGAAAGTCGAGATTCGTTCAACGGCGGGGCGGGAACTCACCCAGCGCGATCAGTGCCCGTGGAACGCAGAGGGCGGTAGCCCGTGAAGGGCTCGGGCCCTGTCGCAGGCCGGGGTTCCTTCAGCGAATTCCCGGCATGGGGATGGGCGCCATTCGTAGATTCCGCAAGCCGCCTGCACACCGGTCCGCCCGGTCAGCGCTGCACATCGCGGTGGCAGGTGGTCGGTGCCACGCATCCGGCACAGCGCATCGTTGAGTTCGTCGGCCAGCCCTGCGGGGACCCGCCCCCCGTGCTCATCCAACTCATCGCGGCAGAAATCGACCCGAAAACTCGCGCAGCAGGCACCGCAGACCAGGCAGGCCGTCATCAGAGCCGGCCCAGCAGCAGATACTCCATCAAGGCCTTTTGCACATGCATGCGGTTCTCGGCCTCGTCCCAGACCACGGATTGCAGCCCGTCGATCACGTCCGCGTCCACCTCCTCGCCGCGGTGCGCGGGCAGGCAGTGCATGAACAGCGCGTCCGGTCTGGCTGCGCGCATCATGTCAGTATCGACGCGCCAATCGGCAAAGGCCTTGCGGCGGGCTTCGTTTTCCGCCTCGAAACCCATGCTGGTCCAGACGTCGGTGGTGACCAGATCGGCATCCCTGCAGGCGTCCATCGGGTTCTGGAAGACCTTGTAGCTGTGGCCGCCACGGATGCCGGCCACCGCCTGATCAACCTCATAACCACCCGGCGTGCTGACATGCACGGTGAAATCCAACAGTTCGGCGGCTTGCAGCCAGGTGTTGGCCATGTTGTTGCCATCGCCGACCCAGGCCACGGTCTTGCCGGCGATGCCGCCACGATGCTCGATGAAGGTAAAGATGTCGGCCAGGATCTGGCACGGGTGGAATTCATTGGTCAGCCCGTTGATCACCGGCACCCGGGAGTGCCGCGCAAACTGTTCGATCTTGTCCTGCCCGTATGTGCGGATCATCACCAGGTCGACCATGCGGCTGATCACTTTGGCGCTGTCGTCGATGGGCTCGGCACGCCCCAACTGACTGTCGCCGGTGGTCAGGTGCACCACGGAGCCACCCAATTGGTACATGCCCGCCTCGAAACTGACCCGGGTGCGGGTCGAGGCCTTCTCGAAGATCATTGCCAGGGTGCGGTCGGCCAGGGTCTGGTGCTTCTCGTAAGCCTTGAACTTGCGCTTGATCAGCGCGGCACGGGCAAACAGGTAGGCGTATTCGTCGGCGTCAAGATCGCTGAACTGGAGGTAGTGCTTCAGGGCCATGGGTGCACTCATTCGGTGAGGAACTGCAGGATCAGCGGCACGAGGATTGACGCCACCTGGTCGGCCTCGGAGATCGTCATGATCAGTGGCGGCACCAGGCGCACCACGCTGTCAGCCGTCACACTGATCAGCAGGCCCTGGTCGGCGGCCCGTTGGGTCAGCTCGCCGCAGGGGCGCTCCAACTCCACGCCGATCATCAGGCCCTGCCCGCGGATGTCCCGGATGCCGGGTTTGCCGGCCAGCGCGCGCTCCAGCGCTCCTTTCAGGTGGGCGCCAACCCGAGCGGCATTTTCCAGCAGGCCGTCCTCTTCCATGATGCGAATCGTCTCAACGCCGGCGCGCATGGCCAGCGGGTTGCCGCCGAATGTGGTCCCGTGGTTGCCCGGCTGGAAAATCTGGGCGGCACGCGGGCCGGCCACGACGGCGCCGACAGGCACGCCGGAGCCAAGCCCCTTGGCCAAGGGCATCACGTCGGGTTTGATGCCCGCCCACTGATGGGCAAACCACTTGCCGGTGCGACCCATGCCGCACTGCACCTCGTCGATCATGAGCAGCCAGTCCCGCTCATCGCACAGTTGGCGGACCTGTTGCAGGTATTCGACCCGCGCCGGGTTGACGCCCCCTTCACCCTGAATGGTCTCCAGAAAAACCGCCACCACGTTGGGATTGCCCGCGGTGGCTGCCTTCAGCGAATCAATGTCGTTGAGCGGCACCCGGACGAAGCCCTCGACCAGAGGGCCGAAACCCTTTTGCACCTTCTCGTTGCCCGTTGCGCTCAATGTAGCGATGCTGCGGCCATGAAAGGCCTTTTCGTACACCACGATCTCTGGTTTTTCGATGCCCTTGTCGTGGCCGAATTTGCGCGCGAGCTTCAGGGCTGCCTCGTTGGCCTCCAGCCCGGTGCAACAGAAGAAGACGTTGGTCAGGCCCGACAACTCCACCAGCTTGGCCGCCAGTTTTTCCTGATTTGGCACGTGGTAGTAGTTGCAGCTGTGGATGATCCGGGCGACCTGATCCTGCAGCGCCGGTACCAGCCTGGGGTGGTTATGCCCCAGCGTGTTGACAGCAATGCCGCCGAGCGCGTCCAGGTATTCCTTGCCGTTGACGTCCCAGACGCGGCAACCCTGGCCATGGCTCAGGGCAATCGGCAGGCGCCCATAGGTGTTCATGGTGTGGGGCGAAGCGGCTTCGATGAACGCGGTCATGGGATCTCCTGAAAACAAAGCGGCCCTGTCAAACCGGGGCCGTCGGAAGCCGATTTTAGGCGCACCGCCGAGTCCGGTTTGCTGACATTTGTGCATCACTGCGATGCGCCGAATCCACGCTGTCAACTCTTCTATAAGATACAATTCTTGCTGTGCTGCAGCACGGTGTGATCCATCATGCAGGCCGGCGCCGAAACAGCACCGACACCCGATGGTTTCCAGCACCGCCAAAGAAGTCTTCATCCAGGGCATCACCCGGGAGGGCAAGACGTTCAGACCCAGCGACTGGGCTGAACGGCTGGCTGGCGTCATGAGCCAGTTCAGACCCGGCGGTGCCCGGCCGGGGAGTCACCTCAGCTACTCGCCTTGGTGCTTGCCAAGCTCGGTGGGCGGCGTCAAGTGCGTCGTGGTGCACCCTGACCTGCGTGCCGCCGAGCCCATGGCCTGGGAGTTCTGCATGAACTTTGCCAAGGACAACGAACTCCAGGTGTTCGAGGCCTGGGCCAAGCCGGACGCGCTGGGCGAGTGAGCCCCGCCGGTCTGAAGGCCGGTTTTCGGGCCTCCGGCAGACCTCCATCGCGGACACAAAAAAGCCGCCATGAGGCGGCTTTTGTCTTTGCTGGCAGCGCACCCGTTTAGAACGGCAGACCGCCGTGAGGCGGTCCGGGCTGTTTGCCTGATGGGTCAGGCAACGGTGGCCAGGGCCTTGACCTTGGCCGAGAGGCGGCTCTTGTCGCGAGCAGCTTTGTTCTTGTGGAAGATGCCCTTGTCGGCGATGGTGTCCACCACGGACTGCATCGTGCCGAATGCCTGGGCGGCCTTGGCCTTGTCGCCGGCGGCGACGGCCTTTTCAACGTTTTTCACCGCGGTGCGGTATTTGGAGCGCAGGGACGTGTTGGCCGCGTTGAGCTTGACGTCCTGGCGTGCGCGCTTGCGCCCCGATGCCAGGCGCGGGTTCTTTTTCTTGGGTTTGGTAGAAGCCATTTGAGAAATTCCTTGTGTCTGAGGATGATGCCAGCAAAGCTCTCCATTCTAACAGGTCTGAGCTGTATTTGACCTGGCCGCCTGGCCTGCGTTGACGGGGCACTACACTTGCGCCGGTGAGCCTCTTCAAATCCGCTTCCGTCGTTTCGTTGCTGACACTGGCTTCGCGGGTCACCGGGCTGGTGCGCGAAACCCTGATCGCGTCGATGTTCGGTGCCAGCGCCATGACCGACGCGTTCAACGTGGCGTTCCGCATTCCGAACATGTTCCGGCGTTTTTTTGCCGAAGGCGCCTTCAGCCAGGCCTTTGTGCCGGTGCTGGCAGGCGAGCGGGCGCGCCATGGGGATGAGCAGACCAAAGCGGTGATCGATCACGTCGCGACGGCGCTGGCCTGGGTGCTGGTGCTGACCTGTGTGATCGGCGTCATGGGAGCGCCCGTGCTGGTTTGGATCCTCGCCAGCGGACTGCAAAAGGACCCTGCCAGTTTTCAGGCCTCGGTGGTCATGACGCGATGGATGTTTCCGTACATCGGATTCATGTCGCTGGTTGCGCTGGCGGCCGGGGTGCTCAACACCTGGAAACGGTTCGCCGTTCCCGCGGCCACGCCGGTACTGCTCAACCTGGCGATGATCCTGGCCGCCTGGCAGGGCGCGCCCTGGCTGGGCGAGCGAGGCGTCCAGCCCATCTACGCCCTGGCTGGCGGCGTGATCGCAGGCGGCGTGCTCCAGTTGAGCGTGCAGATGCTGGCGCTTCGGCGACTGCGTCTGATGCCTTCCATCGGCTGGCGTTGGGCGCACATTCGCCAGGCCTGGGACGATCCCACCACGCGGCGCGTCGCCACGTTGATGTTGCCGGCGCTGCTCGGCGTGAGCGTGGCCCACATATCGACGGTCATCAACACCCAGATCGCCTCCCACCTCAGCGCCGGCAGCGTCAGCTGGCTCACCTATGCCGACCGGCTGATGGAGTTTCCGACCGCGCTGCTGGGCGTGGCCCTGGGCGTGGTGCTGACGCCGCAGCTGGCTGCCGCCAAGGCCGCCGACGATGGCGGCCGGTACTCGTCCATGCTCGACTGGGGTCTGCGTCTGGTGGTCCTGCTGGCTGTTCCCTGCGCGGTCGCCTTGCTGGTTTTCGCCAAGCCGCTGGTGGCCGTGCTGTACCACTACGGCGCATTTTCGGACCGTGACGTGCAACAGACGGCCCATGCCCTAATGGGCTATGGCGTGGGCCTGCTGGGGCTGATCGCCGTCAAGGTGCTCGCGCCGGGTTATTACGCCAGCCAGGACATCCGTACCCCGGTGAAGATTGCCATCGTGGTGCTGGTGATCACCCAGTTGTTGAACCTGGTGCTGGTTCCGCTCTTTCAGCATGCGGGGCTCGCGCTGGCCATCGGCATCGGCGCGCTGGTCAACGCGACCTGGCTGCTGGTGGGATTGCGGCGCCGGGGCAGTTACAAGCCCGAGCCGGGTTGGGGCTTGTTTGTCCTGCAGGTTCTGGCCGGCACCGCCTTGCTGACGGTGTACCTGATGTGGGCCGCCAACGAGTTTCACTGGACCCAGTTGCAGTCCGCGAAAGGGCAACGCATCGGATTGCTGGCGCTGCTCATTGTCGGCGCGGCGGTCATTTACTTCTGCGCCCTGGCCGCCGCCGGCGTGAAGCTGCGCCAGTTCGTCCGCCGTTGAGGCCCGGTGCAATGGCAACGGCTAACCGCTGCGTCCGCCGACAGATGTGAAGCCAGTCGGCACGTCCACGCTTGACGACCATGCTGCCCGGTTTTCGCGTTCCGACTTCGCTGGAGTATTTTTCGAGCCTGGTGGCGAGCGACGAGCAGTTTCCCTTGCTCGAGGCCGCAGCCAGCCTGGCGATGGACGAATACCCCGACCTCGACGTGCAGCAGGTGCCGGGCCTGATCGATCAATTGTCGGCCCGGCTCCGGCGCCGGGTGCACGCAACGGCGGACACGGCCCAGCGGTTTGAGCGCCTCAACCGGTTTTTCTATCGGGATCTGGGGTTCAGCGGTAACCTGAATCATTATCACGACCCGGAAAACAGCTACCTGTCCACCGTGCTGCGCACACGCCGCGGCATTCCGGTTTCGCTGGCCGTGGTGTGGCTGGAACTGGCCCATGGCATCGGCCTGCCAGCCCATGGCATCGGTTTTCCCGGACATTTTCTCGTTGGCGTGCACCTGGGCGCGGGCGTGGTCTGGCTGGACCCGCTCACCGGCACGCTGCCCAGCCGTGAGGCTTTGTCCGAACGGCTGGAAGCGATCCGACCCGACATGCCGCGCGGACCGCCGGTCGCCGCGGGGCTGGACGGGTATCTGCGGCCGGCCACACCCCGCGCCATCGTCGCGCGCATGCTGCGAAACCTCAAGGAGATCCACCGCGCCCAGGAAGACTGGCCGCGCATGTTGGCCACGCAGAACCGCCTGATCATCCTGCTGCCCCAGGCCTGGTCGGAGTACCGTGATCGTGGACTGGTCCATGCCGAACTCGGCGATGTCGGTGCCGCGTTACGCGACCTGCAAACCTACCTCCGGCACGCGGACCACCAGCCGGACCGCGAAGCCATCCGGGCCCGTCTGGATGAGCTGGGTGGCGCCCGGCCCGACTGAGGCGGCCACGGCGCTTCGCGGGGCTCCAGAAGGGCGTTTTTCAGCCATTTTTCAAGCAATAATGGCCGAAACCCAGCGCCAGACGGCCACGAGGTGCTATCAAAAATAAACCGTACGGACTTGCTCAGTCGACCGTGACGGTGGCGCCTGCGCCGCGGGTGTCGATGCGGCCGATCTCGAACACCTGTTCGCCGCCCTGGCGCAAGGTTTGCGCGCAGGCTCCGGCGTGGGCCGCATCGATCACGACCACCATGCCGATGCCGTTGTTGAAGGTGCGGTTCATCTCAGCGTCGTCGATGCCGGCGGTCCGTTGCAGCCAGGCGAACAGTTCGCTGCGCGGCCAGCTGCCCTGGCGCAGACGGGCAGCCATGCCCTCGGGCAACACGCGCGGGATGTTTTCGAGCAACCCGCCCCCCGTGATGTGGGCGAGCGCCTTGATCGGGTGCGCCCTCAGCGCCCCAAGCACGCTCTTGACGTACAGACGGGTGGGTTCCATCAGGGCCTGACGGAAGGGTTTGCCGTCCAGCATGGCCGGCGCGTCGGTCCCGGCGCGTTCGATGCACTTGCGCACCAGGCTGAACCCGTTGGAGTGCACGCCGCTGGACGCCAGGCCCAGCACCAAATCGCCGGGGGCCACGCTGGCGCCAGTCAGAATGGCCGACTTTTCGACCGCACCGACTGCAAAGCCGGCCAGATCGTATTCGCCGGCCGGGTACATGCCAGGCATCTCGGCGGTTTCACCCCCGATCAGCGCGCAGCCCGACAGCTCGCAGCCCCGGGCGATGCCGCCGACCACAGCCGCCGCCGTGTCCACGTCCAGCTTGCCGCAGGCGAAGTAGTCCAGGAAGAACAGGGGCTCGGCGCCTTGCACCAGCACATCGTTGACGCTCATGGCCACCAGGTCGATGCCGACGGTGTCGTGCATGTTCCATTCGAACGCGAGCTTGAGCTTGGTTCCCACGCCGTCGGTGCCCGAGACCAGCACCGGCTCCCGGTAGCGCTTGGGCACTTCGAACAGCGCGCCGAAGCCGCCGATGCCGGCCAGCACCCCTTCGCGCATGGTCTTGCGGGCCAGGGGCTTGATGCGTTCGACCAGGGCGTCGCCCGCATCGATGTCCACGCCGGCGTCCTTGTAGCTGAGAGGGGATTGGGGGGCAGGGTGGGTCATCAGGCGGTCGGGGAAAGATTGGAACAAGGCGCCGTCCGCGCCGCACGCGGCGGGCAGACTAAAATCTCCTTGATTTTAAGGGCTCCCCCTCGCGTCACTTGACTCTTTCCCCTAACACGGCGTCGCTTGCGCCGCCCGATACCCGCCCCCAGCGCAGACGGCCCTGTCCGGTTCCTGCGTTGCGCACGGAAGGCCGGGTGAACGAGCCCCTTCAGGCGGTCGGCGCCGCATGAAACAGATCACACTCGACCTCGGCCTGGTGAACGGGCCGACCCTGGACGGATTTTTTGCCGGACCCAATCAGGCCGCCTTGCGGCACCTGCAGATCGGGGTCGGCAGCACCGTTCGTTCGCCGGTGCCGACCTACCTCTGGGGTGCCGCAGGCAGCGGCAAGTCGCACTTGCTCAAGGGCGTGCGCGAGGCGCTGCGGGAGCAGGGCGCACAGGCCGGCTGGATGGATGCGACCGTGGCCGAGCCGCCACCCTTCGACGAGACCTGGTCGGTCGTGCTGCTCGACGATGTGCATCTGTACACCGCAGTTCAGCAGCAGTCGGCTTTCAACTGGTTCATCAACGCGATGGCGCCGAAGACCGGGCAGCCGCGCTGGGTGCTGGCTGCCGGGACCGTGCCACCGGCCGACCTGTTGCTGCGCGAGGACCTGCGGACCCGCCTGGGCTGGGGCCATGTCTTCGCGCTTCAGGTCCTGAACGAGTCCGAGCGCCGCGCGGTGCTGCGCCAGGCAGCCGACGCCCGCGGTATTTTCCTGCGCGACGAGGTCGTCGATTTCATGCTGACCCGCTTTTCGCGCGACATGGGCAGCCTCATGCAACTGCTGGACCATCTGGACCGGTATGCGCTGCGGACCCAGCGCGCCGTGACCATTCCCCTCATCAAGTCCATGCTGGAGAACGAATGACCGCCGAAAAAGCCAGACTGGCGCTGTTTGACCTGGACCACACGCTGCTGCCCCTCGATTCGGACTACGCCTGGGGCGTGTTCACGACGGACATCGGATGGACCGATCCCCACGGTTTCCGCCAGCGCAACGATGATTTTTTCGCGCACTACCAGGCTGGCACGCTCGACATTCACGACTACACCCGGTTTGCCACCGAGGCGGTCCGACTGCGTGGTCCGCAACAGGCCGCCGAGGCCCATGCCCGTTTCATGCGTGAGGTGATCCGGCCGGTGATCAGTCCGCAGGCCATCGAGCTGGTGCGCCAGCATCAGGACCGCGGCGAGCAGGTGGTCATCGTCACCGCGACCAACGAGTTTGTTACCCGGCCGATCGCCGATGCGTTTGGCGTGCAGGAACTGATCGCCGTCGAACTGGCGCGCGATGCCGACGGATGGATCACGGGCGAGATCAGCGGCGTGCCCTCGTTCCGGGAGGGCAAGGTCAGCCGGGTGCAGCGGTGGCTCGGCGACCGTGGGCTCGATTGGGATCGCGCCGACGTCACCTTCTACTCGGACTCCACCAACGACCTGCCGTTGCTGGAGCGGGCCAATCGCCCCGTCGCAACCAACCCCGACCCGCGCCTGCGCGCCGTGGCCCTGGCGCGGGGCTGGCGCATACTGGACCTGTTTCCCGCCGAGGCCTGAAACCTGCCCGGCCATCTTTCCGGCCTGCCCGCGCGCAGCGCCCATCCCACATGATCAAGAAATTCATCGACAAGCTGCTGGGCAAGACCTCCTCGCGCGGCGCCAGGCCGCGTTTCGGCAAACGCGAGGAGATTGGCGTCGACGTTCACGGCATCGACCCGAAACTGGTCGACGACCGGGCCCTCAACGTGGTGCGCACGCTCAAACAAGGCGGCTTTGAGGCCTACATCGTCGGCGGCGCCGTGCGGGACCTGCTGGTGGGCTTGCGGCCCAAGGATTTCGATGTCGCGACCAATGCGACACCCGAGCAGGTGAAGAACCTGTTCCGCCGGGCGTTCATCATCGGACGGCGGTTCCGGATCGTGCATGTGGTGTTCGGACGCGGTCGCGAGCACGAGGTGATCGAGGTCTCCACCTTTCGCGCCTACCTCGACAACGCCGCCGCCGAACAGGTGGCCGGCAACGAGAAAACCAGCCGCGCCGATCTGGCCGGCATGAAACATGCCGTCGATGCGTCGGGCCGGGTCCTTCGCGACAACGTCTGGGGACCGCAGGAGGAAGACGCGGCGCGCCGCGACTTCACGATCAACGCGATGTACTACGACCCCGAAACCCAGATCGTGGTCGACTACCACAAGGGCCTGCAGGACACCCGCAACCGCACCCTGCGCATGATCGGCGATGCGGCGGCACGCTACCGCGAAGACCCGGTCCGCATCATCCGTGCCGTGCGTTTCGCCGCCAAGCTCAACGGCCTGGGGTTCAACCTGGATACGCGTACCAGCAAGCCGCTTGCGGGCTCGGTGGCGCTGCTGGCGGACGTGCCCCAGAGTCGCCTGTTCGACGAAATGCTCAAACTGCTGCAGACCGGCCACGCGGTGGCGTCGATCGAACAGCTCCGGAAACTGGGGCTGGCCCGAGGCATCTACCCGTTGCTCGATCTGGTGGTGGAGCGCGCCGACACGCCTTTTGTCAGCGCGGCCCTGCAGGATACCGACCGTCGCGTCGGTGAGGAAAGGCCCGTCGCGCCCAGTTTCTTGCTGGCGTGCGTGCTGTGGGCCGACGTTCGCGAGGGCTGGACGCGCCGGCTGGCGCAACGTGAACACACCCACCCCGCGCTTCAGGGTGCGATCGACGAGGTGTTCGACACCCGCATCGGCGATGTGTCCGGGCGCGGCAAGCTGGGTGCAGACATGCGCGAGATCTGGATGATGCAGACCCGCTTCGAGAAGCGGGTCGGCAGCGCGCCGTTCGGACTGGTGGAACAGCCCCGCTTCAGGGCCGCCTTCGATTTCATGCGACTGCGCGCGGAAACCGGCGAGATCGATCTGGTGCTGGCCGACTGGTGGCAGGAGTTCAGCGTGTCGGACGACGCCACCCGGGAGGATCTGATCGAACAGGTCCGCGCCGAGCAGCACAAACGGCCGCGTGCCCCTCGGGTGCATCGGGCGCCCGGCGGCGATCTGCGGCATCCTCCGGCTGAATCGGCAGCAGTCACGCCAGCGCCGGAATCCGCCGGGCCCACTGTTGGCGGCGATGGTGGTGACCCGGCGGAGGCGGGTGCCGTTCGCAAGCGCCGCCGGCGTCGGCGAAAACCGGGCGAGCGGCGGGATGGTGGCGCGGGGACGCCTGCTGCGGAGTCATAGGCGCCGTGCGGGCCGATCCGGTCATCGCCTACGTCGGGCTCGGAGCGAACCTTGGTCCCGCCAGGCAGCATGTGACGAACGCGTTGCAGTCCCTGGATGGCTTGCCCGGCACGCGCCTGCTGCGTCGTTCCAGCTTGTACCGTTCAGCACCGTTGGAAGCCAGCGGACCGGACTTCATCAATGCGGTGGCTGCGCTGCAGACCCGCCTGAGCGCGCCGGAACTGCTGGTCGCGCTGCAAGGCCTGGAAAACGCGGCCGGGCGCAGTCGCCCGTACCCGAACGCGCCACGCACGCTGGACCTGGACCTGCTGCTGTACGGTGACGCCCGCATGGACAGTCCAGTTCTGACCGTGCCGCACCCGCGCCTGGCCGAGCGTGCCTTTGTGCTGTTGCCCCTGGCGGAAATCGCGCCGGAGCGGGTCAGCGCGGCACAACTCGGGGCCGTGAAGGGGCAGGAAATCGTGAAAATCAGCGCCTGAAGGGCCAGATCCCAGCGCGCAATGGCCACGAGGCGCTATGAAAAACATAGTATGAACGGTCGGGGTCGCCGACGGTGATCGGTGACACCGGGCGCTGTCGCACGGTTACACTCGCCGCAGCCATTCGATGCCAGCTTGCTGGCCATCGCAACCCCCTGGAGGATTTCGCCAGGTTCTTTGGCAAGCTGTTGCCCCGTGAAGGCAACTATTTCGACATGTTCAACCAGCACGCCGAGCGGATCGTCGAAGCCGCTCGCGCGTTCTCGATGCTGGTCAAGAACTACAGCGATCTTCATCTTCGGGACAAGTACAACCAGGACGTCGACAACGCGGAACGCGGGGCCGACCGCGTGATCCACGACGTCAACAAGGCGATCCACAAGACCTTCATCACGCCGATCGACCGCGAGCAGATCCACACCCTGATCAACACCATGGACGACGTTGCGGACCTGATCCAGGACTCGGCCGAAACCATGGCCCTGTACGACATCCACCACATGACGGAAGAGATCGTGCGTCTGACCGATCTGAGCCTGAAATGCTGCGAGCGCCTGCGTGATGCCGTCAACCTGCTGGACAAGATCGCCGATCCGTCCACCGCGGAAGCGGCGCTCAAGACCTGCGAAGAGATCGACTGCCTCGAAAGCGACGCCGACAGGGTGATGCGCAGCGCGATGAGCAAACTGTTTCGCGAAGAGCCGGACGTGCGCGAAGTGATCAAGCTCAAGGCCATCTACGAGCTGCTGGAAAGCATCACCGACCGGTGCGAGGACGTGGCCAATGTGATCGAGGGCATCATCCTCGAGAACTCCTGATCGGTCGCGGGCTTCCAAGATGGAAACCGTACAGACGGCCCTGCGGGTGGTGGTGCTGCTGGTGGTGCTGGCGCTGCTGTTCGACTTCATGAACGGCTTTCACGACGCGGCCAACTCGATTGCCACTGTTGTGTCCACGGGCGTGCTCAAGCCGGGGCAGGCGGTGCTGTTCGCCGCCTTCTTCAACGTGATCGCGATTCTGGTCTTTCAGCTCAGCGTGGCGGCGACGGTTGGAAAAGGCATCGTTCAACCCGGCGTGGTGGACACGCACGTGGTGTTCGGCGCGCTCTCGGGCGCCATCACCTGGTACTACGGTATTCCGAGCAGTTCGTCGCACGCGCTGATCGGCGGCATCGTCGGAGCGGTCATCGCCAAAGCCGGTGCCGGTGGGCTGCTATCGGCTGGCATTCTCAAGACCGTGGCCTTCATCTTTGTATCGCCCCTGCTGGGCTTTGTGCTGGGATCGCTGATGATGGTGATGGTGGCCTGGCTGTTCAGACGCAGCCGGCCGTCCAGGGTGGACAAATGGTTTCGCCGCCTGCAGCTCATTTCCGCTGGTGCCTACAGCCTCGGACACGGTGGCAACGATGCCCAGAAGACCATCGGCATCATCTGGATGCTGCTGATCGCCACCGGCTTTTCCGCGGCTACCGACAAGGCGCTGCCGAACTGGGTGATCCTGGCCTGTTACCTGGCCATCGGTGCCGGGACGTTGTTCGGTGGTTGGCGCATTGTCAAGACCATGGGCCAGAAGATCACCAAGCTCAAGCCGGTGGGCGGCTTCTGCGCCGAAACCGGTGGTGCGCTGACCCTGTTTCTCGCAACCGCGCTTGGTATTCCGGTGTCGACCACGCACACCATCACCGGGGCCATCGTCGGCGTCGGGTCGGTCCAGCGCGCCAGCGCCGTGCGCTGGGGCGTGGCGGGAAACATCGTCTGGGCCTGGGTGCTCACCATTCCGGCCAGCGCGTTTGTCGCAGCTATCGGGTACTGGCTCAGCCTGCAGTTGTACTGATCGCAGGCACCTGCCGGCAGCCTTCGGCTCGGCGGATGGTTACTGCGAGAGTTTTCGGGCTTCTTCGATCTGGTACTCGAAGTAGCGCTGAAAGCTGAAAGCGATGCTGGCCATCAGCACGGTGGTGCCGACCAGCAAGGCCACGACGATGGCGCCGATCGTGAGCCAGCCGGTTTTTCCGGCCGGCGCATCGTTGGCGGCAGCCGGGTTGTGGCGCCGGTTCCATGTTTCCGGTGTCGCCAGTCCGAACAGGATCGCTTGCAGGGCGCAACCGGCGATGGTGAAACCCAGGATGGGAATCAGCACCCAGCTCAACGGGTCGTCCAGACCGAGTTCGCGGGCGCGCCGGATGCCGTAGAGACCCAACGCGGTCGGGATGGGCAACAGCCAGCCCAGCCAGTCGCCAAGGCCATGGAGGTAGAACCGGTGGATGCCCAATGGCCCGCCCAGGAAGGCGAGCCATGCGGCCAGCGTCTTGTTTTTCATGCGCGGATTATTGCGGCGAGCACGAATCGCCGCGACCCAGTGCTTTTTCCATCAAGACCACGTCCAGCCAGCGGTCGAATTTCCAGCCGCACGACGACAGCACGCCCACCTGGCGGAAGCCCTGCGAGCGGTGAACGCCGATGGAGCCGGCGTTGGCCGAGTCGCCGATCACCGCGATCAGTTTGCGCACGCCCGCGCGTTCGGCCTGGCCGGCCAGTTCGGCGAGCAGCGCGCGGCCCAGCCCCTTGCCCTGGGCATGGGGTGCCAGGTAGATCGAGTCCTCGGCCGAAAACCGGTACGCGGGCCGCGGCTTGAACCAGTTGCAATACGCAAAGCCGGTGATCTCACCGGCGTCATCGGCCACCAGCCAGGGCAGTCCGCGCGCGAGCACCTCCGAACGGCGCCCGCGCATGTCCTGCTCGGAGGGGGGGTCGATCTCGAAGGTGCCGGTGCCGTGGAGCACATGGTGGCGGTAGATGGCGGCGATGGCGTCCACGTCGTCATCGCGGCTGGGGCGAATCATGGGCATATGGGATGAACGAGATATAATTAAAAGCTTTTCAGTGTGTCGCTGGCCGGGTGGCCATGTCGCGTGTCTCAACGCTGAAAACACATTTACCACCCACAGGATAAATCATGGTTGTGATTCGACTCTCCCGCGGCGGCTCCAAGGCCCGTCCTTTCTTCAACATCGTCGTGACCGACCGGCGCGAGCGCCGCGACGGCCGCTTCATCGAGCGCATCGGGTTCTACAACCCCATCGCCAAGGGCGGTGAAGAGGGTCTTCGCATTGCCCAGGACCGCCTCACCTACTGGCGCAGCGTTGGCGCCCAGACCTCGCCGACGGTCGAGCGTCTGATCAAGCAGGCGCCCAAGGCCGCCTGACGCCCCGGCGCCGATGCAGCCTGACCCCGAAGCCGCCGAACTTCCGGCGGACGCCATCGAAGTCGGTCGCATCGCCGATGCCTGGGGCATCAAGGGCTGGTTCAAGGTCCTGCCCCACAGCGCCTCCCCGGAGGCGCTTTTTTCTGCCCGCCGCTGGTACCTGCAACCGGCCGAACGTGGCGCCCGCGCCTTCACCGGCACGCTCCCGTTGTCGATCAAGGAAGTCCGGACCCATGCCGACTCGGTGGTTGCAACCGCGGTGGAGGTGCCCGATCGCGACGCCGCCGAAAAGCTCAAAGGCGCGCGGGTGCTGGTGTCGCGTACCGAATTCCCTGCCACGAACCCCGACGAATACTACTGGGTCGACCTGCTGGGCCTGCAGGTCGTCAACCGCGAAGGTGTGAACCTCGGTGAGGTCAAGGATTTGCTGTCGACCGGGCCCCAGACGGTGATCGTTCTGGAATACCCCCGGACCGACACGGACAAGCCAGGCCAGGTAGGTGAGCGCATGATCCCCTTCGTGTCGGCCTACGTGGACCGCGTGGATCTGCCTTCGCGCCGCATCCTGGTGGACTGGCAACCGGACTATTGAACCGGCTTTGCGGCCTGGCCGCCAGCCTTCTTGGCATGCGATTCGACGTCATCACGCTGTTTCCTGAGTTGTTCGCCCCGTTTCTGACGTGCGGGGTAACACGCCGGGCCTATGAGAGCGGGCAGGTGGATGTGCGGCTGCACAGCCTGCGTGACTTCGCCGAAGGCAACTACCGCCGGGTGGATGACCGGCCGTTCGGCGGCGGCCCCGGCATGGTGATGATGGCCGAGCCGCTGTCGAAGTGCGTGGCGGCGATCCGCGCGCAACGTGCAGACGGTGCGCCGGTCGTGCTGTTTGCGCCGACCGGCAGCAAGCTGGACCACGAGGGCGTGGATCGGTGGGCGTCGAGTGCCGGCGCGATTCTGGTTTGTGGCCGGTACGAGGGCATCGACCAGCGTTTCATCGACCGTTGCGTGGACATCCAGGTCAGCGTGGGAGACTTCGTGCTGTCAGGCGGGGAGATTGCGGCCATGGTCTTGCTGGACGCGGTCGCCCGGTTGCAGCCCGGCGTGCTGAACGACGAGGGCAGCCACCAGCTCGACAGTTTCAACCCCGCGTTGGACGGACTGCTCGATTGCCCGCACTTCACCCGTCCCGAAGTCTGGCAAGGGCAATCGGTGCCGGACGTGCTGCTGTCCGGACACCACGCGAACATCGAACGTTGGCGCCGCGACCAGCGGCTGGAGCTCACCTGGCGGAACCGCCCGGACCTGATCGAGACAGCCCGAGCCGCCGGAAAGCTGGACCTCACCGACGAACACGTGCTGGCCGCCTTGACAGCCGGATCACGGTGACGGCAATAAAGATCGTATAATTAAAGGCTTTTCGATCCTCTGTCCAGCCGCGGAATACAAGATGGATGCGCTCCGCGCGTGATCTTGCCGCCTTTTGTGCAGCGTGGGCATGATCCCTAGAGGTAAACATGAATCTGATCCAGACTCTCGAACAGGAAGAGATTGCCCGTCTCGGCAAGACCATTCCCGATTTCGCTCCCGGTGATACGGTGATCGTGAACGTCAACGTGGTTGAAGGCGCCCGCAAGCGCGTTCAGGCCTACGAAGGCGTGGTGATCGCAAAGCGCAACCGTGGCCTGAACAGCGGCTTCACGGTTCGCAAGATCTCCAGCGGCGAAGGCGTGGAACGGACGTTCCAGACCTACAGCCCGCTGATCGCCAGCATCGAAGTGAAGCGCCGTGGCGATGTGCGCCGCGCCAAGCTGTACTTCCTGCGTGAGCGCAGCGGCAAGTCGGCCCGCATCAAGGAGAAGCTGCCGGCTCGCGCCAAGACGGCTGCGAAGGCCGCCTGACACGCCCAGCTGGTCTGTCCACCCAAGCCGCCTGAAGCGACACGCCAGGCGGCTTTTTTGATTTTCGGCTCCTCCATGTCCGCCACGCCTTTGTCACGATTGCCGCAGTTTGACCCGCGCCTGGTTCCGGTCAGCGGCGTCGATGCGCACCTGCCGCCGGTGGACGCCAAGGCCATGACACCGGCAGCGCTGGCGCAGCGATTCCAGACGCCGCGACCGTGGCAGCCCGAGGTTGTCAGGGAAATACGGTTCTCAGATCGAGCGCCGGCGCAGGCAGCGGTGCTGATCCCCATCGTCATGCACGGCACGGATGCCGATTCCATGACGGTGCTGCTGACCGAACGCACGGCACACCTGTCCACCCACTCCGGACAGATCGCCTTTCCCGGTGGTCGGGTCGACGAGTGTGATGTCGATGCCCCGGCGGCAGCAATGCGCGAGGCCTTCGAAGAGGTGGGGCTGGAATACCGGTTCGTTCAGGTGCTGGGCACGCTTCCGGTCTACGTCACCGGAACCGCTTTTCAGGTCACGCCGGTGGTCGCGTTGGTGCAGCCGGGCTTTTCCCTTCAGCCTAACGCGTTCGAGGTGGCCGACGTGTTCGAGGTGCCGCTCGCCTTCCTGATGAATCCGGCCAACCATCGCCGCCATGCTTTCGACTGGGAAGGGGTGCGCCGCGAATGGTTTTCGATGCCCTACCACGAGAAAGGGGACGGGCAGGTCCGCGAACGGTTCATCTGGGGCGCAACGGCGGGCATGCTGCGCAATTTCTACCGGTTTCTGTTGGCCTGAACGGTTGCGCGGTCTGACGAGGAACGGTGCAAGCCCCTCGGTATGATGCCGGCATGAGTTTCTTCGCGATTGTGTTTGCGCTGCTCCTGGAGCAGGTTCGACCGCTTTCGAGCGGCAACCTGGTTCATGCGGGGGTGCGAAGCTGGGTGCGCTGGTGTTCCAGGAACTTCGACGCCGGGCGAGCGCACCATGGTTGGGTGGTCTGGGGCCTGGCGGTGGGCCTGCCGACCCTGGCGACCTTTGCCATCCACGTGGTCCTGATCGAGTTTGCCGGCTGGCCGTTCGCGGCGCTCTGGAGCGCGGCGCTGTTGTACGTCACGCTGGGTTTCAGGCAGTTCAGCCACCGCTTCACCGATATCCGTGATGCGCTCGAAGCCGGCGACGAGGAGCGGGCGCGCGAACTGCTGGCTCGCTGGCGCCAGGTGGAGCTGCGCGAGCAGCCGCGCAGCGAACTGGTGCGGGGCGTCATCGAACACTCGGTGCTGCAGGCGCACCGCCATGTGTTCGGTGTGCTCGCCTGGTATTCCATCCTGGCCGCATTCGGCTTCGGCCCGGCCGGAGCGGTGCTTTACCGGGTCAGCGAGCTGGCCTCTCGCTACTGGCGCTACCAGGCCGCGGTGGCGCATCTGCCGGTCAGCGATGCCGTTCAGTCGGCCGCATCCGAGGCCTGGCGGCTCATCGACTGGTTTCCGGCGCGCATCACCGCGCTCGGATTCGCCGTCGTCGGCAGCTTTGAAGAAGCCATCGACAGCTGGCGAAACCAGGTTCGTCGGTTTCCTGACGACAACGATGGCGTCATCCTGGCCGCGACCGCAGGGGCCATCAACGTGCGTCTGGGCGACGGGCTTTCAAAGGCTGTCGCCGTCACGCCTGCGGTCGATGGGGCGGATCAGGTCGTCGATGATGGGTTGGGCTTGGCCACCCCCGGGCGGGATCCGGAGCCTGCACAACTCGCCCAGGTGGTGGGCCTGGTCTGGCGATCGGTGGTCATGTGGCTGGTGTTGCTGGCTCTGCTGACCCTTGCGCGCCTGCTCGGATAGCGGGTTGTGTGCCCCCGCCTGCCGGTGGGGCGATCTCAATACCGCGACTGGCTCAGTTCGGTGAACAGGTCGGCGTAGATGCGGTGCCGGCGCGGATGCACGCCGCCTTCGGCGTCGATTGCAGCCAGCACGCCACAGCCCGGTTCGTGAAGGTGCGTGCAGTTGTAAAAGCGGCAGCCGGCCACGTGGGGTTTGAGGTCGGGCATGTAGGCCGCCAGTTGCATCGGATCGATGTGTCGCAGTCCGAATTCCTGGAAGCCGGGCGAGTCGATGAGCGCTGTTCCAAGATCGCGGTCGACCCAATACAGGCTCGTTGCCGTCGTCGTGTGCTTGCCGGCGTTCAGGGCCTGTGAAATCTCCCGGGTTTGGGCCTGGGCACCCCGCACCATGCGGTTGATCAGGGTGCTTTTGCCCGATCCGGAGGGTCCGAGGACCAGCGTGGTCTTGCCGTCCAGCAGCTCATGCAAGGGGCGCAGCTGTTCGTCGGTCGCCGCCTTGATGGACGCCGGCAACACGGTGTAACCCATGGACCGGTAGGGAAGCAGGCGGTCCCAGGCCAGCGAAAACGGCGCGGGGAGGTCGCTCTTGTTGAGCAGGATCACCGGCGCGATGTGCTCGGCCTCGGCGGCGATCAAGGCGCGCGCAAGCTGGTGCTCGGAGAACTCCGGTTCCGCCGCGATCAGGATCAGCACCTGATCAAGGTTGGCGGCGAAGGACTTGGTGCGCACGTCGTCCTGGCGGTAGAGCAGGTTGCGCCGTTCCTCCACTTTTTCGATGGTGCCTTCATCGCGCGACGCCTGCCAGCGCACCTGGTCACCCACCACGGCCTGGTTCTTCTTGCCGCGTGGATGGCAGATCACCCTTTGGCCCTCGGGTGTCTCGACCACGACATGACGCCCGTGGCCGGCGACCACGATACCGGATTCCAGCGGGGGTGGGTTCGGGCCCAAGCGTCGGCTTTCAGGCGGTGAGGGCGGCCAAGATCGCGTCCACACGCGCCGCCAGGTTCAGGTCCATGCGGGTGATGCCTCCGACGTCGTGGGTTCGCCAGCGCACGCTGCATTGGCGGTGGCTCAGGCGCAATTCGGGGTGGTGGTCGTGGGCTTGGGCGATGAAAGCGACCGCGTTCACGAAAGCCATGTTGGCGGCGAAGTCCGCAAATGCGAAGGTCTTTTCGATGGCCAGCTCCGCGCCGTCACCATCGAGGCGCCAGCCGTCGAGGCGGGCCATGGATGCTACTATTTCAGTAGCTGTCAGTGGCCTTTTGGCGATGGGTTGGTCCGTATTTCGCATGAAAAAAAGGCCCAGGGGCCGGCTCAGGCGCTCATTCGGGCCAGGCGCTCGGACGCGGGTGGGTGGGAGTAGTAGAACTTCACGTACAGCGGGTCCGGCGTGAGGGTCGAAGCGTTGTCTTTGTACAGCTTCAGCAGCGCCTGCGCGAGGCTCGCGCCGCTGGTCTGCCGGATGGCGTATGCATCGGCTTCGAACTCGTGCTGGCGGGACAGTTGCGCGAGCGCCGGAGCGATGAAGAACGTGAAGACCGGCACCGCAAGCACGAACAGCAGCAGGGCCAGCGCATCGTTGGGTGCGCCCAGCGTTGCACCGAGATTGGGCGTCACGCCCAGGCCGGCGTAGAACCATACCTGTCCCGAGAGCCAACCCAGCAAAGCGAAGCCCGCGAAACTGAGCGCAAACAGGCTCGCCATTCGCTTGAGCACATGACGGTGTCTGAAATGCCCGAGTTCGTGGGCCAGCACCGCCTCGACTTCGGTAGGCTCCAGCTGGCGCAACAGGGTGTCGTAAAACACCACGCGCTTGGACGCGCCGAAGCCGGTGAAGTAGGCGTTGGCATGGGCACTGCGTTTGCTGCCGTCCATCACGAACAGGCCTTTGGCCGCGAATCCGCAGCGCTGCATCAGCGCCGTGACGCGGCTGCGCAGCGATTCGTCATCCAGTGGCTGGAACTTGTTGAACAGTGGCGCGATGAACGTGGGGTAGATCAACAACAGGAGCAGGTTGAACGCCATCCAGGCGCCCCAGGCCCACAGCCACCAGAAGCGGCCGGCCGACCCCATCAGCCACAGGATCAGCGCCGCGATCGGCAGTCCGATGAGCGCACCCATCACGGTGGACTTCGCAAGATCGCTGAGCCAGAGCCGCAGCGTCATTTTGTTGAAGCCGAAGCGCTGCTCGATCACAAAGGTCTGGTACAGGGTCAAGGGCAGATCGATCGCGCCACCGATCAAAGCAAAAGCGGCCAGCAGCGCCAGTTGTTGGGTCATGCCGCCGCCGAGCGCATCCATCAGAAGCTGGTTCAAGGCGTTCAGTCCGCCCAGCAGGGTCCAGCCCAGCAGGGCGAGGGTGCCCACGGCCAGTTCGATCAGTCCGAAACGGGTCTTGGCGATGGTGTAGTCGGCGGCGCGTTGGTGGGCGCCGAGCGTGATCTGTTGGGCGAAGGCGGGTGGTACCGTCTGGCGGTGGGTCGCGACGTGGCGGATCTGTCGCGCGGCCAGCCAGAACCGGACCGCCAGGCTGACACACAAGGCAACAGCGAAGGCGAGCGTCAGCCAGAGGGAAAGAGGCATCGGTTGGGGCATGGGTGCGCAGTGTAGGCGCAATCGCCGGGCGCGCTGGACCATGGGCGACAATCCCCTGCATGACCGACGAACAAGAAACATCCCCTCCCACACTGAACCGATCCGATCAGAACCTCGTCTGGATCGACTGCGAGATGACCGGCCTGGACCCGGAGACCGAAAGGCTGATCGAGATCGCAGTCATCGTCACCGGCCCGAATCTCACCCCCCGTATCGAGGGGCCGGTGCTGGTCATTCACCAGAGCGACGAACAGCTTGACCGCATGGACGCGTGGAACAAGGGCACACATGGGCGCAGTGGGCTGATCGACAAGGTCAAGGCGTCCAATGTGACCGAAGACGATGCGCAAGCCCAGATCCTCGCGTTCCTGTCACGCTACGTGCCCAAGGGCACGACACCGATGTGCGGCAACACCATCAGCCAGGACCGCCGCTTTCTGAACAGGTACATGCCCAAGCTGGAGGCGTTCTTTCACTACCGAAACCTCGATGTCAGTACGCTCAAGGAACTGGCCAAGCGCTGGCGGCCCGACGTCTACAACGGCTTCAAGAAGCAACAGAAACACACGGCGTTGGCCGACGTGCATGAGTCGATCGATGAGCTTGCGCACTACCGCGACCGGTTCTTGCGGCTTGAGAAATAAGGGGAAACCCGAACCTCGGCCGGCTTCTGTGCGATAATGCGCGGCTGTCCTCCTGCAAGAGGGCATTGTTGTACATCTCCCCTCACACACCGGGCCCGCCATAAGGGCCCATCCAGTCGTCAGCCGCCGCGCTGAATATCTGCAATCTCACGTTGCAGTCATGACCGGGCTTCGTTTGATGGTTGATGTTTGTTAACCATTGACGAGGCGCTCCGCTGCCATGGCGGCGCCGTCGTGAAAGAAAACCATGACTGACGCTTTTCAAGTGCCGGGCGCACCTGCGCTTTCCGAATCCATTGGCACCGATTCATACCCATCCATTTCGGTGGCCGATGCCGCCCAGGCCGAACCCAACGGTTTCGAGCTGCTGGGTCTGGCACCCGAACTGATTCGTGCGGTGGCCGATCTGGGCTACACCCAGCCCACCACCGTGCAACAGAAGACCATCCCGAAGGCTTTGCCGGGCGCCGGACAGGCCAGGCAAGGTTTCATCGACCTGATGGTCTCCAGCCAGACCGGCAGCGGCAAGACCGCGGCCTTCCTGCTGCCGGTGCTGCACACGCTGATCCAGAATCAGGCGCAGGCCGAAGCGCGCGAACGGGCGGCTTTCGAGCAGGCCGTGGCCGATGCGGCTGCCAAAGGCGTCGCCCCGCCCAAGAAACCGCGGCGCAAGAACCCCACCGATGTGCGCAACTTCAAAGCCCCGAGCCCGGGTGCGCTGGTGGTGTGCCCGACCCGCGAACTGGCCCAACAGGTGGCCCATGACGCCATCGAACTCGTCAAGCATTGCCGCGGCCTGCGCATCGCCAACATCGTGGGCGGCATGCCCTATCAGCTGCAGATTGCCCGTCTCCAGAACGCCGACCTGGTGGTTGCGACGCCGGGCCGGCTGCTCGACCTGCATCGCTCGATGCAGATCAAACTGGACCAGGTCCGCTTCCTGGTGGTCGACGAGGCCGATCGCATGCTCGACCTGGGTTTCTCCGACGACCTGGCCGAGATCAACCAGCTTACGAGCCAGCGCCAGCAGACGATGATGTTCAGCGCCACCTTCGCGCCGCGCATCCAGCAACTGGCGCTGCGGGTGATGCATGACAACGGGGCCTCGGTCCAGAAGGTCCAGATCGACACGCCACAGGAAAAGCACGCGAACATCCGGCAGGTGCTGTTATGGGCGGACAACATCACGCACAAGCGCAAGCTGCTCGACCATTGGCTGCGCGACGCCTCCATCGACCAGGCCATCGTCTTTGCCAGCACACAGGTCGAGTGCGACGGCCTGGCCAATGACCTGCAACAGGACGGCTTCAGCGCGGTCGCCCTGCACGGTGCGCTGAGCCAGGGGCTGCGCAACCGTCGCCTCATGGCACTGCGCAACGGTCAGGTGCAGATCCTGGTGGCCACCGACGTGGCCGCGCGCGGCATCGACGTGCCGACCATTACCCATGTCTTCAATTTCGGCCTGCCGATGAAGGCCGAGGACTACACCCATCGCATCGGCCGCACCGGACGGGCAGGGCGCGACGGGTTGGCTGTGACGTTTGCGGAGTTCCGCGACCGCCGAAAGATCTTCGACATCGAGCACTACACCCACCAGCATTTCAAGGCAGAGACGATTCCGGGGCTCGAGCCGGTGCAGCGCTTTCCCGCGTCAGCGCCGGTCAAGTTCGGTCGTTCCGGCTTTGGCGACCGGGGGCCACGCGACGCGCATCCGAGGGACCGGAAGTCCGGCGGCGGTTCACGGGGCGGGTTTGGCGGCGGCGACCGTCACGTCCGCGGCGGCCCGCGGCAGATCGGCGGCGGGTTTGGCGGCGAGGGTGGATTCGGTCATCGCGATGAACGCCGCTACGAAGGCCGCAGCGGGTTCAACGAGGGCTTCGGTGGTGGCCGTCATGAAAGCCATGCGCCGCGCCGGGACGGATTTGCGCCCCGCCACGAAGGCGGCGCCCCGCGCAACGAGGGCTTTGCGCCGCGAGGCGGCAATTTTCCGGCCCGGAAGCCGGGTCTTGCCAAGCCAGCCATCCCGGGCAGCAAGCCGTTCACGCCGCGTGGCGACACACCCCGGCGAAACGCTGGCAAAGTCCTGAAAATCAGCCGCGGCTGATGCCGCAGCGCCCGCGCCGCCGGCTACTTGTCGGGGCGCAGGGGCATCGGTTCGGTGGGCGCGTAGGCGTGATCTTCGGCCTTCACGGCTTCGGTCCACATGCCCCAGTCGGTGTGGCCGCCATCGCCTTCGATGACTTCCGGCGCGGAACTGTCGTGGTGCCGCTCCCAATTCTCGGCCCATCGCTCTTTGAAACTCTCTAGATTGCTGGGCTTGGGCACCTCCACAGGGGGCACGACGGGTTCCGCCGCGAGCGGTGTGGCGGTCGGCGTTCTGGCCGCTTCTTCGGGGGCTGCGGCCTTGCCCCGCCTGAACAGTTTGGAAAACATGGCGCGCATGTTACGCCATCAGGAATGACCCGTGGTGGTTCGGCCATTGGACATTCAGACCGGTCGAACGGCTGGCGGATTCAGCCGAATCCGTCCCTTGCAGGCGAGGTCAACGCCACCAACAAAAAAGCCTGCTACGTTAATAGTAGCAGGCTTTTCATTTCTGGCGCGGTATTCAAGTGGTGGGTTCTGACAGGCTCGAACTGTCGACCTACGGATTAAGAGTCCGCTGCTCTACCAACTGAGCTAAGAACCCGCTTGAAACCTTTGGTGGAGAGGAGGAGGATCGAACTCCCGACCTCTGCATTGCGAACGCAGCGCTCTCCCAGCTGAGCTACCCCCCCGGCCACAGCCTCGAATTCTAACAAAGGTTTCAGCCGTTTTGCCTCCGGCCTTCGACAGGGTGGAGGAAATCGTTCGCAAGCGACGGGCTGGCTGGAGTGTGTCAGGATTGGTGTCTGTTCAAAGGAGCGCCGCATGGCTCGATACGACCCCGAATGGCTTGACCGCATGTACAACAATCGCGCGCTGGTGCCCGATCATGCCCGGCACTTCGAGCGCTGGAGCACCGAGTCGGCCGCGGCAAGAGCCCGCCAAGGGTGCGTGCTGGACCTGGCCTATGGCCCGGCTGCGGGCGAGCGTCTCGACGTCTTCCCGGGCGCCGCATCAAATGCGCCGGTGCTGGTATTCGTTCACGGCGGCTACTGGCGCAGCCTGGACAAGGCCGACCACTCGTTCATTGCCCCGGCGTTCAATGCGGCGGGCGCGTGTGTGGTGATTCCGAACTACTCCTTGTGCCCGGCCATCACGATTCCAGGGATCACGATGCAGATGGTGCGGGCACTGGCATGGACGTGGCGGAACATCGCGGCCTACGGTGGAGATCCCTCGCGCATCACGGTTGCCGGTCACTCCGCGGGCGGGCACCTGGCGGCGATGCTGCTGACCTGCACCTGGAAGGCGCATGCGTCCGACTTGCCAGCCAGCCTGGTGAAAAACGCGCTGGGCATCAGCGGCGTGTACGATCTGGCGCCGTTGCGCACCACGCCGTTCCTGAAGGATTCGCTGCGACTGACACCCGCCCAGGTGCGAAAGGCAAGCCCGGCGTTGCTGCCGTGTCCGAAGCGCACGGCCGGGCGAGGGACTTTGTTCACGGTGGCCGGCGGCGATGAGAGCGCCGAATTCGTGCGGCAGAACCGCCTGATTCGCGACGCCTGGGGGCCTGCCGCGGTGCCCGTGTGCGAAGCCCTGCCGGGGCTCAACCATTTCAGTGTGCTGGAGGCACTGGTGGAGCCGGGACACCGGCTGTACCAGCTTGCCGGCGACTTGCTGCACAAGCGTTAGCGACCCGACAGGCCCGTGCGCCGGTGGCGCGCCATCTTCGCCGGAATGACCGCTGTACTCACATCAACAGGTGTTCGCCCGCGTTGTCGCCGCCCAGAATGACGTAATTGACCTTGCGGATGTCCATGAGCTTGCGTCCGCCGGCGTAGCTGATGGAGCTTTGCACGTCCTGCTCCATTTCGATCAGGGTCTCGGCCAGGTGCCCTTTGATCGGCTCCAGGATGCGCTTGCCCTCCACGTGTCGGTACTCGCCCTTGTTGAAGTCACTGGCCGAGCCGTAGTATTCCTTGAACAGTTCACCATCCACTTCCACCGTCTTGCCAGGTGATTCCACATGGCCGGCGAACAGCGAGCCGATCATCACCATGGACGCGCCGAAGCGGATGCTCTTGGCGATGTCGCCATGGCTGCGGATGCCGCCGTCGGCGATGATGGGCTTGGTGGCCACACGGGCGCACCACTTGAGCGCGGACAGCTGCCAGCCGCCGGTGCCGAAGCCGGTCTTGAGCTTGGTGATGCAGACCTTGCCCGGCCCGACGCCGACCTTGGTGGCATCGGCGCCCCAGTTTTCCAGGTCGATCACCGCCTCCGGCGTGGCCACGTTGCCGGCGATGACGAAGGCCGACGGCATCTTTTCCTTCAGGTGGCGGATCATCTTCTTCACGCCGTCGGCATGGCCGTGCGCGATGTCGATGGTGATGTATTCCGGCACCAGGCCTTCGGCCACCATCTGGTCCACCGCGGCATAGTCGGGCGCCTTCACGCCCAGCGAGATGGATGCATACACCCCCCGCGCCCGCATGTCGCGCACGAACTGGACGTTGTCCAGGTCGAAGCGGTGCATCACGTAGAAATAGCCGTTTTCGGCCAGCCAGATGCAGATCTTTTCGTCGACGACGGTTTTCATGTTGGCCGGCACCGCCGGGATGCGAAACCGGCGGCCGCCGAGTTCCACGCCGGCGTCGCATTCCGAACGGCTCTCCACCTGGCACTTGCGGGGGAGAAGAAGGATGTTGTCGTAGTCGAAGATTTCCATGTGATTTCAGGCGCCTCGGGGCTGTGGGTTGAACCGGTGAGCGCTTGGTCCGGGTCCGGTTTCGGATGCCCGTGCGGATGGGGCGGGCAAAAAAAACCGGGCGCAAGAAGCTTGGGCCCGGTGCTTGATTCTACCCGCGTTGGCCGTCTGGCGCACACCGGGTCTGCGCAATGCCGAGCACGCGGCCTTGCGCGTCCTCCACCCAGCCGATCACGCGCAGGCGTTCGGGTCGCACGCCCTCGGGGATATTCATCGGGCGGGACTCGTAGAAGGTCAAAGACTTCGTTTTTGATAGCGATTTGTGGCCATCCCACGCTGGGATCAGCACGTTTCGAACCAGATTTCGGGCCACGGGGGAGCCTTCGGCGCCTTCGGGCAGCGTTTCGACCAGCGCCAGCCAGGCCGTCACCGGCGCAGCGCCGCGGCGAGCCGGATTCCACTCGATCGATGCGCCCACGTACCCGCCCAGGGCCAGACCGTGCGCCACCCGCAAACGTCCCTGCGCGGGCGTCATGGCGGCCGAAGTCCGCGTCGCGGTCCGGGCCGGAGCGGGTCTGTTGAGCCGCTGCAGGCGCTCGGTGGCGTCCCGTGAGGCCGCCACGCCCAGCGGCGCGTCATCGCCCAGGCGACCGGGAACGATCCAGTCCAGCGCCACCGCGCCATCGGTGGGGCGCGGTGTGGCCGGTTCCGTCCAGCAATCGCCGCAGTCGGCGCTGATGAAGCGCTCCAGCACCAGGGTGGGCGGGCGGACACCGTCACTGGAGCACGATGGCGGCAGGTCGGGCGAAGCCCACCCGGCGCCAGCGGCCACAACCCATGCCAGTCCCAGGGCTGCCGCCTGAAGGCGCGGCCCCGTCGGTTGACGATTGCGGCCGGTTGGTGAAGACGGGTTCATCGCGTGCGCTCCTGGCGCCCGGCGCCGACCGGGCTTTCTACAATCGTCGCATGTTTCCAGAAGCCGTCGCCGAATCGCCGCTGTTGCACCACCTCAACCCGGAGCAGCGCAGCGCGGTCACGCTGCCAGCCGAGCCGGCGCTGATTCTGGCCGGCGCGGGTTCGGGCAAGACCCTCGTACTGACCACCCGCATCGCCTGGTTGCTGCAGACCGGCCAGGCTTCGCCGGGCGGCATCCTGGCCGTCACGTTCACCAACAAGGCGGCAAAGGAGATGATGACGCGGCTGTCCGCCATGCTGCCGCTGAACGTGCGCGGCATGTGGATCGGCACCTTTCATGGCCTGTGCAACCGCTTTCTTCGCGCGCACCACAAGCTCGCCAACCTGCCGCAGGCGTTCCAGATCCTGGACACGCAGGACCAGCTCTCGGCCATCAAGCGCCTGATGAAGCAGCACAATATCGATGACGAGCGCTTCCCGCCCAAGCAGATCCAGTATTTCATTTCGGGCTGCAAAGAAGAGGGCCATCGCGCCGCGATGGTCGAAGCCCGCGATGCCGAGACGCGAAAGAAGGTCGAGATCTACCAGCTGTATGAAGACCAGTGCCAGCGCGAAGGCGTGGTCGACTTCGGCGAGCTGATGCTGCGTTCCTACGAGCTGCTGCGCGACAACGACCCGATCCGCGAGCATTACCAGCGCCGATTCCGCCACATCCTGATCGATGAGTTTCAGGACACCAACCGGCTCCAGTACGCCTGGATCAAGCTGATCGCCGGGCAGGGCGAGGCGGCCACCGGCCACGCGCCCGCCGCGGTGCTGGCGGTGGGCGACGATGACCAGAGCATCTACGCGTTCCGGGGCGCGCGGGTGGGCAACATGGCCGATTTCATGCGCGAGTTCGAGGTGAAACACCAGATCAAGCTGGAGCAGAACTACCGCAGCTTCAGCAACATCCTGGATTCGGCCAACGCGCTGATCAGCCACAACCGCAAGCGCCTGGGCAAAAACCTGCGAACCGACCAGGGCCCGGGCGAGCCGGTGCGCGTCTATGAGGCCACCAGCGACTTCGCCGAATCGCAATGGATGGTGGAGGAGATGCGGCAACTGGTCCGTCAGGACGGCGTTGCGCAGCAGGAAATCGCGGTGCTTTACCGCAGCAATGCCCAGAGCCGGGTGATTGAAACCGCGCTGTTCAACGCCGGCATGCCGTATCGCGTGTACGGCGGTCTGCGCTTCTTCGAACGTGCGGAAATCAAGCACGCGCTGGCCTACCTGCGGCTGCTTGAGAACCCCAACGACGACACCAGCTTTCTGCGGGTGGTCAATTTTCCGCCACGCGGCATCGGCGCCCGCAGCCTGGAGCAGTTGCAGGACGTGGCGCGCGACACCGGCTGCTCGCTGCACGACGCGGTGAGCGCGGTGCCGGGCAAGGCCGGCGCCAACCTGGGCGCGTTCGTGGCCATGATCGACGTGCTGCGCGAACAGACGGCAGGCCTCACCCTGCGCGAGATCATCGAACAGGTGCTGGAGCACAGCGGCCTGGTCGAGCATTACCGGCTCGACCGCGAAGGCGCCGACCGTATCGAGAACCTTGAAGAACTGGTCAACGCGGCCGAGAGCTTCGTCACCCAGGAGGGCTTCGGCCGCGATGCGGTGGCGTTGCCGGTGGACGAGCTCGGCGCGCCACTGACCCAAAGCCCCGTGAGCCAGGGTCTCGATCCGGCCCGACCCGTGGAGCCGCCGGGCGCGGCACTGGCGCCCGACGCCGAGACCGGCGAAACCCTGAGCCCGCTGGCCGCCTTCCTGACCCATGCGGCGCTGGAGTCGGGCGACAACCAGGCCCAGGCCGGCCAGGACGCGATCCAGCTCATGACGGTGCACTCGGCCAAGGGCCTCGAATTTGACGTGGTCTTCATCACCGGCATGGAAGAGGGCCTGTTCCCGCACGAAAACGCGATGAGCGACTACGAGGGTCTGGAGGAAGAGCGCCGCCTGATGTACGTGGCGATCACCCGCGCACGCAAGCGCCTGTACCTCAGCCATTCGCAGACCCGCATGCTGCATGGGCAGACACGCTACAACCTGAAGAGCCGCTTTTTCGGCGAGTTGCCCGAGGCGGCGCTCAAGTGGATCACGCCGCGGCATGCCGGCTTCGGCGCCGGCCTGGGCGCTGGTTTTGGCGCCAGGTCGGGCGCGGCGCAACCCGCCTGGGGCCGCAGCGGCATCGGCGTGAATGCCGACCGCTTCAGCAGTCCGCCGGTGCCGGCGCAAAAAGCCGAACCCTCACACGGCCTCAAGGTGGGTCTCAAGGCGTTTCACAACAAGTTCGGCGAAGGCAAGGTGCTGGCCATCGAGGGCAGCGGCGACGATGCGCGGGCGCAGATCGACTTTCCGCGCCACGGTGTGAAGTGGCTCGCGCTGAGTGTGGCCAAGCTCACACCGATCCCATGAACGCGCTGCTGAATCGCCTGCGCCGGCTCTGGCGGCCGGACCTGCCCGCGTTCTGGCTGGCGCTGGCCTTCAACGGTCTGTCGTCCGTGATGACGACGCTGGCCCAAGGCATGGAGCCCTTGTCAAACCTGCGGCTGGTGCTGACGCTGCTGGCACTGGTCAATGTTGGCGCCGGTGCGTTCTGGATGCACCGGCTGTGGGTGCAGACGAAGCCTTGAAGCGCAGGCCCTCAGCCTACCGGCCTGCCGACCTCTCCGACATCAGGGCGTCGTCACTGCCGGGGTGTGGCCCGGTTGTACTGGATGTGGCGGCGCACGTAGAGGTTGATCGTCGGCGACTCGATCAGGGCCTTGCCGGTGGCGTCCACCACAACCGCCTGGACAGACTGCTGGGTGCTTTCGTCATCGTTTCGGTTGAGGTCGAAATCGCCCTGCGCAACGTTGATGGTGTTCGACGTAAAGCTGCGCGGCAGCATCTTGCCGTTGACCCGAACCCGCAAGGTATGGCCCATCGTCGAGTTCAACGACGGATTCAGGTAGACCTGAACCTGAAGGTTGCCGGAATTCAACCAGAACGTGTCGCCGTTGGCCGGCGACGAAATTGACAGTTGCCCGTAGGCCGGGCCAGCGGCCGCGGGCTGCGCGGATGACTGTGACGGGGCGACCTTCGGCGTCTGGATCACGTTGATGGGCGATAGCTCAACCGGGGTGGAGCCCGGCGTCTGGGTGTCCGAGAAGACCGGGCCGGCTTTGTCGCGGGACTCGTAAATGGGCGTCTGGGCCGTCGCCAGCAGCGGTGAAAGGGCCAGCGCGATCGCAAGGGTGAGGGATGGCTTCATGGTGGTGACCTCGATCTGCGGAAACCCCATTCTGCATCAGGTTGGGGCCATGTTCCAGCTTGCGATTGGAGGGGACACCTCAACGACGGTACCGGCTCCGCAGCCTCTACACTGCGGGAATGTATTACACCTTGTTGAGCGTGCTGCACGTGGCCGTCCTGGTGGCGGTCGCGTTGCGGCTGTTTTCACGTCGCAACACCAATGGCAGCGCGATGGCCTGGCTGATGCTGGTCATCCTGGTGCCGCTGGTGGGCGTGCTGATGTACCTGCTGATCGGCGAGCGCCGCCTGGGCCGCACCTGGATGCGCCGCGCGATCGCGATCCAGCCCCAGATACTCGAATGGGCGCGGGGCATACCGGCGGCCAGCCTGGCCTCGCCATCGAGCCTGGCCGCCGGCCTGCAAGGCATCTGCCGGCTCGCGGTGGGAGCGGTGGGCATGCCGCTGATGCAAGGTCACCGGCTGCGACTGCTGGCCGACAGCGAATCGGCGATGAAGTCGCTGATCGCCGACATCGACGCGGCGGCGGTGTCGGTCCATACCGAGTTCTACATCTGGAGCGCCGGCGGCTTCGTAGACGATTTCGTCGCGGCACTGGTGCGCGCGGCCCGGCGGGGCGTGACCTGCAGCGCGTTGATGGACTCGCTCGGCAGCCGCCCGTTCTTCAAGACCGAATCGGTCGCGCAGCTGCGCGCGGCAGGCGTGCAGGTGGTGGAGATCCTGCCGGTGAATCCGCTGCGCGCGCTGTTCGTGCGCCTGGACCTGCGCGACCACCGCAAGATCGCCGTGATCGACCGGCGCATCGCCTACACCGGCAGCATGAACATCGCCGATCCGCGCTTTTTCAAGCAGAACGCGGGGGTGGGGGAGTGGGTGGACGCGATGGTGCGCATCGAAGGCCCGGCGGCCTGGGCGCTCGAAGCGGTATCGCTGTCGCTCACGGCCCTGCAGACCGGCGCCGACTTCGCACCGCCGCCCCCGCCCGACCTCCCGCCAGCGGGCCCCAGCCTGTTGCAGATCTTTCCATCGGGCCCCCAGTCATCGAGCCGGCACATCGAGCAATTGCTGCTGGAGGCCATCTACTGCGCGCAGCGCGAGATCGTGCTCACCACGCCGTATTTCATCCCCAGCGAGGCCTTGTTGACCGCCCTGCGCTCGGCGGCGATGCGCGGTGTGCACGTGGTGCTGATCGTGCCGGCGCGCGTGGACTCGCTGCTGGTGCGTTTTGCCAGCAACGCCTACTTCAACGACCTGTTGCCCTATGGCGTGGAAGTGCTGCGCTTCAGTGAAGGGCTGCTGCACACCAAGAGCATGGTGATCGACAACGAGGTCACCATCTTCGGCACGGTCAACCTCGATTTGCGCAGCTTCGAACTCAACTTCGAGGTCTCGGTGATCGCCTACGACCAGCCGTTTTCCGCCGCCACGCGGGCGCTGCAGGCGCGTTATGCCGCACAGTCGCAGCCGATCGACCCGGCCCAGTGGCTGGCGCGGCCCTGGTGGCGGCGCACGGCGGAAAACGCGGTGCAGATGATGAGCCCGCTGCTGTAAGGCGCGGCAACGGGTGGCCCGCCGCTCAGGGTGAGGCGGGGTCTTCAGCGATGAAGCAGTCGTGCACGGTGAAATACATCGATGTGAAGAACATCGAGGCCATCAGCAGCATCAGCGGCACCAGCGCCGCCGCCGCCACGTCGGCGCTGCCGATCAGGCCGGCCACCAGCATCACCACCAGTGCCCCGGCGATGAACAGGCCCAGCCAGCAAAGCCCGTACACCGTGAAGGCGCCGACATTGCGCAGGCAGGCCACGAGGCTGAAAAACAGGCTCTTCACCGGGGACACGCCGTGCCAGTGAACGAGCGCGGGCGCGTGCCAGAAAAGCATCGACAAGGGCACATACAGGGCGGTGGACACCCACATGGCGCTCTGGAAATCGGGCGCGGAGACCAGTTCCTGCGAAATCTTCCCGCCCAACAGGTACAGCCGGGCGAACTTGCCGCCGTCCAGCAAGGTGGAGATGCCCATGATGGCCAGGAAGCCCGCGGCGTACATCCCGCCCAGCGTCAACATGGCGCCGGCCTGCTGGCGCCCGGCCCGGAAAGCGCTGATCAGGATCGTGGGCATCGGAAATTTGCCCCGGCTCGCTTCCAGCGTGGCCGCCATCAGCCCCAGAGTGGCCGCTGGCAGCAGCGCCAGCGCCAACGCGCTGCCGATGAACGGCACGATCGTCGCGACCGAAATGACCGCCATGTAGATGAAAAACAGGCCCGCAAAGGCCAGCGGCTGGCGAAAGAAGGTGGCGATGCCGAGCTTGACCCAGACCAGGCCGGTGCGGGCGGGAACGATGTTGAGTTTCATGTCAGCCTCCGCCGAGCCGCCTCAAGGAGGCTGAGGCCCCCTCGGGGGGCAGCGAATACACGAAGTGATGAGCGTGGGGGCATGTCAGTCATGCTGCCACCGGATGCGCCGCACGCTGGCGCAGCACCCGTTCGAAGTGGGTGGGGTCGTGGGGCTTGAGCATCGAGGCCTCGCGTGGCAGGTGGAAGTCCCACAGGCGCGACACCCAGAAGCGCAGCGCGCCGGCCCGCAGCATGGCCGGCAGCAACTGGCGCTCGGCGGCGGTGAACGGACGCACGGACTCGTAGGCATGCACAAAAGCGTCGGTGCGGTTATCGTCCGCCTCGCCGGATCCCAGGTCGATGCACCAGTCGTTCAGGCAGACAGCCACATCGAACAGCCAGGTGTCGACCCCGGCGAAATAGAAGTCGAAGAAGCCGGTGAGCGTCTCGCCATCGAACATCACGTTGTCGCGGAACAGGTCGGCATGCACCGGCCCGCGCGGCAAGGCCGCATAGGCGCTGCCGGCGGCGACATGGTTCTGGTACGCCAGCTCGCCGCGGATCAGGGCCGCCTGCGAGGCATTCAGGAAGGGCAGCACCACCGGCACGGTTTCGTTCCACCAGGGCAGGCCGCGCAGATTGGGCTGGCTGCGCTCGAAATCGCGACCCGCCAGGTGCATGCGCGCCAGCATGGCGCCCACGGCCGCGCAATGGCTGGCATCGGGCGCGAGCTGGCTCTTGCCACGCAGCCGGCTCACCACCGCGGCGGGCTTGCCGCACACGGTGTGCAGGATCTCACCCCGTTCGTTGGTGGCCGGGTCCGGCACCGGGATGCCGTGCTGCGCCAGGTGTTTCATCAGGTACAGGTAGAACGGCAGCTGCTCGAACGACAGGCGCTCGAACAGGGTCAGCACGTAGCGGCCAGCGGACGTGGTCGCGAAGTAATTGGTGTTTTCGATGCCACCCTCGATGCCGCGCAATTCGGTGAGCGGGCCCAGGTTCAGCTCGTCCAGGAGCCGCTGGGCCTCTTCCGGGGTGACTTCGGTAAAGACGGCCATCGTTCAAAAGTGGTTGGGGCACTTCGAGGCTTCAACGGCCAAGGCCGTGAGCGGATCGCGAGTGCTTATGAAAACATAGCTGTTGGTGACCATTCGACGCTGGGATCAGGCCATTTTGAACCTGAAAAACCGGGATCGGGGGGGGGTGGCGGGCCTGAAACCGCGCCGCGGCACCACCCGCGCGCCAGGGTGGATTGTAGGGGGCCGCGCCGGCGGCCACGCCCATGCACAATGCGCCCATGACCGACAAGAAGACCCTGCTGCTGGTGGACGGCTCCAGCTACCTTTATCGCGCTTTCCACGCCATGCCCGACCTGCGGGCCGTGCCCGGCGACCCGGCCAGCCCGGCCACCGGCGCCATCCGCGGCATGATCAACATGATGCAGTCGCTGCGCAAGGACGTGCGGGCCGACTACGCCGCCTGCGTGTTCGACGCCTCCGGCCCCACCTTCCGCGACGCGATCTACCCTGAATACAAGGCACACCGCAGCCCCATGCCCGACGACCTGCGGGCGCAGATCGCACCGATTCACGAGGTGGTGCGCCTGCTGGGCTGGACGGTGCTGGACGTGCCCGGCGTGGAGGCCGACGACGTGATCGGTACCCTGGCCGTGACGGCAGCGGGGCAGGGCGTCGAGGTGCTCATCTCCAGCGGCGACAAGGACCTGGCCCAGCTGGTCAACGAGCACATCACCATCATCGACACCATGAACGGCAAGCGTCGCGACCTGGCCGGTGTGGAGGCCGAATTCGGCGTGCCCGCGCGGCTGATGGTGGACTTCCAGACCCTGGTGGGTGACGCGGTCGACAACGTGCCCGGCGTGGAAAAGGTGGGTCCCAAGACCGCCGCCAAATGGCTGCAGGAACACGGCTCACTCGACGCGCTGGTGGCCCAGGCCGACACCATCAAGGGCGTGGCGGGCGAAAACCTGCGCAAGGCGCTGCCCTGGTTGCCCACCGGCCGCCAGCTGCTGACCATCAAGACCGACTGCGACCTGTCGGGCTGGGTGGCCGGTTTGCCTGCTCTTGATTCAATAGCATTCAATGACCAGAAGACGCTGGATTTGAAGGCTTTTTATGAGAAATTCGGGTTCAAGGGCTTGGCGAAGGCACTGGCGGCGGTGGATGACGGCCCCCACGGCGCGAACCCATCGACCGCAACCGGTGTCACCGCCAGCCTGTTCGACGACGCGCCCGCGCCGGCCGCCGCCCGCGACACCCGCTACGACACCATCCTCACCTGGCCCGATTTCGAGCGCTGGTTCGAGCGGATTCACGCCGCCAAGCTGGTGGCGCTGGACACCGAAACCACCTCGCTCGACGAAATGAAGGCTGAGATCGTTGGCATCAGCCTCAGTGTCACCCCCGGCGAGGCGGTCTACATCCCGCTGCGCCACGCCGGGCCGGATGCACCCGCACAACTGCCCTTCGACGAGGTGCTGGCGCGCCTCAAGCCCTGGCTGGAAGACGCCTCGCGCGCCAAACTCGGCCAGCACGTCAAGTACGACCGCCATGTGTTTGCCAACCACGGTATCGAGGTGCAGGGCTACGCCCACGACACCATGCTGCAAAGCTACGTGCTCGAAGTGCACAAACCCCATAACCTGGCCAGCCTGGCCGAGCGCCACCTGGGCCGCAGCGGCATCAGCTACGAAGACCTGTGCGGCAAGGGCGCGCACCAGATTCCGTTCGCGCAGGTGCCGGTGGAGCAGGCGGCGCGGTATTCCTGCGAAGACGCCGACCAGACCCTGGACGTGCACCAGGCCCTGTGGCCGCGCCTGCAGGCCGAGCCGCGCCTGCGCGCCATCTACGAACTGGAGATCGCCAGCAGCGAGGTGCTCTACCGCATCGAGCGCAACGGCGTGCTGATCGACGCGCCCACGCTCAGCCGCCAAAGCCACGAATTGGGCCAGCGCATCGTGGCGCTCGAAGAAGAGGCCTATGCCATCGCGGGCCAGCCCTTCAACCTGAGCAGCCCCAAGCAGCTCGGCGAAATCTTCTTCGACAAACTCGGCCTGCCGGTCATCAAGAAAACCGCCACCGGCGCACGCAGCACCGACGAGGAGGTGCTCGAAAAGCTGGCCGAAGACTATCCGCTGCCGGCGAAGATCCTGGAGCACCGCAGCCTGTCCAAGCTCAAGGGCACCTACACCGACAAACTGGCGCAGATGGCGCTGCCACGCACCGGCCGGGTGCACACCCACTACGCGCAGGCCGTGGCCGTGACCGGGCGCCTGTCCAGCAACGACCCCAACCTGCAGAACATCCCCATCCGCACGCCCGAGGGCCGGCGCGTGCGCGAGGCCTTTGTGGCGCCGCCCGGCTGTGCGATCGCGAGTGCCGACTACAGCCAGATCGAGCTGCGCATCATGGCGCACCTCTCGGGTGACGAAGCCCTGCTGGCCGCGTTCCGCCAAGGGCAGGACGTGCACCGCGCCACTGCGTCCGAGGTCTTTGGCGTGGCGCCCGACCAGGTCAGCAGCGAGCAACGCCGCTATGCCAAGGTCATCAACTTCGGCCTGATCTACGGCATGAGCAGCTTCGGCCTGGCCAAAAACCTGGGCATCGAGACCAAGGCCGCCGCGGCGTGGATCGACCGCTACTTCCAGCGCTACCCCGGCGTGAAGCGCTACATGGACGAGACCCGGGCCCAGGCCAAGGCCCAGGGCTATGTCGAAACCGTCTTCGGCCGCCGCCTGGTACTGCCCGAAATCAACAGCCCCAACGGCCCGCGCCGCGCCGGCGCCGAACGCGCCGCCATCAACGCGCCCATGCAGGGCACCGCTGCCGACCTGATCAAGAAAGCGATGGTGGCCGTGCAGCACACGCTGGACCGCGAACAACGCGCCACGAAGATGATCATGCAGGTGCACGACGAACTGGTCTTCGAGGTGCCCGAGGCCGAGGTGGACTGGCTGCGCAACGAAATCCCCCGCCTGATGGCCGGCGTGGCCGAGCTCAGCGTGCCGCTGCTGGCCGAGGTCGGCGTGGGGGCGAACTGGGAGGCGGCGCATTGAGGGGTGCTTCCGCATCCTGTCCTGCGGGTTTTCCGGATCCACCGCCGGGAACCGCGCGGCGCGTGGCGCCTCATTCGGGGACGGGTGCGGCGGGGGTGGATTTCGGCCACCCTAGCGGCCTCGTCATCAACCACCATCCAAGTCCACCGGAGCCACCATGCTGACCAACGACCTGCGACAGGAACTCGAAGCCTTGCTGCCGGGCACCACCACCGAAGCCGGGCCTTCGCGGCGTATCGCGCTGAAAGCGGCACTCGGCGTCGGGTATGCCGCTGCGACGCTACCGATCATGGCGCAGACGGCGATCAAGACGCCGTCGGATGGCCTCGTCTCAGGCGAAGTCGTCATTGACGTCGATGGCTTCAAGATGCCAGCCTACCGGTCCGCCCCGGCGGGCAAGACCGGGCTGCCGGTGGTGCTGGTCGTCTCCGAGATCTTTGGTGTTCATGAGTACATCGCCGACACCGCCCGACGTCTGGCCCGCGCCGGCTATCTTGCGATTGCGCCGGAGCTGTTCGAGCGCCAGGGCGACGCGCAGAGCTATGGGGAGGTTTCGAGGCTGCTGGCCGAAGTCATCGACAAGGTGCCCGATGCACAGGTGATGGGTGATCTGGATGCCGCGGTCAAATGGGCCGCCGCAAACGGGGGGGGACGTGTCAAAGCTTGGCGTCACCGGCTTCTGCTGGGGCGGACGTCAAACCTGGCTCTACAGCGCCCACAACAGGCATGTCAAGGCCGGGGTGGCCTGGTATGGGCGCCTCGTGGGGGAGCACAGCCAACGGACGCCCCAGAACCCCATCGATGTCGCCCCAAAGCTGGCCGGGCCGGTGCTGGGTCTGTACGGAGGGGCGGACACCGGCATTCCGCTGGATTCGGTGGAGAGGATGAAGGGGGCGCTCGCGGGCGGCGACGCGGCGGCCAAGGCTTCCCGGTTTGTGGTCTATCCGGACGTACCCCACGCTTTTCATGCCGACTATCGCCCCAGCTACCGGAAGGAAGCCGCGGAAGACGGGTGGAAGCGTGCGTTGGCCTGGTTCAAGGCCAATGGCGTGGCTTGAAACGGTTCCGGACGCGCCCGTGCGTGGACGTGGTGGCTGATTCCAATGGCCAGGCCCGCATCTGGCAAGCTTGCGGGTTGAGGTGTTTCCCGGCGACGCGGTGCAGAATGCCGTCATGAACAAGACGTACGACCATCTTCTGGTTGCCGTGGACGGACCGATCGCCACGGTCACCCTCAATCGCGTCGAGCGACGCAATGCGTTGTCACTGGCGGTGATGCGTGAATTGACCCAGGTGCTTCAGGCCTTGGCCCGGACAGACGTTCGTGGGGTGATCCTGGCGGCAAACGGCCCGGTATTCAGCGCCGGACATGATTTTTCCGACCTGGCTGGCGCCAGTCTGGCCCAGGCCCGAGAGCTCTTTGGCGTGTGCACGACGATGATGAACACCATCCAGTCCATGCCGCAACCGGTCGTGGCCCGCGTGCATGCGCTGGCCACGGCCGGCGGCTGCCAACTGGTGGCCAGCTGCGACCTTGCGGTGGCAGCTTCGACGGCGACATTTGCCATCCCCGGTGGCAAAGCGGGATTGTTCTGTCACACGCCGCTGGTGGCCGTCGGCCGAAACGTGGGGCGCAAAAGGGCGCTGGAAATGGCAATGACCGGCGATCCCATCGACGCTGGCACCGCCGCCGAATGGGGGCTGATCAACAAGGCGGTTCCGCCTGAGGAGCTGGAGTCCGCCACGCGGGATCTGATCGACAGGGCCACCCGCGGGAGCGCGTTGTCGAAGGCTCTCGGCAAACAGGCGTTCTACCGTCAGATCGACTTGCCCCAGAATCTGGCCTATGACTTTGCCGTGGAGCGCATGGCCACGGCCTCGTTGTTGCCGGACTCGCTGGAAGGTATCGCCGCATTCCTCCAGAAGCGGCCTGCCCGGTTCACGCAACGCCCCGATCCCGAAGACGACCTTGTGTAGGCTGGCATGCCGCGGGGCGCTGGCTGCTCCCGGCCGTGCACGAGCATCGCCTCAACGATTCGGTTCGACCTTCTGCCAGCTGCTATCGGGGTTGTAGGCCTTCATCTGCTTTGCCACGCCGGCGGTGTTGCGTCCCAGGTTTTTCTGGTGCACCTGTCCGTCGCGGTTAACGATGAAGGTCATCACCCCACTGTCGCCGTAGCGCTCGGGCCAGGCCACCAGCGCGAAGCCTTCGGTCATCAGGCCATTGCGCACGTAGCTCCTGGCGCCGCCCGGGGCGTCCTTGCCCTGTTCGGTCAGTACCTTGTAGCGGTAGCCGTGGTAGGCCTGGCCCGGTCGGGCATCGGCGAACGCAGGCCCGAGCGGGCTCTCGGGCGCATTCGGCGCCGTCGGCCAGTACAGCCCGTCGCGCTTGCCGGGTGAAGAGACGGCCCGCATCGCGAAGTGCTTGACGGGCAGGCCGTCGGGGTTGGCCGCGTAGAACTCCTCCTGCGCGTCGGTCACGGCCAGCACGGTCTGGATCGCGGCCAGCTCGTTGCGGCCGATGCGGCGGGTCTGCAGTTCCTTCGGGGTCTGGCGGATGTCGAAGCGCCAGCCGGCGGCGGTTTTCACGATCGGGATCGGCAGCGTCCAGCCGTGTGTGCCGACTTCCAGTGCCGCGCGGTTGTCGCCTTGCGGCACGATCTTGTTGCCGCGCGACCAGGCTTCCAGGAACCTGATCCGGTCGGCGTAGTCGGCCGATTCGGGCGGGATGTAGCGCGCGTAACCGGCGCCGAGCACGGCCTGGATCTGATCGCTGTCGTTGCGGGCCAGACCGTCCACGAGCGCCTCGGCGGCCGCGGTCGGGGTGGGAAACGCCTTCTGGGCGAACACCGGCGTGGACACAACCAATGCGCCACCGAGGGTGATGGCACCAAGGGCCATTCGGATGGCGGCGGGGGCTTGTTTGGGGTTCTTCATGTCCAGTTTCTCCTGTTACCGGCCACGGCCGCCACCACCGGCACGGCCGCCGCCACCACCTCCAGCCGTGCGCGCGCCGCCACCGCCGCCGCCTGCACCGCCCACTCGTCCCCCGCCGCCACCGGCGGGCGCGGGACGCGCGCCCTCGAAGCCGCCACGCTGGGCTGCCTGCTGGCTGGCCGCGCCACGGTCCATCTGCTGGCGCGACTGGCGGTCGCCGGCTCCGGCGAGCGCGTTGTCGCGGCCCGCCGCGCCCTGACCGAACGCCTGCCCGCCGCGGTTCATCTCTTGCCGGCCCTGCTGGGCGGCACCGCGGTTCATCTCCTGTCGCCCTTGCTGGACGGCACCACGATCGATGCTCTGCGCCCGTTCCATGGCCGATCCGGTCGATGCCGCCACGCCCCGGTCCTGCATGGTCTGGGCGGCGCGTTCGCGGCTGGCGTCACGGGCGGGGTCGCGCGCGACAGCGTCCTTGCCGCGGAATTGTTCGCGACTGCCGGCCTGGTACTGGCGGTTCAGGTTCTGGCGGGTCGCGTCGCCGCCGCGGTAGGGGGTGGCGCCGCGACGCTCGGGGTTGTGGTTCCAGTTGGCGCGGTTGCCGTTGGCGTTGATCTGGCGGTTGACGTTGATGTTGTTGTAGCGGTTGACGTTGATGTTCACGCTGCCGCGGCCCCAGTTGACGCCGCCCCACAGCGCGTTGCTGATACCGATGCCGATACCCCAGGCGATGCCGGTGGCGATGGTGCGCGAGAACCAGTAGCCCGGCGGTGGCGGGAAGAAGAAGGGCGCGTAGGCCGGGTAGGGCCAGGGGCCGAACACGTACATCGGGTTGTAGGCCGGCACAAAGACCATGCTGGGCTGCGCCGGCTCGATCACGATCACCTGCGGCGGCGGCGCGGACTGCTGCACCACCACGGTCGTGGGCGCCGGCGCGGCTGGCTGCGTCGACACCGTGACCTGTTCGTTGCTCTTGAGGTTGCCGGCCTGCTGGGCGCGCTGGCGCAGGCGCTGCACCGCGTTCATCACGTCCTCGGGCTGCGCCAGGAAGGCGTCACCCATGTTGCGCACCCATTCGGGCTGCGCACCAAACGTGATCAGCACATCGGGGAAGGCCACCAGCGAGGCCACCGAAGGATCCCAGGGCTGGTTTTCCACCAGCTTGACGGCCGCGTCGCCCTTTTCATTGGGGTGCGCCTTGGACCACGCCGCAGCCGCCGCGAAATCCTCGGGGTAGGTCGTGGCCATGAACAGCTGGGCCAGCAGGGCGTCGGGGAACAGGGCGACGGGCGCCGTCATCTGTTCGAGTTGCTCGTTGCTGAACGGTTTGGCCGTCTGCGCCTGGCCTTGCAACGGCAGCAGCAGGGTCAGCCCCAAGGCCGCCCCCGTGAGCCAGGAAACAATGCGTTTGATCACCTGAACCTCCTCAATATCGACCTTGGCGCCACCGTGCGCGGGCCGGAAAGAAACCGCAGGCAGCGGCCCGACTGGCATCATAGCCGCGCGCTGAAGCGATCACGGATTGCGACCTGTCACGGGCGCGCGATGCTGTTGCCCGCGCGCTTGACGCTGTCGCCCACCTTGTAACCGGGGTCGCTCTCGAACTCGAAGCTGTGGGTGCCGCCGCTGCCGAAGTTGACGTCGACCTTCCACACCTTCTTGGACTTGACCTTCTTTTCCACCTCGCGGCCCGCGTAGGCGCCGCCAGCCGCGCCGGCCGCTGTGGCCAACGTCTTGCCAACGCCACCGCCCACCTGGTGACCCAGCACGCCGCCGACCACCGCGCCACCGACCAGACCGACGGCGCTGGCTTCGCCTTTCTTTTCCACCTGCTTGACAGCCGTCACCTTGCCGCAGTCCGCGCAGGCTGCGGCAGCGGGTGCGGGCTGCCCGGCGGCTGTCAGTCGGGACTTGACCGCGGCCACCGCCTTGTCGTACTCGCCCTGGGCATCGCGTTTGCACTGCATGCGAACGGCCGAGTCGGCTTCGGCATTGCAGATCTTGTTGTCGGCATCGAGGCGCGCCTTGGCCTGTTTGACGTCGGCGTCGTACTGGGCCTTGGGCGTGGGGCTCGAAGCGGCGACTGCCGGTGTCTGGGCAGTTGCGGGTGGGGAAGTCTGGGCGCTGGCAGCCGCTGAAAAACGACCAGCAGCATCGCCGCAGAAAAATGGACAGACAGGTGCCGCATGGCTTGCTCCTTGGTTGGGTTCAAGAGCCGCAGGATACGCGCAAATCCCCTACTTACCGATCACGAGCCCTGCGCAAAGGTTTCATTGTTTTTCCGCCGGATCAAGGGCCTGCGAGCCTATTCCGACTTGTAGGGCGGCGGATAGGGCGTGACGCAGCTCAGATCGTCCGGGTCGTAGAAGCACGGCGGAATCACGTGGGCCAGCAGCCACGGGTCGAATTGCGCCAGGGGCGCCATGGGCGCATAGGGGTTGACGCTGCGGGTGTCCTTGTATTTGGGATCTTCGGTGTTGCCGCTGCGCGGGTCGGCCGGCGGTGGGTTCCAGGCGTAGTCCGAGACCACCGCGCGCATCGGTGTGACCGCCTCGCGCGTCACGTCGATCACCATGAAGTCGCTCGCCACGGTGACGGGTCCTGAATACCACGAGCGGATGTCGGCCAGTGCCGGCACGATGGTGTCATCCTCGGCCTGGAAGTGGGTTCCGACGGCCAGGCGGGGTGCCTTGCCCTGTTTGGCGATCTCGTTGAGGATGTAGCCGAAGGCTTTTTGCGGAGTGTGCGAATTCTCCTGGACGGCCCAGGAATTCTTGAGCGCCAGCTGGTACTCGATGTTGTTCGGATCGCTCTGGCCGCTGAGCTTGGCGGCCCAGAACTGGGGCGGCACGACCATCTCGCTGATCAGCACATCGACCGCGCTCGGGCCATTGGTGGCGTTCTCGATCAGGAACCGGTTGGGCTTGGTGTCGCCGGTGAAGATCATCGACAGGCCTTTCCACTCCAGCTTGTAGCTCACCGAGCCCGCGCGGCCGTGAATCGCCGGGAAGTACGAGATCCGCACGCCGTTGTCCTCGTAGGCGACCCACTGGCCCGACGCGGGCTTGCGAATCGTGGGACGTGTGCTCCAGGTGCGCGAGGTGTCGCCGTTTCGCCAGTTCAGTTCGGTCGCAAAGATGTCGTAACCGTCGCCCTCGGCGTCTTTGTAGCGGGTCGGTACGAAGCTCTGCGACTCCGTGTGCCAGCGGTTCATCTCGCGGAAATGGTAGGCGAAGTTCAGCGTGCCGTCGTCGTACAGGATGCCTTGCGGGTCCGGCACACCCGAGGCGGACGGTCCCCAGATGTACAGCGGCGATTTGGCGTCGCCTTGCGGACCGAAGCAGTAGATGTGGGTCAGATCGCTGGTGTGGTCGCCGTGCAGGTGCGTCAGAAAGATCTTGCGCATCTTCGAGTACGCGATCTGCATTGTCGTGTAGTTCACCGTCACACCCGCGCCGCAGTCAAAGACGAAACTCTCGCCGTTGCCCAGTTCGACGAACACGCTGGTGCACGATTGGGTGAGCCGTTCCAGGGGCGTGGTGCCGAGAAAGGTGATGCGCATCATGTCGCCCACCACCGGCTTGGAGCCCAAAATGTATTGGGGCAGGTTGGCAAAAAGCGTGTTCTTTTCGGGCGACAGCCCGGGCGCCGCGTTGGCCGTGCTCCCAAGACCGCAGCCGCTCAGCCCGCTGCCCAGTGCCACCGCGCCACCGGCCAGACCGGAAAGTTTCAACAGATCGCGCTTGGAGAGGTCAACCATGGTGCCCGCCTTTCGAGTGACATGAATCGATGCACGCGATGCGACATGGGTCGGACATTCCGCAACAGCCATCGGCTCGATGGCCCCGCCTGCCGGCGACCCTGCTGCCGAACCGCCCGCAGGAACATCCTAGGATGAGGCGTGTCGCCGGGCAAGGCAGTCGCAGGCGCTGTCTTCACTGTCTTTGTCCCTTGTCAATGAGTGCTCGAAACGACGGCGGTCCGGCTGACCATTGCCGGCGGCTCTTTTCGGTGCCATGCTTGCGCCTGACACCGCGAGGAGACCCACCCATGAAGTCGCACCACGCCCTGCACCTGCATGTGCCGGAGCCATCGGCCCGCCCCGGTCGCGAGACCAATTTCGCCTACCTGCACCTGGCCGCCGCCGGCGCGGCGCGGCGCCCGCCGCTGCAGGTGAAGCCGGTCGACACCAGCGATCTGGCCTTCAGCCTGGTGCGGGTGCTCGACGACGATGGCCAGGCCGTCGGTCCCTGGGCACCCAAGCTGGCGCCCCCACTCCTGCGCAAGGGCCTGCGCGCGATGATGAAAACCCGGGTGTTCGACGCGCGCATGCTGCTGGCGCAGCGCCAGAAGAAGCTGTCGTTCTACATGCAGAGCCTGGGCGAGGAGGCCATCGGCGCGGCGCACGCGCTGGCGCTGGCCGAGGGCGACATGTGTTTCCCCACCTACCGGCAGCAAAGCCTGCTGATGGCGCGCGAGGTGCCGCTCGTCGGGCTCATGTGCCAGCTCATGTCGAACTCGCACGACCCGCTCAAGGGCCGGCAACTGCCGGTGATGTATTCGATACGCAGTGCGGGCTATTTCTCGATCTCTGGCAACCTGGCCACGCAGTTCATCCAGGCAGTGGGCTGGGCCATGGCCTCGGCGATCAAGAACGACACCCGGATCGCCTCGGCCTGGATCGGCGACGGCGCCACGGCCGAGGCCGACTTCCACACCGCGCTGACCTTTGCCCACGTGTACCGCGCGCCGGTGATCCTGAACGTGGTGAACAACCAGTGGGCGATCTCTACCTTCCAGGCCATCGCGGGCGGGGAGGGCACCACCTTCGCCGCGCGCGGCATCGGCTGCGGTATCCCGTCGCTGCGGGTGGATGGCAATGACTTTCTGGCCGTGCACGCGGCGTCCACCTGGGCGGCCGAGCGCGCACGCAGCAACCTGGGGCCGACCCTGATCGAGTGGGTGACCTACCGCGCCGGCCCGCATTCCACCTCCGACGACCCGAGCAAATACCGGCCGGCCGATGACTGGGCGCATTTCCCGCTCGGCGATCCGATCGCGCGGCTGAAGCAGCACCTGATCCGCGAAAAGCTCTGGTCCGAGGAGGAGCACGCGCAGCTCCAGGCGGAGCTGGAGGCCGAGGTGGCCGGCGCGCAACAGGAGGCCGAGTCCCACGGCACGCTGCTCGACGGCCACATTCCGAGTGCGGCGTCGATGTTCGAGGACGTCTACAAGGTCATGCCGGCGCACCTGCGCGGCCAGCTGGCGCAACTGGAGGGACGCGCATGACCACCACCGCACCGCCCGGCGTGAAGACCGCGCCGATGAGCATGATCCAGGCCTTGCGCTCGGCCATGGACGTGATGCTGGAGCGCGACCCCAACGTGGTGATCTTCGGCCAGGACGTGGGCTACTTTGGCGGCGTGTTCCGCTGCACCGAAGGTCTGCAGAAGAAGTACGGCAAATCCCGCGTGTTCGACGCGCCGATCTCCGAGGGCGGCATTGTCGGCGCGGCGGTGGGCATGGGCGCCTACGGGCTGCGTCCCGTGCCCGAGATCCAGTTCGCCGACTACTTCTACCCGGCCTCGGACCAGATCGTCTCCGAGGCGGCGCGGCTGCGCTACCGCTCGGCCGGCGAGTTTACGGCGCCCATCACCATCCGCATGCCCTGCGGCGGCGGCATTTATGGCGGGCAGACCCACAGCCAGAGCCCGGAGGCGCTGTTCACCCAGGTCTGCGGCCTGCGTACCGTGATGCCGTGCAACCCGTTTGATGCCAAAGGCCTGCTGATCAGCGCCATCGAAAACGACGACCCGGTGATCTTCCTGGAACCGAAGCGCCTGTACAACGGCCCGTTCGACGGCCACCACGAAAACCCGGTCGTGCCGTGGTCGCAGCACCCGCTGGGCGAGGTGCCCGAGGGCTACTACACGGTGCCGCTGGAGTCGGCGCGCGTGTTCCGACCGGGCAGCGCGCTCACGGTGCTGGCCTACGGCACGATGGTGTTCGTGGCCGAGGCCGCCGCGCGCGAGACCGGCATCGATGCCGAGGTCATCGACCTGCGCAGCCTGTGGCCGCTGGACCTGGACACCATCGTCGCCTCAGTCAAGAAAACCCGCCGCTGTGTGGTGGTGCACGAGGCTACGCGCACCTGTGGTTTCGGCGCCGAGCTGATGGCGCTGGTGCAGGAGCACTGCTTCTACCACCTGGAGGCGCCGATCGAGCGCGTGACCGGCTGGGATACCCCGTACCCGCACGCGCAGGAGTGGCTGTATTTCCCCGGTCCCGCCCGCGTCGGCCAGGCCTTTTCTCGCGTGATGGAGGCATGATGGGCACGTACGTCATCAAGACCCCGGACATCGGCGAAGGCATCGCCGAGGTCGAACTCGTCGCCTGGCACGTGAAGGAGGGTGACACGGTGGTCGCCGACCAGGTGCTGGCCGACGTCATGACCGACAAGGCCACGGTGGAGATCCCGTCGCCGGTCGCGGGCAAGGTACTGAGCCTGGGCGGGCGCATCGGCCAGGCGGTGGCCGTGGGCTCGGAGCTGATCCGGCTGGAGGTGGCCGGCGAGGGCAACCTGAAGCCCGGCGCCGCAGCGGCCCGCCCACCGGTGGCAGCGCCTGCAGCGTCTGCGCCGACACCAGCGCCGGCACCGAAGGCGTTCGCCACCGAGCCGTCCCCCCTGTTGCCCGCCTTCGCCCGGCCACCCGCAACCGGTGCGGGCGAGCGCGTGCGGCAGCTCATCGACGCCGCGTCCGCGCACGATGCAGCGGGTGCGACCGGCGAACGCCCGATTGCCTCGCCCGCCGTGCGCCGCCGCGCCTGGGAACTGGGCATACCGCTGGAGCAGGTGCGGCCCACCGGGACGGCCGGGCGCATCGTGCACGCCGACCTCGACGCCTTTGCGCGAGCCCACCCGAACCTCGCGCCATCCGGCGTGAGCGGGCCCGCAGCCGAGCGCTCACCCGCGCGCGAGGCGCCCGACGCGCCCGTGAAGACCGTGCTGGCGGTGCCGGTGCGGGTCAACACCTTCGAAGAAGTCCACACCACCGAGACCATCCCCGTCATCGGCCTGCGCCGCAAGATCGCGATGCGGATGCAGGACGCCAAGCGCCGCATCCCGCACTTCAGCTACGTGGAGGAGGTGGACGTCACCGAGCTGGAGGCGCTTCGCCAGCAGCTCAACACCCGCTGGGACGGCCGGCGCGTGCGCCTGACGCTGTTGCCCTTCCTGGTGCGGGCGCTGGTGGGGGCGGTGCGCGAGTTTCCGCAGGTCAACGCCCGCTTCGACGACGAGGTGGGCACCATCACCCGTTTTGGCGCGCTGCACCTGGGCGTCGCCACGCAGACCGGCAACGGGCTGATGGTGCCGGTGCTGCGCCATGCCGAAGCGCTGGACCTGTGGGCCTGCGCCGGCGAGATCGCCCGCGTGGCCGACTCGGCCCGATCCGGCCGGGCCACACGCGAGGAGCTCAGCGGCTCCACGTTCACGCTCACCAGCCTGGGCGCGCTGGGCGGCATCGCCAACACGCCGATCATCAACGCGCCCGAGGTGGCCATCGTCGGCGTCAACCGCATCGTGGAGCGGCCGGCAGTGCGCCGCGGCGCCATCGTGGTGCGCCAGATGATGAACCTGTCGTCCTCGTTCGACCACCGCGTGGTGGACGGGGCCGATGCAGCGGCCTTCATCCAGGCGGTGCGGGGTGCGCTGGAATCGCCGGCGCTGCTGTTCGTCGAATAGCGGGGCGCGGCGCCCGCGCCAGGGGTACTTGACACGGTTGCTAAGATGAAATGCACCCGGTCCCCGCCCACGGGGCCATTGGGTGCCCCGCAGCGGCCCGGGAGGTGTTTTCGGGCTCGTTTTCCTCTGTTTTTTCAATCAAATCGGCCTGTTCCCAGCACGGGATGGCCACGAGCAGCTATGGTATTGATAGCGATCTGGGTCGGCACCCTCGCCGCCGGCATCGGCAGCGTCTGGATTGCGGCCGCGTTGAGCTTCGGCGCGCTGGCCCGTTACACCCAGCACATGCTGAGCCTGGCCGCGGGCGCGCTGCTGGCCACGGCCTTCCTGCACCTGCTGCCCGAAGCCTTCGAGAGCCAGGCCGGTGCGCACGACCTGTTCCTCACCCTGCTGGTCGGGCTGGTGTTCTTCTTTCTGCTGGACAAGGCCGAGCTCTGGCACCACGGCCATGAACACCACCACGGCACGGCGAGCGCCGAGGCGCGCCACCCCGCGCACGAACACCCGCACAGCCATGCCCACGCCCACGCGCAGGGGCACGCCCATGCCCACGGGGCCGGCCGTGCCCACGGGCACGACCACAAGCCCGGCAGCTGGGCCGTGCTGACCGGCGACAGCGTGCACTGCTTCGGCGATGGCATCCTGATCGCTTCGGCCTTCATGGCCGACCTGCGCCTGGGCGTGATCGCCGCGCTGGCCGTGCTGGCGCACGAGGTGCCGCACCACATGGGCGACCTCGTGGTGCTGCGCGGCGGCAGCGGCGACCGGCGGGTGGCGCTGGTGAAGGTGTCACTGGCCGGCGCGGTGACCGCGCTGGGTGGCACGCTGGGCTACTTCCTCGTCGACCGCTTGCACGGCTACCTGCCTTACTTCCTGGCCGTGGCCAGCAGCAGCTTCATCTACGTGGCCCTGGCCGACCTGATCCCGCAGCTGCAAAAGCGCCTGTCCGCCCGCGAAACCCTGACCCAGATTGTCTGGCTGGGTGCGGGCATCGGCCTGGTGACGCTGGTGAGCGGGCTGGCGCATACGCATTGAGGGCTCCGCGTCCAGGCTGGCGCGTCGCGATGACACCGAATGGTCCGAGGCTGCCTGGTTTGTGGGGTCGGCTCGCCAACAAGCTGCGGAGCGTGCCTGGCACCATCGGTATGCTCCTTTGCGCGCAGGCACCTGGGAAATATCGTCCATAATTTGAAGCAGCAGGCGGGGCGCGAATGCAAATCCCCTTTGCAGCCACCGCCCCGCCGGCGATTCAGTCCAACAGGGTTTATCCGCTGAGGAGGCATTCGATGATTTCAGATGGCTTGCCCTCGATGCGGAAAACGCTATTCGCTGGGCATTTACGTCACGCTGTCAACCGCTTTATGGAGACACCTTAGATGAAACTCAAGTACCCTTTCGTCGCCGCATTGGGAATCCTCTTCGGCATCCAGATTGGCTACGCACAAACCGGCCCAAAGAAGGAAAAGGCGCCGCAAAAAGTGTCGCCTCCCGCCATCGCTGTTGAGCAAGCCAAACCGGAGCCCCCGCCATTTGCACCGGTCTTCTGGAAGGAGGATATTTCTCCTGTTGAATTCCTTCGAAACGACCCTTCAAAAGTTTTTGAATGGCTTGAGACACAAATAAAGACAGTGCCTGGGAAGATAGATCAGTTCTCTACGCGAGAGGAACGACAGCAGTACGAAACTGCCTTGACCGAAAAGATGAAAGCGATTGGTCAAATTGCTTTTGTGTCAAATTGTTTGAAGAAATACGATCCGGATCGTCAGATATTCGAAATTAAGGCCCCCGCATTTGCAATTAAGGACACCATGCTGAAAGAACCAAACCCGGAATTACTGAAGCTGAGAAAGCTGATGGTAGGTCGAGCGAACGTCAAAAGGGATACATACACAGGCCAAAACGCATATGGCGCTACCACTGAGATCATTCGCGACGTTGCAGACGACTATGTTATTGCCTATCCTTCAGGGGCAAATTCCGAACCGAGTTCCATTGTCACCTCTGGCAGCTCAGCAAGTACCGTTTCGCTCCCGTACCGTTACAACTTTATCCAATATTCCACCACGCTGTCCATGGCCCCATCAGAGGCCAGAGAAAAAGAAAAGGAGATTTCCTGTCTCGCGGTAGTTTCCATAGAACCACCCTATATTTTCAGGTTCAAAGAGCGAGATACCCCAACGCGAGATTCGCCGTTTGATAGAACTTCGAATGGCTTTGCTTTCTTCGGGAAACTTGACCACTTATGGATCGTGAATAAGGCTACTGGAGCAGTTTATTCGAAGCACTCCCGCAGCGGTCTGTAATTGCGAACGCCGATGCCCAACTCGGCGCTCGGACGGATCAGCGCGAAAAGCGGCGCTGGCTGCTCAATTCTTCTTAAACCGCAGCCCATCAATTCAGAACATGCTGGCCCCGGCGGCGGCGTTTCCGCCGCAGCGGAACAGCGCCGTGGTACCCGGAAACACCGGCGCGCCGCCAGTCAATTCACCATCACCAGCTTGCCCATCACCCCGCGCGAGCCCATGTGGGCGAAGGCGGCTTTCAGCTCGCTCATGGGCATGGTGCGGTCGATCACGGGCTTGATCTTGCCCTGGGCATACCACTGGGCCAGCTCCATCATCATGGCGGCGTTGGCCTTGGGTTCGCGGCGCGCGAAGTCGCCCCAGAACACGCCGACGATGGAGGCGCCCTTGAGCAGCGCCAGGTTCAGCGGCAGCGAGGGGATGGGGCCCGCGGCAAAGCCGACGACCAGGTAGCGCCCGCGCCAGGCGATACCGCGGAAGGCGGGCTCGGCGAAGTCGCCGCCCACCGGGTCGTAGATGACGTCCGGGCCCTTGCCGTCGGTCAGCGCCTTGAGCGCGTCGCGCAGGTTCTCGGTGCTGTAGTTGATGGTGGCGTCGGCGCCCAGGGATTTGCACAGCGCGCACTTCTCGTCGGTGGAGGCGGCGGCGATCACCTTGGCGCCCACGGCCTTGGCGATCTGGATCGCGGCGGTGCCCACGCCGCCGGCGGCGCCCAGCACCAGCACGGTTTCGCCGGCCTTGAGCTGGGCCCGGTCCACCAGCGCATGGTGGCTGGTGGCGTAGATCATGATGAAGGCGGCGGCGTCCACGTGCGAAAAACCGGGTGGCAGCGGCATGCACAGTGCAGCCGGGGCGATGGTGTGGGTGCCGAAGCCGCCGGTGCCCGACAGGCAGGCGACGTTCTGGCCGACCTTCAGATTCGTGACGCCTTCACCCACGGCCGCCACGACACCGGCGTATTCGGAGCCGGGCACGAAGGGCAGGGGCGGCTTCATCTGGTACTTGTTCTGCACGATCAGCAGATCGGGGAAGTTCAGGCTGGCGGCCTTGATCTCGATGAGCACCTCGCCGGCCTTGGGCGCGGGGGTGGGCAGTTCTTTCCAGGTCAGGGCGTCGACGCCCACGGGGTTTTCACAAAGCCAGGCATGCACGGGAAGGTCTCCTTCAGAACAAGTGCGCGATCATAGGGGCACGCGCCGCCAGCGCGATGTCTCACCAGCGACCCCGGCGTTCGCGGGGTTGCGCTGCTCTCGGCAAAGGCACCCACCTACAATCCGCTGACACTCCAAATGCCCATGAAAATCCTCATTTGCAATGACGACGGCTACCAGGCGCCGGGCATCCAGGCGCTGTTCGACGCGCTGAAGACGGTGGCCGAGGTCGAGGTGGTGGCCCCCGAGCAGAACAACAGCGCCAAGTCCAACGCGCTCACGCTGCATGCGCCGCTGTACGTGCACACGGCGCCCAACGGCTTCCGGTTTGTGAACGGAACGCCGGCCGACTGCGTGCACGTCGCGCTGACGGGCCTGCTGGGCTACCGGCCCGACCTGGTGGTCTCGGGCATCAACAACGGCGCCAACATGGGCGACGACACCATCTATTCCGGCACCGTGGGCGCGGCGATGGAGGGCTACCTGTTCGGCATTCCCGCTATCGCGTTCTCGCAGATCGACAAAGGCTGGGCGCACATCGAGTCGGCGGCGGCCAAGGCGCGCGAGATCGTCCTGCAACTGGCGCAGCAGCAGATGATCGGTGCCCGGCCCTGGCTCCTGAACGTGAACATCCCGAACCTGCCGCTGGAGCGCATCAAGCCGGTCAAGGTGTGCCGCCTCGGGCGCCGGCACGCCGCCGAGCCGGTGATCACGCAGGTCAACCCGCGCGGCGAGACCATGTACTGGATCGGCGCCGCCGGCCCCGCGCTGGATGAGGCCGAGGGCACCGACTTCCACGCCACCGAGCACGGCCATGTCGTGATGACGCCGCTGAAGGTGGACCTGACCGACCACGACCACCTCGCGGACTGGGCTCGCACGGCCACGGGGCTGGACGCCACCGCACGGGGCGCCGGATGACGAAGCGACCGAGTTTTCCGGCCCGGATCGATTTCTTCCACGGGCGGCCCACGCCTGCGCGCAAGGACGGCGTCGCGACGACGGGGGTGGGCCGAACCGCCGCGCCGGCGCGGGCCGTGGCCAGCCCGCCGGGCCTGGGCATGGACTCGGTGGCGGTGCGCGCGGCCATGGTGCAGAAGCTGGCCGCCCAGGGCGTGGCCGACGCTGCGGTGCTGCAGGCGATGAACGCGGTGGAGCGCCACCACTTTGTCGACCCGGCGCTTGTGAACCAGGCCTACGAAGACACCAGCCTGCCGATCGGGCTGGGCCAGACCATCTCCAAGCCCAACGTGGTGGCGCGCATGATGGAACTGCTGCGCCACGGCCACAAGGGCAAGCTGGGCCGGGTGCTGGAAATCGGCACCGGCTGCGGCTACCAGGCCGCCGTGCTGAGCCACCTGGCCACCGAGGTCTACAGCATCGAACGGCTGCGCGGCCTGCACGACAAGGCCCGGGCCAACCTGCGTCCTTTGCGGCTGGCCAACGTGCACCTGCTGTTCGGCGACGGCATGGCTGGCTTTGCCAAGGGCGCGCCCTACGCGGCCATTGTCGCGGCTGCCGGCGGTGAGGCGATTCCGCACGCCTGGATCGAACAGCTCGCGGTGGGTGGTCGGCTGGTGGCGCCGATGGTGACACCCGGCGGGCCGCAGGCGCTGGTGGTGGTGGACAAGACGCCGCAGGGGCTGCAGCAGACGGTGCTGGAGGCGGTGCATTTTGTCCCCCTAAAATCGGGCATCGCGTGAAGGGAAACAACATGGCAGGGAACTTCCATCGGTCCGGTCTGGCTGCAATGTGTCTGGCGTTGGCCATGGCGCTGGCCGCTTGTTCGAGCAAACCGACGACCAAGGCGCCGGTGGAAGACCGCACGGCCACGGCCACACAAGCGGTGGCGCCCGAAGTCAAACCGCCCCCCGGTGCTGAAAACGCCGGCAAACCGGGCTACTACACCGTCAAGCGCGGCGACACGGTGATGCGCATCGGCTTGGAGACCGGCCAGGCCTGGCGCGACATCGTGCGCTGGAACAACCTGGAGAACCCGAATCTCATCGAAGTCGGGCAGGTGTTGCGGGTGGTACCCCCGGCGCCAGCCGCCGCGGCCTCCGCCCCGGCCACGGGTGCGGTGACCCGGCCCGTGGCTTCGTCCACGGTGACGCCGGCTCCGGTCCCGTCACCGGCCGCGTCGGCGGCCAGCGCGGCCCCCGCTGCCAGCGCGGCCCCGGCGGCCAGCGCGGCGGCACCCGCCTCGGCCGCTCCCGCGGTGGTGTCGGGCGAGGAGGAAGTCGCCTTCATCTGGCCTGGCAATGGCGCGGTGATCGCCGGCTTCGACGAAGCCAAGAACAAGGGCCTGGACCTTGGCGGCAAGGCCGGCGATCCGGTGGTGGCCGCCGCCGACGGGCGGGTGGTCTATGCGGGCGCCGGCCTGCGCGGCTACGGCAACCTGATCATCCTCAAACACAACAACACCTACCTCAGCGCCTACGCGCACAACCAGACCCTGCTGGTCAAGGAAGATCAGACGGTGCGCAAGGGTCAGAAGATCGCCGAGATGGGCAACAGCGACGCCGACCGCGTCAAACTGCATTTCGAGATCCGCCGCCAGGGCAAGCCGGTGGACCCGGCCAAGTACCTGCCACCGCGCTGAACCAGCGGGCGGCGCCCTCAGCGCGCCGCCGAGGCGTTTGCCGCCGCCAAGGCCGCGGCCACCTCGCGCCCCAGTTCGATCACCGCCATCGCGTAGTAACTGCTCCAGTTGTAGCGGGTGACGACGTAGAAGTTCTCGGTGCCCGCCACGTAGCTCGGCGGCGCCTCGCCGTTCTGCAGTTCCACCAACGCCAGTGGCCCCTGGTGGGACAGGGCAACGCCTTCGAGCACCGCGCCCTTGGCGGTGAAGGACTCGACGCTGAAGGTCGGCAGGATGTCGGGCACCAGCAGGGCGTCGAGGTCGAGCCGGGCGGGATCGAAACGCACCGGGTAGTGCGTGGGCATGCCCGGGCGCCAGTTGAAGCCCTTGAAGTAGTTCGCCACCGAGCCGATCACATCGGCCGCGCTGCCGGTGAGGTCGATGCGGCCGTCGCCGTCGAAATCGGTCGCGTACTTCGCCACACTCGACGGCATGAACTGCGGCATGCCCATCGCGCCGGCAAAGCTGCCGACGGGATTGAGCGGGTCGGTGCCGGTGCGGTGAGCCAGCGACAGGAACTGCTCCAGCTCGTCGCGGAAGAACGCCTGGCGCGCCGCCGCGCGGGGGTGGCTGGCCGGAAAGTCGAAGGCCAGCGTGGCCAGCGCGTCGAGCACGCGGTAGCTGCCGAGTTGCTGGCCGTAGATGGTTTCGACGCCGATGATGCCGACGATGATCTCGGCCGGCACCCCGAATTCCTTCTCTGCCCGCTCGAGCGCGGCGCGGTTGGCCTGCCAGAAGGCGACACCGGCACGGATGCGTGTGGGGTCGATGAAGCGGCTGCGGTAGACCTTCCAGTTCTTGGCGGTGCCCTTGGGCGGTGGCAGCACCAGCCGGGGCACGCCGGGCAGGAAGCGGGCCTGGCCGATCACCAGGCGCACCCATTCGGGGTCCAGGTCGCGGCGAGCGGCCACGTCGTCGGCCCAGCGCAGGGCGTCGTCACGCGTGGCATAGGCGGGTCCGTTGGCCTTTGCGCGTTGCGAGGGGGCTTCCAGCGCCTTTTGGACCTTCTTTTTGGAAAGGTTCTGGCTCCACCCCGGCGTCGACAGGCCAAGAGCAGCTATCAAAAAAAGAGTAATCGAAATGGACTTCTTCATGGACGGGGCCAGGCCAGGTGGTTGAACTGGCGCCGCAGGGCCGCCAGTTGCCGGCGCGCGCCGGGCGCGCGGGCGTCGCGGCTGTACCGTTGCCGCTCCAGCTGCAGCAGCCATTGTTGCAGGGCCTCGGTCGGCGCACCGGGTGGCAGGTGCTGCGCGCTCAGGCGGGCCAGCTCGCGCGGCGGCGCCTGCGCCGGTACCGGCAAGCCGGCGGCGGCCAGCTTGCGCTGCGCCCGTGCGAGCAGCCGCAGCCAGGGGTCGTGCTGGGTGCGCTCCCACAGCGTCCAGGCGGCACCAAGCAGGCTGGCGGCCACCAGGATGCCGAGCAGCAGCCGTGCGAGGTCTTCCCAGCTCGGGGTCTCGAAGCCCAGGTTCTTCAGCAGGTCGAGCTGCTTGCTCTGCGTGTAGTTCAGCACCCACTGGTTCCACCGGTTGTTGACGGCTTCCCAGCCCTGGCGCAGCTGCGCCAGCAGGTCGGGGCTGAGGGTCACCAGCGCGGTCGCGATCACGCCCTGCGGCGCCTGCAGGCGCTGGAACGACCCGATGCGGCCCGGCATCACGGCGGCGGTCGGGTCCACACGCACCCAGCCGGCGCCGGCCTGCCAGACCTCGGCCCAGGCGTGGGCATCGCTCTGGCGCACGGTCCAGAAGCCGTCTACCGTGTTGACCTCGCCGCCCTGGTAGCCGGTGACCACGCGCGCCGGCACGTCCAGCGCGCGCATCAGGATCACGAACGCCGAGGCGATGTGCTCGCAGAAGCCCTCGCGGCGGTCGAACCAGAACTCGTCGGCGCTGTGTTCGCCGAAGACGCCGGGCTCCAGCGTGTAGCGGTAGCCGCCGGTGCGCAGCCGCTCCAGCACCGCCTGCACCAGCGCCGGCGCGGGCGCGGCCGCCAGCGCGGGGTCGCGGCGCATCTCGGCGGCCAGCGCGATGGTGCGCGGGTTGAAGCCCGGCGGCAGCGCCACGTCGTCGCGCAGTCGCAGCAGGTCGGTGCCACGGGCCTGGGTCGGGCCGAGGCGGAATTCCGGGTGGCTCGTGGCGTTGTAGCGCACCAGGTCGGTCAGCGGCCGGTTGGTCAGCCACTGCAGCTGCGGCGTCTGGCGCAACTCGAAATTGGGCAGGCGCGGCGCCTGCGTGGTGGCGTCCAGCACAAACAGCCAGGGCCGGTTGCTCGGTTCAAGCGTGACCTGGTAGTTCACCGGCGCACCCAGCACGCGCAGGTCGACCGGCGGCTCCGGCAGGCCGGCACGCGCCGGGGCCGGCTGCCATTCACGCCCGTCGTAGCGGCTCAGCACCGGGCCGCGGAAATACAGCAGGTACTGCGGCGGTGGCCGGTCTTCGAACTTGATGCGCATCGCCACGCTGTCGTCGAGCGCGAGTCTGGCGATGTGGCCGATCTGCATCGTGCCGGACAGGCCGCTGCGCCCGCTCATCGCATCCGACGGGATGCCCCACAGCGGCGCCAGCCGGGGAAACAGAACGAACAGCACGGCCATGATAGGCGCGCCGAGCAAGGCCATCCAGCTCGCGGTCTTCAGGGCCGTGGTCAGTGGCGGTCGGCCGACCACCAGGTGCGCATTGACCAACGCCGTCAGCAGCCCCAGCAAGGCCACCAGCATCGCCCCCGCCGTCAGCAGCGACTGGGAAAAGAAGAAGTTCGTGAGCATCGTGAAGAAGCCCAGGAAGAAGATCACAAAGGCGTCGCGGCGTGCGCGCAGTTCCAGCGTCTTCAGCGAAAGCAGCACGACGATCAGGGTCACGCCCGCATCGCGGCCGAGCAGGGTGCGGTGGGTCCAGAGCGTGGCGCCCAGGGTGATCGCCAGCAGGGCCAGGCGCCAGGCCAGGCCGGGCAGGGGCCGTGCCGTCACGGCCAGCCAGCCGCGCCAGAGCAGCACCGCCGCCGCCAGCGCGGTGCACCAGGCCGGCAGGTGCGAAACCTGGGGCATGACGATCCAGGCGATCACCGCCAGCAGGAACAGGGTGTCGCGGGCTTCGCGGGGCAGGGCGTTGAGGCGGTTCAACACAGCGCGAGCGCCTCGAGGCAGGCCAGCCGGTGCGCGGCGCCGCTGGCGGGCTTGTACGCCAATCCGGGCAGGCGCAGGCCGTAATCGATGCCGAGGCGGTCGGCCGCCAGCACCCAGGCGCACAGGCGGCTGAGCCGGGCCTCCTTGCCCGGCAGGCCGGCTTGCTCGTAGTCGAGCCAGAGTTCGTGCCGCTGCGCCTGCTGACCGTCGCGGCTGATGAGTTCGTCGGCCTTGGCGAGCTTCTTCCACAACACCAGCTTGCGTGGATCGCCGCGCCGGTAGGCGCGAACGCCGTCGAACTCGCCGGTGTGCTGGATGCTGGTCGCCTGCGCGCCGCCGGCGCGGGGTTCACCGGGCGGCAGCGCGGGCGCACGCGGTTCGGGCACCGGGTAGACCACCACGCTGGCGGCGGGTCGCCAGACCGTCCAGACGCGAAAGGTGCCCAGCGGGTAGCGGGTTTCGGCGGTGAGCGCGGGCACCCGGTGGCGGCCCCGTTCGCCGGGCTGGAACGTCACCGTCACGCGGGCTTCGCCCTGTGCGGGCACGTCGCTCCAGGTCCAGTGCCCGGTGTCGGCCACGCTCAGTGCAATCGAGCGCCGCGGCGTTCGGCGCTCGTTGGTCAGGTGAATCTCCAGCGTGGTGGTGCTGCGGGCGAACGTGGGCTCGGGTGGCAGCAGGTGCATGCGCAGACCGCGCAGGGTGCCGTGGCACACGTGCATGCCGACGGCCGCGCTGCCGGCGAGCAGAAAGGTCAGCAGGTAGCCCAGGTTCAGCTGGTAGTTGATGGAGGCGACCAGCAGCACCGTGAGCGTGGCCGCCAGCATCAGGCCAGGGCGGCTGGGCAGGATGTAGACGTTGCGCTGGGTCAGCGTGATCGTGTCCGACAGCGGCAGGCGCGACTCGAACCACCGGCGCAGGCGCTGGCGCGCGCGTTCGATCGGTTTGAAGCTCGAAGGCCCGGCGGCGGGCGAAGGCGGTGCCCCGCGCTCAACGCCAAACGCCGAACCCTCGACGTTCACTGGCGAACCTCCAGGCTTCGCATGACAGTGCGAGCGTGCCTGGGGTGGCCCGGCGCGGTGCACGGGGTAACCTGCGTGCTTCGCACGGCGGTGCGAGCTTGCTTGGGGCGGCCCTGCGCGGCGCTCATGGCAAGGGCACCGCCTCAAGCATCGCGCGCACCTGCTCGACGGCGCCGCGTCCGGCGTCGCTCACCGGGATCATGCGATGCGCCACGGTCTGCGGCAGGATGGCCTGCACGTCGTCGGGCGCCACGTAGTCGCGGCCACTGATCAGCGCCTGCGCCTGCGCGGCGCGCACCAGAGCGATGCCGGCGCGCGGTGAAAGGCCTTGCAGGAACCAGCGGCCCGAACGCGTGGCGGCGATGAGGTCCTGCACATAGTCGAGCAGCGGGTCGGCCACGTGCGTGCGCAGCACCGCCTGTTGCAGTTGCAGCAACTCGTCGGCGGTGAGCAGCGGCGGCAGGCGCGTCACCAGGTCGCGGCGGTCGGTGCCGGCAAGCAGTTGCCGTTCGGCCTGGCGGTCGGGGTAGCCCAGCGAGATCCGCATCAGGAATCGGTCCATCTGGGATTCCGGCAGGGCGTAGGTGCCGAGCTGGTCGTGCGGGTTCTGGGTGGCGATCACGAAAAAAGGCGAGGGCAGGGGGCGGGTTTCGCCCTCGACGGTGACCTGCTTTTCTTCCATCGCCTCCAGCAACGCGCTCTGGGTCTTGGGGCTGGCCCGGTTGATCTCGTCGGCCAGCAGGACCTGGGCGAACACCGGGCCGGGGTGGAAGACGAAGGCCTCCTTGCTGCGTTCGAACACCGAGACCCCGGCCAGGTCGCTGGGCATGAGGTCGGCCGTGAACTGCACGCGCGAGAACTGCAGGCCGAAGGTACGGGCCAGCGCGTGCGCCAGCGTGGTCTTGCCCACGCCGGGCACGTCTTCGATCAGCAGGTGGCCCCCGGCGAGCAGGCAGCCCACGCAGTCCTGGACCTGGAGCGATTTACCCACCAGCACCGTGTTAAGCTGATCCAGAATCGATTTGATTTTCAGTCGTGCATCCATGGCACGACGTTATCCGAAAAACCAACACCTTGGGCCTATGGTGAACAAAACAGGTTATTTCACACACCCCGACTGCCGGCTGCACGAGATGGGCGCCGGCCACCCCGAATGCCCCGAGCGGCTTGACGCCATCGATGAACATCTCCAGGCCACCGGCCTGCGGGATTCGCTCGATCGTCGCGAGGCCGACCCGGCGCCGCTGGCCGACATCGAACTCGCCCACGGTCGCATGCACGTGGCGGCCCTGCGCGGCCTGAGCGACGTGTTGCGCGAGGAAATCGACGCCGGCGGCCCCACCCACACCCAGGTTGACCCCGACACCTCGATGAACGTTCACACCTGGGCGGCCGCCCTGCGCGCCGCCGGCGCGGCGCTGGCGGCGACTGACGCGGTGATGGCCGGCGAACTGGACAACGCCTTTTGCGCCGTGCGCCCACCCGGGCATCACGCCTGCCGCGACACCGCGATGGGCTTCTGTTTCTTCAACAACGTCGCGATCGCCGCGAAATATGCGCTGGAGCGCCATGGGCTGCAACGGGTGGCCATCGTCGATTTCGACGTCCACCACGGCAACGGCACCGAGGACATCGTCGCGGGCGACGAACGCATCCTGATGGCAAGCTTCTACCAGCACCCGTTCTACCCGGTCGGCGGGGCGCGCTCCAATGCGCCCAACCTGGTGAACGTACCGGTGCCCGCGCGCACGCGGGGCATGGATGTGCGCGAGATCGTCGAGATGATGTGGATTCCCCGCCTGGAGGCACACCGGCCCGAACTGATCTTCATCAGCGCGGGCTTCGATGCGCACCGCAGCGACGACCTCGGCCAGATGGGCCTGGTGGAGCAGGACTTTGTCTGGATCACCTCGCGCATCATGGACGTGGCGCGCCAGCATGCCAACGGGCGCATCGTGAGCTGCCTCGAAGGCGGCTATAACCTGGGCGCCCTGGCGCGCAGCGTGGAGGCGCACATCCGGGTCCTGGCGGGGCGGTGAAGCCCCCGGGCACGGATGACGGGCCCTGCCGGCTGGGTGAACCATCCGGCGTCGTTTGAGCCAGAATCCAGCCATGAATCCACTTGCCACCGCCGGCCAAGGCGCCGGGAGCCCGTTGTTGCACGACCGTGATGCGCGCGGCGTGCACACGCTGACACTCAACACCCCGAAACGATTCAATGTGCTGGGCGAGACCATGCTGGGCGCCCTGGAAGCGGCGCTGGAGCAGGTTCGCGCCGATCCGCAGGCACGGGTGGTGGTGCTGGCCGCCGCCGGCAAGGCGTTCTGCGCCGGCCATGACCTCAAGGAAATGAAGGCGCAGAACGATCTGGCCTATTTCCAGGCTCTGTTTGCCCGCTGTTCGCGCCTGATGCTGTCACTCCAGCAACTGCCGGTGCCGGTGGTTGCCAAGGTCCAGGGGCTGGCCACGGCGGCCGGCTGCCAGCTGGTTGCCCAGTGCGACCTGGCCGTGAGCGTGGACACGGCGCGTTTTGGCGTCAACGGCATCGACGCCGGCCTGTTCTGTGCCACCCCCAGCGTGCCGCTGGTGCGCAACCTGCCCCCGAAGCTGGCGATGGAAATGCTGGTGACCGGCGAGTTCATCGACGCCGCCGAGGCGCGCGCCCGTGGCCTGGTCAATCGGGTGGTGCCGGCGGCCGAGCTCGACGACGAGACCGAGCGCCTGGTGGCCGCGATCCTGGCCAAACCGCGCGAGGCGCTGGCGATCGGCAAGCAGTTGTTCTACCAGCAGCGCGAGATGGGTGTCACGGCCGCATACCAGCTCGCCAGCCAGACCATGGCCTGCAACATGGTGCATCCGGTGGCCCAGGAGGGCGTGCAGGCCTTCATCGACAAGCGGGATCCGAAATGGCCGGCATGACGCCCAGCCTGGTTCAGGCGCCCGATCTCGACAGCTGGTTCGCGGCCCTGGTGCGACCCACCAGCCTGAAGGAACTCGGGGTGCTGTTCGCCTGCGGCGTGGTGGCCTGGGTTCTGGTCTGGCTGGCCCGTCGTGCCACCACGCCCGAACACACATCGGTGCTGTTCGGGCGGCGGGTGGTGGACGGCTTGCTGTTTCCGCTGCTGTGGCTCAGCCTTGCCTATGTGGCGCGCGTGGCGCTGACACCCTGGTTGCCGATGACGCTGTTCCGCATTGCCATTCCAGCGCTGGTGGCGCTGGCGTCGATCCGGATGGGGGTCAAGGTCTTGCAGGTCGCATTCAACCAGACCCGATGGGTGCGCTGGGTGGAGCGCACGATTTCCTGGGTGGCGTGGATCGCCGTCGTGCTGTGGATCAGCGGCCTGTTGCCGCTGGTGATGGAGGAACTGGACCAGATCCACTGGCGCGTGGGGTCCACGCGGCTCAGCGTTCGCAACATCATCGAAGGCGGCCTGACCGCCGGCGCGGTGCTGATCCTCACCTTGTGGGTGTCCTCGGCGATCGAGGCACGCCTGTTGCGGTCGGCATCGGGCAGCGAGCTCTCGTTGCGCAAGGCGGTCAGCAACGCGTTGAGCGCGCTGCTGATGTTCGTGGGCCTGCTGCTCGCGCTGTCGGCGGTCGGGATCGACCTCACCGCGCTGTCGGTGCTGGGCGGCGCGGTGGGCGTCGGCATCGGCCTGGGCCTGCAGCGCCTGGCCGCCAATTACGTAAGCGGCTTCGTGATCCTGGCCGAACGCAGCATGCGCATCGGCGACAACGTGCGGGTGGACAACTTCGAAGGCCGCATCACCGACATCAACGCCCGCTACACCGTGATCCGTGCCGTGACCGGGCGCGAATCGATCGTGCCGAACGAGATGATGGTGAACAACCGGGTCGAAAACCTGTCGCTCGCGGACACCACGCTCTGGCAATCCACCGTGGTGTCGGTGGCCTACGACAGCGACGTGGCGCTGGTCAGCCGACTGCTGGTGGAGGCAGCGCTGGCGCAAAGCCGTGTGCTCAAGGATCCGGGGCCCAGCGCGGCGCTGTCGGCCTTCGGCGCCGACGGGCTGGAGTTCACCCTCGGTTACTGGATCGCCGACCCGGAAAACGGCCAGCTCAACGTGCGTTCCGCGATCAACATCGCGATTCTGGATGCGCTGCGCAGCAACAAGGTCGGAATACCGTTCCCGCAACGGGTGATCCACCAGGCCACCCAACAGTGACGAGGGCCTGCCGGGCGCGGCGATGCCGCCTCAGTCCATGAAAGATGGCAGCCACAGGCTCAACTGGGGGAAGGCCACCAGAATGCCCAGCATGATCACCTGAACCAGCACGAACGACCAGACACCCCGGAAGATGTTGCCCAGCCCCACGCGCGGCAACAGGGTGTTGATGACGAACAGGTTCATGCCCACCGGCGGCGAGATCAGTCCGATCTGGATCACCATCACGATCAGTACGCCGAACCAGACCGGGTCGAAGCCCAACGCCACCACGATCGGGAAGAACAACGGAATGGTCAGCAGCACCATGGTGAGCTCTTCCATGACGGTGCCCAGGATCACGTAGATCACCATCATCGCCGCGACGATCATCACGGGCGAGAGCCCCAGGTGCGTGATCCACTCCTTGAGATCGACCGGCATGCTCGTGAAGTTCACGAAGTTGGCGAAGATGGTGGCGGCAATCAGCAGCGTGAACAGCATCGCCGTGGTGCGCGCGGACTCGATCAGCACGTCCAGCGTCGAGCGCAGTGTGAGCGCCCGGCGCGCCAGCGCGAAGAAAAACGCGCCCGCGGCGCCGATGCCGGCGCCTTCGGTGGCGGTGAAGATGCCGCCATAGATGCCGCCCAGAACCACGATCACCAGCAGCAGCACGCCCCAGATGCCGCGCAGCGCCCGCCAGCGTTCTGTCCAGTCGAAACGCTCGCCGGCCGGGGCGTGTTCGGGGTCGCGCAGTGTCATCACCACCACCGCGACCATCAGCAGGATGGCGGTCAGGATGCCCGGAATGACGCCGGCCGCGAACAGCTTGCCGATGTTGGTTTCGGTCACGATGCCGTAAATCACCATGATGGTGCTGGGCGGGATCATGATGCCCAGCGTGCCGCCGGCCGCGATCACGCCGGTCGACAGCGAATCGCTGTAGCCCAGCCTTTTCATCGACGGATAGGCCACCTTGCTCATGGTCGCGGCGGTGGCGATCGACGAGCCGCAGATCGCGCCGAAGCCGGCGCACGCCGCGATGGTGGCGTGCGCCAGTCCGCCGCGCAGGTGGCCGATGAACACGTAGGCCGCGTGGAACAGCTCGTGGGCCAGACCGGCGCGCGCGACGAAATTGCCCATCAGGATGAACAGCGGGATCACCGACAGCGTGTAGGCGAAACCCGTTTCCTGAACCACCTGCGCGGTGCTGGCCAGCGCCGGCCCCCAGCCCCGCGTGAGACCGATGCCGGTGATGCCCACCAGACCCATGGCCACGGCGAGTGGCACGCGAAGCAGGGCCAGGGCGAAGATGGCGATGAAACCGGTCAGCGCTTCGGTCACAGCGTTCCTCCTTCGCCTTCATCCGCCGCCTGGCCGGGCCGCAGCGCGAACGCAAGATGCACCAGGCCGGTGAGGAAGCAGAAGACGCTCATGCCATAGATGAACGGCGCCTTCGGGATGGTGAGCTGGGCTGTGGTTTCACCGCTTTCCAGGAAACTGTTGCCTGTCTTCCACATCAGCACGCCCAGCCCGAGCAAGGTGATGGCGCAGACGGCCTGGACCAGCGCCCTTTGAACCACACGCACGAAATGGGGCAGGTAGGGATCGAGCGAATCGAACACGACATGTTCGCCGCGCCGTGACACCAGGGGCATTGCGGCGAAGATCACCACCACCATCAGCAGTTCGGTCAGCTCCAGCGAGCCGGTGATCGAATGGGAAAGCAGCTTGCGCCCGCCGACGTCGAAGAAGGTCAGGGCCATGATGGCGAACAGCGCCACGCCGGCCAGCACGCCGCAGAGGGATTCGAAGATCTTGTTCAAGATGGTGTCACCGGTTCAAACAAAAGAAAGGCGGCGCCCATTGCCTGCGGGCGCCGCCTGGTCAAGCTGGGAACAGCCCGATCTTACTTTTCCTGTTTGGCGATCTCGGCGCGGAACTCCGCCATGACCTTGGCGGGGTTCTTCAGGCCCTTGCCTTCGGCGGCCTTGATCCAGTTCTGCTCCAGCGGGGCCGTCTTGGCCTTCACGTCGGCGACGAACTTCGCATCGGCCTTGGTGACCACCACGCCGTTGGCCTGCATCAGGGCCAGCGCGCGCGTGTCCACCTTGTCCCAGCCGCGTCCGAAGATGCGCGCGGCGGTTTCACCGGAGATGGCGTCCACGGCCTTCTTCTCGTCGGGGGTCAGTTTGTCGTACTTGGCCTGGTTCATCATGAACACGAAGCTGGTGTTGTACAGGCCGCCGGGGAAGGTGGTGGCATGGCGGATGATCTTGTCGATCTTGAAGGACTCGGTCGATTCGGCCGGGAACAGGGTACCGTCCATCACGCCGCCCGAGAGCAGCTCGTAGGAATCGGTGGCCGGCTTGAGCGTGACGTTCATGCCCAGCGACTTGGAGATCTCGTTGACCATGCCGCCGCCGACGCGGAATTTGAGCCCACCCAGATCGTCAACCTTGGCGATCGGGCGTTTGGTGTTGAACACGATGCCGGGACCGTGGGTGAAGAAGGCCAGCACGCGCACGCCCTGGTGTTCGGCGGCGAACTCGGGGTATTTGGAGGCGACCCGGTTGTAGGCGATCGACAGGGGCTCCGATGTGTTGCCCAGGAACGGCATTTCGGCCATCTGCGTGAGGACGAAGCGGCCCGGCGTGTAGCCGTGGACCGTGAACGAGATGTCGGCCAGGCCGTTTTTGACGGCGTCGTAGGTGCCAGGAGGCGCCGCGACGCCACGCGGAAGGATGTTGCATTTCATCTTGCCGGCGGTGTTCTTTTCGAGCAGGTCGCACCATTCCTTCTGGGCCATGCTGGCGGTATGGGTGGGCGGCAGCCAGCTCGATACCGTGAAGACGGTCTGGGCGCTGACGGTGCCTGCGCCGAGCAGGGCGGCGGTGGCGAGGGCGGAAAGGGCGAAGTGTTTCATGTGTGGGTCTCCGAAGACGGCGGTTTGTTGCGCCGCAGACTGTAAACGACGCGGTTGCCGTCGCATGTCCAGACTTACCCGAATTAACCAACCATTCGGTCGACTAATCATTTGTCGTTCCATTGACAGAAGGATTGGGTGGCTGCGTCTAAACTTGGGTCCGCCCGTGCCTATAATAAAAAGCACGACCGTTCGATTTTGCCGGCTCGGCGCGAGCCGGCCAGTCGGTCAAGGCCGCACCTATCTGCATCACTATCTGGAGCACACATTCATGAAAGTTCTCGTCGCCGTCAAACGCGTGGTCGACTACAACGTCAAGGTCCGGGTGAAATCGGACAACACAGGGGTGGACATCGCCAACGTCAAGATGAGCATGAATCCCTTCGACGAGATCGCCATCGAAGAGGCCGTCCGCCTGAAGGAGAAGGGTGCCGCCACCGAAGTCATCGCCGTCTCCTGCGGCGTGGCCCAGTGCCAGGAAACCCTGCGCACCGCCATGGCCATCGGCGCCGACCGCGCCATCCTGGTGCAGACCGACGCCGAACTGCAGCCCCTGGCCGTGGCCAAGCTGCTCAAGGCGCTGGTGGACAAGGAACAGCCCGGCCTGGTGATCCTGGGCAAGCAGGCGATCGACGACGACTGCAACCAGACCGGCCAGATGCTCGCCGCGCTGGCCGACCTGCCGCAAGGCACCTTCGCCAGCAAGGTCGAGGTCGAGGGCGCCGCCGTGAAGGTCACCCGTGAAATCGATGGCGGCCTGGAAACCGTGTCGCTGAACCTGCCGGCCGTCATCACCGCCGACCTGCGCCTCAACGAGCCGCGCTACGTCACCCTGCCCAACATCATGAAGGCCAAGAAAAAGCCGCTGGACACCGTCACGCCGGCCGATCTGGGCGTCGATGTCGCCCCGCGCCTGAAGACGCTCAAGGTCTCCGAGCCGCCCAAGCGTGGCGCCGGCATCAAGGTGCCGGACGTGGCCACCCTGGTGGACAAGCTTCGCAATGAAGCCAAAGTGATTTGAACCCCGCGAACAACAAGGAGAACACCGCATGACCTCTCTCGTTATTGCCGAACACGACAACGCCTCCATCAAGGGTGCCACTCTCAACACCGTGACCGCCGCGCTGGCCTGTGGCGGTGACGTGCACGTGCTGGTGGCCGGCTCGGGCGCCGGTGCCGCAGCGGCGCAGGCGGCGCAGATCGCCGGCGTGGCCAAGGTGCTGCACGCCGACGGGGCGCAATTCGCCCACGGCCTGGCCGAAAACGTCGCCGCGCAGGTGCTGGCCGTGGCCGGTGCCTACTCGCACATCCTGTTCCCCGCCACCGCCGGCGGCAAGAACGTGGCCCCACGCGTGGCCGCCAAGCTCGATGTGGCCCAGATCAGCGACATCACCAAGGTCGAAGCGGCCGACACCTTCGAGCGCCCGATCTACGCCGGCAACGCCATGGCCGTCGTGCAAAGCGCGGACGCCACCAAGGTCATCACCGTGCGCACCACCGGTTTCGATGCCGCCGCCACCACCGGTGGCAGTGCCGCCGTGGAATCCGTGGCCGCCGCCGCCGATGCCGGCAAGAGCAGCTTCGTGGGCAGTGAGATCGCCAAGAACGACCGCCCGGACCTCACCGCTGCCAAGATCGTCGTCTCCGGCGGCCGTGCCTTGGGCAGCGCCGAGAAGTTCAACGAGGTGATGACCCCGCTGGCCGACAAGCTGGGTGCCGCCATCGGCGCCAGCCGCGCCGCGGTGGACGCCGGCTACGCCGCCAACGACCTGCAGGTCGGGCAAACCGGCAAGATCGTGGCCCCGCAGCTGTACGTGGCCGCCGGCATCAGCGGCGCCATCCAGCACCTGGCCGGCATGAAGGACTCCAAGGTGATCGTCGCGATCAACAAGGACCCCGAGGCACCGATCTTCTCGGTGGCCGACTACGGCCTGGAGGCCGATCTGTTCACGGCCGTGCCGGAACTGGTCAAGGCGCTGTAAGCGCCGGCACCACGACCGGGCGTCCTGCGGGACGCCCTTTTTTTCTTGTTCCCTGTTCAACGCTGAACGCAAACCGCCCAACCCACCCGGCAGACCCACCATGAGCTACACCGCACCCGTCAAGGACATGCTGTTCAACATCGAGCATCTGGCGCGCATCGACCAGGTCGCCCAGATTCCCGGCTTCGAGGATGCCGGGCTGGAGACGGCCCAGGCCGTGCTGGAGGAATGCGCCAAGCTCAACGAAAGCGTGATCGCCCCGCTGAACTGGGAGGGTGACAAATACCCGTCCAGCTTCCACGACGGAAAGGTCAGCACCACGCCCGGCTTCAAGGAGGCCTACCAGCAGTACACCGAAGGTGGCTGGCAAGGCCTGCAGCATCCGGTGGATTACGGCGGCCAGGGTCTGCCCAAGGTCATCGGCGCCTCGTGTGGCGAAATGCTGCAGTCGGCCAACATGAGCTTTGCGCTCTGTCCGCTGCTGACCGACGGCGCCATCGAGGCGCTGCTCACCGCTGGCAGCGATGAACTCAAGGCCATCTACCTTGAGAAACTCGTCTCCGGCCACTGGACCGGCACCATGAACCTGACCGAGCCGCAGGCCGGCAGCGATCTGGCCGCAGTGCGCACCCGCGCCGAGCCGCAGCCCGACGGCACCTACAAGATCTTCGGCACCAAGATCTTCATCACCTACGGCGAGCACGACATGGCCGAGAACATCGTGCACCTGGTGCTCGCGCGGGTGGTCGGCGCACCCGAAGGCGTCAAGGGCATCTCGCTGTTCGTCGTGCCCAAGTTCATGGTCAAGCCCGACGGCAGCCTGGGCGCGCGCAACGACGCGCACTGCGTGAGCATCGAGCACAAGATGGGTATCAAGGCTTCGCCCACCGCCGTGCTGCAGTTCGGCGACCATGGTGGGGCGGTCGGCTTCCTGGTGGGGCAGGAAAACCGCGGCCTCGAATACATGTTCATCATGATGAACGCCGCCCGCTACGGCGTGGGCGTGCAGGGCATCGGGATTTCGGAGCGCGCCTACCAGAAAGCCGTGGCCTATGCGCGCGACCGCGTGCAGAGCCGCCCGGTGGACGGCAGCCTGAGCAGTGCCGGCGCCATCATCCACCACCCCGACGTTCGCCGCATGCTGATGACGATGCGCGCCGCCACCGAAGGCTGCCGCGCCATGGCCTGCGTGGCCGCCGCGGCCTTCGACGCCGCGCACCACCATCCCGACGCCGAGGTGCGCAAGCAGAACGCCACCTTCTACGAATTCCTGGTGCCTCTGATCAAGGGCTACAGCACCGAGATGAGCCTGGAAGTGACCTCGCTGGGCGTGCAGGTGCACGGCGGCATGGGTTTCATCGAGGAGACGGGGGCCGCGCAGTACTACCGCGACGCCAAGATCCTGACCATTTACGAAGGCACCACCGCGATCCAGGCCAACGACCTCGTGGGCCGCAAGACCGGCCGCGATGGCGGCCAGACCGCCAAGGCCATCGCTGCCCAGATCGAAGCCACCGAGACACAGCTGGTCAACAACGGCAGCGCCGACGCGACAGCCGTGTCCAAGCGGCTGCGCGCCGCGCGCCTGGCCTTCCTGGACGTGGTGGACTTCATCGCGGGTCAGGGAAAGTCCAGCCCGAACGCGGTGTACGCCGGCAGCGTGCCCTACCTGATGCTGTCGGGCAACCTGGTGGCCGGCTGGCAACTGGCGCGTGCGCTGCTGATCGCGCAGGAACAGATCGCCGAGGGCAAGGACGTGGGCTTCATGAACGCCAAGATCGCCACCGCGCGCTTCTACGCCGAGCACATCCTGACGCGTGTGCCGGGCCAGCGTGACGCGGTGGTCGAGGGCGCCGAAAGCGTCACCGCGCTGCCGCTCGAAGGCTTCTGAGCCGCTGCGGACAATCCTTTTTCGATAGCAGGCCATGACCGGTTGAAGCTGGGTTGGCCTGTCTTTCATCCAGTTTTTAGCTTCCAAGGTGCCTGACATGTCGACTTTGCCCCCGTCGCTGGCCCGCCTGCCGTTTCCGGTGATCGGCTCGCCCCTGTTCATCATCAGCAACCCGCAGCTCGTGATCGAGCAGTGCAAGGCCGGCGTGGTCGGCTCGATGCCCGCGCTCAATGCCCGCCCGGCCGCGCAGCTCGACGACTGGCTGGCCGAGATCACCGAAACGCTGGCCGCGTACGACGCCGCGCACCCCGATGCGCCCTCGGCCCCGTTTGCGATCAACCAGATCGTGCACAAAAGCAACGACCGGCTGGAGCAGGACATGGCCTTGTGCGCCAAGTACAAGGTGCCCGTCGTCATCACCAGCCTGGGCGCGCGCGAGGACGTGAACCGCGCGGTGCAGGGCTGGGGTGGCGTGGTGCTGCACGACGTGATCAACAACGTGTTTGCGCACAAGGCCATTGAAAAAGGCGCCGACGGCCTGATCGTGGTGGCCGCGGGTGCCGGTGGCCACGCCAGCGTCAAGAGCCCGTTTGCGATGGTGCAGGAGGTGCGCCAGTGGTTCGACGGGCCGCTGGCGCTTTCGGGCTCGATCGCGAGCGGCGGCGCCATCCTGGCCGCGCAGGCCATGGGCGCGGACTTCGCCTACATCGGCTCGGCATTTATCGCCACCCATGAGGCGCGGGCGGTCGAGGGCTACAAGCGCATGATCTGCGACAGCGACTCCGACGACATCGTCTACTCCAACTTCTACACCGGCGTGCACGGCAACTACCTCAAGGGCAGCATCCGCAACGCGGGCATGGACCCCGACAACCTGCCGGTCAGCGACCCGAGCAAGATGAACTTCTCGACCGGCGAAAGCGGACGCGCCGCCAAGGCGTGGAAGGACATCTGGGGCTGCGGCCAGGGCATCGGCGCGATCACCGAGGTGGTGAGCACCGCCGAACTCGTGGCGCGCTTCAAGCGCGAGTACCGCGAGGCGCGCGAGCGCCTGCTGGCCATGCCGGTTCCGGTCTGACCCGCGCCCCGCTTCCACCAAAAAAAGCCGCCCGACAGGGCGGCTTTTTTCTTTGGGCGGCCGGATCAGTGGGCGCAGCCGCAGTCCGTGGCCGTGGCACAGGTGGCCTCGTTGGCGGCCTGAGGCTCGAAGCGCGGGAACAGCACGTTGTTTTCCAGGTGGATGTGGTTGATCAGGTCGTCGCGCAGCTGGGCGATGCCGGCGTACAGCGCGCGCCAGGTGTTGCAGGCGCCGGCGGGCGGGCGGCTGTCGTGCGTGAGGGCCATCAGGTGCTCGAGCATCGCACCGTGGCTGGTGTGCTCCATGCGCATCATGGTGATGGGGTAGACCACCATCGCCGAGCCGCCGGCCTTGAGGATGGGGAACAGGATCTGTTCCTCCTTGGCCATGTGGTCCAGCAACTCCTGCTCGGCCTGTTCCAACAATGCGGCCAGGCCGGTGGGTACGTCGGGGTGGTCGCGGTGCACGGCCTCCACCCGCCGCGCCATGCGGATCAGCTCCGGCAACTGTTCACGGTGCACCGCGTGGTAGCGCGTCAGGATGTGGTCGATCAGTTCGGGTGCGCTGGCTGCCGGCGGGGCTTCGTCGCTGCGGTCCAACGCGGCCAACTCAGCTTGCACTGCGCCGAGGTCCAGCCCCTTGTCGGCCACGGCCTGGCGCAGACTGATCTGGCCGCCGCAGCAGAAATCGAGCTTGGCGCGGCGGAACACCGCCGTGGCGCCGGGCAGGTTCACGGCGATCTGCCCGATCGGCTGGTCGGCCAGTGCGGCAGACTGGGCGAGGGTGGTGGGGTCGGCGGGGGCATTCATGGCGGGTCCTTTGTTTAACATGCATGTGAAGTGCATCTATTATTCAATAAAATGCATCTGTCGTGAATATTTGACCCTTCTGCCATGGAGGGCATGCACCACACCCGCCGACATCACGTCCCGGAGAACCCCATGCGCCTGACCAACTGGACCGACTACACCCTGCGCGTGCTGATGTACTGCGCCGCCAGCGCGGGACGTGCCCAGCCGGTCACCATCGGCGAGATCGCGCAGGCGCATGGCATCTCGCACAGCCACCTGACCAAGGTGGTCATGGACCTGGCCGCACAAGGCCTGCTGGAGACCACGCGCGGCCGTGGCGGCGGGCTGCGCCTGCTCAAGCCCGCGCACGATATCCGGCTCGGCGACGTGGTGCGCGCCAGCGAGAGCGACTTCACGATGGTGGAATGCTTTGACACCGCCACCAACCAGTGCCGCCTGGACGGCCGGTGCCGCCTCAAGGGCCTGCTCGGCAGCGCGCTGCAGGCGTATCTGCAGGTGCTCGACGGCGCCACGCTGGCCGACCTGGTGGGCGCGCCCGACGCGCTGGCGCCGCAACCGCTTACCCTGGCCGCCAGGGGCTCGCCTGGCCTGCCGCCGGCTCACGGGCCGGTTTGAAGGCCCGGACCCGGCGTTTTGGGCCTGTTTTTGAAGCCAAATCGGCCATCACCCGTCGCCAACTGGCCACAATCAGCTATCAATTTGGAAGAGCCCTGGGCGCTATGGCCGGAGCCCCGGCAGGCGCCGTGAGGCGGCTTCGGGTAATCCCCCGGTCCGGATCGGCCAGAGACCCTGCCAAACGGGTGGATACTTGCTGCGTCGTGCGTCCGGCGGCTTGCTCTCAAGGCCGCTGCGCCCGCCTTCCATCAACCGAGGAGAAGCGTCCATGAGCATGCAAACCAAATACCTGCTGAACGAAAGCCAGATGCCCAAGTTCTGGTACAACATCCAGGCCGACCTGCCCAAGGCCCTGCCGCCGGTGCTGCACCCCGGCACCATGCAACCCGTGGGCCCGGCCGACCTGGCGCCGCTGTTCCCCATGGAGCTGATCCTCCAGGAGGTCAGCACCGAGCGTGAGATCGAAATCCCCGAGCCCGTGCGCGACATCTACAAACTCTGGCGCCCCGCGCCGCTGTACCGCGCCCACCGCCTGGAGAAGGCCCTGGGCACGCCGGCCAAGATCTTCTACAAGTACGAAGGCGTCAGCCCCGCCGGCAGCCACAAGCCGAACACGGCCGTGCCGCAGGCCTTCTACAACGCCGCCGCCGGCGTCAAGCGCCTGACCACCGAGACCGGCGCCGGCCAGTGGGGCACCTCGCTGTCCTTCGCGGGCAACATCTTCGGGCTGGAGGTGCTGGTGTTCCAGGTGCGCGTGTCCTACGACCAGAAGCCCTACCGCCGCGCCGTGATGGAAACCTACGGCGCACGCTGCCTGCCGTCGCCCAGCACCGAAACCGCCTACGGGCGTAGCGTGCTGGCCCAGCGGCCCGATCACCCCGGCAGCCTGGGCATTGCGATCTCCGAAGCGGTGGAACTGGCCGTGCAGCGCGAGGACACCAAGTACGCGCTGGGCTCGGTGCTGAACCACGTGCTGCTGCACCAGACCATCATCGGTCTCGAAGCGATGGAGCAGCTGCAGATGGCCGACGTCTGGCCCGACGTGGTGGTGGGCTGCACCGGCGGTGGCTCCAACTTTGCCGGCATCGCCTTCCCCTTCATCGGCCACGGGCTGCGTGGCGGTGCCAAGCCGCGCATCGTGGCGGTGGAGCCGGCGGCCTGCCCGTCGCTCACGCGCGGCAAGTACGCGTATGACTTCGGCGACACCGGCCACATGACGCCGCTGACCAAAATGCACACGCTGGGCAGCACCTTCACGCCGCCGGGCTTCCATGCCGGTGGCCTGCGCTACCACGGCATGGCGCCGCTGGTGTCGCACCTGAAGGAGCTGAACCTGCTGGAGGCCACGGCCTACACGCAGGGCCAGTGCTTCGAGGCAGGCGTGCTGTTTGCCCGTGCCGAGGGTATCGTGCCCGCGCCCGAAGCCAACCACGCGGTGAAGGGCGCCATCGAGGAAGCCCTGCGCTGCAAGCGCGAAGGCAAGAGCGAGACCATCCTGTTCAATCTCTGCGGCCACGGCCACTTCGACATGACGGCCTACCAGAAGTACTTTGCCGGCGAGCTCAAGGACGAGCAGTACGACGAGAAGGAACTGGCCATGGCCCTGTCGGGCCTGCCCAGCGTGCCGGAACCCGCGTGAAGTGAAACAACCCCCTGAGGCGCTTCGCGCCTTCCCCCTTCTCCCGCATCGCTGCGCGATGTCGGAAGGGGGACGCCGCCAGCGCGGCGGGGCGGCCCTTGCGCGGCGGCACTGGCTTGGGCCGCGCCTGTTTCATGCGTCGTGGTCAGCGCCACACGCCTTGAACAGTCGATAAGAATCCGCAGCGTTTTCTTACGGCGAAGGGGCTCAGGTCCGGAAGACTTCGAGCAAGCGGTCCAGCCCGCCCATGTCGATGGCCACCTTGGCCTGGGCGCGCACCTTGGGCTTGGCGCGGTAGGCCACCGACAGGCCGGCC
>JAXMFA010000008.1:0-227712 GCA_046348065.1 Burkholderiaceae bacterium
GGCCGGAGCGGCGCTCCAGCAGCGCCTGGGCCTCTTCGCGGCCATCCTTGCCGAAGTACTTGACCAGCAGGTAGACCATGGCCCAGAGGTGGCGCCCTTCTTCGACGTTCACCTGGAACAGGTTGCGCATGTCGTACAGCGACGGCGCGGTCGCGCCCAGGAAGCGTTGCTGCTCCACCGAGGCCGGCTCGGTGTCGCCCTGCACGACGATCAGGCGGCGCAGCAGCGAGCGGTATTCACCCGGCACTTCCTGCCAGGCCGGCTGGCCCTTGTGACGGCCACAGGGGATGACACGGCCTTCCTCCTTCGGCGCCAGCAGGATGCCCCAGCGGTACTCGGGCATCTTCACGTGGCCGAACTTGGCCCAGCCGCTCGGGTCCACGCCCACGGCGGTGCGCAGGTAGACCTCGGCCTCCTGGAAACCTTCCGGCCCCATTTCCTTCCACCAGTCCACATAGTTGGGCTGCCAGGTCTCCAGCGCGCGCTGCAGCTGCTTGTCGCTGGACAGCTCGACGTTGTTGGGAATGCGGTCGTCGTAATTGACTTCAACAAAGGCGTCGCCGCGGACGGCAGCGGCTTCTTCAACGAGTTCGGTCGGTTCGCTCATGGGGTCTCCTGATGGTCGGGGTTGGATGCATTGAAATGCACTATGCTGCCGCTTGTGAATTCCAATGCATGCATTTTTATGCACACGCCCGCCGAAAAGTTTGATCCAGCGCAAAGACTTGGTGGCCTCATCGCGATGTTGGCGAAAAAAAAGGGGCCTGAAGGCCCCTCTTGCGAGATGGCAGGCGCCGATCAGTCCAGCAGCGACAAATCGCGCACGGCACCCTTGTCGGCCGACATCACGAGCTTGGCGTAGGCCTTGAGCGCGGCCGAGACCTTGCGGGGGCGCGGCTGCGCGGGCTTCCAGCCGAGCTGGTCCTGCGCGGCGCGGCGGGCGGCGAGTTCGTCGTCGGTCACCAGCACGTTGATCGTGCGGTTGGGGATGTCGATGCGGATGCGGTCACCGGTCTTCACCAGGCCGATGGCGCCGCCGGCGGCCGCTTCGGGCGAAGCGTGGCCGATCGACAGGCCCGAGGTGCCGCCCGAGAAGCGGCCGTCAGTCAGCAGCGCGCAGGCTTTGCCCAGGCCCTTGGACTTGATGTAACTCGTCGGGTAGAGCATCTCCTGCATGCCGGGGCCGCCCTTGGGGCCTTCGTAGCGCACGATGACCACGTCGCCGGCCTTGACCTGGTCGTTCAGGATGTGGTCCACCGCCTCGTCCTGGCTTTCCACCACGTGGGCCGGGCCTTCGAACACCAGCAGGCTGTCATCGACGCCGGCGGTCTTGACGACGCAGCCGTTGAGCGCGATGTTGCCGCGCAGCACCGCCAAACCGCCTTCCTTGCTGAACGCGTGGTCAATCGAGCGGATGCAGCCTTCCGCGCGGTCGGTGTCCAGGCTGGGCCAGCGGGCGTTCTGGCTGAACGCCACCTGGGTCGGAATACCGCCCGGGCCGGCCATGTAGAAGGTCTTGACCGCATCGGACGGGTTGCGGGCAATGTCCCACTGGTCCAGCGCGTCCTTCATCGTTTGGCTGTGCACGGTGGGCACGTCGGTGTGCAGGCGGCCGGCGCGATCGAGCTCGCCCAGAATGCCCATGATGCCGCCCGCGCGGTGCACGTCTTCAATGTGGTACTTGTTGGTGTTGGGGGCCACCTTGCACAGCTGGGGCACCAGCTTGGACATGCGGTCGATGTCGGCCATGGTGAAGTTGATTTCAGCCTCTTGCGCGATCGCCAGGATGTGCAGGATGGTGTTGGTCGAGCCGCCCATGGCAATGTCCAGCGCAATGGCGTTCTCAAACGCCTTGAAGCCCATGGAGCGCGGCAAGATGCTGCTGTCGTCCTGCTCGTAATGCCGCCGGCACAACTCGACCACCAGATGGCCCGCGCGCCGGAACAACTGTTCCCGATCCGCATGAGTGGCCACCACCGTGCCATTGCCCGGTAGCGAGAGGCCGAGCGCTTCGGTGAGGCAGTTCATCGAGTTGGCGGTGAACATGCCCGAGCACGAGCCGCAGGTCGGGCACGCAGAACGCTCCACTTCGGCCAGATCGGCTTCGCTGACTTTGTCGTCGGCGGCCATCACCATGGCGTCGATCAGGTCCAACTTCTTGATCTCGATCGTCTGGGTGGCCGGGTTGGCCAGGCGCACCTTGCCAGCTTCCATCGGACCTCCTGAGACAAACACCACCGGAATGTTCAGGCGCATGGCGGCCATCAGCATGCCGGGCGTGATCTTGTCGCAATTGGAAATGCACACCATCGCGTCGGCGCAGTGCGCGTTGACCATGTATTCCACGCTGTCGGCGATGATGTCGCGGCTGGGCAGCGAATACAGCATGCCGTCGTGGCCCATCGCGATGCCGTCATCGACGGCGATGGTGTTGAACTCCTTGGCGACACCACCGGCCGCCTCGATCTCGCGCGCCACCAGCTGACCCAGGTCCTTCAGATGGACGTGACCCGGGACAAACTGGGTGAAGGAGTTCACCACCGCGATGATCGGCTTGCTGAAGTCGCCATCCTTCATGCCGGTGGCGCGCCAGAGCGCGCGGGCGCCCGCCATGTTGCGGCCGGCGGTGGAAGTCTTGGAACGGTAGGCGGGCATGGTGGTGATGCTCAATGAATGTGAAAAGACTGCAGACCGGAAAAGCGGCCCTGAATTATCGCCGACGCCCCCTGGGAGCACGGTCCACAAGGTTTGGGCTCGGGGGGTTGACCGGCGGTGGCAAGATCCTTCGCCGGGCAGGGAACGGTACCCGAAATGCCTCTGTAAACGCTATGAATGCAGGAGCTTGCCGTGGCCATTCCACGCTGGCTGCAGGCCCAAAGCGCCGAAAAAGTTGCTCAACGGCGCTTGCGGGACGACATGCCCAGGGCTTCGCGGCTTTTTTCGATGCGGTCTTTCTTGCGCTGCTCCATCTTCTCCATCGCCTTCTTTTTCGAATAGCCGCTGTAGTCGGCCCAAGCCCACCAGATCGCCGCCAGGGCGAAGGGCGCCAGCACCACGGTCCAGCTCCACGTGGCCACGGGCCCCAACTCAAGGTATTTGAGCGCCAGCAACAGCAGTCCAAGTCCGAGGAAATACATCGCCACCTCCTGTCCGAGGGTAGACACCGACCCTGCGGGTCAACCGGCCACCCTACAATTTCGTTGAGGTGACTGTACCGCAACCCCACGAGGAAATCACGATGAAACGCGCTGTGTTTGTTCTGGCCGCCGCCGTCACGGCAGCCTCTCCGGCTCTGGCCGACGAAGCCTTGGCCAAAGCCAAGAATTGCCTGGCCTGCCACGCGGTTGACAAGAAACTGGTGGGCCCCTCGTACAAAGACGTCGCCGCCAAGTACGCAAAGGACAAAGGCTCGGTCGACCTGCTGGCGGCCAAGATCATGAAGGGCGGCTCCGGCGTCTGGGGCCCGGTTCCGATGCCCGCCAACCCGCAGGTCAATGAAGCCGAGGCGAAGAAGCTGGCGACCTGGGTCCTGACCGTCAAATAAGCCCCCGCTGCCAAAAAAAAGCCCGCGAACATCGCGGGCTTTTTTTCACGCTGCCAATTCAACGCGGACCCAAGGCGGCACAGGCGGTGGCCTGTTGCCGCCCGCAGTGCTTACCAGGCCTGGCCGAGCTGGTCGAGGATGGCCGGGTTTTCCAGCGTGCTGGTGTCCTGGGTGATGGCCTCGTTCTTGGCAATCGAGCGCAGCAGGCGGCGCATGATCTTGCCGGAACGCGTCTTGGGCAGGTTCTCACCGAAACGGATGTCCTTGGGCTTGGCGATCGGGCCGATCTCCTTGCCCACGTGATCGCGCAGCTGCTTGGCGATCGCCTTGGCTTCGTCGCCGGTCGGCAGCGGGCGCTTGAGCACAACGAACGCGCAGACGGCTTCGCCGGTGGTGTCATCGGGGCGGCCGACCACAGCGGCCTCGGCCACCAGCTCGGTGCAGCTCACCAGCGCGGACTCGATCTCCATCGTGCCCATGCGGTGGCCGGAAACGTTCAGCACGTCGTCGATGCGCCCGGTGATGGTGAAGTACGTCGTCTTGGGATCGCGGATCGAACCGTCACCGGCCAGGTAGTACTTGCCCTTGAAGTCTTCGGGGTAGTAGCTCTTCTTGAAGCGCTCCGGGTCGCCCCAGATGGTGCGGATCATCGAGGGCCAGGGCCGCTTGACCACCAGGATGCCGCCCTGACCGTGGGCCACGTCCTTGCCGGTTTCATCGACCACGGCCGCCTGGATGCCGGGGAACGGCAGCGTGCAGGAACCCGGCACCATGGGCGTCACACCCGGCAGCGGCGTGATCATGTGGCCGCCGGTTTCGGTCTGCCAGAAGGTGTCCACGATCGGGCAACGGCTGCCGCCCACGTGCTGGTAGTACCACTCCCAGGCTGCGGGGTTGATGGGCTCGCCCACCGAGCCAAGCAGGCGCAGGCTGGAGAGGTCGTAGCTCTTGGGATGCACGGCCTCGTTGGTTTCGGCCGCCTTGATCAGCGAGCGGATCGCGGTGGGCGCGGTGTAGAAGATCGTGCACTTGTGGCGTTCGATCATCTTCCAGAAGCGGCCGGCGTCCGGATAGGTGGGCACGCCTTCGAAGACGATCTCGGTGCCGCCCAGGGCCAGCGGACCGTAGGTGATGTAAGTGTGGCCGGTGACCCAGCCGATGTCGGCCGTGCACCAGAACACGTCGTCCGCCTTCAGGTCGAAGGTCCACTTGGTGGTCAAGGCCGCGTGCAGCAGGTAGCCACCGGTGGAGTGCTGAACGCCCTTGGGCTTACCGGTGGAGCCGGAGGTATAGAGCAGGAACAACGGGTGCTCGGCTTCGACCCACTCGGGTTCGCAGGTGGTGGCCTGGCCCGACACCAGGTCGTTCATCCAGACATCGCGGCCAGCGGTCATCGCAACCTCGGCGCCGCTGCGCCGAACCACCAGCACCTTGCTGATCGAATCGCAGCCGCCCAGCGCCAGCGCCTCGTCGACGATGGACTTCAGCGGCAGCTGCTTGCCGCCACGAATCTGGTGGTCGGCCGTGATGATGGCCTTGGCACCGGTGTCTTCGATGCGGTCGCGCAAGGACTGGGCAGAGAAACCGCCGAACACCACCGAGTGGGTGGCGCCGATGCGCGCGCACGCCTGCATGGCGGCCACGCCGTCGATGGACATCGAGATGTAGATCACGACGCGGTCGCCCTTGCCGATGCCGATCGACTTCAGGCCGTTGGCGATCTGGCAGGTCTTGGCGAGCAGTTCGCTGTAGGTGACCTTGGTCACTTCGCCGCCGTCTGCTTCAAAGATCAGGGCGGTCTTGTCGCCCAGACCACGCTCGACGTTGCGGTCGAGGCAGTTGTAGGATGCGTTCAGCGTGCCATCCGCAAACCACTTGAAAAACGGCGCGTTGCTCTCGTCAAGCACTTGGGTGAACGGCTTCTTCCAGCTCAGCAGTTCACGGGCCAGACGGGCCCAGTACCCTTCGTAATCGGTCTCGGCCTCCTTGCACAGCGCCTCGTAGGCCGGCATGCCCGCGATCGTGGCTTTGCTGACAAACTCCTCGCTCGGCAGATAGACGTGGGTTTCGGCGGGTGCATTCATGACTTTGTCTCCTGATGAAGTGACGGGTGATTGCAGAAAATTTTTCAGAATGTCGTTTTCAGCTCTTACAAGGCACTGACTGACATGAAGCTTGCGAATCCCGGCACTGCCAACGGTCTTGCCGCGAGCGGATAGACTTCGGCCTTTTCCCGCCAACCATCGGGCGGCGTTTTGGCCGCCCCGACCCGCCATGACATCAGAAAAACCCACCGGTACAGGACGCATGCGCGTCATGCCCCGCCTCATTTTCGCCAGCCGCTGGCTGCAGCTGCCGCTGTACGTCGGCCTGATCGCGGCCCAGGGCGTGTACGTGTTCCACTTCTGGGTCGAGCTGGTGCACCTGCTGGAGGCAGTCTTCGGCGACCAGAAGGCCTTGCAGACCCTCGTCACCAGCATCGGCTACAAGTCCGACGTGGCGGTTACGTCGTTGAACGAGACAGTGATCATGCTGGTGGTGCTGGGCCTGATCGATGTGGTGATGATTTCCAACCTGCTGATCATGGTGATCATCGGCGGCTACGAGACCTTTGTCAGCCGCATGAACCTCGAAGACCACCCCGATCAGCCCGAATGGCTGGACCACGTGAACGCCTCGGTGCTCAAGGTCAAGCTGGCCACCGCCATCATCGGCATCAGCTCGATCCACCTGCTCAAGACCTTCATCAATGCGGCCAACTATGACGTGAAGGTGCTGATGTGGCAGACGATCATCCACGTCGTGTTCCTGCTCAGCGCCATGGCCATCGCCTCGACCGACCGGCTGATGGCGCCCTCGCATCCGCCAGCCCACTGAGCCGCACCGCCACGGCGGGTTTGCAAGAATCGGATCAGCCCGGTTGAGTAAACTCGGCCCGAATGCCGGCGCGCCCCGCCCGGGGGCCAGCGCCGGCGCCGTCCCGAGCCGCTTTCTAAACCGCCCCAAAGGCATCCGACCATGACCACCATCCGTCAGAACGACCTCATCGAATCGATCGCCGCCGCGCTGCAGTACATCAGCTACTACCACCCGGCGGACTACATCGCCCACCTGGCCCGCGCCTACGAACGCGAACAAAGCCCGGCGGCCAAGGACGCCATCGCGCAGATCCTGACCAACAGCAAGATGAGCGCGACGGGCCACCGTCCGATCTGCCAGGACACCGGCATCGTCAACGTGTTCCTGAAGGTCGGCATGGACGTTCGCTGGGACGGCTTCACCGGCAGCCTGGACGACGCGATCAACGAAGGTGTGCGCCGCGGCTACAACGACCCGGCCAACACCTTGCGCGCCTCGGTGGTCGCCGACCCGGAGTTCCTGCGCAAGAACACCAAGGACAACACCCCGGCCGTCATCAACACCGAAATCGTGCCTGGCAACACCGTCGAGGTCACCGTGGCCGCCAAGGGCGGTGGCAGCGAAAACAAGAGCAAGATGTACATGCTCAACCCCGGCGACTCGGTGGTGGACTGGGTGCTCAAGACGGTGCCCACCATGGGTGCCGGCTGGTGTCCGCCCGGCATGCTGGGCATCGGCATCGGCGGAACGGCTGAGAAGGCGGTGCTGATGGCCAAAGAGAGCCTGATGGACGACATCGACATGTACGAGCTGCAGGCCAAGGCCGCCAGCGGTGCTGAATTGTCCAGCGTCGAGAAGCTGCGCCTGGAGCTTTATGAGAAGGTGAATGCGCTGGGTATCGGCGCGCAGGGCCTGGGCGGCTTGACCACCGTGCTGGACATCAAGATCAAGATGTACCCGACGCACGCGGCCAGCAAGCCGATTGCGATGATTCCCAACTGCGCCGCCACCCGCCACGCCCACTTTGTGCTGGACGGCAGCGGCCCGGTCTACCTGACGCCACCCCCGCTGGACACCTGGCCCGATGTGGCCTGGGCACCGGACTACGTCAAGAGCAAGAAGGTCGACCTCAACACGCTCACCCCCGCCGAGGTGGCCAGCTGGAAGCCCGGCGACACCTTGCTGCTCAACGGCAAGATGCTGACGGGGCGCGACGCCGCGCACAAGCGCATCAAGGACATGCTGGCCAAGGGCGAGAAATTGCCGGTGGACTTCACCAACCGCGTGATCTACTACGTCGGCCCGGTCGATCCGGTGGGCGACGAGGCCGTCGGCCCGGCCGGCCCCACCACCGCCACGCGCATGGACGGGTTCACCGAAATGATGCTGGCGCAGACCGGGCTGATCGCGATGATCGGCAAGGCCGAGCGTGGCCCGGTGGCCATCGAGGCAATCAAGAAACACCAGTCGGCCTACCTGATGGCGGTCGGCGGCGCGGCCTACCTCGTGTCCAAGGCGATCAAGACCGCCAAGGTCGTGGGATTCGCCGACCTGGGCATGGAGGCCATCTACGAATTCGACGTGGTCGACATGCCCGTGACCGTCGCCGTGGACGCCGGTGGCACCAGCGCCCACATCACCGGCCCGGCCGCCTGGCAGCAACGCATCGCCACGGGCGAATTCAAAGGCATCGGCGTCACCGGCGCTTGAGCGCCGTCTCGCCTGGCACCGCGGCGTTGAACGCGCCGATCGGCGTATTCGACAGCGGCGTGGGCGGCCTGAGCGTGCTGCGTGCGCTGCGGGCCGAGATGCCGCACGAACACTTCGTCTATTTCGCCGACAGCGGCCACGCGCCGTATGGCGAACGCGACGCCGCCAAAGTCATCGAACGCTCGCGCGCCGTGCTGGCCGCCCTGCGGGCCGACCACGGCATCAAGGCGCTGGTGATCGCGTGCAACACGGCCACCGCCGCCGCGGTGCATCTGCTGCGCGTCGAACACCCCGACCTGCCCATCATCGGCGTGGAACCGGCGCTGAAACCGGCGACGACGGCAAGCCGCACCGGAACCATCGGCGTGCTGGCCACCCGCGGCACCCTGGGTAGTCGAAAGTTCGCCGCCTTGCTGGCCTCGCTGACCCCTTTGGCGGTCTTCAAGCTGCAAGCCTGCGACGGACTGGCCGACGCCATCGAGCGCCAGGACACTTCCGGAACGATAGCGCTCTGTGACCGCTACACCATGGAAATGGGCACATTTGGCCCGGAAAATGGCCAGATGGACACCCTGGTGCTCGGCTGCACACATTACCCGTTCGCAGCGGAGGTATTGCGGGCACGGGTCGGAGCCGGCGTGCGCCTGATCGACACCGGCGAGCCGGTCGCTCGCCACACCCGCCAGTTGCTGACGGCGCGACAGCTCGCCCTGGGATCACCGAAGTTGTCCTCCCGAATCGCCCCGCACGTCGCCGAACCACTGACTTTGCTCAGTTCCGGGCCTCCTGAAGCCTTGCGGTCGGCGGTCCGGCGCTGGCTGGGACTGAACCTGCCGGTGCGTGAAAGCCGCTGAGTTCCAACGTCCAACAGTCCGTTTGCGGCGTCAGAAAAACATCAAATGCTTCTATTTCGATAGCGCATCCGATTGAGTTTCGCCCCAGACCCTGTCGCCGCCGAGATCCAGGTGGGTCAGGTACAGGCGCACATCAAACTCGAGCTGGTGGTAAGTGGGCTCCATGTGCAGGCACAGCTGGTAGAACGCCTTGTCATGCTCGCGCACCCGCAGGTGGGCCAGTTCGTGCACGACGATCATCCGCAGAAACTCCAGCGGCGCCACACGAAACAGCGAGGCGATCCGGATTTCGCGGCTGCCCTTGAGCCGGCTGCCCTGCACCCGCGCCCGCGAGGTGTGCAAGCCAAGCGCCTGATGAACCAGATGGATCTTGCTGTCGAACAGCACCTTGTCGATCCGGTCGGCGCCACGCAGATGGTCTTGCTTGAGCCGGTCCACGTACTGGTACAACGCCCGGTCACTTCGGACATCGTGAACAAGCGGATACCGTTTGAGCAGGTGCCGACCCAACGCGGCGTCATCAATCAAGCGCTGCACCTGCAGCCGCAAATCGACCGGGTAGGCTGCGATGTAACGCAGCGAAGCGTGGGGGATGGCGTCGCCAGCGGGCGAACCTGGCCGGCCCGCTGAGCGTCCAACCGCCACCGAAGCTCAGTGCAGGTGGCGAGGCCGACGGCTGCCGCCGCCGTGGCCGGAACCGCCGGGGCCGCGGGGTGGCTTGCCGAGTTCCAGCGAATTCACCAGCGCATCGAATCGCTGGGAAAAGAGCTTGTCGATCTCCCCCACCACGCCGCCAAGTTCGGCGCCATCGAAGTGCCGCTCCATCAACGCAATCACGTCTTCCACCAGCAAGTCGCGCTGAGCCTGCATGATCGCCGCCGGCGTGGGCCCGACGAACAGCATGACGAAATCATCGCGCGACTCGTCATCGTCACTGGCCTCTTCCTCGTCGAACTCGGCGTCGTAGAAGGTCACTTCAATGGGCGCGCCCGCGTCGGCCAGATCGTTCAGCCCCATGCACATCTCGTCCAGGGCCTGCCGGAAGTCCTCGTCACCCTTGACGGTCCAGCACATCTGGAGCATGTGGGCCTTGGCATCAAAGCGGATGCCGGGCTCGTCTTCGAAAGCGCTGGCCGCGCCATCGGCCAGCGAGCGTGCACCTGCGTACTTCCACAGCGGTTTCAGGGCTTCCTGGAGGGCATCAAAATCCACCTCCGCCCGAAGGCGCACGTCACCATGGACATGAATTTCGAAAGGAGCGTCGTAGTTGGTCATGGGTGGGCCTGAGGTTGGTGCCCCGAACCGGAATCGAACCGGTACGTCCGGTCAAGGACCGCAGATTTTAAGTCTGCTGTGTCTACCAATTTCACCATCGGGGCGATGCGGGCATTGTGCACCCGGAAAACAGACAACCCCGATAACGCGGGCGCTATCGGGGTTGCATGGTTCTGGAGGCGCGGGCCGGAGTCGAACCGACCTACACGGATTTGCAATCCGGTGCATAACCGCTTTGCTACCGCGCCAGTTATTGCTTCAAACTCTCTGACGAAAAAGGGAAGCCTGGGCTTCCCTTCAGGTTGGAAGATGTTGGTACTTCTTCCGGTATCTGGAGCGGGAAACGAGGCTCGAACTCGCGACCTCAACCTTGGCAAGGTTGCGCTCTACCAACTGAGCTATTCCCGCGTTGCCAGCAAATTCAGCCAGAAGACCTCGTTTGCTGCGATCCGAAAATTATAACCTATTTTTCGGCCTGCTGACAAGTTGACCCTGTTTTTTGTCAGTGCTTCACCGAACCGGTGGACGCCGCGTCGGCTCCACTGCCGGCTTCCGGTGTCACCGGGGCTGGCTCAGATTCCGGCAGCGGTGTCGGTTTGCTTTCCAGCGCGATGTCCAGCACCTGATCGATCCAGCGCACCGGAATGATCTCGAGTTCGTTCTTCACGTTCTCCGGGATCTCCTGGAGGTCTTTCACGTTTTCCTGCGGGATCATCACCAGTTTGATCCCGCCGCGCAGCGCCGCGAGCAGCTTTTCCTTCAACCCACCGATCGCGGTGACCTCGCCCCGCAGCGTGATCTCGCCCGTCATCGCGACATCCCCTCGCACCGCAATGCCAGTCAGGGCCGAGACAATCGCGGTCGCCATCGCGGCGCCGGCACTCGGTCCGTCCTTGGGCGTCGCGCCGTCCGGGACGTGAATGTGGATATCGCGTTTCTCAAAAACGTCGTCCTTGATCCCCAGCCGGCTCGCACGGCTGCGAACCACGGTACGGGCAGCCTCCACCGATTCCTTCATCACATCGCCCAGCATCCCGGTGCGCGTGATCACGCCCTTGCCGGGCATGCTGGTCGCCTCGATCGTCAACAGGTCGCCGCCGACTTCGGTCCAGGCCAAGCCGACCACCTGACCAACCTGGTTCTGGTTCTCGGCGCGGCCATAGGTGAACTTGCGAACGCCCAGAAACTCGTTGAGGTTGTCCGACGTCACCTCCACCGGTGCGACCATCTTCTTCAATTGCAGGCCTTTGACGACCTTGCGGCAGATCTTGGACAACTCCCGCTCCAGCGAGCGCACGCCCGCTTCGCGCGTGTAGTAACGAACGATGTCCCGTACGGCCTCGTCGGACACCTGCAGCTCGCCCTCGCGCACGCCGTTGTTGGCCAGTTGTTTGGGCAGAAGGTATTTAGTGGCGATGTTGGCCTTTTCGTCCTCGGTGTAACCGCTCAGCCGGATGACTTCCATGCGGTCGAGCAAGGCAGACGGGATGTTCATCGAATTGGAGGTCGCGACGAACATCACGTCCGACAGATCGAAATCCACCTCGACGTAGTGGTCGGCAAAGGTGTGGTTCTGCTCGGGGTCCAGCACCTCGAGCAGCGCGCTCGACGGATCGCCCCGGAAGTCCATGCCCAGCTTGTCGATCTCATCCAGCAGGAACAACGGATTGCGGGTGCCCACCTTGTTCAGGCTTTGCAGCACCTTGCCGGGCATCGCGCCGATGTAGGTGCGGCGATGGCCGCGGATCTCGGCCTCGTCGCGCATGCCACCCAAGGCCATGCGCACGTACTTGCGGCCGGTCGCCTTGGCCACCGATTGGCCGAGCGATGTCTTGCCGACGCCGGGTGGGCCGACCAGGCACAGGATCGGCGCCTTGAGCTTGTCGACGCGCTGCTGCACCGCAAGGTATTCGAGAATGCGGTCCTTGACCTTGTCCAGCCCGTAGTGGTCTTCGTTGAGCACCACCTCGGCATGGGCCAGGTCGTGCTTGATCTTGGTTTTCTTGCTCCAGGGCAAGCCGGTGAGCACATCGATGTAGTTGCGCACCACCGTCGCCTCGGCGGACATCGGCGACATCAATTTGAGCTTCTTCAGCTCGCCCTCGGCCTTCTTGCGCGCCTCGGCCGGCATCTTGGCGGCCTTGATCTTTTTCTCGATCTCTTCGATGTCGGCGCCTTCTTCGCCCTCGCCCAGCTCCTTCTGAATCGCCTTCACCTGCTCGTTCAGGTAGAAGTCGCGCTGGTTCTTTTCCATCTGTCGTTTCACACGACCTCGGATGCGTTTGTCGACATTCAGGATGTCGACTTCACGCTCCAGTTGTTCGAACAGGTTCTCCAACCGTGCCTTCACGTCGGACAGGTCCAGCACCACCTGCTTGCTTTCCAGTTTCAGGGGGAGGTGCGCGGCAATCGTGTCGGCCAGACGACCGGGATCGTCGATGCTCGAAATCGACGTCAGGATTTCAGGCGGAATCTTCTTGTTGAGTTTGACGTACTGGTCGAACTGCTGCATCACGGCCCGGCGCAACGCTTCGATCTCGCTGCGCGTGTCACCGTCCTCGGCCACCGACAGCGGCGTCACCGTCGCGGTGAAATGGGACTCGCCCTCGTCGATGTGATCAACCGCGGCGCGCTGCTGCCCTTCCACCAGCACCTTGACCGTGCCATCGGGCAATTTCAGCATTTGCAAAATCGTGGAAACACAACCGACTTCGAACATGTCGGCGACCGCCGGGTCATCCTTGGCCGCCGTTTTCTGGGCGACCAGCATGATGCGACGCTCGGATTCCATGGCTGCTTCGAGTGCCTTGATGCTCTTGGGCCGACCCACGAACAGCGGAATCACCATGTGCGGAAACACCACCACGTCACGCAAGGGCAACAGTGGCAGATCAATCGGTGTGGCAGGAAGCGGTATGTGTCCAGACATGGCAGTCCTTTGAGTTACCCGTTGAATATGGTCGTCAGGCCCGGATTTTCAACCCGGACTCGCATCCGGGCGAGCCGAAAGGTTGAAACCGGACCAGCAGCCCGCACCCGGCGGCCTGCTTCAGGCTTTCTTCGCCGCTTCCCGGTACACGAGCAGCGGCGGCTTGTCTTCTTCGATGGTCGACTCGTCGACCACGACCTTTTCGACGTTTCCTGCATTGGGCAGCTCGAACATGGTGTCGATCAACGCCTGCTCCAAAATGGAGCGCAGACCGCGTGCGCCGGTCTTTCGCGCCAGTGCCTTGCGCGCGATGGCCTTCAGCGCCGACGGCCGGATCTCGAGATCCACACCTTCCATCGAAAGCAGCTTGCCGAACTGCTTGGTCAGCGCGTTCTTGGGCTCGGTCAGGATCTGGACCAAAGCATCCTCGGTCAGTTCGGCCAATGAAGCGATGACCGGCATGCGCCCCACCAGCTCGGGAATAAGCCCGTATTTGATCAGGTCTTCCGGTTCGATCTCGTTGAACACGTCAGTCAGCGAACGCTGTTTCTTGCTTCTGACCGTGGCGCCGAACCCGATGCCCGAGGCTTCCGTCCGGTTCTCTATGACTTTTTCCAGCCCCGCAAATGCGCCTCCGCAGATGAACAGGATGTTGGTGGTGTCGACCTGCAGGAAATCCTGGTTCGGATGCTTGCGCCCGCCCTGGGGCGGCACGCTGGCCATGGTGCCTTCGATCAGCTTGAGCAGGGCCTGTTGCACGCCCTCACCCGACACGTCCCGCGTGATCGAGGGGTTGTCGGACTTGCGAGAGATCTTGTCAATCTCGTCGATGTAGACGATGCCCCGCTGGGCGCGCTCGACGTCATAGTTGCAGCTTTGCAGCAACTTGGCCACGATGTTCTCGACATCCTCACCTACATATCCGGCTTCGGTCAGCGTGGTGGCGTCGGCCATGACGAACGGCACGTCGAGCATGCGTGCCAGGGTCTGCGCCAGCAGCGTCTTGCCCGAACCGGTGGGACCGATCAGCAAAATGTTGCTCTTGGCCAGCTCGACGTCGTCCTTCTTGGCCTTTTCCTTGTGACGCAGGCGCTTGTAATGGTTGTAAACAGCCACGGCCAGGGTGCGCTTGGCCTTTTCCTGACCGATGACGTAGTTGTCAAGGTTGAGCTTGATGTCGCTCGGCGTCGGCAATTCGCCGCGGGCCTCGCGCGCTGAAGTTGCCGCCGGCAGCTCGTCGCGGATGATCTCGTTGCACAGGTCGATGCACTCGTCGCAGATGAACACCGACGGCCCTGCGATCAGCTTCTTCACTTCATGCTGGCTCTTGCCACAGAAGGAGCAGTAGAGGGTCTTGTCGGCGGAAGCGCCTTTTTTCTCGGCCATGTGGGCAATGCCTCGTTGCAGGGATTGGGAATGATAACGAAAAGAAAAGCGGCGCTTTCTTCAGCAGAAAGCGCCGCCGCTGGCCGCCCGCAGGCATGGCCATCAGGGCCGTTTGGCAATCACCTGGTCGATCAGGCCGTATTCCTTGGCTTCGACGGCGTCCAGGTAATAGTCGCGCTCGGTGTCGCGCTCGACTTTTTCCAGCGGCTGACCCGTGTTCTCAGCGAGGATCTTGTTCAGTTGCTGGCGGGTCTTGAGGATCTCGCGTGCCGAGATTTCGATCTCGGTCGCCTGGCCCTGGGCGCCACCCGAGGGCTGGTGGATCATGATCTTGGAATTGGGCAGCGAAAACCGCTTGCCCTTGGCGCCGGCCGACAACAGGAACGCGCCCATGCTGGCCGCGAAGCCAGTGCACAAGGTCGACACATCGGGCTTGATGAAGTTCATCGTGTCATAGATCGCCATGCCCGCGCTGACCGAACCACCCGGCGAATTGATGTAGAAGGAAATGTCCTTCTCCGGGTTCTCGCTCTCCAGGAACAGCAGCTGGGCCACCACCAGGTTGGCGGTCTGGTCGTTCACTGGCCCGACCAGAAAGATCACCCGCTCCTTGAGCAGGCGGGAATAGATGTCGTACGACCGCTCGCCACGACCGGATTGCTCGATGACCATCGGCACCATGCCCAGGCCTTGGATGTCCATTGCACTCATGTTTGCTCCTGCAGATGCCCTTACTGTATCGAAAAGGTGACGTCCCCAGACAAGATGGGGCCTGTGCCCCGGACTGCAAGCCCGGCACAGACCCCATATTGAAGTGGTTGTCGGCGAAAGCCAGGGCTGTCAGCCCTGCTGCCCCATCAATTCATCGAACGACACAGGCTTTTCGGTGACCTTGGCCTTGCCCAACACGAATTCCGCGACGTTGTTCTCGATGACAACCGCCTCGACCTCGGCCATGCGGCGGTTGTCACTGAAGTACCAACGCACCACGTCGGCGGGTTTCTCGTAGCTGGCGGCGAGTTCTTCGACGTGGGCACGGATCTGCTCGGGTTTGGCATGCAGCTCGTTGGCGCGCACCAGTTCGGCCACCACCAGACCCAGGCGCACGCGGCGCTCGGCCTGCGGCAGGAAGACCTCGTCGGGAATCGGTGCCTTGTCGGCGTCCTTGATGCCACGCTGCTTGAGTTCGGCGCGGGCGCCTTCGAGCAAGCGTTCCACTTCGGCCTGGACGGCCGCCTTGGGCAGATCGAGCTCAGCCTTGGCGACGAGCGCGTCCATCACGGCCGTCTTGTTGCGCGCGAGCAGACGGAATTTGACTTCGCGCTCCAGATTCTTCTTGATGTCGGCGCGCAGCGATTCGACCGTGCCGTCCTCGATGCCGAGCGACTTGGCCAGCGCCTCGTTGACCTCGGGCAGGTGGGCGGCCTCGATCTTCTTGACCGTGACCAGGAAATCGGCGGTCTTGCCGGCGACGTCCTTGCCGTGGTAGTCGTCGGGGAAGGCGAGCGGGAACGTCTTGCTCTCGCCCTCCTTCATGCCGCGAACGGCCTCTTCGAACTCCTTGAGCATCTGGCCTTCGCCCACGATGAACTGGAAGTCCTCGGCCTTGCCGCCGGAGAACGGCTCACCGTCGATCTTGCCCTCGAAATCGACCGTGACACGGTCGGTGTCCTGTGCCGCCTGATCATGGGCGCGTAGCGAGAACGTGCGGCGTTGCTTGCGCAGGATGTCGACCGTGCGGTCGATGGCGGCCTCGCTGACCTCGGTCGAGAGTTTTTCGACCTCGGCCGAGGCCAGGTCGCCGATCTTCACCTCGGGGTAGACCTCGAACACGGCGTCGAAAGCCACTTCGCCTTCGGCGGCGCCTTCCTTCTCGGTGATGCGCGGCTGGCCCGCCACGCGCAGCTGCGCCTCGTTGGCGGCGCTGGCAAAGGCCTCGCCCACCTTGTCGTTCATCACTTCGTAGTGCACCGAGTAGCCGTATCGTTGGGCCACCACGTTCATCGGCACCTTGCCTGGACGGAAGCCGTCCATCTTCACCGTGCGGGCCAGCTTTTTCAGCCGGGTTTCAACCTCGGACTGGATCGCGCTGACGGGCAGCGTGAGCGTGATCTTGCGTTCCAGCTTTTCAAGGGTTTCTACATTCACTGCCATGGTCTTTCTCTCGTTGGTGGTGCGCGGGGGGGGACTCGAACCCCCACACCCTTGCGGGCGTCAGGACCTAAACCTGGTGCGTCTACCAATTTCGCCACCCGCGCGGGCTTGAAAACAGACACGGGTGGCCGGCACGCGTGGAGGCAAGCCCCCACACCGTCCGATCACCCGCGCGAAATCGGTCAACCTTTTATTTTAGCCGGGATCGCCGATCTCGACGGCCGGCGGATGCCCCATCGCCTCAGGTGACGGCCGCCGGTTCCCGTCGAACTCGGAACCAGGCCGCGTACATGGCCGGCAGGGCCAGCAGCGTCAGCGCGGTGGCCACGATCAGGCCGCCCATGATGGCCACCGCCATCGGCCCCCAGAACACCGAGCGCGACAGCGGAATCATCGCGAGCACCGCCGCCGCCGCGGTCAGCACGATCGGGCGCAGCCGACGCACCGCGGACTCGACCACCGCGTCCCATGCCGGCACGCCGCGCGCGCGGTCCTGCTCGATCTGGTCGATCAGGATCACCGAGTTGCGCTGGATCATGCCCATCAGCGCGATCACCCCCAACAAGGCCACGAACCCGAACGGCCGGTTCAGCGCGAGCAGCGATGCCGCGACGCCCGCGATGCCCAGCGGACCGGTCAGAAACACCAGCATCGCGCGGCTGAAACTGTGCAACTGCAGCATCAGCAGGGTGAAGGTGATGAACAGCATCACCGGAATGCCCGCCGCGATGGAGGCCGAGCCCTTGCTGCTCTCTTCGACCGCACCGGCCACCTCGATCCGGAATTCGCCGCCGGAAACCGCCCATTTGGCCTCCAGCGCCTTGAGCTGCGGCAACAGCTCGGCCGTGACCGTGGCGCCCTGCAGGCCCTCGACAATGTCACTTTGCACCGTGATCGCATAGTCGCGGCCTTCGCGCCACATCACGCCCGGTTCCCAGGTGAACACCGGCTTGGCGATCTGGGTCAGTGGAATCGACTTGCCGGAGGCCGTGGGCAGGTAGGCGTTGCCGATGTCGGTGATGGCGTTGCGCTCGTCCAGCGGCTGGCGCAGCACGATGTCGATCAGCTTGTCGCCCTCGCGGTACTGGCCCACGGTGGTGCCCGCCAGGATGGTGCGCGACGCCTGCGCGATCGACTGGCTGGTCACACCCAATGCGCGGGCCTTGGCCTGGTCCACCTCCAGGCGCAGCACCTTGATCGACTCGTTCCAGTTGTCGTTGACCCCGCGGGTGTTCGGGCTCTGACGCATGACCGCCTTGACCTCGTCGGCGCGCTCGCGCAGAGCCAGCGGGTCGTGCCCGACGACGCGGAACTGCACCGGATACGGCACCGGCGGGCCGTTGGGCAGCAGCTTCACGCGCGCGCGGACCTCGGGGAATTCCTGCGCCAACAGGCCCGGCAGCTTCATCCGCAAGGCTTCGCGCGCCTTCAGGTCCTGCGCCAATACGATCAGCTGCGACACGTTGGTCTGCGGAAAGATCTGATCCAGCGGCAGGTAAAAGCGCGGCACGCCCGAACCCACCCACTGGCTCACCGAGGCCACGCCGGACTCTTTCATCAGCCGGGCCTCCACGCGCCTGGCGACTTCTTCGTTGGCCGCGAACGAGGTGCCCTCCGGGAACCACAGGTCCACCAGGATTTCGGGCCGGCTCGAATCGGGGAAGAACTGCTGCTGCACCTTGCCCATGCCTGCGATGCCGAGCGCGAACAGCGCGACGGTGGCGCCGATGGTGATCCAGCGGTGTTGCACACAGGCGTTCACCAGACGGCGGAAGCCGTTGTAGAAGGGGCTGTCGAACATTTCGTGCGGCTCGTCACCCGCGTGCCCGGCCTCGGCGGCGGCCACCACGTGCGGTGGCGGTTTCAACAACAGTGTGCCGAGGTAGGGAACGAAATACACCGAGACGATCCAGCTCAGCACCAGTGCGATCACCGTGACCGCGAAGATCGCAAAGGTGTACTCGCCGGTCATGGAACGCGCGATGCCGATCGGCAGAAAACCCGCCGCGGTGATCAGCGTGCCGGTCAGCATCGGCATCGCGGTCAGTTCGTAGGCGAAGGTGGCGGCGCGCACCTTGTCATAGCCCTCTTCCATCTTGCGCACCATCATCTCGACCGCAATGATCGCGTCGTCCACCAGCAGGCCCAGCGCGATGATCAGCGAGCCCAGCGAGATCTTGTGCAGGCCGATGCCCCAGTACTGCATGGCCAGGAAAGTCATCGCCAGCACCAGCGGAATCGTGATCGCCACCACCAGGCCGGGCCGGATGTCCAGTGTCCAGCGCCGCCACAACGGGTGCTGACCCGGTCGCTTGTGCAGGCCCAGGCTGATGAAGCTCACCGCCAGCACGATCGCCACCGCCTCCACCAGCACCTTGATGAACTCGTTGACCGAGTTGGCCACCGCCTTGGGCTGGTCCTGCACCTGCACCAGCTGCACGCCCAGCGGCAGGGTCTTGCCGATGCGCTCGGTGGCGGTGGCCAGCGCCTTGCCCAGCGCGATGATGTCGCCGCCCTTGGCCATCGACACCCCCAGCGCCACCACCTCCTTGCCCTGATGACGGACCTTGATCGACGGCGGATCGACGTAACCGCGTCGGATGTCGGCGATGTCGGCCAGCCGCAGCTGGTTGCCCGAGGCGCCCCGGATCGGCATGGCCTGAAGGTCCTCGATCGCATTGAACTGGCCGGCCACGCGGACCTGCACCACGTCCAGCGGCGTCTGCACCGCGCCGGCGGACTCGACCGCGTTCTGCTGACCCAGCTGCGCCAGCACGGCGTTCATGTCCAGGCCCAGCTGTGCCAGCCGCTTCTGGGACACTTCGATGTACAGCTTCTCGTCCTGCACGCCGAACAGCTCGACCTTGGCCACGTCGGGCACCCGCAGCAGCTGCTGGCGCACCGCGTCGGCAAAGGTCTTGAGCTCGGCGTAGCTGAATCCGTCAGCCTCCAGCGCGTAGATCACGCCGTAGACGTCGCCGAACTCGTCGTTGAAGAACGGCCCGATCACGCCCTGCGGCAGCGTGCCTTTCATGTCGGCGATCTTCTTGCGCACCGCATACCAGACATCGGGCACTTCGCCGGGGCGGCTGTGGTCCTTGATCTGGAAGATGACCTGCGATTCGCCGGGCTTCGAATAGCTGCGGATCTTGTCGGCGTAAGGCACTTCCTGCAGCGTGCGCTCGATCTTGTCGGTCACCTGCTCGGCCACCTGCTGTGCCGTGGCGCCGGGCCAGTAGGTGCGCACCACCATCGCGCGGAAGGTAAAAGGCGGGTCTTCATCCTGGCCGAGCTGGAAGTACGCGGCCACGCCGAGCAGCATCAGCACGATCATCAGGAAGCGGGTCAGCGCGTCGTGCTCCAGCGCCCAACGCGAGACGTTGAAGGCTTTTTCGGGGTGGGCGTGTCTCATGGGCGCCTCACCGCGTGGCCGTGGCGGCAGACGGGGCGGACGCGGCCGTGGTCAGCGCGGGGGGCGTCATGGAAGCGGCGCCGGACGCTCCTGTTTTCATAGTTACCGGTGACCGGTCGACGCTGGAATTGCCCCCATTTAGCTTGTAAATCGTGACCTTTTGACCCGGTGAGAGCACATGCACGCCGGTGGAGACTACCTGCTGGCCCGGTTGCAGCCCGCTCGCGATCACCACCTCGTTGCCGTCGGCCGTGGCGATCTGCACCGGCTGCGAACGCACCGTCAGCGTGGCCGGGTCCAGCACCCAGACCGCGCTGCCCCGGCCCTCCTGGCGCAGGGCGCTGGTGGGCAGCTTGATCACGCCGGTGGCCTGGGGCGCCATGGGTTGCGGCACCACATAGACGGTGGCACCGAGCGGCAGGGCATCGGCCCCGCCGCTGGCCGGCAGGGTCACCTTGACCGGGAAGGTGCGCGTCACCGGGTCGGCGCTGGCCGCCACCTCGCGCACCGTGCCCGACAGCGCGGCACCACCCGACCATGGCCGCACCGTCACCGTCGATCCCGCCGGCACGCGGGCCAGCTTGTCTTCCGGCACGGCGAACACCACGTCGCGCGGGCCGTCCTGCGCGATGCGGACCACCGGCGTCCCCGCTGCGACCACCTGGCCCACTTCGGCCTCGACGGCGGTGACCACGCCCGACACGTCGGCGACCAGCTGGGTGTAGGCGGCCTGGTTGCCCTGGCCCGCGAGCTGCGCCTGCGCCTGGTCCAGCGCGGCTTGCGCGGCCTTGAGCGTGGCCTCGCGGCGCTCCAGCTCGGCACCGCTGATGAAGTTCTGGTCCTTCAGCGCCTTGTAGCGCGCCAGATCGGCCGCGGCGAGGTCGCGCTGGGTCGTTGCCGCCACCACCTGCGCGCGTCCGGCGTCGGTGGCGAGCTGGTAGTCCCGTGGATCGAGCCGGGCCAGCACCTGGCCCGCTTTCACCCGCTGACCCACCTCGACCGTGCGCTGGGTGATCTTGCCCGCCACCCGTAAGCCCAGTCGCGATTCCACCCGCGCTTTCACCTCGCCCGCGTACTCCAGACCCGAGTCGAAGCTGGTCAGGCCGACGGTCAACACCTTGACCGCGCGCACCGGTTCTTCGGGCGGCGCCGGTTTCGAACAGGCCGCCAGCACTGTGGCGACGCCCAGCAGCCCGAGAACGGATCGGACCGAAGTCCGCCGCGACGACAAGGAAGAGAACAAAGACATGGTCGATCCGGATCAGGTTAATGACTGACTGGTTAGTAATCTATGGTAATTCCTGACGCGTGTCAAGCGACAATCCAGACCGTGAGCACCGCGCCGCCCTCCCCTGAACCGTCCGCCCCGGCCCCGCTGTTGGCGCCGCCGGTCACCCATTACGAGAATTTTCCGGTCGCGTCCTGGCTGTGCCCGGCGCACCTGCGCCCGGCGATCGCCGCCATCTACGCCTTCGCCCGCACCGCGGACGACATCGCCGACGAGGGCAGCGCCAGCGCCGACGAGCGCCTGCGTGATCTGGCCGCATTTCGCGCGGACTTGCAAGCGGCTGGCCGAGGAGTGCCACCGTCTGCGCGATGGCCGCGGGTGTTTTACCCGCTGGGCGACGCCATCGATCGATTCCGCCTGCCCGTGCCGCTGCTGGACGACCTGCTGCGAGCCTTCGAGCAGGACGTGGCGAAAACCCGCGACGGCGCCGGCTATGCCAGCCGCGCCGAACTGATCGACTACTGCGGCCGCTCGGCCAACCCGGTGGGACGGCTGCTGTTGCACCTGTACGGCGTGCACGACGCGCAGGCACTGGCCCGGAGCGACGCGATTTGCTCGGCGCTGCAACTGATCAACTTCTGGCAGGACCTCGGCGTGGACATCCCGCGCGGACGTTTTTACCTGCCCGAGGACCGCTGCGCCGCCCTGGGCGTCAATCCCCGCAGCCTGGATCAGACGCCACAGGCCACGGCCCTGATCGAAGAGAACGTCCGCTGGGCGCGTGGCCTGATGCGCGAAGGTTCCCCGCTGGTGCACCAGGTGAGCGGCCGGGCTGGCTGGGAGCTGCGCCTGGTGGTGCAGGGCGGCCTGCGCATCCTCGACAAGATCGAGGCGCTGCGATACCGCACCCTGAAAACCCGCCCGCGCCTGCATGCCTGGGACCTGCCGGTGCTGCTCTGGCGGGCGCTGTGGATGTGACAATCGGGCCAGTCGCCGGCCCCAAGTCACCGGTGACTTTCCGAACCCGTTCATGACGCCTGAAGCCTACGTCCAGCAGAGAGCCGCCGCCTCGGGCAGCAGCTTCTACTACGCCTTCCTGTTCTTGCCCAAACCCCGGCGCGCGGCGATCACCGCGTTCTATGCTTTCTGCCGCGAGGTGGACGATGTGGTCGACGAGGTCAGCGACCCCGGCGTGGCCCGCACCAAGCTGGCCTGGTGGCAAAGCGAAGTGGCCAAGGCCTTCGATGGCCAGCCCAGCCACCCTGCCTTGCAGGCCTTGCAACCGCACTGCGCCACCTACGGCATCGAGCCGCGCCACCTGCTGGCCGTCATCGAGGGCTGCCAGATGGACCTGGAGCAGACCCGGTACCTCGACTACCCGGCGCTGCAACGCTACTGCCACCTGGTGGCCGGTGTGGTGGGCGAAGTCTCGGCGCTGATCTTCGGCCAGACCGACCCTGCGACGACCGCCTACGCGCACCGGCTCGGGCTGGCGTTCCAGCTCACCAACATCATCCGCGACGTCGGCGAAGACGCGCTGCGCGGGCGCATCTACCTGCCGATCAGCGAACTGCAGCAGTTCGACGTGAAGGCCCACGAAATCCTCAAGCGCAACCATTCGGAACGCTTCGCCTCGCTGATGGCCTTCCAGGCCCGGCGTGCCCACGCGCTGTACGACGAAGCGCTCGCGCTGCTGCCGGCCGCCGACCGGCGTTCACAGAAACCCGGCCTGATGATGGCCAGCATCTACCGCACGTTGCTGCGCGAGATCGAGCAGGACGGGTTCCGGGTACTGCACCAGCGCATCGCCCTGACCCCGCTGCGCAAGCTGTGGCTGGCGTGGCGGGTACAGGCGCTGGGAAAGCTGTGACCCCCACGCTCGCCCGCTGCGCGTGGCTCCCTGCCCCCCGAGGGGGCCGCGTTTCGCCTTGGGGCGGCCCGGCGGCGAAACCGTTTTCATCGTTCCGATGAAGAAGGTTGCGGTGATCGGCGGTGGCTGGGCCGGCATGGCGGCGGCGGTCACCGCCGCCCGGGCCGGGCACCGGGTCACCGTGTTCGAGGCGGCAAGAACCCTTGGCGGCCGGGCGCGCGCGCTGCCCCTGACGCTGCCCGACGGACGCGAGATCGTGGTCGACAACGGCCAGCACATCCTGATCGGCGCCTATGCCGAATCGTTGCGGCTGATGCGTCTGGTCGGCGTGGACCCCGATCAGGCGCTGCTGCGTCTGCCGCTGGACCTGCGCTTTCCCGACGACACCGGCCTGGCGCTGCCGCTCGGCCACCCCCCCTGGGACGCGCTGGCCGGCATCCTGCGCGCCCGCGGCTGGAGCTGGGGCGACCGGCTGTCGCTGCTGCGGGCCGCAAGCGGCTGGCGGCTCGGCGGATTTCGCTGCGGGCCGCAGATCTCCGTGGCGGAACTGTGCGCGCCACTGTCCGCGCGATTGATGCACACCTTCGTCGAGCCGCTGTGCGTCTCCGCGCTCAACACACCGGCGTCGGCGGCCAGCGGCGCAGTCTTTCTGCGCGTGCTGCGCGACGCCCTGTTCGGCGGGCCCGGCGGCTCGCACCTGCTGCTGCCGCGCACCGACCTGGGCGCGCTGTTTCCGCAGGCCGCAGCCGACTGGTTGCTGGCACATGGACACGCGGTGCATCTCGGCTGGCGCGTGCGCGCGCTGACGCCAGATGCCCCGGCGGAATCGACAACCTGGCACGTGGACGGCGGTGAGGCCTTCGAGCGGATCATCCTCGCCGTTTCAGCATCCGATGCAGCCAAGGCCAGCGTCGAATGGTCACGGCACGCTGCGGAACCGATTGCATCGAACCTGGCCAAATGGGCCGCCACCGCACAGGCGCTGCGCTTCGAAGCCATCACCACGGTTTACGCCGTGGCCGATGCCGGCCTGCCCCGTCCGATGCTGGCCCTGCCCAGCGGACCCGCGTGGCCCGCGCAGTTCGTCTTCGACCGTGGTCGCCTCGGCGGGCCGCAGGGCCTGCTCGCCTTCGTGGTCAGCGCCAGCACCGGCGAGCGCGAGGCGCTGCAGGCCCAGGTGGTGGCCCAGGCGCACGAACAGCTCGGCCTGCGCATCCGGCCCCTGCGCAGCATCACGGAAAAGCGCGCCACTTTCGCCTGCACGCCCGGCCTGCGCCGCCCGGCGATGCGGATCGCGCCCGGCCTGCTGGCCTGTGGCGACTTCATCGAAGGCCCCTACCCGGCCACGCTCGAGGGCGCGGTGCGCAGCGGCGTGGCCGCCGGCGAGTTGCCCTGAATCAACAAATCGCCTCGCCACGGTAGCCGTCCAGGGGCCCGGCGGTTTAGCATGCCCATGAGGTGAGGCGCGTCCGGCGGCTCGCCCGATGTGGAAGGAGACCTGAGATGGACAAGAGCACCCTGCACAGCCTGTTTCAAAAGATGGTTGACACCGATGCGTCGGACCTGTTCCTGACCACCGGCGCGCCCCCGCACATCAAGGTCAAGGGTGAATCGTGGCCGCTCCAGATGCCCGCGCTGGCCTCGGGTCAGGCGGGCGCCGCCGCCTACTCGATCATGAGCGCGCAGCAGATCGCCGACTTCGAGCGCCAGCTGGAAGCCAACCTGTCGTACAACGCGCCCGGCATCGGCCGCTTCCGTATCAGCGTGTACCGGCAGCGCAGCGAAACCGCGATGGTGGCGCGGCTGATCCACTCGACCATCCCCGACTTCGAAACCCTGGGCCTGCCGCCGGTGGTGCGCGATCTGGCCTTGCTCAAGCGCGGCCTGCTGCTGGTGGTGGGCTCGGCCGGCTCGGGCAAGAGCACCACGCTGGCTTCGATGATCGACCACCGCGCGCACCACAGCCAGGGCCACATCCTGACGGTGGAAGACCCGATCGAATACCTCTTCACCCACGACCGCAGCACCGTGGACCAGCGCGAGATCGGCACCGACACCCACAGCTTTGCCGACGCGCTGCGCAACGCGATGCGGCAGGCGCCCGACGTGATCATGATCGGCGAAATCCGCGACCGCGAGACCATGGAGCACGCCATTGCCTACGCCGAAACCGGCCACCTGTGCGTGTCCACCCTGCACGCGGCCAACGCGAGCCAGGCGCTCAAGCGCATCATCAACTTCTTCCCTGAAATCCTGCACCCGCAGTTGCGCCTGGACCTGTCGCTGAACCTGCAGGCCGTGGTGTCGCAGCGCCTGCTGCCGGGCCGCGAAGGCGGCCGCGTGCTCGCAACCGAACTGCTGCTGCACTCGGGTTACGTGGCCGACCTGATCTACAAGGGCGCAGTGGACGAAATCCGCCACGCGATCGAGAAGAGCACCGGCGTGGGCATGCACACCTTTGACCAGGTGCTGCTGGAACTCTTCAAAGCCGGACGCATCGACGAGGAGACCGCGCTGGCCAATGCCGACTCGCGCACCGACCTGCGCCAGCGCATGCTGGTGCGATCGGCCTACGATCCGCACTGAAGTGACGTGACCACGCCGTCCGCCCCCATCGCCACCTACATCGCCACCTTCCCGCCCGAGGTGCAGGCGCACTTGCTGGCGGTGCGCGAGGCGATCCGCGCGCTGGCGCCAGGGGCCGAGGAGCGCATCAGCTACGGCATCCCGACCTTCTGGCAGGGGCGCAACCTGATCCATTACGCGGCGTTTGCGCGCCACATCGGCCTGTACCCGGGTGCGGCGGCGATCGAGGTGTTCGGGGCTGAATTGCAGGCTTACCGCCATGCGCGCGGCAGCATCCAGTTTCCGCTCCAGGAGCCGCTGCCGCTGGCGCTGATTCAGCGCATCGCGGCCTGGTGCGTCGACAACAACAACGCGCAGCCGGTCACTGCATCGCCTGCGCCGCCAGGTCGAGCGAGCGCAGGCGCAGTGCCGGGTCGAACACGTCGCTGACCAGCATGAACTCGTCGGCCTGCGTGGCCTCGGCCAGGCGCGTGAAGCCCGCGCGCACGGTCTCGGGCCCGCCGATCACCGCGGCGGCCAGAAAGTCGTCGATGGCGGCGCGCTCCTGCGGAATCAGCCCGGCCATGAAGCCTTCGACCGGCGCTTGCAGGCGCTGCCGGTCGCCGGTAAGGATGCCCAGCACGCGCTGGTAGACGCTGCTGGCCAGGAACTCGGCCTCCTCGTCGGTGGGCGCGGCGATGAGCGGCACGCCGATCACCACATAGGGCTTGGCCAGCGCGGCCGACGGCCGGAACAGCCCCCGATACAGTTCCAGCGCCTGCAACAGCAGCCGCGGCGCAAAGTGCGAGGCAAAGGCATAGGGCAGGCCCCGCTCGGCCGCCAGGCGCGCCGAAAACAGGCTGGAGCCCAACAGCCAGATCGGCACCTGCGTGCCCGCACCCGGCATGGCGACGATGGGTTGTTTGGGGCGCGGCGGCGCCAGCAGCTGCTGCAGTTCGGCGACGTCGCGCGGAAAATCGTCTTCGGTCTCGACGCGGTCGCGCCGCAGCGCGCGCATCGTGAGGCGGTCGGTGCCGGGCGCGCGGCCCAGGCCCAGGTCGATGCGGCCGGGGTACAGCTCGGCCAGCGTGCCGAAGGCTTCGGCCACCACCAGCGGCGCGTGGTTGGGCAGCATCACGCCGCCGGAGCCGACGCGGATCGTGCTCGTGCCGCCCGCGATGTGGCCCACCAGCACCGCGGTGGCCGAGCTGGCGATGCCCGCCATGTTGTGGTGCTCGGCCAGCCAGTAGCGCTTGAAGCCGAGCGCTTCGGCGTGTTGGGCGGTGCGCAGCGCGATGGCCAGCGCCTCGGCCACGGTGCCGCCCTCGCGCACGGCGACCAGGTCGAGCATGGACAGGGCGATGTCGGAGAGTTTCTGGGTCATGACGCGCATTGTCGCGCCGGGGCTGTCGCGCCGCCGGCGCCCGGGTATCGCGGCTGCCCCGGCTCGCGGCGCGGCCAGGGGATCACAGCGTCCGGGCTGAACGCGCCCACGGCCGGCCCAGGCCCGACCACCACGACGCCAGCGCCCGCGACAACGCACCGCCGTACAGGATCAGCGCCAGCGCCCCGAAGATCAGCGGCAGCGCGGCCCAGACCCAACCGGTCAGGTGCTCGCCGCCCAGCAAGGTGCCCACCCCCAGCGCCACCGCCGGGTTGACGAAGCTGTAGCTGCCCGCCAGCGCCGGCGCCGTGTGCTGGAGCAGCCACAGGTAGGCGTTGAGCGCGACCAGCGTGCCCAACACGAGCAGGTAGGCCCAGGCCAGCCAGGCCGTGGCGCTGGCGTTGATCAGCGGCGCGGGCGACTCCACCACGGCCGCCGCCACGGCGCCCAGCAGGCCGCCGGTGAACCACTGGACGCCGGCGGCCATGGCCGGCGCGGGCTGCTCCAGCTTGCGGCTCGCGTACGAACCGAGGCTCCAGGCCAGCGGCGCGCCGAAGGCCATCAGGCCGCCGGCCACCGTGGCCGAAAAATCGCCCTCGCGCGCCAGCAGCAAGGCGCCGGCCACGCCCAGCGCCAGGCCGGCCCAGCTGGTGGCGCTGACCCGCTCACCGCCCAGGCGGCTCCACAGCGCGAGCCACATCGGCATCGTCGTCACCACGGTCGCCATCAGGCCCGAGCCGATGCCCGCGCGCTGCGCCAGCACCACCAGGTTCATCGCGGCGAACACCATCAGTGCGCCCACCAGCGTGGCGTGCGCCCACTGGCGCGGGGTGGGCAGACGCTCGCCGCGCCACCGCGCCCAGGCCATCATCAGCACGCCGGCCACCACGAAGCGGCTCGCGTTGAGCCACAGCGGCGGCATTTCGCGCAGGGCGATGCCGATCGCGAAGTAGGTGGTACCCCAGACGATGTAGACCAGCAGCAGCGCCAGGGCGATGCGGGCCCGCAGACCGACCAACCCCGCTCTATTGAAAAACATCTGAATCATGGCGAGAATTCCGTAAATTTTCCGGGTTAAGTCCGGTTTTCTCGATTTTCAATCAAATCTGGCCATGATGCAAGCAAATATTCAGATCGATGAGATGGATGCCAGAATTCTTTCGGCCATGAGCGCAGACAGCCGACGTTCTTACGCCGACGTCGGCAACGAGGTGGGGCTTTCCACGGCCGCCGTGCACGAGCGGGTGCGAAAGCTGGTGGAGCGCGGCGTGATCCGGCGCTTCTCGTTGAGCGTGGAGCCGCAGGCGCTGGGGCTGGCGTTCACCGCGTTTGTGGCGATCCGCAACGACGGCGGCATCCACTGCCGCGAGGTGGCGCCGCGCCTGCGCGAGATGCCCGAGGTGCAGGAGCTGCACAGCGTGGCCGGCGAATACGACTTCCTGGCCAAGATCCGCACCACGCACGCGCGCGCGCTCGAAGACGTGCTGTACGCGATCAAGTCCATCCCGGGCGTGGCGCGCACCACCAGCACCGTGGTGCTGAACACCGAGTTCGAAGACCGGCCGCTGGCGCTTCAGCCGCCCGTACCCTGACGCCCGGGCGATGCGAGGCGGCGCCAGAATACTCCTGAAATCATAGCTGCCTGTGGCCGATCCGCGCTGGGATCAGGCCAATTTGATGCAGAAAAAGGCCCGAAAACGGTGTTTCAGCCGTCGCTGCACAATTTCTTGAACGCCGGGCGCTCCAGGCAGGCCTGCAGCCATGCGTCGACCTGGGTATGCGCCGCCATCCGCCCACTCGACGTGGCCGGGGTGAGGCTGCCGCTATCGGGACGGCCATGGTGGCGCGCGAGGCGGTGATGCCGCAGGGGGTCAGGCCAGCAGTTCGCACAGGCTGCGCAGGTCGGCCACGGTCACGTGCGGCTGGTGCACCGGATGCTCCCAGGCCAGCCCCCCGCGGTTGACCCAGGCCATCTGCATGCCGGCATTGAGCGCGCCCACGCCGTCGAGGTGCGCGTCGTCACCGATGTGCAGCACCGCGTCCACCGGGGCGCCGGCCGCCCGCGCGCCCACCTGGAACATGCGCGGATCGGGCTTGCCCACGCCCAGCGTGGTGGCGTTGAAGGCGGCGCAAAAGTGGTGGCCGATGCCGACGCGCCGCACGTCGGCGTTGCCGTTGGACAGCGCCACCACCGGGTAGCGGCTGCTGAGGAACTCCAGCGCCGCCAGCGCGTCGTCGTAGAACGTCACCTGCTGGCGCGCGGCGAAGAAGGCGTCGAACGCGGGCTCGGCCAGCGCGGGGTCGTCGCCGGCACGCACCAGCATCACGCGGATTGACTCGCGGCGCAGCGCGCTCATGTCGTGCGCCAGGTCCGGCCGCTCGGCGTTCATCCGGTGGCGCACCTCGCGCACCGCGCCTGGCGCCGCGCACAGCGCGCCGGTGGCCGGCGCGTGCAACGCCAGCCAGGCCTGCAGCGTGGCCTCGGCGCGCCGGATGGTGGGTTCGATCGGCCACAGCGTGTCGTCCAGGTCCAGGGTGATGGCGCGGATGCGGGCTGGGTCGAGCATGGGCGGAAACAATGGCGCAGGGGCGGCGCGGGTGACAGGGCTTGCGGGAGAATACCGCATGCCGTTTCAAACCGAACCCGCCCTCCCCCATGGCCAGCCGCAGCGCACCGCGGTGCTGCTGTGCAACCTGGGCACGCCCGACGAGCCCACCGCGCCCGCACTGCGCCGCTACCTGGCCGAATTCCTGGGCGACCACCGGGTGGTTGAAATCCCGCGCCCCGTGTGGTGGCTGATCCTGCACGGCATCATCCTGCGCACCCGGCCCGCCAAGTCGGCCAGGAAGTACGCCTCGATCTGGACGCCCGAGGGCTCGCCGCTGAAGGTCTGGACCACCAAGCAGGCCACGTTGCTGCGCGGCTGGCTCGGCGAGCGCGGCCACCATGTGACGGTGCGCTACGCGATGCGCTACGGCAACCCGTCGATCGCGTCGGAGCTGGACAAGCTCAAGGCCGAGGGCGCCACGCGCATCCTGATCCTGCCGCTGTACCCGCAATACAGCGGCACCACCACGGCCAGCGTGTTCGACGCCGTCTACGCCTGGGCCGCGAAGGTGCGGCACATCCCCGAACTGCGCTTCGTGAACCGCTACCACGACGACAGCGCCTACATCGACGCGCTGGCCCGGCGGGTACGCGACCACTGGATGAAAGAGGGCCAGGCGGATCAGCTCGTGATGAGCTTTCACGGCGTGCCCGAGCGCACCCTGCACCTGGGCGACCCCTACCACTGCGAGTGCCTGAAGACCGCGCGCCTGCTGGCCGATCGCCTGGGCCTGCCGGCGGAGCGCTGGCGCGTGACCTTCCAGTCGCGCTTCGGCAAGGCGAAATGGCTGCAGCCCTACACCGAGCCCACGCTGGTGGCCATGGCGCAGGGGGGCGTCAAGTCGGTGCAGGTGATCTGCCCCGGCTTCACCGCCGACTGCCTGGAGACGCTGGAGGAGATCGCCCAGGAGGCGCGCGAGGCCTTCCTGCACGCCGGTGGCCAGCGCTTCGACTACATCGCCTGCCTGAACGACAGCAACGCCTGGATCACCGCGCTGGCCGATGTGGCCGAGCGCCACCTGGCCGGCTGGCCCACGCGCGAGCAGCCCGACGAGGCCGCGCTGGCTGCCTCGCGCGCGCGGGCGCTGGCCGCGGGGGCGCCGCGCTGAGGCTTGAAATCACTCCTGAAACAGAAGCGCCTGATGGCCATTCGACGCTGGGATCAGCCAGTTTTGGCATGAAAAAAGGCCCGCCGGGCGCTTGAAAACCCGGTGTCGGGCCCACCGCAACGATCCTTGACCCGCTTGCCCGGCTGAGCAACATTCAGCCCGCTGCCTCGATGAACGCCGTCACGCCATCGAGCTGATCGGGCACGTTCAAGGCCGGCGCATGGCCGCAGCCGGGCACTTCCACCACCTGCAGTTGCGCGCGCAGGGCCGGGCCGCGGCGCTGCATCTCGGCGATGGTGTCGGGCAGCACCAGGTCACTCTGTGCGCCGCGCAGGCACAGCACCGGGAGGTCGAGCGCGTCGTAGTGCTCCCAGATCCGGTAGTCATCGGGGTGGTCGGTGAACTGGCGCACCATGGCCGGGTCGTAGTGCGGCGTGACGCGGCCGTCGGGCAGGCGCCGGGTGGAGGTTTCGGTCAGGCGGCGCCACTGGGCGTCGCTGAGCCAGCCGTAGGGTGCGTACACCTGGCGGAAGAAGGCTTCGAGTTCGAGCACGGTGGCAAACGCGGGCGGATTGCCCGCGTAGGCCTTGATGCGCTCGATGGCCGGTTGCGCCAGTTGCGGCGCGTTGTCGTTGAGCACCAGGCTGCGGATGCGCGGCTTCAGGCTCGGCTCGAAATACCCCGACGCGCACACCATGCCGATGGCGCCGCCCATCGAGGTGCCGACCCAGTGCGCGCGCTGAATGCCGAGCTGGTCCAGCAGCTCGCGCGCCAGCCGGGCGTAGAAGGCCAGGCAGTATTCGTTGCCCGGGTCGGGGCTCCACTGCGACAAGCCGCGGCCCAGCGTGTCGGGGCAGATCACGCGCCAGCCGCGCTGGCTCAGGTGTTCGGCCAGTTCATCCATGTCGCGCCCGGTACGGGCCAGACCGTGCCAGGCGATCACGGTGCCGCGCGAGCGCGCCGGTTCCGCGGTGTCGCCGGGCCAGGCGCTGGCCGCCGCAAGCGGTCCGGCGGGCCAGTCCAGGTAATGGATTTCGCGGCCGGCACAGGTCAGGTAGTTTGAGGTGTAGGGCATGGAGTCGTCCTCCTGGTTCTGATCGGCGGCATGCCGCGGGGTGCCGCTTCGGCAGCTTGCGCCGGGCCCCTTTGGTCCAGGCCCGGCGCAGGTGGGTTACTCGGTGCGGATCGACTTGGCGGACAGGCTCGCGTCGAACACCAACGTGCGCGGCCATGGCGCCCAGGCCGCGCCCAGTGCCGCGTTGTTCGGGTCGCCGTTGCGTGCGAAGCTCGCCATCGTCTGCATCATCGCGTTCGAGAGTTCAAGCCGGCCGGGCCGGTTCGCGTTGCTGAACCAGACGTTGCTGAACAGCGCCGGACCGAAATTGCCGAAGAGGAACGGCAGGTCGACCACGTGCACCGCGCCGTAGATGTCGTTCCACGGAGCCGGCTGCTTGTCCCAGTCGAAGCGGTAGTACCACACGTTGTCCTGCTTGGCCTTCAAGGCGTTCAGCACGTTGTCGCGGCTGTTCAGGAAGAAGATGCGGTTGAGCGACTCCGCACGGGCCGTGAAACCGGTGGTCGGCGCGTTGACAGGCAGGTAGCTCGGTGCGATCCACTGCTCCACCGTGGTCTGGGCCGCGGCGTCCGGTTTGTAGCTGAAGTGGTTGGTGAACAGCTGCGCGTCCGTGACCAGGCGCGCGTTGCCCGTGCCACCCACCAGCGGCAGGAAGGAGGGGAACAGCTTGCCTTCGTCGCGGGTGTTGCCCGCGAGCACCGGCACCTTCACGTAGTTGCCCGCGTTGATCGCGGCGATCGGGTCGCCCGCCACCACCGTGCCTTCGGGAATCGGGCCCGATCCGCCCAGGCCCAGCGCGGCCAGCCGGGTGAGCAGCGTGGTGAACAGCTGCGAGGTCGATTTGCCGCGCATGTAGTCCGCGATCTGCGCGTTGGTGCGGCTGGCGATGTAGGCGTCGGCCGAGGCGGCGTCGGTCGCCAGGCCGTCGGCGATCACCAGGTTTTGCAGCAGCGCCTTGCCCTGGGCCAGGTACACGGAGGCCGGGTTCAGGGTGGGGAGGCTGCCAGGCGGCAGGTTGGTCGCCAGCGAGATGCCGCCCGACAAGGGCATCACGCGGTGGAACAGCTTCGGGTTGGCGGCCGTCATCAGCGGCGAGGTCTGCAGCGCCCAGACGTTGATCGCGCCGGCGGACTGGCCCACCACGGTGACGTTGTCCGGATTGCCGCCGAACGAGGCCGAATTGGCGCGCACGAAGCGCAGCGCCTTGATGCTGTCGAGCATCGTGAAGTTGCCCGAGTCGGTGGACGCGTCGCCCGTCCTGAGCTGCGGCAGGTTGAAGAAGCCCAGAACGCCGAGCCGGAAATTGGGCGTGACCACGATCACGTTGGCGGTCCGGGCCAGGTTGGCGCCGTCGTACACCGGATCGGCCGTGTAGCCCGAGACGTTGCTACCACCGTGCAGGAAGACGATGACGGGCAGGTTCTCCTCGTTGGTGGCGGGGCGCCAGACGTTGAGGTACAGGCAGTCTTCGCTGCCGACGGCCTGGTTCAGCGTCGTCCCAATCGTTTCGTCGAACCGGTTGTTGCTGCCCGGGCCGTAGATGCGGCCGTACTGCGCGCAGGCATTGCCGAAGGCCGTGGTGGTTCGAACCGAGGTCCAGGCCTCGGGTTCCTGCGGCGGTTGCCAGCGCAGCGCGCCCACGGGCGCTTTCGCGTAGGGGATTCCTTTCCAGGAGTAGGTGGCCGAGGCGATGTCCACGGCCCCGCGGATGTCTCCCAGATGCGTCTTGCGCACCAGCGGGTCGATGCCCGCCGAGTCGCCGCAAGCCGAGAGCAGCAGGGCGGCGCCGATGGCGCCCGTCCAGGCCGCCGCCCGGATCCTGAAGGCTGTACGCCCCTTGGGCGGGCGGGTGGTTCCTGATTCAGTTTTCATCGCGATGTCTCCTCGTGGTTGGGTCGAAAAATCACGCGGCGGGCGCGCGCAAGGCTCGCAGCCGGCCCACCACCCCGGTCGGGAAGTAGTAGACCGACAACACGAACAACAGCCCGAGCCACAGCAGCCAGCGGTCGGGCGAGAGCAGCGCCGCCAGCAGGGGCACGCCGGAGGCGGCATCGCTGGCCAGCTTGAGCAGGTCCTGCAGGTAGCTCTGCGCGATGAGGAACAGCACCGCGCCGATGGCCGCGCCGTAGATGGTGCCCATGCCGCCGATCACCACGATCAGCAGCACGTCCATCATGATCTCGAAGCTCAGCGAGGTGTCGGGGCCGTTGTAGCGCAGCCAGAGCGCCAGCATCGCGCCGGCCAGGGTGGCGAACAGCGCCGACAGCACGCTGGAGGTGGTGCGGTACACCACCACCCGGTAGCCAATGGCCTCGGCACGGAACTCGTTCTCGCGGATCGCCTGCAGCACGCGGCCGAAGGGGCTGTTGACGATGCGCAGCATCGCCAGCATCAGCAGCACCGCGCAGACGAACAACAGGTAGTAGGTGAGCAGCCGGCCGTCGACCGACACGCCCATGAAAGGCTCCGCCAGGTACTCGTGACTGGGCATGAGCAGCTCGGGCACCTTGAAGCTCAGGCCGTCCTCGCCGCCGGTGAGGTCGGACATCTGCGAGGCCAGGGTCTGGAAAGCCGCGGCCACCGCCAGCGTGATCATCGCGAAGAAGATGGCGCGCACCCGCAGCGAGAACAGCCCCACCGCCAGCGACAGCACGAACGACAGCCCCAGCGCGGCCGCCAACCCCAGGGCCAGCGCCTCCCAGGTGGGACCCAGGCGCGTGCTGGCGATGGCGATGCCATAGGCGCCGATGCCGAAGAACATGGTGTGCGCGAAGCTCACGATGCCGGTGTAGCCCAGCAGCAGGTCGAAACTGGCCACCAGCACCACGAACACCAGCACCTTGGCCGCCACCGACAGCGCCTTCACGCCGGGAAACAGGAACGGCGCCAGCGCCAGGCCCGCCACGATGGCCACCAGCAGCAGCGCCAGCAGGCGGCTGCGCGGCAAATCGTTGGAAAGAATCCGGTTCAGCATGTTTGCAGGCTCCTTACCGATTCGCGACCGGGTAGACGCCCTGCGGGCGCCACAGCAGCACACCCACCATCAGCAGGATGTTGGAGAACAGCGCCACCTTGGGCGCCAGGAAGCCGGTGTAGTTGGCCATCAGGCCCACGAGCAGCGAGCCGATCAGGGCGCCGCCAGTGGAGCCGAGGCCGCCGATGATGATCACGATGAAGATCAGGATGTTGACCTGCGCGCCCATCTGCGGCGTGATGCTCTGCTGGTACAGCCCCCACATCACGCCGCCCAGGCCGGCCAGCGCGCTGCCGAACACGAAGATGCCGACAAACAGGCGCCGGATGCGGTAGCCGAAGGCCTCGACCATCTCGCGGTCCTGCACGCCGGCGCGGATCAGCAGGCCGATCTTGGTGCGGTTGAGCGCCCAGACCAGCGCCACGAAGACCAGCGCGCCCACCGCCACCGAAACGAGCCGGAATTTTTCGATCGACGCTTCGCCGAACAGCAGCGAGCCGCGCAGGCCCTCGGGCAGCGGCAGCGCGATCTGCAACGGACCCCAGATCACCTTGATCAGCTCCTCGCCGATGATCATGCCGCCCATGGTGATCAGGATCTGCTTGAGGTGCATGCCGTAGACCGGCCGCACGATGAAGCGCTCGAAGGCCAGCCCGACGGCGCCGGCCACCGCCATGGCCACCAGCATGGCCGGCAGCACCGCCAGCAGGTTGCGCCACAGGGATGCGGAGCCGGTCCAGTCGCCCATGGCGCCGAGCACGCTGGCCGCCACGTAGGCGCCCAGCGCGATGAACACGCCGTGGCCGAAGTTCAGCACGTCCATCAGCCCGAAGATCAGCGTCAGGCCCGAGGCGATCACGAAGATGATCATGCCCATGGCCAGCCCGGCCACCGTGAGCGTGAGCCAGGACGAGGACGAGCCCACCAGCGGCAGCGCCACCAGCGCGAGGACCGGCACCAGGGCGAGCGGCTTCCAGTCGATGTCAAGGGCCTTCATGCGGCGCCTCCCCCGTTGTCGATGGATTCAAAAATGATAGCACGTTGTGGCCGTTCGACGCTGGAATCCGGCCAAAAACACTTGAAATTCGTCATAGCGCGAGCCCCAACAACGAGGTTTGCAGCGATTCGTCCTGCGCGAAGGCCTGCATCGGGCCGGCGTGGACCACCTTGCCGTTTTCCATCACCGCCACGGCGTCGCCCAGGCGCTTGGCGAAGTTGATGTTCTGCTCCACCAGCAGGATGGTCACGCCGCTGGCCTTGAGCTGCTGGAAGGCGTCGATCATGTTGTTGATGATGGCCGGCGCCAGGCCTTTGCTGGGCTCGTCGATGATCAGCAGCTCGCGCGGCTCCACGATGGCGCGGGCCACCGCCAGCATCTGCTTCTGCCCGCCCGACAACTTGCCCGCGGGATGGTTCCAGAACTTTTCGACGGCGGGGAACAACTGGTAGATCCACTGCAGCCGTTTGCCATCCATCTGCTCGGCGCGCTTGGCCGCGCGTGCGGCCAGCAGCATGTTCTCGCGCACCGTCAGGTCGGAGAAGATGCCCATGTTCTCGGGCACGTAGGCGATGTTCAGCCCGGCGATCTGCGGCGTGGCCAGCCGGGTGATGTCCTGGCCGTTGAAGACGATGCGCCCGCGCGAGGCGCCCCACAGGCCCATGATGGTGCGCAGCGTGGTGGTCTTGCCCACGCCGTTGCGCCCCAGCAGCATGGTGAGCTGGCCGCGCGGCACGACCAGGTCCACGCCGTGCAGGATGTGGTACGCCCCGATGTGGGTGTGCACGCCTTCGAGGGTGAGAAGAGCTTCCTGTTTCATGGCTGTTCGCTCCTTCCCCCTTGAGGGGGAAGGCCGGGTTGGGGGGGAGCCACATCCTGCGCGGAAGCGTTCTGGGGGCTTGCCCCCAGATACGCTTCCTGAACCACCGGCGAGGCAATCACTTCGGCCGGCTCGCCGTCGGCCACCAGGGCGCCGTTGTGCAGCACGATGATGCGGTCGGCCAGCTCACGCACCACGTCCATCTTGTGCTCGACCAGCAGGATGGTCTTGGTCTTGTCTTTCTTGAGCGCCCGGATCAGATCGAGGATGACCGGCGCCTCGTCGTGGCTCATGCCGGCGGTGGGCTCGTCGAACATGTAGACCAGCGGGTCCAGCGCCATCAGCAGGGCCACTTCGATCTTGCGCTGGTCGCCGTGCGGCAGGCTGGAGACCGGCGCGTTCTGCCGCTCCGACATGGAAACGGCCTCCAGGATCTCGTGCGCGCGCTTTGTGAGCGCGGCGTGGTCGCTCCAGATGCTCCACAGGTTCAGGCCCCGGCGGTGCGGGCCGTCCTGCGAAGCCTGGACCGCCAGCCGCACGTTCTCCAGCACGCTCAGGTTGGGAAACAGGTTGGTGAGCTGGAAGGCGCGCCCCAGCCCGGCGCGGGTGCGCGCCGAGGCGCTCATGGCCGAAATCTCGCGCCCGTCCAGGTGCACCGTGCCCGCCGACGCCTTGAGCTGGCCGGAAATCAGGTTGAAATAGGTGGTCTTTCCGGCGCCGTTGGGACCGACGATGGCGGTCAGCGTGCCGGGCTCGAAGCGGCACGAGACAGCATTCACCGCCACGTGCCCGCCGAAGCGGATCGTGAGATCTTGGGTTTGCAGCATGGAGGGGAACGCCCGGTTCAGGTGAAGCGGTGCGGCAAGCCGGCTTGCCGCCCTGAGCGTGGTGCCGGTTCACGGCGCCCACCAGGCCGCAGCCTGGTGGATGGCGGGCCCCGCATCAAGGGGCCCGGTGCGATCAGCGCTTGTTGCGGATCGGAATGTCCATCTCGCTGGCGGGGATCACGCGCACCAGCTCCGGCACGCCCCAGGCGAAGGCCGGGTCGTTCTTGATCTTGAAGTGGTACATCTCCTGCATCGCCTGGTGGTCTTCCTTGCGGAAGGTCATCTTGCCTTTCGGCGTCTCGAAGCTCATGCCTTCCATGGCCGGAATCAGCTTGGCCGAGCTGGCGTCGCCACCGGTCTTCTTGAGCGCCTCGACCAGCGCGATCGCCGCGCTCATGCCGCCGGCGGTGAAAAAGTCGGGCGGCGCCTTGAACTGCTTGTAGTGGTTGGCCACGAGCCATTCGTTGACCGGGTTCTTCGGAATGCCGAAGTAGTAGTACAGCGCACCTTCCATGCCGGGGAAGTTCTTGTAGGCCACCATCGCCGGCAGAATGTTGCCGCCGGTGGCCAGCTTGATGCCATAGCGTTTTTCCAGATCCAGGTCGGCGATCTTGGGGAACGGCGTGGGCGAACCGGACCACACCACCGAGATGTACTTCTTGCCCGGCTGGTCCTTGAGCTTGTCCACGATGCGCTGCAGGCCGGCGGTGAAATCGGTCGTGCCCACCGGCAGGTATTCCTCGTGCACGATCTTGGCCTTCTTGATGAAGTCCTTGCTGGCCTTGACGGCGTCGCGCCCGAAGGCGTTGTCGTTGGCCAGCACCGCGACCACATTGCCCGGCTGGTCGAGCGCCGCCGCGTTGGCCGCGGCATCCTGGCTGCTGTTGCGACCGGTGCGGAAGATGTACTTGTTCCACTTGTCGCCGGTGATGCTGTCGGCCACGGCCGGCTCCACCAGCAGGATCTTCTTGTACTCCTCGGCCACGGGAAGCATCGCCAGCGCCACCGGGGAGGCTGTCGGCCCGACGGCGATGTCGGCCTTGTCGTCGCCGTAGGCGGCCGCCAGCGCGGCCTTGCCCACGTCGGGCTTGCCCTGGTCATCCTTCTCGATCACGACCAGTTTCTTGCCGTTGACCATCATGGTGCCGCCAGTGGCGTAGTCCAGGCCCATGTTGAAGCCGACGATGGTCTGCTTGGCATAGGCTTCCAGCGGCCCGGTCTTGCTGGCGATGAGGGCGATCTTGATTTCCTTGGGCTGGCTGAAGGCCGGGGCTGCGAAAGCCGCCGCCAGAACCGCCACCGCCATCAGGTTACGACGTTGCATGAGGAGTCTCCTGTAGTTGCTGCCCATGGCAATGCACGCTTTGTGCCAGGCATGAAGATCGTTGATTTCATTAAACATTTTTATCTTCACTGATTGACTTGTCTGAGTATCAATCAGCTAATGTGTCTGCATTTCATTCACTTGACTTATTTTCGAGCAGGGTTTTCCCTTGCCCTCGTCGAGGCGACCGCCGCCACGATCACCGGCTCCAACTGTCAGGCCGAAGGGCCAACGCCCTCCGGACGCAGGCGCTCGTACAGCTTGGCCCGCGAGATGCCCAGCAGCCGGGCGACCGCCACCTTGTTGCCGTTGCAACGGTCCATCGCGGCGGCGATGGCCGCCCGCTCCAGTTCGGCCACCTGCTCGTCCAGCGGACGCAGCAGGTTGGGCGACACCGGCGCGCCCAGGGCGTTGCCTGCGCGGGCCGCCGGCCGCGACAGCTCGTCGCCGGGCCCGATGCGGGCGCCGGCAGTTTCGCGAAGGACCGCTTCGATCTGCTCTCGCCCCAGGAAATGCGAGTCCGCGCGCATCGCCGCCTGCTCCAGCACGTTGCGCAACTCGCGGATGTTGCCCCGCCAGGTCTGGCGCGCCAGCAGGGCCAGCGCGTCGGCACTGAGCTCGGGCGGCTGCTCGCCGCTGCGCAGCGCCATGTCTTCGCCGAGGGCTTCGACCAGCGCGGCCAGATCCTCGGTGCGCTCGCGCAGCGGCGGCACGCGGATCGGCAACACGTTCAGCCGGTAGTACAGGTCTTCGCGAAAGCTGCCATCGCGCACCAGCTTCACCAGGTCGCGCGAAGTAGCGGCAATCACGCGGGCATCGAAAGGAATCAGCTTGTTGGAGCCCAGCGGTTCGATTTCGCCCTCCTGCAAGGCCCGCAGCAGCTTGGCCTGCAGCGCCAGCGGCATGTCGCCGATTTCGTCGAGGAACAACGTGCCCCCGTCGGCCAGGCGGAACTTGCCATCGCGCCCCTTGCGCTCGGCACCGGTGTAGGCACCCGGCGCCACGCCGAAGAACTCGGCCTCCAGCAAGGTCTCCGGCACCGCCGCGATGTTGACGCCGACAAACGGCCCGCCCGCCCGAGCCGAGGCGGCGTGGATGGCATGGGCCAGCACCTCCTTGCCGGTGCCCGTCTCGCCCAGCAACAGCACCGGGCTGCTCGATTGGGCCGCGCGGCGGGCCTGCCGCTTGACTTCCACCGCCGCCGCGCTGGTGCCCACGAAGCTGGCGAAGGTGTAGCGCGAAAGGCGCTGACCCGTTGCGGCCGGCCGGCTGCGCTGCACCGCCAGCTCGCGCCGGGCGTCGTCGAGGTCGCGCTGCAACAGCGAGAACTTCTCCATCACCGGCTTGAGGTTGGTCTCGGCCTGGTCGAACAGCACGATGCCCAGTGCGCCGATCACGGCGCCGTCGGCGTCCCGCAAGGGGATGCGGCTGACCACGAAGGTGCCGGCGCGGTTGGACAGCAGGTCGATCAGGATCGGTTTGCCCGTCTCGAGCACCTTGTGCATCTGCGTGTTTTGCACGACAGCGGACACAGGATGCCCGACAAAGTCTTCCTCGCGCTCGAAGCCCAGCGCGGGCAGGAACCGGCGGTACTGGTCGTTGATCCAGACCACCCGCGCTTCGCGGTCGACCAGCAGCATGCCCTCGCTGGCATTGGCGAACAGGTCGAACATCGAGCGCGCCGCCAGCTCCAGGATGCTCTGTGCATCGCGTGGGAGCACCCGCGGGTCGGTAGCCTGACGGGGTACGGGGGCGTTCATGGCCGCGATGTTACCGCGGCGATGTCAGCGTGGTGCCGACGTCGCCGGCCGATCGTTGCTATGGCAAAGATAGCTACCCGTGGCCGATCGACGCTGGGAAAGGTCCGAAAAGACCTGGAAATCCCGCCTCAGACGGCTGCCTGAGCCGCCTTTCGGCCCTGCCACCAGCCCACCGCACGCGGCAGGATCAGCACCGAGAGCACCACGACCAGGATCGACAACGACATCGGACGATCCAGGAACACCATCGGGCTGCCCTCGCCGATCGAGATCGCGTTGCGCAGTTGCGCCTCGGCCAGCGGCCCCAGGATCATGCCCACCACCACGGGCGCCGTCGGGAAATTGAAGCGCCGCATGATCAGGCCGATCACGCCGATGGCGTACAGCAGGAACAGGTCGAACGCGCTCTGGCGCATGCCGTACGCACCCACCGTCGCAAAGATCAGGATGCCGGCATACAACTGGGGCTTGGGCACCTTGAGCAGCTTGACCCAGAAGCCCACCAGCGGCAGGTTCAGCACCAGCAGCATGACGTTGCCGATGTACAGCGACGCGATCAGCGCCCAGACCAGCGCGGCCGAGCTGCTGAACAGTTGCGGCCCCGGCTGGATGCCGTAGTTCTGGAACGCGCCCAGCATGATTGCCGTGGTGTTGGACACCGGAATGCCCAGCGTCAGCAGCGGGATCAGCGCGGCCGTGACCGTGGCGTTGTTCGCGGCCTCGGGGCCGGCCACGCCTTCGATGGCGCCCTGGTGACCGAACTCGGCCTTGTACTCGTCTTTCGCCAGCCTCTTCTCGGTGGCATAGCTCAGAAAGGTGGGTATCTCGGTGCCGCCGGCCGGGATGCAGCCGAATGGCGCGCCGATGGCGGCGCCACGCAACCAGGCTGGCACGGAACGGCGCCAGTCCTCGCGCGACATCGTGACCCGGCTCATGCGGTTCTGCGACTCCTCCACCTTGCCCTCGAACAGCACCGTGTGCAGCGCCTCGGACACGGCAAACAGTCCCACCGCCACCAGCACGATTTCGATGCCGTCCAGCAGCTCCGGCACGCCGCCGGTGTAGCGCGCCTGCCCCGAAATCTGGTCCAGGCCCACCAGGCCCAGCGCCAGACCGACGAACAGCGAGGTCAGCCCGCGCAGCGTGCTCTGGCCCAGCACCGCGCTGACCGTGGTGAACGCCAGCAGCATCAGCATGAAGTATTCGGGCGGCCCGAGCTTCACCGCGAATTCGGCCACCACCGGCGCGGCCAGGGTGACCAGCACGGTGGCGATCGAACCGGCCACGAACGAGCCGATCGCCGCGGTGGCCAGCGCCGCGCCGGCGCGGCCGCTCTTGGCCATCTTGTTGCCCTCCATGGCCGTGACCATGCTGGCGGTTTCGCCGGGCGTGTTCAGAAGGATCGAGGTGGTCGAGCCACCATACATCGCGCCGTAGTAGATGCCGGCAAAGAAGATCATCGACGCGGTGGCATCCACCTTGGCCGTGATCGGGAGCAGCATCGCCACCGCCGTCGCGGGGCCGATGCCCGGCAGGACGCCCACCGCGGTGCCGAGCGCGCAGCCGACAAAGGCCCACATCAGGTTGACCGGCGTGGCCGCCGTGGCGAAGCCTTGGATCAATGCGCTCCAGATTTCCATCACAGCCACCCGGTTTCGGTCAGGCCTGGCAGGTTGATGGCCAGGAATTTGGTGAACAACCAGTACACCGGCGCCGCGATCAGCACACCGGTGATCCCGTCTTTGATCCAGGTGGCCAGGCCAGACGTGTCCTGCCCCTGCGCATTGCGCATGCCGCGTGACGCCAGCACGAAGCACAACGCACAGCTGAGGATGAATCCCAGCGTGGTGATCAGCGCCGCGTTGGCCAGCAGGCCAGCCGACATCCAGATGAAGCCCGGCCAATACGGCGCCTCGTCCGGCGGGCCTTCTTCGAGGTGACGGAAGCCGCCGGTTCGCACCTCATACAGGATGAAGCCGCCGCAGACCAGCAGTGCGGCGGACACCAGCCATGGCAGGAAGTTGGGGCCCACCCCGCCATAGCCCGCGGCGGACGGAATGGTGAGCGCGCCGGCCGCCAGCCCGAGCGCGATGCCCACCACGCCGAGGCCCACCAGCCCCTGGAGCAGCGACGGCTTTCGTTTGTCCTGGCTCATCGCGGCACCGGGCTCAGACCATGCCCGACTTGACCATGATCGCGCGCAGCGAGGCGAAGTCGTCGTCGACGAACTTGGCGAACTCGGCGCCGGTCAGCAACGCGGGCGTCCAGTTGTTCTTCTCCAGCGATTCGGCCCAGGACTTGGTCTTGGTGGCCTTGACCAGCAGGTCGATCAGCGTCTTGCTCTGCTCGGGCGTGATGCCCGGCGCGCCATAGACGCCGCGCCAGTTGCCGATCTCCACGTCGATGCCCTGCTCCTTGAGCGTGGGCACGTTGATGCCCTTGAGGCGCGCGCCCGATGTCACCGCCAGGGCCTTCATCTTGCCGGCGGCGATGTATTCGGCCATCTCGCTGTAGCCGCCACCGCCGATGGTCACGTTGCCACCCAGAATGGCCGCCGTGGCTTCGCCGCCCCCGCGGAACGCGACGTAATTGATCTTGGTGGCATCCACGCCGACCTGGCGGGCGATCATGGCCGCCGCGATGTGCTCGGTGGACCCACGCGAGCCACCACCCCACTTGACGCTGCCGGGGTCCTTCTTGAACTGCTCGATCACGTCCTTCATGGTCTTGAAGGGCGAATTGGCGGGCAGCACGAAGACGTTGTACTCGCTGGTCAGGCGCGCCAGCGGCGTTGCTGAGCTCAGCGAAACCGGGGGCTTGCCGGTGATCAGGCCACCCAGCATCACGGCGCCCATCACCATGATCGCGTTGCCATCGCCCTTGCTGCCGGCCACGAACTGCGCCAGCCCCAGCGCACCGGCCGCGCCACCCTTGTTTTCAAAGGTCACGGTGTCGGCCAGTTTGCCGTCCAGCAGCGCCTTGCCCAGCGCACGGCCGGTGGTGTCCCAGCCGCCACCGGGATTGGCCGGAATCATCATCTTCAGGTTGGTGGCTGCCAGGGCCGAAAGGGGCAGGCCACCGGTGGCGGCCAGCGCGGCCAGGGACTTCAGAAAGGTGTCGCGACGCATGAGAACTCCTCGTTACGGATGAATGACGCAGTGATGATCGGACGGCAAGCTGTCAATCGGCTGTCCGGGAGATCAGGGAAAGTGCTAATGTCCCGTCCATGAAGCTGCTGCTGGTCGAAGACAACCTCACGATGCAAACCACGCTGCAACGCAGCCTGTCGCGACGCGGGATGGAGGTGGCCACCTGCGGGGACGGAGCCCATGCGCTGGAAAAATGGCCCGCCTTCCAGCCCGACGTCGTGGTCCTGGACCTGACCTTGCCAGGCCTGGACGGCTTGCAGGTGCTCCAGCGCGCCCGCAACAACGGGTGGGCCACACCGGTGCTGATCCTGACCGCGCGCGGCACCGTGGGCGACCGCATCATCGGTCTGAACACCGGCGCCGACGACTACCTGCCCAAACCCTTCGACCTCGACGAGCTGGAAGCGCGCGTGCGGGCGCTGGCCCGGCGCCCGGCCCCACGCGGCGCCGCCGGCTTCGACCCCGGCGCCAGCGTGGCCTTCGGCAGCCTTCGCCACGAACGGCACAGCGGGGCCGTCTACTGCCGCGATCAGGTGCTGGACCTGGCGCCCCGGGAACTGACCTTGCTGCAGGCCTTGATGGCGCGCCCCGGCCATGCGGTGTCCAAGGAGCACCTGTTCGAGCGGGTGTTCCCCGGCGCCACCGACGTGCAGTACGAGGCCATCGAGGTGGTTGCCTACCGCCTGCGCAAGAAGCTGGCGAACAGTGGGGTGGCCCTGGTCACGCTGCGCGGGCTGGGCTACCTGCTGAAGGTCGAAACATGAGTGAGCCGCCATCCAGCGCCGGAGCACCGGCGCCGCGGCCCCTGTCATTGCGCCGCTACCTGCTGCTCGGCATCCTTCTGCCCGTCGGCGCGTTCGTGCTCGTCAACACCTGGAGCCTGTACCGCCAGGCCCTGTCGGCCGCGAACACCGCGTACGACCGTACCCTGCTGGCCTCGGCCAAATCGATCAGCGAGCAGCTCGACGTGCAGGGTTTTGACGACGCGGCCCGCCTGAGCGCGCGTGTGCCCTACTCCGCGCTCGAAGCCTTCGAGGCCGACAACCAGAGCCGCATCTTCTACCGCGTGTCGAGCCTGGCCGGCGAACTGGTGTCGGGCTATCCCGCCCTGCCCGTCTGGCGCGGACAGGTGCCGCCAAAGCCCGCCTATGCCGCACTGGTCGACTTCTACGACGACCGTTACCAGGGCGAACCGGTGCGGGTGGCGGCGCTGCTGCAACCGGTGACCGGCACCGATGGTCGGTCCATGGCGGTGATCCAGGTCGCGGAGACACTCGAACTGAGGCACACCCTGGCGCGCCAGATGCTGTTCGACACGCTGTGGCGCCAGGCCCTTCTGGTGCTGGTGATCGGCGTGGTGGTGGTGGTGGTGGTGCAGCGGGCCACCCGCCCAGTGCGCCAGTTGAGCGCCGAACTCCAGGCGCGCCCGGAAGGCGATCTCACCCCCATCAGCGCGGTCAACGCGCCGCGCGAGCTGTTGCCGCTGGTGGAAGCCACCAACGGCGTGATGGCGCGCCTGGACCACCTGCTGGCGCACCAGAAGCGGTTCGTGCGCGACGCATCGCACCAGCTGCGCACGCCCCTGGCCGTGCTGAAGACGCAGGTGCAATCCGCCCTGCGCGGCGACGCGGAGCCGCAACAGGCCTTGCAGGAGATCAGCCAGACCGTTGAGCGGGCCACCGTGCTGGCCAACCAGATGCTGGCGCTGGCCAAGGTCGAGCAGTTGCGCCAGCAGCAGGACGGCGGCGTGCTCGACCTCGACGAGGCGGTGCGCACCGTGGCGCTGGATCTGTCACCGCTGATCGCCGGCAAGGACATCGACTTCACGATCGAGACCGTGCCGGCACCGGTGCATGCGCACCCGTGGATGCTGCAGGAACTGACCCGGAATCTGATCCACAACGCGATCAAACACACGCCACAGGGCGGGACGCTGGCCGTGCACGTTCGGGCCGACACCCGAACGGCGGCTTTGACGGTGAGCGACAGCGGGCCCGGCGTCGCCGATGAGCTCGCCGCGCGCCTGTTCCAGCCGTTCTCGGCCGGCGACCTGCGACACGGCTCCGGCCTGGGCCTGGCCATCTGCCACGAAATCGCCGAGGCGCTGGGCGGCAGCATCAGCCTGGACAACCGGATCGACCGCGGGCGTACCGTGGGTCTGGACGCCACGGTGCGCCTGCCGCTGGCGCCGGCAGCCGGGCACAATCCGACCTGATGGACAAACTGCGCATCGACAAATGGCTGTGGGCCGCCCGGTTCTACAAGACGCGCAGCCTGGCCGTCGACGAGCTCCAGCGCGGACGGGTCCGGGTCAACGGACAGGACGCCAAGCCGTCACGCGAAGTCAAGGCCGGCGACACCATCGAGCTCCAGCAGGGTCCGGTGCGGCGCACGGTGGTGGTCCGGGGCATCTCGGCACTGCGCGGACCGGCGCCGGTGGCGCAGCAACTCTACGAAGAAACGGCCGCCAGCATCGCCGAGCGTGAACGCGCTGCCGAGCAGCGTCGGCTGGCGCCCGAACCAGCCCTGTCGATCGCCCACGGGCGCCCGACCAAACGCGACCGACGCGAACTGGGCGACAAGGCCTGGGGCGACCGCTGGAGCGCGTCGATCGACGACTGAACCGGAACCGCCGTCCCGGTCAAAGGCGCACACTCACGCCATCCGGTACCAGGCCACACCGGTCGCGTCGAGCTGGCGGTTGACCTCCCCGCGGTGCCAAAGGTAGTTCAGGCAGGCCAGGCTCTCGCCGGTCGCCAGGTTGAGCAATCCAGTGTCGGATTCATCGATGCCGCGCCCGAACAGCGCCGCAAACACGTCGATGGCGCGACGCGGCTCCTGCAAGGTGCGGCGCAGGCGGTCCAGCGTGCGGCCCTGGGCGGCGGCCAGGTAGTCGAGCCGGGCGTGCAGGCCGTAAAAGCACTCGTTGTGCGACGGTAGCACCAGCACCTCATCGGGAACTTCGCGCTTCAGCTTGGCCAGGGACTCCAGCCACTCGCGCATCGGATCGGCGTCCGGTTCGGTCGGGTGGATCGACACGTTGGACGAAATACGCGGCAACACCTGGTCGCCGGAAATCAGCAGCTTGAGGTCGGGGCAGTACAGGCACGCGTGCTCAGGGGAATGCCCGGTGCCGACGATCACGCGCCAGTCGTGGGCGCCGATGCGGATCACCTCGCCGTCGACGATGCGCCGGTAGCTCTCGGGCAAGGCGTGAACGTGCCGACCAAAATTTCCGAAACGCGCACGGTAGCTCTCCAGCGACGCATCGCTCCAGCCGGCCCGGCGGTAGAAGGCCACCCCTTCCGCGGGAGCCTCACGGCCGGTGTCCGCCGTCAGCACCCGGCAGTTCAGGTACTCGAGGCGGGTCATCCACAGCCGGCAGTTGAACTTGCGGGTCAACCAACCCGCCATGCCCACATGATCGGGGTGCATGTGGGTGCCGAAGATGCGCGTCAGCGGACGCTGCTCGCCGGTGGTGGCGAACAGCTCGCGCCAGGCCGCCAGGGTCGTATCGGTGCGCATCCCGGTGTCCACCACGGCCCATCCGTTGTCGTCCTCGATGCCCCAGACGTTGATGTGATCCAGCGCGATCGGCAGCGGCATGCGCATCCAGACCACCCCAGACGCCACCGGCAGCACCTTGCCGGTCTCGGGCGCCGCCGCAAACGGGTAGATGAGGGTGGGCTTTTCCAGCTTCTCGCGGGGTGTTGGATCGGTCATGGGCGGTCTCGGGAAAAGGGTTGATGGTCGATGGTACCTGCGAGCCACTCGCAGCGGCCGCACCTGCGGGACTCGTCCGATCCCGGGGAATAATGCCGGTCATGACACCCCAAACGCTGCTCGAACACCTGGACAACGGCCTGCCGTGGCCGGATTCCGTCCACCTCCCCGAGAGCACCGACATGGCGGACGCGTACCAGCGGGCGCTGGCGGTTCGCGCGCTGCGGATCGAGCGCGGTGAGCGGCCCCGCGGCTTCAAGATCGGTTTCACCAACCGGCAGATCTGGGCGCGCTACAACGTCTTCGCGCCGATCTGGGGCACCGTCTGGGACACCACGCTGGCGTTCTGCGACGGGTCGGGCTCCGTGTCGATCGATCGCACCTGCCAGCCCCGCCTTGAACCCGAAACCGTGTTCGGCATGAAAGCCACGCCAGCCGCCCATGGGACGCTGGACGACCTGTTCGACGCGCTGGACTGGGTGGCGCCCGGGTTCGAGGTTGTCCAGTCGCATCGGCCCGACTGGAAGTTCACCGCGGCAGAAACCGTGGCCGACGGCGCCTTGCACGCGCGGCTGGTGGTCGGCGCGCGAATTCCGGTGGCTGCCCTTGCGCGCAGCGCGCCCGCGCTCGATCAGCTGCTGGCACACGCCCGCGTGCGTCTGATGCGAGGTGGCGACGTGGTCGAGCAGGGTTCAGGCGAGCAGGTGCTCGACAGCCCGCTGCGGGCGCTGCATCACTTCGTGCAGGCCTTGCGAGGCTGCCCCGGCGCGCCCGACCTGGGGCCCCACGATGTGGTGACCACGGGCACCTGGACCGACGCCTGGCCGATCCAGGCCGGCGAAACCTGGACCGCCGCCTTCACCCCACCGCTTTCGAGCCTGCGCGTGGCAGTCCGATAGGGCCCGCAGCCTGCCACCCGGCGCCAGGCGGCCCGTCATCGGATCGCCGGCGCCGCGCTCCGCAGTTCGGCGAGCCGTTGGGCCAGCAGCGCCGCCCATTTGTCGAACGCGTTGCGCGCGTAAGACCAGGCCTGGAAGGAGTTCAGGTAGCCTCCCACCCAGGTTTGCGCGGCCCCCGCAGCGCCTGCGTTCACGTCCGCCGCGTATTTGCGGCCGATCTCGGTGTCGCGGCATTCGGCAACGACGGTCCCGTTGGCGCCATCGCGGAACTGCATCTCCATGCCCGTCTCGCCCAGGTAGGGGGTGGAACCGGCCGGCCGACCAGTGGCGACGCCCGATCCGGCCTCCGCGACAAAGGCATAGGGAACGAGGGTGCCGGCCAGGCTGTCGGTCACGGTGGTCGGCACCAGTTCGGTCAGGGCAATCCGGATGACCAGCACGCTGGGGCCGGCTTTGTCGACTACCGGCAACTGCGGTTTCAAGGCCTGAACCAGCGCGGTATGGAAATAATCGGTCAGCGTCTTGAGGTCGTTGGGGTCGATGGTCTGCGGCGTGCCGCCCGCTTTTGGCGGGGCCAGCGACACGACGATACGCGACACCATCACCTTGTCAAAGCGTCGTGCATCCAGGTTGGGCGAGCGCCAGCATTCGATGCCCTGACCCCAGGATGTCGGCTTGAGCCGGGCGTAATCGGACAAGAATCCGCTGCGGGTGAGGCGCGCGCTGTCGGTCGCCGTGATGCCGGTCCCGCCGACGGTGAAGGAATCGCCAGTCGCGCAGCCCGCGAGGACGGCACAACCCACGATGGCCAATGCCGCGGCCGATGCGCGGTGCCGATGTCCGAGGCGCTTGAAGGTCAGTGTCATGGTGGTCTGGAAAGAAAGGATGAAACTAGAGCGGCGCGCCGGCCTTGGCCACTGAACCGATGGGTGAATCGATGCGTGGCGAGGTTACGGCCATCCAAAAAAAAGCGCCCATCGGGCGCTTGATTGTGGTGCTGGCGGAAACGGAGGGATTCGAACCCTCGATGAGGCTCTACACCCCATACTCCCTTAGCAGGGGAGCACCTTCGGCCACTCGGTCACGTTTCCAGCAGACGCAGAATTATGCCAGATTCGGGGGCGTCGACGCGCCCCGATCCGGCCCATCCGCCGACTTCAGGCCTGGTCGAGGTCAAAAGCCTTGTGCAGCGCGCGGACGGCCAGTTCCATGTACTTTTCGTCGATCACGACCGAGGTCTTGATTTCGGAGGTCGAGATCATCTGGATGTTGATGCCCTCTTCCGACAGGCAGCGGAACATCTTGCTGGCCACGCCGACGTGACTGCGCATGCCGATGCCGACGATCGAAACCTTGCAGATCTTCGCGTCACCCGCGACCTCCTGCGCGCCCAGGGCCGGCACGACCTTGCCTTTGAGCAGGTCGATGGTGCGGGCGTAGTCGTTGCGGTGCACCGTGAAACTGAAGTCGGTCTTGCCGTCCTTGCTGACGTTCTGGATGATCACGTCGACCTCGATGTTGGCGTCGGCGACAGCGCCGAGGATCTGGTAGGCGATGCCGGGCCTGTCAGGCACGCCGAGCACAGAAATCTTGGCTTCGTCACGGTTGAATGCGATGCCGGAAACGACGGCTTGTTCCATTTGTTCGTCTTCCTCAAAAGTGATCAGGGTGCCGGACTTGGCCTCTTCCTCGATGTTGATGTCCCAGGGCGTGAAGCTGGACAGCACGCGCATCGGTACCTTGTACTTGCCGGCAAATTCGACCGAGCGGATCTGCAGCACCTTGGAGCCCAGTGACGCCATCTCCAACATTTCCTCGAAACTGACGGTCTGCAGGCGCCGGGCCTCGGGCACGACACGCGGATCGGTCGTGTAAACACCATCCACGTCGGTGTAGATCAGGCATTCGTCTGCCTTCATCGCAGCCGCAACGGCCACGGCCGAGGTGTCGGAGCCGCCCCGGCCCAGCGTGGTGATGTGGCCATCGTCGTCCACGCCCTGGAAACCGGTGACGATGACGACTTTGCCCGCAGCCAAGTCGGCGCGCACGCGCTTGTCGTCGATCGACTCGATGCGGGCCTTGGTGTAGGCGCTGTTGGTCCGGATCGGTACCTGCCATCCCGCATAGCTGACGGATGCCATGCCCTCTGCCTGGAGCGCGATCGCAAGCAGCGCGCTGGAGGCCTGCTCGCCGGTGGCGGCCAGCATGTCGAGTTCGCGGTTGTAGGCGGTGTCCGTTTTGGCCGGCGCGAGTTCCTTGGCGAGGGCGAGCAAGCGGTTGGTTTCGCCGCTCATCGCGCTGGGAACAACCACCATCTGGTGGCCGGCGCGAGCCCATTTGGCGACCCGCCGGGCGACATTGCGAATGCGCTCGGTCGAGCCCATCGACGTGCCGCCGTATTTGTGAACGATCAATGCCATGGATGTGATTCGGAATAGAGGAGGTAGCGCGAGTTTGCCGAAACCCGCGAAGGCCCTGAGGCCCTGAAACACGCCGGTGCGCCAAGGCGACCGGAATTTTGGATTGTACCAACCGCGGCGGCCATGGCGCGACCCACATCGGTGGGCCTACCGGGCCGCCGGCGCAGCATTCAATCCTCGCACCATTCGATCACCTTACCGAGACGCCGGACGAATCCTCGTCCGATCTTCAGATGCAGGCGATGGCCACGGGTGGTGCAGGCGGACAGCTGATCCAAGAGTTCGTCGAGTTGCGCGGTGGTCGCGCTCGTACCGTGCGACTGGCGCAGCCAATGGCGCAGCACGTTGGCCTGGCGGGGTCGCGTCAGGGCCTGCAGCGCGGCGATTTTCGGCGGCAGGCCGATCGCCGCAAGGTCTTGCGCGGCCAGTTCGGACAGCAGGGATTGGGCCTGCGCCGCGTGTGCGGCGCTACGGGCAAAGGTCTCGCGAAACCGGGGAAACGCCGCTTCGAGCGCCGGTATCAGCCGGGCCCGGATGCGGTTGCGCGTGAAGGCCTCGTCGGTGTTGCTGGGGTCCTCGACCCAAGCTTCGCCGCGCGCACGCAACCAGCCCCGAATGTCCGCGCTGGCCACCGCGAGCAGGGGTCGGTGGTAGATCAGCCCCTGCCGTTGCCAGCGCGCCGGCATCGCGGCCAGCCCGGGCAGGCCAGCACCGCGCGACAAAGCGAGCAGGATGGTTTCGACCTGATCGTCGGCGTGCTGTGCCAACGCTATGTTATTTACAGCGTCTTGTGGCCATTCGGCGATGGGAATGGCATCAAACGCCTCATAACGGGCACGCCGGGCGGCGTCTTCGCGGCTTTCCCCGCGCGCCGCGCGAGCATCCACCCGGCGAATGGCCAGTGGCACGCCCAACCGTGCACACAACGCTTCGCAATGGTGCTGGAACCCGTCGGCCGCCGCCTGCAGGCCGTGGTGCACGTGCATCGCGCGCACCTGGCCCGGCCATTTCTCCGCACATGCGACCAGCAAGGCAGTGGAGTCGGCACCACCGCTGATTGCCACGACCAGCGGCAGGCCCGGTTGGAAGTTGGCCAGCGCCTCGGGCAGGGACCGGCTCATGGTGGACGAACGGCGCAGGCGCCTGTCAGGCGCTTATTTGCTGTCGGCCTTGGTGTCGGTGAAACGCCCGTAGCCCTTGATGCGCTCGTAACGGCGTTCGAGCAGGTCCTTGAGCTTGAGGTCGCCGACCTGGCGCCAGGCGTCGTTGAGGGCCCGTTTCAGAAACGCGGCCATCTGGCGCGGATCGCGGTGTGCGCCGCCCACCGGTTCGTTGACGATCTTGTCCACCAGCCCCAGCGCCTTGAGCCGGTGCGCGGTGATGCCCAGCGCCTCGGCGGCCTCCTGCGCCTTGTCCGAGGTCTTCCACAGAATCGACGCGCAGCCTTCCGGACTGATGACCGAATAGACCGAATACTGCAGCATCAGCACCTGATCCGCGACCGAGATCGCCAGCGCGCCACCGGAGCCGCCCTCGCCGATGATGGTGGTGATGATCGGCACCTCCAGCTGCGCCATTTCGAAGATGTTGCGCCCGATCGCCTCCGACTGCCCACGCTCCTCGGCGTCGATGCCGGGGTAGGCGCCCGGCGTGTCCACAAACGTGAACACCGGCAGCCCGAACTTTTCGGCCGTTTTCATGAGGCGCAGGGCCTTTCGATAACCCTCGGGTTTGCTCATGCCGAAATTGCGCAGGCCCCGCTCGCGCGTATCCCGGCCTTTCTGCTGCCCCACCACCATGCAGGCGGTGCCATTGAAGCGCGCGAGGCCACCGACGATGCTCAGGTCGTCGGCAAAGTGGCGGTCACCGTGCAGTTCGATGAAGTCGGTGAAGATGTCGCCGATGTAGTCCAGCGTGTACGGTCGCTCGGCATGGCGCGCGATCTTGGTGATCTGCCATGGTGTGAGGTCCGAATAGATGTCCTTGGTGAGTTGCTGGCTCTTCTTGCTGAGCTGGTCGATTTCTTCCGAAATGTCCACCGCTGACTCGGTCTGCACGTAGCGCAGCTCTTCGATCTTGCCTTCGAGATCGGCAATCGGCTGCTCGAAATCGAGAAACGTTCTTTTGGCCAACGACTTATCTCCTGGTTCGCCGCGACGGGCGGGTGTCCGGTCCGCGCCAGCCTCTAATAGGCCACGGGTTCGGGGTCGAGGGAGCGCCAAATATACCAAGTTGCCACGCTGCGGTAGGGCGCCCAGGCGGCGGCCACCTCGCGGGCGTCGCTGCGGCTGACCGATTCCCCGGAAAAATAGTTGCGGCTGATGCCGTTGATCAGGCCCACGTCATCCAGGGGCAGAACGTCGGGACGCAGAAGGTGGAAGATGAGAAACATCTCCGCGGTCCAGCGTCCGATGCCGCGAATCGCCACCAACTCGGCAATGATGGCCTCGTCATCCATGCCCTGCCAGGCGTCCACGTGCACCGCGCCCGAATCAAAATGCAGGGCCAGATCCACCAGGTACTCCACCTTGCGCGCACTCAGACCCGCCGCACGCATGTCGTCCACCTTGAGCTTCAGAACACTGGCAGGTTTCAGGGTACGCGGCAGCACGGCAAAGCGGTCCCAGACGGTTTGCGCCGCCTTGACCGAAATCTGCTGCCCCACGATGCTGCGCGCCAGCGTGGTGAACGCGTCACCGCGGGACTGCAGGCAGGCGTCACCGAACTGCGGGATCAGTCGCTTCATGACCCGATCCTTGCGCATCAGGTGCTTGCAGGCCTCGTCCCAGTAGGCGGGCGTACTGACCTCGGGCGCTTTATTTTTTGTAGCTGCCATTGGCCATCCGATGACGGGTTCTGACGAAATCGAACCGGAAAATGCTCATTGGGCGGCTTCCCAGGTGGTCCCCTGCGGCGAATCCTTGAGCACGATGCCCTGTGCCAGCAGTTGATTGCGGATGCGGTCGGCCTCGGCGAAATTGCGCGCCTGCTTGGCGGCCGCGCGCGCTGCGATCTGTGCCTGGATTTCGGCCTCGTCACCACCCGCTCCCGACTGAAGGAAACGACGGGGGTCGCCCTGCAACAAGCCCAACACGCCACCCAGGCCCTTGAGCAGGCCCGCCAGCGCCGCAGAGCGGGTCCGGTTCACTTCGCTCGCCAGTTCGAACAGCACGGCCACCGCCTCGGGTGTGCCAAAGTCTTCGTCCATCGCGGCCTTGAATCGGGCAGCGGCGGGATGGGTCCAGTCCATGGCAACCTCGGCGGGCGCCACGAGGTCCAGCGCGGTGTAGAGCCGTTTGAGCGCGCTGCGGGCATCGTTCAGGTGCACGTCGCTGTAGTTCAGCGGACTTCGGTAGTGCGTGCGGACGATGAAGAAGCGGATGGTTTCCGCATCGAACTTTTCCAGCACTTCGCGAATGGTGAAAAAGTTGCCCAGGCTCTTGGACATCTTTTCGTTGTCGATGTTCACGAAACCGTTGTGCATCCAGAACCGGGCCAGCGGCTTGCCGAAGGCGCCCTCGCTCTGGGCGATCTCGTTCTCGTGGTGGGGGAATTGAAGATCGGCTCCGCCGCCGTGGATGTCCAGCGTTTCGCCCAGCGTGGCACAGGCCATGGCCGAGCATTCGATGTGCCAGCCCGGGCGACCTTTGCCCCAGGCGCTGTCCCACTTGGCATCGTCGGGTTCACTGTCCTTGGCCGATTTCCAGAGCACGAAGTCCAGCGGATCGTCCTTGCCGTCGAGCACCGCGACCCGCTCGCCCGCATGCAGCTCGTCCAACGACTTGCCCGACAGCTTGCCATAGCCCGCGAACTTTCGAACCGCGTAGTTCACGTCGCTGGCTGGTGTGCTGTAGGCCAAGCCCTTGTCCTGCAGCAGGCGCACGATCGACAGCATCTGCGGCACATAGTCGGTGGCACGGGGGTCGTGGGTGGGCCGTTCGATGCCCAGGGCGTCGAAATCACGGTACATCTCGGCAATCATGCGGCCGGTCAGCGCCTTGATCGACTCGCCGTTCTCGACCGCCCGCCGGATGATCTTGTCTTCAATGTCGGTGATGTTGCGCACGAAGGTGACCCGCAGGCCCGACGCCTTGAGCCAGCGCTGCACCACATCGAACGCAACGTTGGCCCGCGCATGACCGATGTGGCACAGGTCGTAGACGGTGATCCCGCACACGTACATGCGGACATGGCCCGGCTCCAGCGGCTTGAAGACTTCCAGTTCACGCGACAGCGTGTTGTAGATGCGCAGACTCATGAGATCAGGGCACTTGGCGGCACAGTGGGCGCAGCGAACCGCATTTTTCCGGCTCGCTCAGGACGGTGCAGTGAGGGACAAAGTGGCGGGTCAAATCAGACCCCTGGGCTACAATAAAAAACAGTATACGGCCCGACTTGGGGCATTGGCGTTGCACATTTTAGAAGACACCCCATGAATTTCGCCCCGTCCGTCAGCCAGGGAAGTCTGCGCCGGCTACTTGGCCTGTTTGTGCTGGCGTGCGCCTGGGTGACGCCACTGGCCCATGCGGACGAATACAGCGACGTCAACCAATTGTTGCGCTCGGGGAAATACACCGAAGCGCTGAGCAAGGCCGACCAGTACCTGGCCTCCAAGCCGAGAGACCCGCAGATGCGGTTTCTCAAGGGCGTGGTTCAGACCGAGGCGGGCAAACCTGTCGATGCGATCGCAACCTTTGTGAAGTTGACCGAGGATTACCCGGAGCTGCCGGAGCCGTTCAATAATCTGGCCGTCCTGTATGCAAGCCAGGGCCAGTACGACAAGGCCCGTGCCGCCCTCGAGATGGCGATTCGCACCAATCCGAGTTATGCCACCGCCCAAGAAAACCTGGGCGATATCTACGCCAAATTGGCCAGCCAAGCCTATGCCAAGGCGCTGCAGCTCGACAGCAACAACGCAAGCGTCAGGCCTAAACTGGCCCTGATTCGTGAAGTGTTTTCGGCGCCTACCGCAAAGCCCCCCCGTCAGGCGACCTTGGCGCCGGGTCTGTCAGCGACCACCGCATCGGCCTCGGCCAAGACCGTTTCCAATTCAGCCGGCAGCCCACCTTCCCCGCAATTGCCAGCTGCATCCACGCCGGCCAGGAACGTCTCGCCGGCCGGGAACGCTGCTTCGGGCGCTGCGACAACCTCAAGTGGCAACTTGGCAACTGGTCAGAAGCAATAGAGGCCTTTTGGTTTTGTTGAATAGTTTGGGGTTCACCAAAGAAATGTTCTTCCAGTTGGCAGCCTGTTGAAACGAACTACAGTCTGCCGGATCGTCTGATCTGAAGACAAACGGAGACCCGGTTTCAGTGAGTCGCTTGCCTGCGCCCGGACCCGCACGACGAATCGGTGGTACTGGGCGTACCTCGATACCAGAACGCCAAACAGTTTGAAGGAGAGATCAGATGACGTATTTCGGATTTCTGGCGCGTCGCAGGGCCCTGCTGGTGGGCGCGGCGCTCGGGCTCTTCGGTTTGAGTGCCATCGGCGCGGACGCACCGCGCGTGAAGTTCGCCACCACCGCGGGAGATTTTGTAATCGAGGTCTATCCGGACAAGGCCCCGAAGACGGTCGAGAACTTCCTTCAGTATGTCAAGGACAAACACTACGACGGCACCATCTTCCACCGGGTGATCGACAACTTCATGATCCAGGGCGGTGGCTTCGACGCCAAGTTCGTTCAGAAACCGACCCGTCCACCCGTCGCCCACGAAGGAAGGGACGCGTTGGCCAAGGGAGGACCGAAAAATGTCGTGGGAACCGTGGCTATGGCACGCACCGGTGACCCGAACTCGGCGACGGCCCAGTTCTTCATCAACGTGAAGGACAACGCCTTCCTGGATCCCACGCCGATTCCGCCCGGTGACCCGGTGCCCCGTTTCGAATACCAGGGCCGCGTCTACGAGAACACGCCGCGCGCCCAACTGCTCAACGCCCCGCAGCTGTATGGCTACACGGTCTTCGGCAGGGTGGTCAGCGGCATGGACGTTGTCAACAGCATCAAGGCCACGCCCACCGGCGCGGGTGGCCCGTTCCCGTCCGATGTCCCGAAGACACCGGTCATCATCAACTCAGCCACACTGGTGAAATAAATGAGCAACCCCCAAGTCGAACTCCACATTGCCAACCTCGGCGTCATCACCCTCGAACTGGACGCGGACAAGGCGCCCAAGACCGTGGCCAATTTCCTGCACTACGTGAACAAGGGCCACTACAACAACACCTTGTTCCACCGGGTGATCCCTGGCTTCATGATCCAGGGTGGCGGCATGGAGCCCGGCATGAAGCAGAAGGCGACGGACGCCCAGATCGAGAACGAGGCCAACAACGGTCTGAAGAACGATCCCTACACCGTGGCCATGGCACGAACCAGTGCCCCTCACTCCGCCACCGCCCAGTTCTTCATCAACGTCGCCAGGAACGACTTCCTCAACCACACTGCGCCCAGCGCCCAGGGCTGGGGTTATGCGGTATTCGGCAAGGTGGTGTCGGGCACCGATGTGGTCGATCAGATCAAGGCGGTCAAGACCGGCAACAAGGCCGGGCATGGGGATGTGCCAGTTGTCGATGTGATCATCGAGAAGGCCGTCGCGCTCTGACATTGAACCATCGGTGAGCACGGCTCCATCCGGCATACCCATCTTGAACGCGCCCACCGGTTGGCGCGTGCTGGACTTCATTTCCGACCTGCATCTGCGGGCCGCCGATGGCGCAACGTTCGAGGCCTGGAGGCGTTATCTGGCCGATACCCCGGCCGATGCGCTCTTCATCCTCGGCGACCTCTTTGAGGTCTGGGTCGGCGACGACGCAGCCGATGGCCCCGGATTCGAGCACGACTGCGCACGGATTCTGTCGAAAGCCGGGCAACGCCTCGCCATCCATTTCATGCCCGGCAACCGGGATTTCCTCCTTGGCGAGCGGTTTCTGCACGCCAGCGGCATGGCAGGCATTGGCGACCCTACGGTTCTGGTTTTCGGTGGTGCACGGTGGCTGTTGTCGCACGGCGACGCCTTGTGCCTTGACGATGTGCCGTACCAGCAATTCCGCCGCGTGGTGCGCGATCCCGCCTGGCAGCGCGACGTGCTGGCACGCTCGCTGGCCGACCGCCGCGCGCTCGCCCGGCATATCCGCGAACAAGGAACGCGCACTGCAGGCGATGATCCGCGGGACTATGCCGACGTCGATCCCGAAGCGGCGCGGCAATGGCTGCAGGCGGCACGCGCCCTCACGCTGATTCACGGCCATACCCACCGCCCCGGCGAACATGACCTCGAACCCGTTGCCATCCACGGGCAGTCCGACGCCAACGAGCCAGCCGGACTGCGCCGGATCGTGCTCAGCGACTGGGATGTTGGCGCACGCCCCGCGCGGGCGCAGGTGCTGCGACTGACCGGTGGCGGGCTGCAACGGGTTGACATCGTCTCATGATCGGCTGGCTTCGAAACACTTTCCAGCGCGCCTCATCGCGAACACCACCGCCGACGCTTCCGGAAGACCTCTGGCAAGCCACATTGGCGACATTCCCGTTCCTGGACGGGCTGGCCCCTGACGCAAAGAGCCGGTTGCGCGAACTTTCCGCGGCGTTTCTCCGCGACAAGGAGTTTCACGGCGCCGATGGCATGCAGGTGACCGACGCCATGGCGCTCGCTGTCGCCGCGCAGGCTTGCCTGCCACTGGTGTACCTGGCGCCCGTCGGCAGGCTGCGCGACGCGCTTCGGTGGTACGACGACTTCGTCGGTATCGTCCTGCACCCGGGCGAGGTTCTGGCGCGCCGGGAAGTCACCGATGACGATGGCGTGGTCCATCACTACCGCGAAGCGCTGACCGGTGAAGCCATGGACGGCGGTCCGGTGATGCTCAGCTGGAGCGATGTGGCCGCTGCCGACGAGACCGCCGAACACGGCTACAACGTTGTCATCCACGAATTTGCCCACAAGATCGACCTGAAGAACGGCGACATCGACGGCTGTCCGCCATTGCCCCCCGGATTCTTAGGCAGCTCCAACGCCGCCGAGGCTCGTGCGATCTGGATGAACCACCTCCAGCAGGAATACAACACGTTCTCGGACCGGGTGCGGGCGGCACAGCGATTCGAGGGACTGGCAGAGGAACCCTGGATGGACCCCTATGCCATGGAATCACCCAGCGAATTCTTCGCCGTCGCCATCGAGGCTTATCTGGTCAATCCGGTCCGCCTGGCGGCGGACTCGCCGGGCCTGCACCGACTGATCGATGCCTTCTTCCGACCGGCAAAGTTTGCCGGCTAGAAACCTTCAGGCACGGCGAACCGGGTTCCCGCAACCTTGATGCCCCAAAGCAGCTCCACCAGTGCAGGGTTGTTGAGCAAAGGCTCTCCCGCGACGATCAGCCAATACCCGGCACCATCTGCCCAGAACGGGACGAATGAAAACGTGGGCAGCAGGAAATCGGCGTCAACGTGAAAAGACACGAAGCCTTTCGCACCCCGCCAGCCCCGCCGCGCCTGACGCGTCGCAAAGTCCGAATAATCAGCCGCCGCAGCACTCAAGGCGTCGGCTTCGTCTTGGTCGATGCCGGAGCGTCCCAGACAAAAGCCCCCTTCAGAGGCCAGCACCGCACGCCTTTCTCCGGACAAGGAGGCGATCACGTGCTGCAGAAAATCATCCAGTTTGGCATCCGGACCTTGCAAAGGACGCTGCAGCACCTGCACCCATCCCTCCTGAATTGCTTGCGTCGCAACAGACCCGGCGAGAGCCGAACGCTCAGCCCAGGCCTCGGCATCCAGCGCTCGCTCTCCCGTGAGCAGCGCCTGAAGGGCCAGTTCGGTCTCGCCCGGCGCCTCTTTCATGAACGCGTGCAAGACGCCGGCGGGTGTCAACATGAACCATTCGGATGCTTTGGAAGTCATTGGTTTACCTGCCATCAAGAGAATTCAAAGGGCATGGCTCGACACAAAACCCGGCGACGCCGATCCGTGTCGCCTCAAGCTGCGAAGTCGAATGCGGAATTGGGGCTGCATGGCCACGGTCGTTTCAGCGGCGGGGTGGAGTGGAAGCCTGGCTGGTCTTCTGATCAAACGTTGCTGCGGCAAGTGTCCACAAAAACGTATCGAGTTCAAGCAGCGGCATGCCCAGGCGGTGGGCACGATCCTCGGCCTGGGGACCATCGATCTCGCGCACCGATACCGCAGCGGCCAGCGCATCACTCTGGCACACGCGCTCGATCACCGACGCCGGGGTGTTGCTGGCGACCCAACCGTCCGCCGGATGGAAGATGACGGAGTTCTGCATCGTGAAGCGAGCCTCGAAAGGTTGTCCCTGTCCCAACATCGACGCCAACCGTCTCAGGAACAGGTGGCGCTCGGCATCCGGCAACAGGGCAAGTCGGGCCTGCAGTTGCTGTGCCGACATCCCCGGCACCTCGTCCCCGGCCTCATGCCGGGGTGAACGATCCGGCACGGGCACAGCCTGGAAACTGACGGACTGCAGAATGGGCAAGCCCGGTGGTCGCCGCGCGACCGTCGGTGCTGCCACACCAGTTGCGGGTGGAACGGTGCGGGTGGGTTCCACCGACGCGGTGCTTTGGGAGCGGGCTGCGCCTGGGCCGGCGCGTCTTGCCGGCGCCGGCACCACGGTGGCGCTGGTGGCGGCCCGGCGGGCGGCTGCCGCCTTCTCGAGCGCTGCCCGCATGTCTTCGGTGCCATAAGGCTTCTGCAACCACACCAGCGAATGCTGTTTGAGGGTTGCCGGATCCATGGTGGCCCAGGTCTGGTCATTGGCAGGAACCAACAGCACCGCCGCGTTGCCCTGCAGCACCCGGAGCAACTCGGCCTCCGCAGCCTGCGACCACTGTGCCAGCCCCAAGGCCACCAGGTCCGCAACCAGCAGATCCGCCTTGGGCAGCAATGTACCCCGTCCTGCGGGTGTACTGGCCCACGACCAGCCTTTCAACGAACGACTCAGAAAGAATCCGAAAGCCGCTTCGTCGCGAGGTGACAGCCCGGCTACAAGAACGTTCATGACGGCGTTCCAGCCTGTTCAAGCTGCTGGCTCACCGCCTCCCAATCCGGCGGCAGCGTTGCGCCATGGCGCAACAGCGCCCGACGGGCCAGCATGAACGCCAAATTGTCGTGGCAGGTGACACAGTGGTGCAGAAACTCCTGCTGGGCCTGCGCGTCGCCGCTCTCCATCGCCTTGATGACCTGACCGGCCAAGGCGCGCGAATCATCGGCGCTGCACCGTCGGGCCCGCGTCGAGATATCGGCCGAAGGACGCGCCAGCACACTCCAGCGGGTCGCCAACGGTGTGATCCGCGGCAGACGCGCCAAGCCCGCCTGGGCTTCGAACCAGCGTGCGGCGTGCGGCGGCAGGCGATCGCGTGCCATTTGCAAGGCGGAGCGCTTGAGCGATTGTTCACGCTCACCAAATGCGACATACAGATCGGCCAATGCCCCCTGAACTGGTTCGGCACCAGGCAACTCCAGCGATGCGTGCAGGTGCGCAAAATGCGCGCTCACATCCGTAGGGTCGCGCAACAGGCGCCGCGCATGTTGACGCACCGCGACGCGCGCCTGTCGGATCGGATCAGGGGCATCGCTCATCGTGCGCCCTCAGTCCAGCAAGGTATCCATGAGATCGATCATGAACTCGGCTTCTTCCTGGGTCATGGCCTCGAATCCGTTGGGCAGGCCCAGCGCATCCAGCACGTCGCCGTCGCCCTGAGTCTGCCCCAGCCCGAGCAGGGCCTTTTCGATGGCAGGCAGGTTTTCGGCCACACGCGGATGTGCGAGCACCACGTGGGAGATATCGCTGATGGCGCTTTCGACCAGCACCTTCAACTGGCTGCGTGACAAGCGGGTCAGGGACGCAAAGGCATCGGCGAGGAAAAAGGCCGCCTCCACCTCGCCCTTGATGGCCAGGCGCGCCGCTGCCTGGTAGCTGTCCACCGGCACCCATTGAATCGTCGCTTCGGTCAGGTCGGCGGGTTCCAGCAGGCGCAACCCGATCAGTTTGACATCGCGGTTGTCGGTCAGCGCGATGCGGCAGCCCGGCTTGAGGTCTTCGACATGGGCGATGCCCGACTCGCCGCCGCTGGCAATGACCATCTCGTCGTATCGTTTGGCCGGTCGCGCAAACGGGATGTAACCCTGGGTGCGGATCATGTCCGTCGCATCGAACGGGTTGGCATACACCAGATCGGCCTTGCCGGCCGTCAGTAGATCGGCCTGTTCGTGGGCGCTGGCCGGCGTCAACAGGTGCAGACCGATGCCGGAGCGTCGCTGCAGGGTGGTGTTGAGCATGTGCCAGCCGGCAAACCGCTCCGGTGCGAAATCAGGGGCGATCAGGAAATTGAGGGTCATGATGCCGCCTTTTCGTCAGCCAGCCACTGGGCATACACCGGAATCAGCTCGTTGATGCGGGTGCGCGAAGGCTTGCGCCGCACCGAGGTGTAGCCGACCACCTCGCCGTTGCGTATGTTGGGCACGGCTGTCGCGTAGACCCAGTAGTAAGCGCCATCCTTGCGCAGGTTCTTGACGTAACCATGCCATTTCTTGCGGGCGGCCATGTCGTCCCACAGGCCTTTGAAAGCAATCTTGGGCATGTCGGGATGGCGCAGGATGTGGTGCGGCGCCCCGATCAGTTCCTCGCGCGAGTAACCGCTCATTTCGACAAACGCGTCGTTGGCGTGCGTGATGATGCCGTTGAGGTCGGTGCGGGATACGATCAGGCGCCCCTCGGGAAAGGCTTTTTCCACATCCGTCGTGTAGACCGTGCGCGAGGTGCCGTCGGTGTAGGTCAGCCTCGACTCGCTGCAGGGTTCTGCGGGCCGGGCCATGTCGGAAAGTCCCATGGCTGCCTCCGTCAGATCAGCTTGGACAGCGTTTCCGCCGCCCGCTTGATGTCCAGGAAGATGAGGCCGAGCTTGGCGTTCGGTTTGGCCAGCACCGTCAATACCGCCTCGGGACCGGCTGAGCTCATGATCACGTAGCCGCGCTCGCCTTGCACCAGCACGCGCTGCAGGCTGCCGCGTGCCAGTTCCCGCGCAGTGCGGTCGCCCAGCGACAGCAGCGCCGCCGACATTGCGCCGATGCGGTCTTCGTCCATGCCATTGGGCAAGGCGGACGCGATCATCAGGCCGTCAATGGAAATCAGCGCGGACGCCTCGATATCGGCGGTCGAGCCATTCAGGTCTTCCAGGGACTGCTGGAACATGTCAGTGCGCATTGCTGGCTCCTGTCTTGGGATCGTTGTTGAATGGAAAGCACGATTGGATATCGTAACGCCTGCCCCATGATTGACAAGTGTCAATCTCCAACGGATTGATTCGCATCAAGGCAAGTCGTACGGGCGCACGCCGCGCAGGTGCACAAAGCAACCGCTCAGGCAGCGTCGCGGAAACGGCAATCGAGACCTGCCACGCCGGTCGGCCGTTTGCCGGTCGGGCACCCCGTCGCGACGCAGCGCGCACGCACCGCGTCAGGCGCGGCCTCACACAGCTCAGCCTTTCAGCAATGCTTTCAGCACGTTCTGCACCCGTCGTGCCTGGCCCGCATCGTAGAGACTGGCCAGCACCGTCGCCGCGTCCTGCCCCCAGGTCTGGGCCGGCGTCGGGTCATTGCGACGGGTCAGCAGCTTGAGTTGCAGCGCACGCCGGGCTTCCAGGTGTTCGGCCGGCGTGGGCACTTCCGCCGCCATCTCCAGGCGCAGCAATGCCTCTGCGGCTTCGTCCTTGGGCGCACCCGCGATGGCCTGAACCCAGGCTCCGCGCACCGCGGAGGTGACGGCTCGACCCAGCTCCTGCTGGCCCGGAACCTGGTCCGCCTGACGATGCTGCCAGGCGGCCAGGAGGTTGGTCAGCGCCTCGCCGTGGGCCTGGGCCGCCAGCTTTCGCAGGGCCGCGTCAGCATGCTCCAAAGCCTCGCGCTGGGCCCGAAACGCGGTATCGCCCAGACGCGGGCCCCGTTCGTCCTGGACCGGACGGCTACCGAAGCGGCCGCCACGGTCATCGCCGCGGGGTGCTCGGCCTGGCGTCCCGGCACCGCGGTCGTCGCGGCGTGGCTCGAACCGGTTGTCGCCAGCGCGGCCGGGCCCGCGAGGGCCATCCTTGCGATCACCGAACTTGCCTCCCCGTCCCGCCGGCGCCGGCTCCGCCTTCTTCATGCCGGGCCGGTCGTCACCGCGCATCGCCACCACGCGCTTGGGCGCCGACTTGGCCGGCTCTGCGGGTGTCGACTGGCCAGCGTCCGCCTCGGCATGGGCAACGGGTGCAGCGGCTTCGGATGTCGAATCGGACGTCTCGGACGCTACATCTTCAATAGCATTCGGTGGCCGTTTTGCGATGGGATCCGTTTGTTTTTCCTCTTTTTCCTGCCCACCGAAACCGGCCTGAGCCGCCGCAGCCGCCGCCTGAGCCTGGCCGCGCAGGGCTGCGTCCAGTCCGGTCATCGCGGCACGGATCTTCTGGGCATCTCCGCTCGCATTGGCAGCCTCCAGCGCCTTGGCCGCTTCCAGCACGGCGCGGTCGCGCTCGCCCAGCGCCTGGCTGGCTTTTTCACGCTCCTGGGTCTTACGCTGAAAGGCGTCGTCGATCGGTTTGCGAAACGCGTCCCACAGCTTCTGTTCGGCCTTGCGCTCCAGCGGCACGCTCTGGGCTTCGGCCTGCCAGCGTTGCTGCAAGGCTTTGACCGCGTCGATGCGCAGCACCGGCGCGGCACCCAGCGCCGCAGCCTCCTCGATCATCGTGTGGCGGCGTTCCAGGCTGGCCTTCTGGGCCGCCTCCAGCGGTGCGGCCGCCGCGTGGATGGCCGCTTTCCACAACGGCTGCAGTTCGGCAAACGCCTTCTCGCTGAGGTGCCCGGCGTCGCGCCAGCGGTCGGAGAACTGGTGCACCGCGCGCGAAAAGGCCTTCCACTCGTGAGGCTCGGTGCGTTCCTCGTTGCGCTGGGTCCAGGCTTTCACCTCCTCGATCAGCGCCAGACGCTGCGCCTTGTGCGCTGCGGTCTCCGCCTTCAGCTTGTCCAGCCAGGCCTCCACCACCTTGTGGGCTTCATTGCAGGCTTCGTCGAAGCGCTTCCACAAGGCATGGTTGGGCGCGCCACCCTGGTCCACGGTCTTCCACTGTTCACGCAAGTGACGCAAGGTTTCCTGCATCTTGCGTCCGCCCATCGCCGGCGTCGGCGCATCCCCCTCGGCGGCGGGCTTCACCGATGTGTGTCTTGGCCGGGTCGGCGCCGCGGTTTCGGCCGCTGCGGCTTCGGAGGCCGTCAGCGGCGTATCCGCGGCCAGCGCCTCCGAGCCTGCGACTTCGACGGACTCGCCTTCGGACACAGGGGTTTCGGGCGTCGCCGCCTCGGCTGGAACGGCCTCGGCAGCTGGAGACTCCGCCGGGCGCACCGGCTTCACCGTGACCTTGGGCCTGCGCTGCAACAGCGCCTCGGCCTTGGCCACGAGTTCTTCGCGCAACTGGTCGGCGCGCCAGCGCTGCCAGCCTTCGAGTTCCCCAGCCGCGCCCAGTGCCGCATGCACCCGCGCTTCCAGGGCGGCGTCCAGATGCCGACCATGTTCCTTGAATGCATTGCGCAGCGCGGCAGCGGCCCCCGCACTGGCCTTGCCATGACCTTCGCCGACTTCCTGCTCGACCTTCTCCAGCACCGGCGTCACGGCGGCCGCGGCTTTCTGCCGTTGCTCCTGCCGGATGGCGGGGTCCACTTTGGACTTGGCAGGCTTCGCTGCCGCGTCGGCAGGCAGCCCGCGGGCGGTCCGCAGTTGCTCGGCCCACACGGGCACCGGCGGCAGCGGCGCGGCAGCGTCGGCTTCGGCCGCGACGGCCAGTGCCAAGGCGGCGCTGAAGGCGTCCCACACCACCAGCAGTTGCGAGCGCGACGAATCGATCATTGGCGGGTATTTGTTGTCCACGCACGCCCAGTTCGGATCGCTCTCCAGGGCAATGGCCTGCGACTGCCAGTGCGAAACATCAGCCTGCAAGGCATCGGCCACCGCCTGGGCCTCTTTCCAGGCTTTGGTGGACAGCAGTTCAATGCGTTGCGCCAACAACACCGAGGCCTCGCGCTGCACCATGGCCTGGTTCTGCAGATCCTCCACCACCTTGACCCGTTCGGACAATGCCGCCTTCAACGAGGCCAACGGCTCGCGAGACAACGGTGCACCCGCCTTAGCGGCATCGCGCTGCCAGGCCATGGCGTCGGCGATGTTGAGTCGCGGCGTGTCCAGCAGGACCTGGCCACGCGCGGCCCATTCGGCGGCCAATGCGTCCTGGGTCTTGGCCCGGCGCAGTTCGTCGAGCTTTTCGCGCAGGGGCTTGGCTGCGCCCTTGTCCTTGACGCTGAGTTCCTTGAACACCTCCTGCATCAGCTCCTGGGCGGGCGACGTGGCCAGCCATTCGCGCACCCGCGCCGCGCGGTCGCCCGAGGTGGCGGCCGTGAAGGCGCCGCCCGTCAGGGCATCCAACTGTTGAAGGTCATGGGGTTTGGTGTTGGCGTGGGTCACGGGGCACTCGGCAGGGTTGCTTCGGAATCTCGAATCCGGGAGGCCGGCACACCGCGTGCCAGCCGGGGAGTAGGGTATTTTCGCCGGTTTTCCACCCCGTCTGCACCGCGGGACCGCGCCGTGGGCCGGGCGGGCCCACCTGTGCGTTGAAAAGGCCCGCCATGACATCGCCAGACGGTGCTGTTCAAGCAACAGCCGTTCGGGTGCAAGCAGTTTCGAACGGCTCCCACCGTGCCCACCGTGCCCAGCGTGAACCGTTGCACCGCGCCGTCACGGTTCGCGTGTCTGCAGCGCCAAAACCTAGGGAAAACACCGAGAAATTGATTGCATACAGTGCTTGAATTAGTTATTTATCATAACCATAATTCGATCAAACAGGAGCCCCAAGCACATGACCCGCAAAGACCTCTCGATCGAATACCGTGGCGATGACCAGAACGTGGCCGTTGTCCGCCTGACCCGCCCTGCCAAGCGAAACGCCCTCAACGACGGCCTGGTCGAAGCCATCCGAAAAGCCTTTGAAAACATGCCTCAAAACGTGCGCGCGGCGGTCATCGACGGCGAAGGCGAACACTTCTGCGCCGGGCTTGACCTCTCCGAGCTGTCGGAGCGCGATGCCGGCGAGGGCATGCGCCATTCGCGCGCCTGGCACGTCGCGCTGGAGCGCGTGCAGTACGGCCCGGTACCCGTGGTGGCGGCCCTGCACGGGGCGGTGGTCGGCGGCGGGCTGGAACTGGCCAGCGCCTGCCACATCCGCGTTGCCGACGACAGCACCTTCTTCGCCCTGCCTGAGGGCTCGCGCGGCATTTTTGTCGGCGGCGGCGGCTCGGTACGCATCCCCCGCCTGATCGGCGTCGCCCGCATGACCGACATGATGCTGACCGGCCGCGTCTACAACGCCGCCGACGGCGAGCGCATCGGCCTGGCGCAGTACCTGGTGCCCACCGGCACCGCGTTCGACAAGGCCTTCGAACTGGCGCAGCGCATCGCCCAGAACGCCCCATTGACCAACTACTCGCTGATGCACGCGCTTCCGCGTATCGCCGAACAGCCGGCCGACCACGGCTTCATGACCGAAGCACTGATGTCGGCCATCGCGCAGAGCGCCCCCGAAGCCAAGAACCGGGTTCGGGCCTTCCTCGAAGGCCGCGCCGCCAAAGTCCAGAAGGCCTGAACCCCGACACCCGCGGCAACGAAAAAATCCACGGAGACACCTGCCCCATGACCGCACCGATATTCCGTCCCCTGACCTTCGGCGTAACCCGCGTGGTGGTGCGCGACGGTGCGCCTGGCGTGCGCTATGTCCAGGCCGAGCAAGCGTTGCAGGAGCACCCGCCCCGCCTGACCGACCGCCTCAGGCACTGGGCCGAAACGGCACCGCAGCGCACGTTCATGGCCCGTCGCGTCAAGCTGGCCGACGGCTGTTCGGGCGATTGGCGTCACGTCAGCTACGCCGAGGCCTGGTCCAGCGCCCGCTCCATTGCGCAGGGCCTGATCGATCGGAGCCTGAGCGCGGAGCGCCCGGTGGTCATCCTCTCGGAAAACGATCTGGAGCACGCCCTGCTGGCGCTCGGGTGCCTGGTGGCCGGCGTGCCCTTTGTGCCGACGTCGCCCCCGTACTCGCTGGTCAGCACCGACTTCTCCAAGCTGCGCCATGTCCTGGAGACGGTCACGCCCGGCATGGTGTTCGCCGCCGACGCTGCCCGTTACGGGCGCGCCCTTCAGACGGCGGTCGGCGCCGACATCGAGGTGGTGTTGACACAGGGTGAATTGCCCTGCCGGGCCACCACGCCGTTTGCTGAACTGCTGGCCACCGCCGCGACGCCCGCCGTCGACGCGGCCATGGCCGCCACCGGCCCGCAGACCATCGCCAAATTCCTGTTCACCAGCGGCTCCACCAAGCTGCCCAAGGCGGTGATCAACACCCAGGGCATGTGGTGCGCCAACCAGCAGCAGATGTCGCAGAGCATGCCCGTGCTCACCGAGGCGCCGCCGGTGCTGGTGGACTGGCTGCCCTGGAACCACACCTTCGGTGGCAACCACAACTTCGGCATGGTGGTCTACCACGGCGGCACGATGTACATCGACGACGGCAAGCCCACGCCCGCGCTGATCGGCGAGACCCTGCGCAACCTGCGCGAGGTCGCGCCCACGGTGTACTTCAACGTGCCCACCGGCTTCGAGGCCATCGCCGCCGCCATGAAGACCGACCTGGCCCTGCGCAAGAATTTCCTCTCCAGAGTGCGCATGTTCTTCTACGCGGGCGCGGCGCTGGCGCAGCCGGTCTGGGACAGCCTGTACGAAAGCGAAGAGGCCGAGATCGGCGAACGCATCGTGATGACTTCCGGCCTGGGCATGACCGAATCGGGCCCGTTCGGCCTGTTCGTCACCAGCCCCAACGTGAAGGCCGGCGATCTCGGCGTCCCGACGCCGGGCATGCAGGTCAAATTGGTCGCCGTCGACGGCAAATGGGAAGTGCGCTACCGCGGGCCCAACATCACACCCGGCTACTGGCGCTCGCCCACGGAAACGGCCGCCCATTTCGACGAAGAGGGTTACTTCTGCTCGGGCGATGCCGTCAGGTGGATCGATGAAGACAACCTGCACCTGGGCCTGAAGTTCGACGGCCGCATTGCGGAAGACTTCAAGCTGGCCACCGGCACCTTCGTGAGCGTGGGCCCGCTTCGGGCCAAGATCATCGGCTCGGCCGCGCCCTACGTACAGGATGTGGTGATCACCGGCTTGAATATGCATGAAGTGGGCGCCATGGTGTTTCCCAACGTGGCTGCCTGCCGCGACCTCAGCGGTCTGCCCGCGGACGCCCCGGTGGAGCAGGTGCTGGCCAGCGCAGGGGTTCACGCCCGCTTCCAGGGCCTGCTGGATCACCTGGCCGCCACGGCCACCGGCAGCGCCAACCGCATCGCGCGCATGTGCCTGCTGGCCGAGCCGCCGACCATCGACCGCGGCGAAATCACCGACAAGGGTTCAATCAACCAGCGCGCCGTGCTGACCCATCGCGCCGCCCTCGTCGAGGCGCTGCACGCCGACACGCTGCCGGGCCTGCTGAAACCCGTCGCGCACTGAACCACGCCCACCACCGACACACCCTCTTTATCAAGGATCCCGCATGGCTGCCTCCCGAGGATTTTTCAACGCATTCCAGGACGTCTGGATGCTCGACGGCGTGCGCACGCCGATGGTCGACTACTGCGGCGCACTCGGCCACATCTCGCCCACCGACCTGGGCATCAAGGCGGCACGCGAGGCGCTCCAGCGCGCGGACGTTCCCGGCAGCGACATCGGCTCCGTGGTCACCGGCAACATGGCGCCGGGCGACTTTGACCAGTTCTTCCTGCCGCGCCACATCGGCCTCTACGCCGGTGTCCCTCTGGAAGTGCCGGCGCTGATGGCGCAGCGCATCTGCGGCACCGGGTTCGAACTGTTCCGCCAGGCCGGCGAACACATCCAGGGGGGCCAGGCCGAGGCCGCGCTGGTGGTCGGCACCGAGAGCATGACGCGCAACCCCATCGCGGCCTTCGACCACCGCACCGGCTTCAAGCTCGGTGCGCCGGTGGGCTTCAAGGACTACATGTGGGAAGCCCTGAAGGACCCGACGGCCGGCATCAACATGATCCAGACCGCCGAGAACCTGGCCAAAAAATACGGCATCACCCGTGACGAGGTGGACCAGTTCGCCAGCGATTCCTTCGCCAAGGCGGTGGCCGCGCAGCAGGCGGGCTTCCATGCCGGTGAAATCGTGCCGGTGGTCACCGAGAAGTTCGAACTGGACGGCTACAAGCCGCGGGGCATCCGGCTGCAGGGCAAGGTGACCGAAGTCGCCCAGGACACCCACGCGCGCGTCTCGCCGGTCGAGGTGCTGGCCAAGCTCAAGCCCGTCTACGAAGGTGGCGTGCAGACCGGTGGCAACAGCTCCGCGCTGGTGGACGCTGCCGCGGCGGCGGTGGTCGCCTCGGGCGCGTACCTCAAGGCCCGCGGCAAGAAGGCACTGGCCCGCGTGGTGGGTGCGGCCGTGGCGGGCGTGCCGCCCGAGATCATGGGTATCGGCCCGGCGCCGGCCATCCGCCTGCTGCTGGAGCGCACCGGCATGACGCTGGACCAGATCGGCCGCTTCGAGATCAACGAAGCCCAGGGCGCGCAGACGCTGGCCGTGGGCCGCGAACTGGGTCTCGACCTGTCCCGGCTCAACGTCAACGGCGGCGCCATCGCGCTGGGCCACCCGCTGGCCTGCACCGGCGTGCGCCTGACGATCACGCTGGCGCGCGAAATGCAGCGCGCCAACGTGCGCTGGGGCATCTCGTCGGCCTGTATCGGCGGCGGCCAGGGCATTGCGCTGCTGCTGGAGAACCCGGACGCGGCCTGACCGCAGCCCCGCAACGGAAATTCGGCAAGAAATGACCCATACCCATCGTGAAAAGGTCATTGTTTGCTATCAATTTGTGAATTGAACGGAGTCAAGCGATGAACATTCAAGGACAAGCCGCCCTGGTCACCGGCGGCGGATCGGGCCTCGGCGAGGCCACGGCGCGCGAACTCGCCCGCCTGGGCGCCAAGGTCGCCGTGCTCGACATCAATCTGGCAAACGCGCAGAAAGTCGCCGCTGACATCGGCGGTGTGGCGTTTGCGTGCGACATCACCGACAGCGCCAGCCTGCAGGCCGCCATCGACGGCGCCGCTGCGGCGCACGGCGCGGCGCGCATCCTGGCCCACATCGCCGGCATCGGCGCGGCCAAGCGCGTCGTCGGCAAGGACGGCAACGCCGCCCCGCTGGAGGACTTTGCCCGTGTGGTCAACGTGAACCTGATCGGCACCTACAACGCGGCCCGTCTGTTCGCCGCCGCCTGTGCGAAGCTGGAGCCACTGGAAGATGGCGAGCGTGGCGTGATGGTGTTCACCGCGTCCGTGGCGGCGTTCGACGGCCAGGTGGGTCAGCAGGCCTACAGCGCCTCCAAGGGCGGCGTGGTCGGCATGACGCTGCCGATGGCACGCGACCTGGCGCAGCACGGCATCCGCGTCTGCACCATCGCCCCGGGGCTGTTCTCCACACCGCTGATGCGCACGCTGCCCGAGCCGGTGCAGCAGTCGCTGGCGGCCAGCATTCCGTTTCCGCCGCGGCTCGGCAAACCGGAGGAGTTCGCGGCCCTGGTTGCGCACATCGTCACCAACACACACCTGAACGGCGAAGTCATCCGCCTGGACGGTGCGCTGCGCATGGCGCCGCGCTGACCGATGAAAGCCGCGCCATGACCAAGACCACCGTCTACGACATCAAGGTCCAGTTCGGCGACTGCGACCCGGCCGGCATCGTGTTCTTCCCCAACTTCTCGAAGTGGATGGACGCCGCCTCGCTGCATTTCTTCATGGCATGCGGCGTGCCGCCCTGGCGCGAGCTCAAGAAGACCACCGGCATCATCGGCACACCGCTGCTCGAAATCCACACCAAGTTCATGCGCCCCGCCACCTACGGCGAGACGCTGCATGTGCACACCAGCATCGAATCCTGGGCCGCCAAGACCTTCGTGCAAAAGCACGTCGTGATGCGCGGCGACACGGTGCTGTGCGAGGGCCGCGAGACACGCGCCTTCGTGGTCCACCCCGAAGGCGAGCCCGACCGCATCAAGGCGATCCCGGTGCCCGAGGACATCAAGGCCCTGTGCTCGTAATTCCTGTTCCGTTCCCGTTCCCTGTTCCACCACCCTGAAGGAGACACTCCATGAAGTTCACCAAGACCCTGATCACCGCCGCCGCCCTGGCCGTGTCCGGCGCCGCGCTGGCCGACATCACCATCGGCGTGGTCGCGCCGCTGACCGGCCCGGCCTCCGGCCTCGGCATCCCGACCGGCAACCAGGTCAAGCTCTGGCCCACCAGCATCGCCGGTGAAAAGCTCAAGGTCATCGTGCTCGATGACGCCACCGACCCGACCAACGGCACCAAGATCGCCAAGCGCTTCGTCACTGAAGACAAGGTCGACGTGATCATGGGCTCGGTCGCCACACCGGTGGCCATCCCGGTGGCCGCCGTGGCCGAAGAATCGGGCACGCCCCAGCTGTCGTGGTCGCCCGCCGTTCTGCCCCCTGGGAAGGACAAGTGGACCTTCCGCATGCCCCAGTCCAACGCCGTGATGGCCCACGCCATGGTCGGCCTGATGAAGAAGCAGGGCATCAAGACCGTCGGCTTCCTGGGCTACACCGACGCCTACGGCGAAAGCTGGCTGAAAGACTTCACCGCCGAGGCCGAGAAGAACGGCATCAAGGTCGTCGCCACCGAGCGCTTCGCCCGCTCGGACACCAGCGTGACCGCGCAGGCGCTCAAGCTGGTGGCCGCCAACCCCGACGCCATGCTGATCGTGGCCTCCGGTAGCGGCGCCGCCATGCCGCACATGGCGATCGTGGACCGCGGCTACAAGGGCAAGATCTACCAGACCCACGCCGCGGCCTCGCGCGACCTGATGCGCGTGGGCGGCAAGGCCGTCGAAGGCGCCTTCGTGGTCTCCGGGCCGGCGGTGATCGCCGAGCAATTGCCCGACAGCCACCCGTCCAAGAAGGTTGCCACCGAGTTCGTGGTGCAGTACGAGAAGGCCTACGGCCCGGGCTCGCGCAACCAGTTTGCCGGCCACGCCTACGATTCGATTCTGGTGCTGGAAAAGGCGGTCCCGATCGCGCTGAAGAAGGCCAAGCCCGGTACGCCCGAGTTCCGCGCCGCCCTGCGTGACGCCTTCGAGACCATGGGCCGAACCACGCTGTCGCACGGCGTGCTGAACTGGACCAAGGACGACCACTGGGGTTACACGAACGAGACCGGCGTGATGCTGAAGGTCGTCAACGGCGACTGGAAAGTCGAATAAGCCGCGTTCTCCCCTCACGGAGGCCGCCCCGGCGGCGGCTTCCGTCCCCTCCGGTCTTTCCCTCCTCAACGGGCTCCCCCATGGACCTTTCAATCGTCAGCATCCTTCTGCTGGACGGCCTGACCAACGGCGCCGTCTACGCCCTGCTGGGCCTGGCCACGGTGCTCGTGTTCACGGTCACCCGCGTGATTTTCATTCCCCAGGGGGAATTCGTCGCCTATGGCGCGCTCACCCTGGCCATCTTCCAGACCGGCAAGGTCCCCGGCACCGTCTGGCTGCTCCTGTTGATGGCTGTCCTTGCCGCCGTCATGGACGTGCGCTTGACCTGGCAGCACACCCGCAACACCTCCAAGGCCTTGAAAGCCGGTGCTGTCACGCTGCTGGTGCCGGCCATCGTTTCGGCGATCTCGATCTGGGCCGCACCGCGACAGTTTTCCATGCTGGTGCAGGCCTTGCTCACCGTGTGCGTGGTCACATCTTTCGGCCCCCTGGTGTACCGCGTGGCCTACCAGTCGCTGGCCGACGCCAGTTCGCTGACGCTGTTGATCGTGTCGGTGGGCGTGCATTTCGCGATGACCGGCCTGGGCCTGCTGTTCTTCGGTGCGGAAGGCTTCCGCAACCCCTCGTTCTGGGACGCCCGCTTCAACCTCGGCCCGGTCGCCGTGACCGGGCAGGCCGTGATCATCATCGGCGTGTCACTGGCCTTGATCGGTATGCTGTGGCAATTCTTCGAACACACCCTGTACGGCAAGGCCCTGCGCGCCACCGCCGTCAACCGCCTGGGCGCACGCTTGATGGGTATCTCCTCGCACGCCGCTGGGCAATCGACCTTTGCCATGGCGGCGCTGATCGGTGCGCTGTCGGGCCTGCTGATCGGCCCCACCACCACGGTCTTCTACGACTCGGGTTTCCTGATCGGCCTCAAGGGCTTCGTGGCCGCCGTGATCGGCGGGCTGCACAGCTACCCGGTGGCAGCGGTCGGAGCGCTGTTCGTCGGTCTGGTCGAGGCCTTCGGCTCGTTCTGGGCCAGCGCGTTCAAGGAAGTGATCGTGTTCACCCTGATCCTGCCCATCCTGGTCTGGCGTTCCATGGCCGGCGGCCACGCGGAGGAACACTGACATGCGCCTCACCACCACCACCCAGCGCCTGGCCCTGCTGGCCGCGGTCGTCGTCATCGCCGTGCTGCCGCTGCCGGACTTCTGGATCACCCAGCTCAACTACATCGCGCTGTACAGCCTGGTCGTGCTCGGCCTGGTGCTGCTGACCGGCATCGGCGGCCTGACGTCCTTCGGCCAGGCCGCCTTCGTCGGGATCGGTGCCTACACCAGTGCCTACCTGACCGTGAACATGGGCTTTTCCCCCTGGCTGACCCTGTTCATCGGCCTGGGCATCACCGCCGTCAGCGCGCTGGTTCTGGGCTGGATCACCCTGCGCATGTCGGGGCACTATCTGCCGCTGACCACGATCGCCTGGGGCCTGTCCCTGTACTACCTGATGGGCAACCTGGACGCCCTGGGCAAGTACGACGGCATCCTCGGCGTGCCCACGTTGACGCTCGGTGCCTGGAACATCGGCCAGGGCCGGCCTTTCTTCGTGCTGGCCTGGTGCCTGGTGCTCCTGGGCGCCTTCGGACTGCTCAACCTGCTCGATTCGCGCACCGGCCGCGCGATCCGCGCGCTGCGCACTGGCTCCATGATGGCCGAGGCCATGGGCGTGAACACGCTGCGCTACAAGATCGGCATCTTCCTGATCGCGGCGCTGTTTGCCAGCCTGTCGGGCTGGCTGCTGGCGCACTTCCAGCGCACGGTGAACCCGTCGCCGTTCGGGCTGAAGATGGGTATCGAATACCTGTTCATGGCGGTGCTCGGTGGCGCGGCGTACGTCTGGGGCGCCATCGGCGGCGCGCTGGTCACGAAGCTGCTGGAAGACCAGCTGCAGGTGCTGCTGCCCAGGCTGATCGGCACGAGCGGCAGCTACGAGGTGATCGTTTTCGGCATCGTGCTGGTGTTGGTACTCAAATACCTGCCCGACGGGCTGTGGTCGGTCGTGGGCCGCTGGCTACCCGCGCCCAGCCGCCGCAGTGACGACTGGCAGCGCGCCGCGGCCCTGCCCGAACGCACCAAACCGGCCCTGGGCGACACCGTGCTGGAGGTGCAGACCATCCGCAAGCAGTTCGGTGGCCTGGTGGCCGTGAACGACATCAGCTTCGACATCAAGGCGGGCCAGATCGTCGGCCTGATCGGACCCAATGGCGCCGGCAAGTCCACGACCTTCAACCTGATCACCGGCGTGCTGGAACTGACCTCGGGCACGGTGAAGTTCCGTGGCGAAAACGTCAGCGGCCTGCCCTCGCGCGAGATCGCGCGCCGGGGCGTCTCGCGCACCTTCCAGCACGTGAAGATGATCCCTGAGATGACCGTGCTGGAGAACGTCGCGCTGGGCGCCCAGCTGCGCGGCCACAAGGGCGCGGCGGCCAGCATGTTGCGCCTGGACCGCGTTGAGGAGAACAGCCTGCTGAAGGAAGCCGCGCGCCAGCTCGAGCGCATCGGCATGGGCAGCCAGATGCACGAACTGGCCGGCAACCTGGCCATGGGCCCGCAGCGCCTGCTGGAGATTGCCCGCGCGCTGTGCGGCGACCCGGCCCTGCTGCTGCTCGACGAACCCGCCGCCGGCCTGCGCCACAAGGAAAAACAGGGCTTGATCGCGGTGCTGCGCCAGCTGCGCAGCGAGGGCATGAGCATCCTGCTGGTCGAGCACGACATGGACCTGGTGATGGACGTGACCGACCACATCGTGGTCATGGAGTTCGGCACCAAGCTCATGGACGGCACGCCCGAGCAGGTGCAGCAAAGCCCGAAGGTGCGCGCCGCCTACCTCGGCACCGAACACTGAAAGGGACCGCCACCATGACCGAAACCGTCCTCTCCATCCAAGGCCTGCGCGCCGGCTATGGCAAGGCCGAGGTGCTGCACGGCATCGACCTGCAGGCGCCCCAGGGCAGCGTGATCACCGTGATCGGCCCCAACGGTGCCGGCAAGTCCACCTTCCTGAACGCGCTGATGGGCGTGCTGCCGGCGCAGGGCCACATTGAATTCCAGGGTCGACCCATCGGCGCGCTGTCGCTTGAAGAACGCGTGATGCTGGGCATTGCGCTGGTGCCCGAAAAGCGCGAGCTGTTCGGCACCATGCCGGTGGAGGACAACCTGGTGCTGGGCGCCTTCCGCCAGGTCCGGCTGCGCAACCCGAAGTGGCGCGAGCAGATCGAGGTGGTTTACGAACTGTTCCCGCGCCTGAAGGAGCGACGAACCCAGCTGGCGGGCACCTTGTCGGGCGGCGAGCGCCAGATGCTGGCCGTGGGTCGCGCGCTGATGTCGCGCCCCACGCTGCTGATGCTCGACGAGCCCAGCCTGGGCCTGGCGCCGCTGGTGGTGCGCGAAATCTTCCACACCGTCGAGAACCTGCGCAAGACCGGCGTGACCATCCTGCTGGTGGAGCAGAACGCCCGCGCCGCGCTGGAGACCGCCGACTTCGGCTACGTGCTGGAGATGGGTGAAGTGGCCCTCAGCGGCGAGGCCGAGCAGCTCGCACACGACCCGCGCGTGATCGACACCTACCTGGGCGCGGCGCGCAAGAAGGCCGAGGCCTGAGCCCCGGCCGGCGCCACCGTGCACGCAGGCGGCCCCGGCGGGGCCCGGCACCAGGTTTCTTGAACCAAATTGGCACAAACCCAGCGTCGGAAGGCCACCAAACGCTACCCTTTGCATAGCAACCATGAACGCCTACCAACCCCAGCCCGCCGAGCAGCGCTTCATTCTGCAGAACGTGTTGCAAGGGTCGAAGCAACTCGCAGCCCTGCCCGCCTTTTCGGACTTCGACGAAGACCTGCTGACACAAGTGACCGACGAAGCGGGAAAATTTGTCGGCGAGGTCATTGCCCCGCTCACCCGCGACGGCGACGAGATCGGCGCACGCTGGAAAGATGGCGCCGTCACCATGCCGCCTGGCTTTCGCGACGCCTACCAGGCCTTCTGGCAGGCCGGCTGGCCTGCCCTGGCCTGCGCCACCGATGACGGGGGACAAGGCCTGCCCGCGGTGCTCGAAGCGATGCTTTACGAAAACCTGAGTGCCGCCAACCACGGCTGGACCATGGCGCCAGGCCTGCTGCACGGCGCCTACGAGTGCATCAAGCACCACGCCAGCGACGAACTGAAGGCGCGCTACCTGGAGAAGGTCGCCACCGGCGAATGGCTGGCCACCATGTGCCTGACCGAGCCGCACGCGGGCAGCGACCTGGGCCTGTGTCGCACCAAGGCCATGCCGCAATCCGATGGCAGCTACCGCCTGACGGGTACCAAGATCTTCATCTCCGGTGGCGAGCACGACCTGACCGACAACATCGTGCACCTGGTGCTGGCCCGCCTGCCCGATGCGCCGCCCGGGCCGAAAGGTCTGTCGCTGTTCCTGGTGCCCAAGTTCTATGACAACGGCGGCCGCAGCGCCGGGCCGTCCCCAGCAAGGCCAGCCCCCTCGGGGGGCAGCGAGGGACAACCAGTGCCGAGCGTGGGGGCCTGGGTAAGAAGTGCGGTGGTGTGCGAGCGCATCGAGGAAAAGATGGGCCTGCACGGCAGCCCCACCTGCGTCATGCGCTTCGACGAGGCCACCGCCTGGATCGTCGGCGAGCCGGGCAAGGGCCTGAACGCGATGTTCGTGATGATGAACGCCGCGCGCCTGCACGTGGCCTTGCAGGGCATCGGCCTGCTCCACGCTGCCTGGCAGAAGGCCGACGCCTATTCGCAGGAACGCCGCCAGATGCGCGCACCCGGCGCCCGGGACACCAGCGTGATTGCCGAACACCCCGCCATGCGCCGCATCCTCGACACCCAGCGCGCCTGGGTCGATGGCGGGCGCGTGCTGGCCTACCGCACCGCGCTGGAGCTGGACCTGATCAAGCACCACCCCGACCCGGCCCGCCGGGATGCCGCGCAACGCTGGTGCAGCCTGGTCACGCCGGTGATGAAGGCCGCCTTCACCCATCAGGCGTTCCATGGCGCCAGCGAATGCCTGCAGGTGTTCGGCGGGCACGGCTATGTGCGCGAATGGGGCATCGAGCAGATCGTGCGCGACGCGCGCGTGGCCATGATCTACGAAGGCACCAACGAAATCCAGGCGATCGACCTGCTGGTGCGCAAGGTGCTCGCCGACCGCGGCGCCAGCCTGCTGGCGCTGCTGCACGAGCTGCGCGCCGACCTCGATCCCAGCCATGCGACCGATGCGCTCACGCTGCGCCAGTTCGCCGCGCTCGGCGAGCTGACCCAGACGCTGGCGGACGCGGCGGGCCGGGACGGCGCGCTGGCCTTCTGGGTGGCCGACGACTACCTGCGCGCCACCGCGGTGGCCCTGCTGGGCTGGGCCTGGTGCCGCATCGGTGCGGCCCTGCCGGCCGGTGCCGGCCCACGCTGGCGGCAGCCTGCGCAGGCCGTGGGCCACTGGATCCTGCCCGAGTTCGACATGCGCACGTCCATCATCCGTGCGCGCTGCACCGCCAGCGATGCAGGCCGCGCCGGCTGACGCGCAACCGCGGAGCCTGTTCCGGATCTCGTGTATGGTCTGCGCCAAAGAGCTTGTTGATCACCCCATGGCCGAAACCCTTCGCACGACGCGACGCCACCGCAAGGTCCCCGATCGAATCGCCAGCCCCCAGGCGCCCAATGCCTCGGTGGAGACCGTGGACACTGCCTACCTCGAGACCCTGATCGGCTACAACGCCCGGCGCGCGGCGCTGTCCGTGATCGGGCTATTTCTTCAGCGCATGGCGGTCTACGGCCTGCGGCCGGTGGATTTTTCGGTGCTGTCGCTGATCACGCACAACCCCGGCATCACCTCCCGGCAGCTGTGCAACGCACTGAACATCCTGCCGCCGAACCTGGTGGGCATGGTCAATGCGCTGGAGAGCCGTGGACTGATCCAGCGCTCGCCACATCCCCGTGACCGCCGCGCCCTCGGGCTGCACCTGACCGCCGACGGCGAAGCGCTGATGCGCGAGGCCGAGGTCACCGCCAGCGAGCTCGAAGTCGAGGCCACCGGCCGGCTCACCGCCGGCGAGCGCGCCACCCTGATCCGGCTGTTGCGCAAGGTCTACCTGCCCGACTGAAAGCGTCCGACGAGAGCACCACGAAGGGCAGCGGTGTGCCGGGAGCTATGAAACTTGTAGCATGGCGGATTTTGCGCTATAGTCGCGGCGCCTGACCGGCTGGCCAGCCGAAACAACACCAGATCGTCCCACCGCACCGAGGAGCACCCACCCATGAGTTCAAAGGAAAACGTCGCCATCAACCAGTTGCTCGCCCTGCTCGAAACCCGGTATGCGCTGCGCGTGCTCTGGGCGCTCAAGGATGGTCACCCCCAGACGTTCCGCTTGCTGCAAGACAGCGTGGGTGGCATCACGCCCAACACCCTGAACACCCGCCTGAAGGCGCTGCGCGAGGCCAACCTGATCGGCCACGGCGACAAAGGCTACAACCTGACCTCCGCGGGCGCCGACCTGCTCAAGCGCCTGGCCGATCTGCAGGCCTTCGCCACCAAGTGGACCGCCGCGCAGGCCAAGAAGAAGTAAGACCACTTTGCTTTGCGAAAAAAGGACAGGTTCGCCTGTCCTTTTTTCGTGGCGGCCGGCAGCGGAAGGGCATCGCAGGGCCTGCTGGCATAATCCAAGCCTCTTTTCGACTGCCATTTCAGGCCCTTTCCAGCGTGGAATGGCCACCGGCAGCTACAGTAACAATAGCAAAAAGGACACACCATGATCACCACCCCCAGCGGCCTGCAGTACGAAGACACCACCGTGGGCGACGGCGCCGAAGCCCGCAAGGGCCAGAGCGTCACCGTTCACTACACCGGCTGGCTCTGGAACGATGGCGTGCAAGGCCGCAAGTTCGATTCCAGCAAGGACCGCAACGACCCGTTCGTGTTCGCGCTGGGCGCCGGCATGGTGATCCGTGGCTGGGACGAGGGCGTGGCCGGCATGAAGGTCGGCGGCGCGCGCACCCTGCTCATCCCCGCCGATCTGGGCTACGGCGCGCGCGGCGCCGGCGGCGTGATCCCGCCCAACGCCACCCTCAAGTTCGACGTCGAACTGCTGGCGGTCAAGGGCTGACGTCGCGCGCCCGGCCGCCAACGGCGCCCATCGGCGTCCCGCTGACCGGGATTTCGCCCAAAAGTACGCCTATTTGATGCTCAAAGGCCTTGAAACCAGGGCCGGAGCCCCCAGATTCCTGCGCGTAACCCTTTCATTCCTCAAGCGAAGTCCGCATGACCGATCCGACCCAACCCGAATCCCCCGCGCCGCTGACGGGTGAGCCCAGTCCCGAAGAACTGGAGGCCGCCGCCGCCGCCAGCGAGGACTCGCTGGCCCAGGCGCTGGCCGAGCTGGCCACGTTGAAGGCCAAGAACGCCGAGATGGCCGATCTCTACCTGCGTGGCCAGGCGGACGTGCAGAACGCCCGCCGCCGTGCCGACGAGGAAATCGCCAAGGCCCGCAAATTCGCCCTGGAGGGCTTTGCCGAAAGCCTGTTGCCCGTACTCGACAGCCTGGAAGCCGGCCTGGCCATCACCAACGCCACGCCCGAACAGATTCGCGAGGGCGCTGAAGCCACGCTGCGCCAGCTCAAGAGCGCGCTGGAGCGCAACAAGGTGCTGCAGATCGACCCCGCCGTGGGCACCAAGTTCGACCCCCACCACCACCAGGCGATCAGCATGGTGCCGGCCGAGCAGGAGGCCAACACCGTGGTCACCGTGCTGCAAAAGGGCTACAGCATCGCCGAGCGCGTGCTGCGCCCGGCCCTGGTCACGGTGGCGGCCCCGAAATAAGAAAAGACTTGAAACCGGCTAGGTTATCCACAAGTTATCGACATCCAAACCAATCAGCTTTCGGAGAAACACATCATGGGAAAAATCATCGGCATTGACCTGGGCACCACCAACAGCTGCGTGTCCATCATGGAAGGCAACACCACCAAGGTGATTGAAAACGCCGAAGGCGCGCGCACCACGCCCTCCATCGTCGCCTACCAGGAAGACGGCGAGGTGCTGGTCGGCGCTAGCGCCAAGCGCCAGGCCGTGACCAACCCCAAGAACACGCTGTACGCCATCAAACGCCTGATCGGCCGCAAGTTCACCGAGAAGGAAGTGCAGAAGGACATCGACCTGATGCCCTATTCCATCGTGGCCGCCGACAACGGCGACGCCTGGGTGGAAGTGCGCGGCAAGAAGATCTCGGCCCAGCAGGTCAGCGCCGACATCCTGCGCAAGATGAAGAAGACCGCCGAGGACTACCTGGGTGAGACCGTGACCGAAGCCGTGATCACCGTGCCGGCCTACTTCAACGACGCCCAGCGCCAGGCCACCAAGGACGCCGGCCGCATCGCCGGCCTGGAAGTCAAGCGCATCATCAACGAGCCCACCGCGGCGGCCCTGGCCTTCGGCCTGGACAAGCAGGAAAAGGGCGACCGCAAGATCGCCGTGTATGACCTCGGCGGCGGCACCTTCGACGTCTCCATCATCGAGATCGCCGATGTCGACGGCGAAAAGCAGTTCGAGGTGCTGTCCACCAACGGCGACACCTTCCTGGGCGGTGAAGACTTCGACCAGCGCATCATCGACTACATCATCGGCGAGTTCAAGAAAGACCAGGGCGTGGACCTGTCCAAGGACGTGCTGGCCCTGCAGCGCCTGAAAGAAGCCGCCGAGAAGGCCAAGATCGAGCTGTCCAGCTCGGGCGCCACCGACGTCAACCTGCCTTACATCACGGCGGACGCCACCGGCCCCAAGCACCTGAACATCAAGCTCACGCGCGCCAAGCTCGAAGCCCTGGTGGAAGAGCTGATCGAACGCACCATCGCGCCTTGCCGCACCGCCATCAAGGACGCCGGCGTGTCCGTGGGCGACATCCATGACGTGATCCTGGTCGGCGGCATGACCCGCATGCCCAAGGTGCAGGAGAAGGTCAAGGAGTTCTTCGGCAAGGAGCCGCGCAAGGACGTCAACCCCGACGAAGCCGTGGCCGTGGGCGCCGCCATCCAGGGCCAGGTGCTCTCGGGCGACCGCAAGGACGTGCTGCTGCTCGACGTGACGCCGCTGTCGCTCGGCATCGAGACGCTCGGTGGCGTGATGACCAAGATGATCACGAAGAACACCACCATTCCGACCAAGTTCGCGCAGACCTTCTCCACCGCCGACGACAACCAGCCGGCCGTGACGATCAAGGTCTACCAGGGCGAGCGTGAGATGGCCGCCGGCAACAAGCTGCTGGGCGAGTTCAACCTCGAAGGCATCCCGCCCGCACCGCGCGGCCTGCCGCAGATTGAAGTGAGCTTCGACATCGACGCCAACGGCATCTTGCACGTGGGCGCCAAGGACAAGGGCACCGGCAAGGAGAACAAGATCACCATCAAGGCGAACTCCGGCCTGTCCGAGGCCGAGATCCAGCAGATGGTGAAGGATGCCGAGCTCAACGCCGCCGAAGACCACAAGAAGCTCGAACTGGTGCAGGCCCGCAACCAGGCTGACGCCACCGTGCACAGCGTGAAGAAGAGCCTGACCGAGTACGGCGACAAGCTCGATGCCGGCGAGAAGGACAAGATCGAAGCCGCGATCAAGGACGTCGAGGAAGCCCTCAAAGGTGACGACAAGGCCACGATCGAAGAAAAGAGCAACGCGCTGATGGCCGCGAGCCAGAAGCTCGGCGAAAAGATGTACGCCGACATGCAGGCCAAGGAGGCCGCCGGCCAGGCCGCTGCCGGCGCCGAGGCCGGATCGGCCAAGCCGGCTGACGACAACGTGGTCGACGCCGAAGTGAAGGAAGTCAAGAAAGGTTGAGCGTCGGGCGCCCTGGCGCCCGATGCAACCTGCCGCGTCTGATTGATTCCACCTCTGGAGTCTTCAGCGCGGCTTTGTTGTTGGAGCTATCTGAAATCCTGTGAGGCCTGCCCCGGGTGCGATGCACCGCACCGCCGGCCCACACTGACTGAACACCATGGCCAAAAGAGACTTCTACGAAATTCTGGGCGTTCCGAAAAACGCGTCGGACGACGAGATCAAGAAAGCTTATCGCAAGCTGGCAATGAAGCACCACCCCGACCGAAACCAGGGTGATGCGGCCAAGGCGGCCGAGGTCAAGTTCAAGGAGGCCAAAGAAGCCTACGAAATGCTCAGCGACCCGCAAAAGCGCGCCGCTTACGACCAGCACGGCCACGCGGGCGTGGACCCCAACATGCGCGGCGGCCCGGGCGCCGAGGGCTTCGGCGGCTTTGCGGAAGCTTTTGGCGACATCTTCGGCGACGTCTTCGGCGGTGGTCGGCGCGGCCATGGCGGCGGGCGCCAGGTGTACCGCGGCTCCGACCTGAGCTACGCAATGGAAGTCACGCTCGAAGAGGCCGCCAGCGGCAAGGACGCCCAGATTCGCATCCCGAGCTGGGACGACTGCGACACCTGCCACGGCACCGGCGCCAAGCCCGGCACCAAGCCCATCACCTGCACCACCTGCCACGGCTCCGGTGTGGTGCAGATGCGCCAGGGCTTTTTCAGCGTGCAGCAGACCTGCCCGCAGTGCCAGGGCAAGGGCAAGATCATCCCCGACCCCTGCACCAGCTGCCATGGCCAGGGCAAGATCAAGAAGCAGAAGACGCTGGAGGTCAAGATTCCCGCCGGCATCGACGACGGCATGCGCATCCGCAGCACCGGCAACGGCGAGCCCGGCACCAACGGCGGCCCGCCCGGCGACCTCTATATCGAGATCCGGCTCAAGAAGCACGACATCTTCGAGCGCGATGGCGACGACCTGCACTGCCAGGTGCCGCTGAGCTTCACCACCGCCGCACTCGGCGGCGAGATCGAAGTGCCCACACTGGCCGGCAAGGCCGCCATCGACATCCCCGAAGGCACCCAGGCGGGCAAGCAGTTCCGGCTGCGCGGCAAAGGCATCAAGGGCGTTCGCTCCAGCTACCCCGGCGACCTGTACTGCCACGTCTCGGTCGAGACCCCGGTCAAGCTGTCGGAACACCAGCGCAAACTGCTGCGCGAGCTCGAAGAATCGCTGAAAAAAGGCGGCGCCAAACATTCGCCCACGGGCAGCAGCTGGACCGACCGGTTGAAGAGCTTCTTCAGCGGCTGAGGCAAAAGGGCCCCCACGCTCCCCCACGGCGTGTGGGTCGCTGAACGTGGCTCAGCCGGAGGCAACGCCCCTTCGGCCTGTCCAAGCCTGCGCAGGCAGGCTTGGAGCCGCAGGCCTCAGCCCAGAGGGGGCCTTCGCGCCTTGGGGCGGCCCGGCGGCGCTCCATGTCCGACCGCTCATGGTTATCATGAATCCATGAGCGTCAACATCACCTTTCTGGGCGGCGCCGACACCGTCACCGGCTCCAAATTTCTGGTCCAGCACGACGGTCACAGTCTGCTGGTGGACTGTGGACTGTTTCAGGGCTACAAGCAGCTGCGGCTGCGCAACTGGCGGCCGTTGCCCGTGGTGCCCGGCCAGCTGCACGCGGTCATCCTGACCCACGCCCACCTCGATCACAGTGGCTACCTGCCGGTGCTGGCGCGCGAGGGCTTCCATGGCCGGGTGCACGCCACCGCCGGCACCCGCGACCTGTGCGCCATCCTGCTGCCCGACAGCGGCCACATTCAGGAAGAAGACGCCGCCTTCGCCAACCGGCACGGCTTCTCGAAACACGCGCCGGCGCTGCCGCTGTACACGCGCCGGGACGCGCTCGATTGCCTGCGACTGATCCACGCCGAGGATTTCGGCCACACCTTCCAGCCCATCCGCGGCTGGCGGGCCACGTTTTCGCCGGCCGGGCACATCCTGGGCGCTGCCAGCCTGCTGCTGGAGGTGGGCGGGCACCGGATCCTGTTCTCCGGCGATCTGGGGCGGCCCGACGACCTGCTGATGAACCCGCCCGCCATTCCGCCAGCCGCCGACACCGTGCTGATCGAGTCCACCTACGGCGACCGATTGCACCCGCCCGAAGACCTGGTCGCCGAACTCGGCCCCGCGCTGCAGCGCCTGGCCGCGCGCGGCGGTGTGGCCGTGGTGCCGGTGTTCGCGGTGGGACGTGCCCAGGCGCTGCTGCATGCCATCGCCCGGCTCAAGTCAAAGGGCGTGATCCCGCGAAGCCTGCCGGTGTTCCTGGACAGTCCGATGGCGGTGCACACCACCCACCTGTTCAGCGAGCACCCCGATGGCCACCGCCTGAGCGAGCACGAGGCGCAGGCGATGGCCAAAGTGGCCACCATGCTGGTCACGCCGGACCAGTCGAAGGCGCTGGCCAAACGCCACGGACCGATGGTGATCCTGGCGGCCAGCGGCATGGCCACCGGCGGCCGCGTGTTGCACCACCTGGCGCTGTACGCGGGCGACCACCGCAACATGGTCATCCTGACGGGCTACCAGAGCCCCGGCACCCGCGGCGCGCGGCTGGCCAACGGCGAAAAGTCCCTGCGCATCCACGGCCAGGATGTCGCCGTGGATGCCGAGGTGGTGCAGCTGGAGTCCGCCTCGGCCCACGCCGACGCCAACCAGATTCTTGACTGGCTGCGCCGGATGCCCGGCGCGCCGGACCAGGTCTACGTGGTGCATGGCGACCTCGCCGCCGCCGACACCCTGCGCCACCGCATCGAACACGAACTGAAATGGCGCGCGATGGTGCCGGAGCACGGTTCGACCTGGCCGGCGTGAGCAAACCTCGGCCCACGACCGAAGTCCATCCGGCGCGGCGATTCCCGGTTCAGAACAACCCCGATATCCGCCCCTCGTCGTCGATGTCGATGCGCGCAGAGGCCGGGTCCTTGGGCAGCCCCGGCATGGTCAGGATGTCGCCGCAGATCATGACCACGAACTCGGCCCCGGCGGCCAGGCGCACATCGCGGATGTTGACCATGTGGCCGCTGGGTGCGCCGCGCAGCCGGGGGTCGGTGGAGAACGAATACGGGGTCTTGGCCACGCACACCGGCAGGTGTCCGAAGCCTTCGTCCTGCAGCCGCGCGATGCGCTGGCGCACCGCCGAGTCGGCCGAGATGTCGGCAGCCCCGTAAACCTGGGTGGCAACCTGTTTCATCTTGCTCCACAGGCTGTCGCCGTCCGGGTAGACAAAGCGCATCTGGGCCGTGCCCGACTCCGCGAGCCGGACCACCTCGTGCGCCAGATCCTCCGCGCCGGCCGAGCCCTCGGCCCAGTGGCGCGCAACCGCCACCGGCACCCCCTGGCGGGCCATGTGTCGCCGCAACACCGCCACTTCGGCCTCGGTGTCACTGGTGAAATGATTCAGCGCCACCACGCAGGGCAGGCCGAACCGGTGGCGGATGGTGTCCACATGCCGCTCCAGGTTGGGCAAGCCTTTTTCCACGGCGGCCGGGTCGGGCTCGACGAGGTCCTTCAGTTCGACACCGCCATGGAACTTGAGGGCCCGAAGTGTCGCCACGACCACAACGGCATCGGGCCGCAGCCCTGACTTGCGGCACTTGATGTCGATGAACTTTTCCGCGCCCAGGTCGGCACCGAAGCCGGCCTCGGTCACCACGTAGTCGCCCAGCTTCATCGCCGCCTGCGTGGCGATGACCGAGTTGCAGCCGTGCGCGATGTTGGCGAACGGGCCGCCGTGGATGATGGCCGGGTTGTGCTCCAGCGTCTGCACCAGGTTGGGCTTGATGGCGTCCTTCAGCAGCGCCGCCATCGCGCCGTGGGCCTGCAGGTCGGCGGCGCGGACGGCCTGCTGATCGCGGGTGTAGCCGACGATGATGCGCGCCAGCCGCTCCTTCAGATCGCGGCGCGAGGTAGCCAGGCAGAAGATGGCCATGACTTCGGACGCCACCACGATGTCGAAACCGTCCTCGCGGGGGAACCCGTTGGCCGCGCCGCCCAGCCCCACCACCGTCGAGCGCAACGCCCGGTCGTTCATGTCCACCACCCGCCGCCAGACGATGCGGCGCGGATCCAGACCCAGGGCGTTGCCGTGATGGATGTGGTTGTCGATCAGCGCCGCCAGCAGGTTGTGCGCCGAGGCGATGGCGCTGAAGTCGCCGGTGAAATGCAGGTTGATGTCTTCCATCGGCACCACCTGCGCGCGGCCGCCGCCCGCCGCGCCGCCTTTCATGCCGAACACCGGCCCCATCGAGGGCTCGCGCAGCGCGATCACGCAGCGTTTGCCGATGCGGTTGAGCGCGTCACCCAGGCCCACCACGGTGGTGGTCTTGCCCTCGCCGGCGGGCGTGGGGCTGATCGCGGTCACCAGCACCAGCTTGCCGCGCGGCCCGTCATGCCGGTCCAGCCAGCCGAGGTCGATCTTGGCCTTGAAGTGGCCGTAGGGTTCGAGCGCCGAAGCCGGAATGTCCAGACGCTCCTGGGCCAGCGGCAGGATGGGTTGGAGGCTTGCCGCCTGGGCGATCTGGATGTCGGTAAGCGCCACGTGGTTATCCGTTCCGGTTTTTGTCGATGGCGCCATTGTCGACCGTTTGCCACACGCCCCCCGGCGATCAGAACAGGTGGCCCTGCCCGCCCAGGGCCGCGGGTCTGAACTGGCTGGCGTCCAGTGCTGTGGCCTGCTGGCCGTAGCCCAGACGGGCGCAGGTTTTCTCGAAACGCTGGCGCACCAGGTCGGCCCAGACGCCGTGGCCTTTCATGCGGGTTGCGAAATCGGCCTGGTAGGCTCGGCCGTCGCGCATCTCGCGCACGCGGGCCAGCACACGCCGGGCACGCTCGGGCGCATGCAGGTCCAGCCATTGGCGAAACAGCGGCTCCACCTCCCAGGGCAGACGCAGCACGGTGTAGAACGCGCGGCGTGCGCCGGCCTGCCAGGCGGCCTCCAGCACCTGCTCCATGTCCGTGTTGAGAAACGGGATCTGCGGTGCCATGCTCACGCCCACGGGCACGCCGGCGTCGGCCAGCGCGCGGATCGTTCGCAGGCGGCGCCACGGCGCGGCCGCGCGCGGTTCCAGGTACCGCGAGAGCTGCGCATCCAGGGTGGTCACCGTCACGTACACCGCGGCCAAACCCTGGGCGGCCATGGGGGCGATAAGGTCGAGGTCGCGTTCCACGCCGCTGCCTTTGGTGATCAGCGAGAACGGGTGGCGCGCGTCCTGCAGCACCTCGATCACCGAGCGGGTCAGGCGCAGCTCGCGCTCCACGGGCTGGTAACAGTCGGTGGCCGAGCCCAGGTTGAGCCGATGCGGCCGGTAACCCGTGGCCGCCAGTTCCCGGCGCAGCACTTCGGCGAGGTTGCGCTTGGCGATGATCCTGGTTTCGAAGTCCAGTCCCGGCGACAGGTTCAGGTAGCTGTGCGTGGGCCGGGCGTAGCAGTAACTGCAGCCGTGCTCGCAGCCCCGGTAAGGGTTGATGGAGAAGTCGAAGTCGATGTCGGGCGAGGCATTGCGCGCGATGGCGGACTTCACGTCTTCAAAGACCACCTGCGTGGGCACCGACGGCGGCGCTTCGGCGGCGGCGCCCTCCAGCGTGTGCCAGCCGTCGTCGAAGGCCTCGCGCGCATCGGCGGCAAAGCGGTGCGCCAGCCGCGTGGCCGCACCACGTCCTTTGAGGGCCTGCACCGGGAGCTTGAATTCGACCATGATCGATCTGAGTTACTGTGTTTTCATACAGTTTACCGACTTTGGTGCCGCGCCGCTGGCCGACCGCCAGCACCCCGACCGCACACGGCCGGTGGGACAATCCGGCCCATGTCCGCCGCGTCGCCCCACCCTGCCCTGCTCTGGGACATCTTCTGCCAGGTGATCGACAACCACGGCGACCTCGGTGTGTGCTGGCGCCTGAGCGCCCAGCTCGCGGCGCGCGGCCACCGGGTGCGCCTGTGGGTGGACGACGCGCGCGCTCTGGCCTGGATGGCACCGGGCGCCCTGGAGGGCCGTTGGCCCGGTATTCAGGTGCTGCCGTGGACCACACCGTTTCACACCGGCATGGCCCCTGAAACCCTGGCCCACCTGCCACGCGCCGATGTGTGGATCGAGGCCTTCGGCTGCGAGATCGCTCCCGAATTCATAGCTTCTCATGGCCATTCCACGAAGGGATCAGGTCAAAAAGAAGCGAGAACGCCGGTCTGGATCAACCTGGAGTACCTGTCGGCCGAGTCCTACGTCGAACGTTGCCATGGCCTGCCCTCGCCGGTGCTGCATGGGCCAGCCCTGGGGCTCACCCGGCATTTTTTCTACCCCGGCTTCACGCCGCGCACCGGCGGCCTGCTGCGCGAGCCCGACCTGGCGGCGCGCCAGGCCGCCTTTGACCGTTCGGCCTGGTTGACAGGGCTGGGCGTCGAACCGAATGGCCCTCGCCGCGCCTCGCTGTTCTGCTACGAGCCGCCGGCCCTGGGGCCGTGGCTGCGCCACCTGGCCGACGAGACCTCGCCCACGCGGCTGCTGGTGACCCACGGACGCGCCACGGAAGCCGTCAAGGCTCTTTTTCACGACGAAAATGGCCTCTCCCCAGCGTCGAACGGCCACGGGCAGCTATCATTTTCTTACCTGCCGGCACTCACCCAGACCGACTACGACCACCTGCTGTGGGCCTGCGACCTCAATTTCGTGCGCGGCGAAGACTCGCTGGTGCGCGCACTGTGGGCGGGCCGGCCATTTGTCTGGCAGATCTACCCGCAGGACGACGGCGCCCACCATGCCAAGCTCGACGCCTTCCTCGACTGGCTCGATGCACCGGCCTCGCTGCGCCGGTTTCACCACGCCTGGAACGGCCTGGGAGACCCCGACCACGCGCGCTGGCCGGCGCCGGACGAGTTCGACGCCTGGGGTACCTGTGCCCAGGCGGCGCGCGAGCGCCTGCTGGCGCAGGACGACCTGGTCAGCCAGCTGCTGGGCTTTGTCGCGAAAAAACGTTAAAATCCAAGGCTTTGCAGAATTCCGCCGGGCTGGGCCCGACGCCTGTCGCGCCGCTGCAACCCCACCGTGTGGACACCCCTACCGAGGGCGCGACCCAACCCTCTGGAACCCTTATGAAAATCGCTCAAGAAATCCGCGCCGGCAACGTCATCATGCACGGCAAGGACCCGATGGTCGTCCTGAAGACCGAATACAGCCGCGGCGGCCGCAACTCCGCCACCGTGCGCATGAAGCTCAAGAGCCTGATCGCCAACTTCGGCACCGAAGTCGTGTTCAAGGCCGACGACAAGATGGACCAGATCATCTTGGACAAGAAGGAGTGCACCTACTCCTACTTCGCCGATCCGATGTACGTCTGCATGGACGCCGACTACAACCAGTACGAAGTCGAAGCCGAGAACATGGGCGACGCGCTGAACTACCTCGAAGACGGCATGGCCGTCGACGTGGTGTTCTACGACGGCAAGGCGATCTCGGTCGAACTGCCCACCACTGTGGTGCGTGAAATCAGCTGGACCGAGCCCGCCGTCAAGGGCGACACCTCCGGCAAGGTGCTCAAGCCGGCCAAGATCGCCACCGGCTTCGAGGTGGCCGTGCCCCTGTTCGTGGAGCAGGGCGACAAGATCGAAGTCGACACCCGCACCGGCGAATACCGCAAGCGCGTCTGAGACCGCCCCGATTCGCCACGACCAAGGCTCCGTGAGGGGCCTTTTTCTTTGCGGCCGACGTCCCCGTCCCGCTCTCAACGCCCTCATCCGGCAAAGGAAACCCCGCCATGGAAACCACCCAGGACATCCAGGTCAGCCGGCTGGCCGAAGCCTGGGCCGAACTGCAGGCCCATGCCGCCAGCGGACAGCCGCTGGAGCCCGACGCCTACCGCCTCGCGTTTGCCGACCCCGAGTTCCTGCTGCGCCGCGAGACACGCGGCATCCGCATCCAGCTGGAGCTGCTCAAACCCGACCTGGACCAGAGCGCCGCCGGCATCGAGAACACCATCGTGGTGTTTGGCAGCGCGCGTTTCCCGGCCCCGGATGACGCCGAGGCGGCTCTGGCCGCCGCCCTGGCCACCGGAGACGCCAGCGCCATCGCAGCGGCCCGTCGCGGCCAGCGCAACGCACGCCACTACGCACTGGCCCGTGAGTTTGCGCGACTCACGGCCGAGAACAGCCGGCACCTGCCACCGGCCGAGCGCCTGACCATCTGCACCGGTGGCGGCCCCGGCATCATGGAAGCCGCCACGCGCGGGGCCCGCGATGCGGGCGCGCCATCCGTGGCGCTGAACATCGCGCTGCCGCACGAGCAGTCGGCCAACCCGTATGTCACGCCGGATCTGAGCTTCAAGTTCCACTACTTCGCGATGCGCAAGATGCACTTCATGATGCGCGCGAAGGCCTTGGTGGCCTTCCCAGGCGGATTTGGCACGCTGGACGAGCTGTTCGAGGTGATCACGCTGGTGCAGACCAGGAAGGCCAAGCCAGTGCCGATCATCCTGTTCGGTTCCGACTACTGGAAGCGCCTGATCGACATGGATGTGCTGGTGGCAGAAGGCGCCATTTCTCCGGAGGACCTGAACCTGTTCCAGTACGTGGATGATCCGCAGGCGGCCTGGGACATCATCCGGGACTTCTACGCGCTGACTGCGCCATCGGGATAGGACGTCTTGGCCGCAAGGCCTGCGGGTATTCGCTGAGCTTGAGCCGTCAACGTGCGCGAGCGTCGTCACAGGAAAGGCCGACAGCTGCCAATTAGGCTCATCGAGCATTGCCAGGCTCAGCGGCCGTCTTGGCTGCTTTGGGCGGCACGGGCAGCAGGGCAGCCAGTTCGAAGTACATGGATGGGCTCACCAGGCGGGCCACGCCGCTGGCCAACAGAGCGCAGGCCATCAGACTCAGAACCATGGCGTTGCCGGCCACCATTTCCATGACGATGATGAAGGCGGTGATCGGCCCCTGGGTCGTTGCGGCAAGAAAGCCCGCCATGCCCAGCGCAATCAGGGGGATGGCCGCCTCTGGTGCGACGCCTGTCAGTGAGGCAACGTCCTGACCGATCCCGGCACCGATCGCCAGCGATGGCGCAAACACGCCTGCGGGTACGCCAGTCCAGCTCGAAATCCAGGTGGCACAAAACTTCAAGACGGTATAGACACCGGGCAGATCGGCATGACCTTCAAGCAAAGCACGAGTCGGTGCATAGCCAGCTCCTGCCGTCGCGCCCCCGGTGATGATGCCAATGACGGCTACTGCCAGCGCACAGGCCGCGGCAAAGCGGAACGGATAGATGTTGCGCCAGCGACTGAATCGATCCGGGAGCCCTTGTGCGCACAGGATCATGAGGCGGGAAAACAGGCCGCCGGTCACTCCGGAAATCAGCGCCACCAGCAGCCCGGGCCCCAGCAACCACCACGAGAGCGACTGGACTCGAAGGCGCCCAAAATAGGTCTCGTTGCCGAATACGGAAACGGACACCAGGCCCGCAAGCACAATGCTGGCGATCACCAGCGAGCTTTGGGACATGCTTCGCCGTCGCGACAGTTGTTCCAGCGCGAACATGACGCCTCCGAGCGGCGTGTTGAAGGCAGCGGCGATTCCCGCCGCGGCGCCCGCCACCATCAGATCATGGGCGTCGAGACCGGATTGGGGCGACAGCCAGCGCCTGGCGTGCCCCATGACCCCCGCACCGACTTGGACCGTGGGCCCTTCACGCCCAATCGACAAACCGGCCAGCAGGCCGCCGGAGACCAAACCGATCTTGTGCAAAGACAGGCGCAGGGATACCAGCCAGCTTCGCTGTGCGTGATCGAGGTCGTCGTCGAGCGCGCGCACCACCTGCGGAATGCCCGAACCCACAGCACCGGGAACAAATCGGCGGGTCCACCACAGCAGCATCACGGTCAGCGTCGGCGTCCACAAAAGCGCGAGGTATTTCGCGTGGACGTCAGCATGTGTCAGCGCGACAAAACCATGGGTGGCGGCTTCCGCCAAAAACGTGAATCCGACCACGATCAGTCCGGTCAGCGCAGCATAGGCAAGGACGATGCCACGATCGATCCAGGGCCGGGCGGACGAAAGTTCCGCACCCAGTTTTCGCCAGAAGTCCGGATCCATGTCACGTACCGGTCGGGATGATCGCCGAAAGCGCAGCCAAACCGCGCGCACCGCTCTGACGATTGTTCGCAGCGACAGGCGGTCGGATCCTATTGCGGGTAGCGACATCAGGACTGCTGTTGTTTCGTTGTTCGTCGACAGGGTTTTACGTGGGGCTCTGCTGTCCTGAAGCCAGCAACCAATCGGTTCAGAGCTCGGCCAATGGAATCCCACCGGCTTCTTCATCGGCCTTCAGCAGACCAATGATTTGCCCCAGGTCCTGATCTAGCCTCTGCAATGTTCGCTGTGGCAACTTGCCCAGCGCCAAAGGCAGAACGCCCTCAAACGGGCCGGAGACCTGCTCCAATACGGACATACCGGCGGGCAGAATGTTCAGGTGCACGTTGCGTCGGTCACCCGAGGAGCGGCACTGGACGATCAGTTCCTTGCGCACCAACGTCTTGACGAGATTGCTTGCTGTGGATTGGTGGATGTCCATGCACCTGGCAACGCCCCCCATGCCAATCCCTGGTTGATCCCGGACCAAACTTAGCGCCCAGACTTGCGCCCCGCCCAGTCCGACCTGTTTTTCAACTTGCTGGAAGTGGCTTCGAACTGCATTGAACACAACCCGGAAACGGCGCAAGACCTGCGCCGCGGTGACAGGATCTTCGACAACAGGTTTCATCGTGGTGAGAAAAAAGAGGAGCCCCGAAGGGCCCCCAACTCGAGTGGCTGACCCAGCTCTCTTCAACCAGGTCAACAGCTTAATTGTATTTGATCAAATGCAAATAAGGATCAGGCATAACCCTGCCTCATAAGTTGTCGAGCCGGGACAGAAGAATCAACATGCGTTCCAATAGTATCGCCACCTCAGCGGGGCTATTGAGGAAAAATCGGGCGCGTGACGCCGGATCGTCCCGCCCGATGCGGACTGTCAGCCAGTCGGGCGGCGCCGAAACAAAAACCGGTTCGTCATTGACGTCGTCCCCGGCGAACAAGGCACAACTGGCGCCGCTACGCGCCACCAGGGCTTGCACCGCGTCAGCCTTGTCGGGTGCGTCCGGCGCCATGACGTTGACGACCATCTTTCCGGCAAAGACCTGGACCGATTGGCCCGGCTCCGCGAGAAGTTCGTGGATCAGCGCGGGCGCACCCGCGCGGTCATGCGCCAGCCGGTAATGCAGCGCGATGGAAAGCACCTTGTCCTCAACCCCGATACCCGCTGCCGCCAGGATGGCGCCGCGCACGCGCAGCAGGTCGCGCAAGGGGTCCAGGGCACGGGCCCGAGCATCGGCAGCGCTGGCATCCAGACCATCTTCCGCCCCATGGCTGCCTACGATGTAGCGCGGCTCGAAACCGAGTCGCCCCCGCACATCCGACACGGCGCGGCCGGTCACGATCGCAACCGGCAGCCGCGCGGCCAGAATCTTGAGCCGCGCGGACACGGCTTGCGAGATACGGGCTTCATCGGGCCGGTCCACGATCGGCGCCAGCGTGCCGTCGAAGTCAAAGGCGAGCAGCGGGCGCCGCTGCAGTGTCGCAGCCAGCGCGGCCTCGCCGGCGGGTGTGAAAAGATGCTGCATCCTGGTTGACACCTCCACCGCGCGTTGCTCAGTCCCGGCCCGAGCGTCGCACACGCGCCTCGATGCGGGCGCGCAAGCGCCAGCGCCCGGCGTCGGCCAGCATGCGGCCCGCCCAGCGGAACACGTTGAACTCGCGCACCGTGCTGCGCAGGCTAGCCATGCGCTCACGCTGTTCCGCCGCCGGCATGGTGGCCGCGCGGTGCAGGGCATCGGCCGTCTCTTCCACGTGGTAGGGATTGACGATCAGCGCCTCCGCCAGCTCGCGTGCTGCGCCGGCAAATCGGCTCAGCACCAGCACGCCCTGGAGATCGTCGCGGGCGGCGACGAATTCCTTGCAGACCAGGTTCATGCCGTCGTGCAGGCTGGTCACCACGCAGATGTTGGCGGCGCGGAAAAGCTCGAACACGGCGTCGTGCTCATGGTGCTGCGCCAGCAGGTGCACCGGCTGATAACCCGGCCGGCCGAAGCGCTCGTTGATGCGCTCGGACGTCCGCTGCACACGCTCCTGGAAGCTGCGGTACTCGTCCAGCGCGCCCCGAGTCGGCGCGGCCACCTGCACGAAGACGAAGCGGCCGATCCACGACGGCCTTTTCTCCAGCAACCGCTCGACGGCGTTCAGCCGCTCCAGGATGCCCTTTGTGTAGTCGAAGCGGTCCACGCCCACGGCCAGGCAGACATCGGCCGGCAAATCCAGTCGCTCGATCACGCGGCGGCGGCATTCGTCGACAGGAATCCAGCCACCGGTCTCGGACACATCCGGCCATTCGATCGAGATCGGATAACTCTCGACCAAGGTTTCCTTTTCCTGAAAGGCGATGGTCGAATGCTCGTGCTCGATTCGCGCCTCCAGGTAGCGGTCGACGGTCTCGATGAAATTCTTGCAATGGAAGCGGGTGTGAAACCCGAGGATCGTGCTGCCCAGCATGCCCCGCAGGATTTCCCGGCGCCAGGGACAGATGCCGAATGACTCCGGGTTGGGCCAAGGAATGTGCCAGAAAGTCAGGATGGTCGCCTGTGGGAGCTTCTCGCGGATCATCGCGGGCAGCAGCGCGAAATGGTAGTCCTGCACCAGCACCACGGGGTCTTCGCCGCGCGCCTCGGCGATCACAGCGTCGGCAAAGCGCTGGTTGACGACGCGGTAGGCCTCCCAGTCCGATTCGCGGAACACCGGGCGCACGTGCGCCACATGGCACAGCGGCCACAGGCCTTCATTGGCAAAGCCGTAGTAGTAGCCCTGCTCTTCCTCGGGCGTCAGCCAGACCCGGCGCAGCCAGTAGTCGTCCTGCCCCGGCGGCACCAGCACGCGGTCGCGCGCATCGACCACCTCGCGATCGGCGCTGCCGCTGCCGTGGGCGATCCAGGTGCCCGAGCAGGCGCGCATGACCGGCTCGACCGCGGTCACCAGCCCGCTGGCGGGTCGCTTCACCACCACGACACCTTCGGTGCACTCGTGGATGTACGGCTCCCGGTTGGACACCACGATCACCTGGTCGCCGCTGAGCTGCGTGCGCAGCAGCGCACGCAGGCGCTCCGCGGTCCACTCGGCCTCGGGCCCCTGGGAGCGCCGGTATTCATCCTCGAGATCCCGCAGACGGGCGCGCAGGTCGGCGGCAAACGGTGCCAATTCAGGGGCGGGCATCAAGGGGCTGAGCAGGCCTTCGCCGCGCATGATGGCGCGCGCCCCGTTGACCCAGCCGCGCCAGCTCAGCTGTGCAACGACCACCGTGATCACCGCGATGACGAACCCGAGGGCCGCAATCAGGCCGATCAGGTAGCGCCGCGTGTCCTGGCTGCGGCGGTCGATGAAGCTCAGGTCGTGCAGCAGCACGAGACGCCCGAGCAGCACCGGCGACTCCTGAACCGGTTCCGAAGGTGGCCTTGTTTGAAGGGCGATGATGGCTTCGTCGGGCAACACACCGGGCGCCGGATCGACGGCACGCAGTGCTTCGGGCCGCTGCCCCATCACCTCGTGGATACCGACCAGCACCTGCCCACCCGTCAACGCCAGTGTGGGCTCCGCGTGCGAAGAAAGCTCCAGCGCGCCCGCGCAGGACAGGTTTCCTGGAAAACGATCCGTCTTCTGCAACAAGCCCCCTTCGGCATTACACAAGCCGATGGCGAAAAGCCGTTCGTCCTGCGAAGTGCGGTCGAACAGGGGCTGAAGGCGAGCCGCCTTGTTCGACATCAAGGCCTCGGCGAGGGAATCGGACAGCGCATTGGCCACGAGCACGCCACGGCTGTTCAGGTCGCGGCTGAACCAGCGCAACGTGACCTGATCCATCAGCGGCGCCGCGAGATAGGCCGCGGCGATCAGCGTCGCCACCAGCGGCAGCAGGAACCGCAGTTGCAGGCGAACTGTCTTCAAAGTCATGGACAGCCCTCGACCCCGGGGTCATCAGGGGAGGCCTTCGGAAGATGCATCAATCGAAGCTCCTTGTATATTTGTACAAATATAACGCAGACTTTGATTCTGCACCCTCGCGTCCACATCCAGAAAGGTTTGCTTCATGACCCCTTTGCCTCCCTCACCCCTCAAGCCCGCGACGCTGGAGCTGGCACCGGTCGGCAACTGCACGGTGAGCGCGCTGGTGGACCAGGGCGGCAGCATCGTCTGGTGCTGCATGCCGCGCTTCGACAGTCCGCCAGTGTTCGACGCCCTGCTGCGCAGTGCAGAGGGATTGCCGCTGGATGGCGCCATGACCGTCCAACTGGAACGTCTGACCCGTATCGAGCAAGCTTACGACCCCGGCACCGCCATCGTCCGCACCCAGCTGTGGGACGACAGCGGCAACGGAATCGAACTGGTGGATTTCGCACCGCGGTTTCTGACCCGCGACCGCGTCTTTCGCCCAGCTCAGTTGGTGCGGCGTGTGCGCCCCCTTGCCGGCCACCCGCGCGTGCGCTTCGTGGTGCGGCCCAGCGGCGACTGGGGCGCCAACCTGCCGACGCTGACCCGGGGCAGCCACCATCTCCGCTACGTCCTGCCGGGATGCACGCTGCGGCTGAACACCAGCGTGCCCCTGACCTACCTGATCGACAGCACCTGGTTCACCCTGCAGGCGCCGGTTAGCCTATTGCTCGGGCCCGACGAGACGCTGGCCGGCGGCATCAACGAGACGGCGCGCGAATTCGAGGAGCAGACCGCGCTGTACTGGCGGCATTGGTCGCGCCGGCTGGCGGTGCCGCTGGAGTGGCAGGACGCCGTGATCCGCGCAGCCATCACGCTCAAGCTCTGCCAATACGAGGAAACCGGCGCCATCGTCGCGGCCATGACCACCAGCATTCCGGAAGCGCCGCACAGCGGGCGCAACTGGGACTACCGTTACTGCTGGCTGCGCGACGCATTCTTCGTGGTGCGCGCGCTCAACAGCCTGGCCGAGGTCGGAACGATGGAGAGCTACCTGAACTGGCTCTACAACGTGGTGCGCGGCGCCGAGGGCGGCCACGTTCAGCCGCTCTATGGCATTGGGCTGGAGCGCTCGCTGCCGGAATCGATCGTTGGGCACGCCCAGGGCTATCGCGGCATGGGACCGGTGCGCGTGGGCAACCAGGCGCAGGAGCATTTTCAGCATGACGTCTACGGCAGCGTTGTGCTCGGCGCCGCCCAGGCCTTCCACGACCACCGGCTGCTGGTGCGCGGCGACAGCGCCGACTTTGCCGCGCTCGAACTGATGGGCGAGCAGGCCTGGCGCCTGCACGACCAGCCCGACGCCGGCATCTGGGAGCTGCGCACCCGCGCCCGGGTGCACACCTCGTCGGCGCTGATGTGCTGGGCAGCCTGCGACCGGCTGGCGCGCATCGCCGTGGTGCTGGGCCTGCCGCAGCGCGCCAGCCTGTGGCACCAGCGGGCGGGAGTCATTCGCAGCAACATCCTGGAGCACGCCTGGAGCGACAAGCGACAGGCCTTTGTCGAAAGCCTCGGTGGACGCGATCTGGATGCCAGCGTGCTACTGATGGCCGAGGTGGGTTTCCTGCCGCCGAATGATCCGCGCTTCGTGAGCACGGTGCAGGCGCTGGAACGCTCACTGTGCGACGGCGCATTCATGCGCCGTTACGAGGCCGAGGATGACTTTGGCCGACCGCAGACCGCGTTCAACGTCTGCTCGTTCTGGCGCGTCGACGCGCTGGCGCGCATTGGCCGGCGCAAGGAGGCGCGCGAGGCCTTTGAGGCGTTGCTGGCGCGGCGCAACAAGATGGGACTGCTCAGCGAAGACCTGGATCCCGTCACCGGAGAACTCTGGGGCAACTTCCCGCAGACCTATTCGATGGTCGGCATCATCAATGGCACGGTTCGGCTGTCGGCACCCTGGGACAGTGCGGTGTGACTGACGCGAACCTGCAAGAAAGGATGTTTCCCAATATCCGATAGAAGACGTGCGTCCCGCACTACCCACCTGAGGCCGGCGCCACAGACGTGCAAAGATCAGCCGATTCGAAGGCTTCGGTCGCCTGGTCACCTTGGCGTATGGCACCGCTGGTTCAGGCGTGGTGTGCCCCGACCAACTTTCCGCGGGCATGAGCCTTACTCGGTCGACTGATGCGGCTCCAACCCCTCGGGCGGACTTGCCCGAGACGGCAGCCGCAGATGCAGCGCCGCCTGCGCCAGCAGGTTGGCCGACACCGGCGCCGTGACAAAGACGAACAGCGTGATCAGCAGTTCGGCCACCGCAAACCGCCCCTGGGCCCAACCTGTCAGAAGCGACGCGGCCAGAACGCCTCCGACACCCAGGGTGGACGCCTTGGTGGGTGCGTGCAGCCGCATGTAGAAGTCGGGCAGGCGCACCATCCCGATGGCTCCCACGAGCAGGAAGAAAGCGCCGATCAGGACGGATGCCGCCGCGAGCCACTCGACCATGGGATGCAGTGTGTCCATGGTTTCACTCCACCACGTCGCCACGGCTGAGGTAGCGAGCCAGCGCCACCGTGCCCACGAAGCCGAGCAGCGCCACGATCAGCGCGGCTTCGAACAACAAGGTGGTCTGCCATCGCAGACCCAGCAGCACGACCAGCGCCACCAGGCTCAGGTACAGCGTGTCCAGCGCCAGCACACGATCGGCGATGGTGGGGCCGCGCAGCAGGCGCCAGCCGCACAGCGGCAAAGCGATGGCGACGGCACCGATGCCGATGGTCAGCGCAGTTTGCAGGATGCTCATGCCGAACCCTCCCCGTCGAGCCGAAAGATGGTCAGCAGCGGCGCTTCGTAGCGCGCCTTCATGTCGGCTACCATGGCGTGCGCGTCGTCACAGTTCAGCGCGTGCACCCAGATGCAGCGCGCGTCTTCGTCCACCACGACCGAGACCGTTCCAGGCGTCATGGTGATGATGCTGGCGAACAGCGCGTCCACCCGATGGTGCTCGGTGGCCAGCGGCACGCGCAACCAGGCGGGTTTTGGCCGGCTCATGGGGCCAAGCACCAGCCTGGCCACCGTGATGTTGGACAGCACGATGTCCCAGATCACCACCAGCGTCAGCCGAAATGCGGCGCCCCAGCGGATCGGGCTGCCCTCGTGCAGCAGGCCGCGCAACAGGCGCGGCACGATCAGACCCACCAAGGCCGCCGAGATCAGATGCACCGGCTCCAGGCTGCGCGAAAGTGCCAGCCAGGTTGCCGCCAGCAACAGCGACAGCGCTGGGTGGTCGAACCAGCCGCCGCGGCGATCGACGGGGTGGGGTTTCATGGTGGCTTCTCCTGAGACATGGGGGCCCGCCGGCCGCCATAAGGTCGCGTTGTCGAGCGGCCGAGCGCGTCGGCGCCCAGAACCGAACGCACATAGTCCGCCGGCGCCGACAACTGGGCCGCGGCCGCGTAGGTATAGCGTTTCACAGGCGATGCCAGCACGGCCAGCGCCAGGGTCAGCGCCATGAAAGCCCAGACCGGCGCCAGCAGGCGCCGGCTGGAACCGGAAGTCACAGTGCCACCGACCGGCTGCACATGCCAGAACACGATCACCCCCGCGCGCGCCAGGCCGACGATGGTCAGAAATCCGACCCCCAGCACCACGCTCCAGACCCAGGTCTGGGCCAGCAGGCCGGAACTGGCTTCGAGCACCATCAGCTTGCCCAGAAACCCTGGCAGTGGCGGCAGGCCGGCTGCTGACGCAGCCCCGAACAGCATCATGACGCCCAGCACAACTGGCTCGCGCACCGCATGGGCCGGTTGCAGCCTGTCGATCGCGTCGCCGCGCTGCGAGGCGATCAGTTCCACCAGAAGGAACAGGCCGGCAATCACGATTGTGCTGTGCAGCGTGTAGTAGAGCGCCGCCGAAAGTGCCTGCGGCGTAAACAGGCCCACACCGGCCAGGATGGTGCCGACCGACGAAACCGTGAGATACGCCACCAGGCGCCCCATGGTGTGCGCGGCCAGCGCGCCCAGCACGCCCAGCACGCTGGTGGTCAGGGCCAGCGGCAACAGCCAGTCGGCCACCGCCAGCGCGGCCGATCCGGCTTCGGAGCCGAACAGCTGCCAATGCACCCGCACGATGCTGTACACCCCCACCTTGGTCATGATGGCGAACAGCGCCGCGACGGGCGCACTGGCTGCGGCGTAGGTCCCGGGCAGCCAGAAATACAGCGGCAACATCGCGGCCTTCAGGCCGAACACGACCAGCAGCACCAGCGCCGCCACCCGGGCGAATAACAGGTGGGGGTCCTGCAGTTGCGCCAGACGCTGGCCCACATCGGCCATGTTCAGCGTGCCGGTCGCGGCGTAGACCAGCGACAGGCCGACCAGGAACAGCCCTGAGGCCACCAGGTTGAGCACCACGTAGTGCACACCCATACGGAAGCGCTCGCGCCCCTGACCGTGCACCAGCAGGACGTAGGAGGCGATCAGCAGCACCTCGAAGAACACAAACAGGTTGAACAGGTCGCCGGTGAGGAACGCGCCCGACAGTCCCATGAGCTGAAACTGGAACACCGCGTGGAAGTAGCGGCCGCGGGCATCCCAGCCACTGGCCGCGTACCAGAGCACCGGCACCGCCACCAGGTAGGTCAAAAGCACCATCAGCGCCGAGAGGCGGTCCACCACCATGACGATGCCGAACGGCGCGGGCCAATCGCCGAGGCGGTAGACCAGCAGCTCGCCTCCGGTCGCATGCTGCACCAGACCCGCGGCCATCAGCAGGCCCAGCGAGGCCGACGCCAGGCTGATGCGCCGGCGCCAGCGCAGCGGCGCATCATCATGGGCCCCGCCCTGACCGGCCATGCCGCCCGCGTCGCCGATCAACAGCAGCACCACCGCGGTCAGCAGCGGCAGCACCACCGACAGCACCGGTGCGTGCTGCAGCCAGAAGGCCACGATGGCGCCGCTCATGAGCGCGGCCCTCCTGGCTCGTGGCCGTCGACATGGTCGCTGCCGGCTTCATGGCGACTGCGCAGCGCCAGTTCGACGACGAATCCGGTGGTGGCGAAGCCGATCACGATGGCGGTCAGCACCAGTGCCTGCGGCAGCGGGTCGGCCACCGGCCCCTCCCCCAACAGAATCGGTGCGGCATTGGTCCACAGCCGGCCCATGAGGAAGATGAACACGTTGACCGCGTAACCGAACAGCGACAGCCCCAGCACCACCGGGAAGCTGCGTCCGCGCAGCATCAGGTAGACACCGGTGGCGGTCACCATGCCCACACCCGTGGCCACTAGAAACTCCATGCTCATGAAAGGCTCCGGTTGGTAGGGACACCGGGCGCCGCGCGCGAAGCCTGCCCCAGCACCGAGAGGGTCAGCAGCGTGCTGCCCACGACGGTCAGGTAGACGCCCAGATCGAAGATCGCGGCGGTGGCCAGGGGCAGCTCACCCAGCAGCGGCACGTGCGGATGACCGAACGCGCTGGTCAGGAAAGGCCTGCCCAGCACGAAGGCGCCCACCCCGGTGAGACCCGCGATGCCCAGGCCGGCGCCGATCCAGCGCACAAAGCGGCGACCGCCTTCGGCGTGCAGCAGATGTTCAGCCCGCGCCTGCCCCAGCGACATGAACTGCAGCACCAGCGCCACCGCCGTGATCAACCCGGCGATGAAGCCGCCACCGGGCAGGTTGTGGCCGCGCATGAAGATGTAGAGGCTGAACACCAGCGCCAGTGGCAACACCACCGACGCGGCCACGCGCAACAGCAGCGGCTGCTGCGCAAAGGTCCACAACCGACCTTGCGGGTCGGCGCCCGGGCGGTGGGTTCGCATGCCATCCATCAGTGCCAGCACGCCGATGGCGGCAATGCCCAACACGGTGATTTCTCCCAGGGTGTCGTAGCCGCGGAAGTCCACCAGAATCACATTGACCACGTTGGAGCCGCCGCCCTTCGGCAGCGACTGCTCCAGGAAGTACCAGGAGATGGATTCATGGTCCCGGGTGAGCACCAGCCAGGAGATCACCGACATGGCCACGCCACTGGCCAGCGCGAGCAGGCCGTGCAGGCTCTTGCGCAGTAAGGGGGTTTCCTTGGGGCTGGTCTGCGGCAGCAGGGCAAGGCCCATGAGCAGCAGCACGGTGGAAACGATGTCGACCGACAGCTGGGTCAGCGCCAGATCGGGCGCCGAAAAGCCGAGGAAGGTCAGCGATGCCGCCACACCCACCACGCCCACCAGCACCACGGCGACGAAACGCTGGTGGTGCGTGCGCACGATCGCCCCGCAGGTGACCGCCAGCAGCGCCCACATGGCCCAGGCCAGCGGCGTGGCCGGCATCTGCGGACGCGCCCCGGTACCGATGCCACTGCCCAGCAAAGGCAACGAGCCCAGAACCAGCGCGCTCAGCAACAGCCAGGCGACGTAGCGCTGCAGCGAACCCGTCTCCAGCCGCGCCGTGATGCGGCCGGCGAGGCCGAACAGATGGTCGATCAGCCATTCGAAGATCGCGCGTCCGGTGGCGGCGCCGAACCAGTCCTCGGAGTTGATCCGGTGCAGGCGCTTGCCCTTGGCCAGCCACAGGTACAGACCGACACCAGCCACCGTCGCGATCAGGCTCATGAGCAGCGGCAGGTTGAAGCCGTGCCAGATCGCCAGGTGGTATTCGGGCAGCGCCTTGCCGGCCAGCGCGCTGGCGGCCACATGCACCAGCGGCCCGAAGGTGAGCGCCGGAAGCAGACCGACCACGATGCACATCGCCACCAGCAGGATGACGGGAAGCTTCATGCCCAGCGGCGGCTCATGGGGTTGTGTGTTCGAAACGTCCCCCGGTTCACCATTGAAAAAGGTGTCGTGCACGAAACGCAGCGAATAGGCCACGCCGAACACGCCGGCCAGCGTGACCAGAACCGGCACCAGCCAGGCATACAGGCCGCTCGTTCCAGCGACCGCCTCGGCGAAGTACATCTCCTTGGACAGGAAGCCGTTGGTCAGCGGCACGCCCGCCATCGCTGCGGCGGCCACCATCGCCAGCGTGGCCGTCCAGGGCATGAACTTCCACAGGCCGCCGAGCTGGCGAATGTCCCGCGAATGGGTTTCATGGTCGACGATGCCGGCGATCATGAACAACGAGGCCTTAAACGTCGCATGGTTGAGCACGTGGAACACGGCCGCCACGCCGGCCAGCGGCGAGCCCAGCCCGATCAGGAACACGATCAGGCCCAGGTGGCTCACCGTCGAATAAGCCAGCAGACCCTTGAGGTCGTGCTTGAACAGGGCAATGACGGCGGCGAACAGCACCGTGACCAGACCGGCTGTGCTCACGATGACCTCGAAATGCCCCGTTCCGGCCAGCACCGGGTACATGCGCATCAACAGGAACACGCCGGCCTTGACCATGGTGGCCGAATGCAGGTAGGCCGACACCGGGGTGGGCGCGGCCATCGCGTCGGGCAGCCAGAAGTGGAACGGAAACTGCGCGCTTTTTGTGAACGCCCCCAGCAGGATCAGCAGCAGTGCCGGAACAAAACGCGGATCGGCCTGGATCGCGGCCACGTTGGCCGTCATGGCGCTGAGCTCGTAGGTACCGGCAATCTGCCCCAGCAGCACGAAGCCACCCAACATCGCCAGGCCGCCGCCGCCGGTAATGGCCAAGGCCTGCCGGGCGCCGGCGCGGGCGTCGGCGCGGTGGCTCCAGAAGCCGATCAGCAGGAACGACGAGATGCTGGTCAACTCCCAGAACACCACCAGCAGCAGGTTGTCCGAAAGCACCACGCCCAGCATGGCGGCCATGAACAGCATCATGAAGCTGAAAAACTTGCCGGCGGAATCCTCGGGCGCCAGGTAGTAGGCGGCATAGAGGATGATCAACAATCCGATGAACAGGATCAGCCCGGCGAACATCATCGACAGGCCGTCCAGCCGGAACGACAGGTTCAGGCCGATTTCGGGCACCCAGGGCCAGGAATTCGTGACGGTGGCGCCACCCATGACACTCGGAGCGTGCGACAACAGCAGCGCCAGCGCCGCCGCCGTCACCAGGCCCGCGGCGGCCGCTGTGAGGGTCCGAGACCTGGCGCCCAGCCATGCGGTCAGCGCGGTACCCACGAGCAATGGGAGCAAAACAACAACCAGCAGCACATCAGCCTTTCACGCTGCCGACCATTCTAGGAGGGCGCAGCAAATCCCCGCGGTGTGCGGGCATCTGCGCCGTCGCACGGGCGGGCCGGCTCATCCGCCGGGGTGCCCGGGCGGCTTGAGCCGCACGGCAATCGCCGCTCCACAGCCAACCACACCGCCCACGATCCAGAACACCGCTCCCGCGCCGATCACGGCCCCCGCCGAGCCGAACAGCAGCGGCATCACCACACTGGAGCCGTTGATGGCGATGGACCGCAATCCCAGGGCCTCCCCATGCCGGTGCCGGGGGGTGATCTGGTGCAAGGTGCTCATGACCATGGGCTGCACCGACCCCAGTGCCAGGCCAAGGCCCACCGACAGCGCGGCCATCGCCCACGGCGACTGAACCAGGGGATAGATCCCGAACAGCGCGGCCGTGCTGACCATGGCGCCCGCGATCACCGCGGCCTCGCGCAACCGGGCCGCCAGCAGCGGAATGATCAGCCGGATCAGCGTCGCGGCCACGGCGAACACGCCCAGGACCGTCCCGATCACCGTGGCCGAGTAGCCGCGCTCATGGCCCAGTACCGGCACCAGAAAGGTGTGGACATCCCAGCAGGACGACAGCATCCAGTTGACCACCATCAGGTTGCGAAAAGCCGGCTTCCGCAGCAGGTTCCAGGCGGAACCCTGGACAGCAGGGTTCTCGTCGTCGGCGGGAACATGCGCCGGCACGCGCCTCACCCACCACCAGGCGAGAGCGGGCAGCAGCGCCAGCAGCAAGTAGGCGCTGCGAAAGCCGCTGGCGTCAATGAGCAGGCCCGCCAGAAACGGCCCCAGGAAGTTGGAAACCGACGGCCCGATGGCAACCCAGCTGAACACCTGGCGCAGTTCGGTGGCGTCGGACGCCAGATGCCCCACATGGCGCTGCAGCGCAATCATGGCCAGACACACCGCAGCGCCGCTGCACAGCGCGGTCAAGCACAACACGCCAACGGTCGGCCAGGCCACCGCCATCAGGCCCCCGGTCGTGGCCACCGCCCCGGCCAGCAGAAAGGGCTTGTGCAGTCCGTGGCGCTGGGCAAAGCGCCCGGCGGGCAAGGCCAGGAACACCTGGGCCAGCGCGAACAGCGCCAGCAGCACCCCCACCGCGGCGGCGCTGTAGCCCTCGCGCAGGGCCATCAGCGGGGCGGCCATACGGAATCCGGTCATGCCCGCGTGCACGCAGACCTGCGCGCCGATCAGGCGCAACAGGGTCGAGCGTGTCGCGGCGTTCAAGCGCTGCCGGCGTCCGTTGGGTCCGTCAGGTCGCTGGGCAGCAGGGCCTGTGCACGGTCCTGCGGCAGCGCCTCCACTGTCTTGAGCGCGCGGCCCATGGCGCGGCTGCGGGTTTCTGCGGCGTCCAGCGTGTTGAGCACGGTCTGCGTCTGCGTCTTGACCCTGGCCAGCACGTCGCCGAACTTGCCGAACTCGGTCTTGACCGCGCCCAGCACCTGCCAGACCTCGGAGCTGCGCTTTTCGAGTGCCAGCGTGCGAAAGCCCATCTGCAAGGCATTCAGCATCGCCATCAGCGTGGTCGGGCCCGCCAGCGTGACCCGGTGCTCGCGCTGCAACGCCTCCATCAGACCCGGTCGGCGCAGCACCTCGGCGTACAGGCCTTCGGTGGGCAGAAACAAGATGGCGAAGTCGGTCGTGTGGGGCGGCTCCAGGTATTTCTCGGCCATCGACCGAGCTTCCAGGCGGATGCGTTGCTCAAGCCCGCGCGCCGCGGTCTCGACACCCTCGGCATCGGCGCGCTGCTGCGCGTCGAGCAGGCGTTCGTAGTCTTCGTTGGGAAACTTGGCATCGATCGGCAACCAGCACGGCGCACCATCCTCGCCGCGCCCGGGCAGGCGGATCGCGAAGTCCACCACGTTGCGGCTGCCCGGCCGGGTGGCGACCTGCTCGGCGTACTGGTCGGGCGAAAACACCTGTTCCAGCAACGCGCCCAGCTGCGCCTCGCCGAACATGCCGCGCGTCTTCACGTTGGACAGCAGGTGCTTGAGGTCGCCCACGCCCTGCGCCAGGTTCTGCATCTCGCCCAGGCCCTTGTGCACCTGCTCCAGCCGCTCGGCCACCTGTTTGAAGCTCCGGCCCAGCCGGGCCTCCAGCGTGCTCTGCAGCTTCTCGTCGACGGTGGATCGCATCTCGTCGAGCTTGGTCGCGTTGCTGGCCTGGAGCTGTGCGAGTTGTGTTTCCAGCGTGGAGCGGACCTCGGTGAGGCGTCGCGCATTGGCCTCGCTGAGCTCCTGCAGTTGTCGGACCAGCGTGTCGCCCAGGGAGCCGCGCAGTTGCACCAGTTGCTGGGCAAAGGCATCGATCTGGGCGTTCTGGGTGCGTGTGGCTTCCTGCGCCTGTTGGGTCATGCCCAGGCTGATGGCCTGCAACTGCTGGGTCAGGGTGTCGCCCAGGGTGCCGCGCAATTGCAGAAGTTGCTGCGCGAAGCCATCGAGCTGGGCATTTTGCGTGCGTGTGGCTTCGGCACCCTGGCGGGTCAGCGCCTCCTGAAAGGTGGCCAGTGTCTGCTGCATCTCCTGCCGACCGGCGCGGGCGCCGTCGCCCATCTCCCGGCGCAGTTCACCTTCCATGCGTTCCAGCCTTTGCACCGTCGCCTGGCCCTGTTGCTGAACCAGAAGGTCCAGCTGCTGCCGCTGCACGGTCTCTTCGGCAGTGGCGGCCGGACGCCGCAGCGCGAGCCAGATCAGCAGCACGGCATTGAGTCCACCCAACACCACGATCGCGACCAGCAGGCCTTCGTTCACTGGGTAACCTCCATGCTTCGCATTGCGGTGCGAGCTTGCTTGGGGCGGCCCTGCGCGGCGCTCATCGCGCGATCACCTGTGGATTCAGCGGCGTGAGCGCGCGGCCTTCGGTCAGGTAGGCGATCAGGTTGTCCGCTGCAAGGTCCGCCATGGCCTTGCGGGTGGCAATGGTTGCGCTGGCGATGTGGGGCGTGAGCACCACGTTGGGCACGGACAGCAGCTCCGGGTGCACCTTCGGCTCACCCTCGAACACATCGAGTCCCGCCGCGGCGATGCGCCGCTCGCGCAACGCCGCGGCCAGCGCCGCGTCGTCAACGATGCCCCCGCGCGCGATGTTGATCAGCGTGGCAGTGGGTTTCATCAACGCCAATTCGGCCGCGCCAATCGAATGGTGCGACTGCGCCGAATACGGTAGCACCAGCACCAGGTGGTCGGCGCTGCGCAGCAGTTCGTCCTTGTCGACGTAACAGGCTTTGCAGGCCGCCTCCAGCTCGGGTGCCAGCCGCGTTCGGTTGTGGTAGATCACCGTCATCCCGAAGCCCAGCGCGCCGCGGCGGGCGATGCCCTGACCGATGCGACCCATGCCCAGGATGCCCAGCGTGCTGCCGTGTACCTCGGCGCCGGCAAAAAGGTCGTAACTCCACTTCGTCCACCTCCCGGCGCGCAGGAAGTGTTCGCTCTCGGTCACCCGCCGGGCGGTGGCCATCAGCAGTGCAAAGCCGAAGTCGGCCGTGGTCTCGGTCAGCACGTCGGGCGCGTTGGTGCCGAGCACGCCGGCGGCGGTCATGGCCGGCACGTCGAAGTTGTTGTACCCCACTGCCATGTTGGCGACGATTTTCAGCTGCGGGCAGGCGGCGAGCACTTCGGCATCGATGCGTTCGCTGCCGGTGGTGAAGGCACCCGCCTTGCCCTGCAGGCGCGCGATCAGCTCGGCCTTGGTCCAGACCGTGTCATCCGGATTGGATTCGACCTCGAAGTGCTGCGCCAGACGTTCGATGGTCTCCGCAAAGACGGCGCGCGCGATCAGGATGGAGGGTCGGGACGGGGGCATGCCCGGATGGTAAACGGCCCGCCCCTCGCCCGCTGCCGCCTCAGACGAAAAACACCCAGGTCATGATGGCAAAAAGCGGCACCAGAATGCCCACCGACCAGGCCATGTAACCGAAAAAGCTGGGCATCTTCACGCCCCGATCCTCCGCGATGGCCTTGACCATGAGGTTGGGCGCGTTGCCGATGTAGCTGTTGGCGCCCATGAACACAGCGCCGGCCGATACCGCCACCAGCGTCGGCGCCATCGTCGTCATCAACGCCTGTGCATCGCCGCCGGCGGTGTTGAAAAACACCAGGTAGGTGGGCGCGTTGTCCAGGAACGAGCTGAGCAACCCGGTGGCCCAGAAATACATCGCGGGGTTGGGCGTGCCGTCGGGGTTGGTGACCGCGCGCACAACGGCGGAGAACGGGCCGTCCACGCCGGCCTTGAGCATGGCGATCACCGGGATGATGGTCAGGAAAATGCCGGCGAACAGCTTGGCCACCTCCTGCATCGGGCCCCAGGTGAACTGGTTGTCGGCGTGCACGCTGCCCGGCGTCACCCGCAGCGAAACGACGGTGATGACGATCAGGCCGATGTCGCGCACGATACCGGGCAGGCCAACCTCGGTGCCCGCGATGTTGAAGACAACATCGGACTTCCACAGGCCGCTCATCAGCACCAGCGCGACAACCCCGCCGAGCAGCAGGAAATTGACCGCGCCGTCGAAGCCGAACCGGTTGTCGTCCGGTGTCGGATCTTTGGGCTTGATTTCTTCCCTCTTGTGGTAGTACCACCAGTCGAGCGCATAAAAAAGCGCCAGCAAGATGCCGACGAGAAACAGGGTTTCTGGGAAAAGATGGATCAATGTCCAGCTGAAATCGACACCCTTCAGGAACCCGAGGAACAGCGGCGGATCGCCCAGCGGGGTCAACGCCCCGCCCGCGTTCGAGACGATGAAGATGAAGAAAACGACCACGTGCACCACGTGCTTTCGGTTGTCGTTGGCCCGAATGAGCGGGCGGATCAGCAGCATCGACGCGCCGGTCGTACCCATGAAACTCGCCAGCACCGCACCAACCGCCAGGATCGCGGTGTTCAGCCCGGGGCCTCCGTGCAGATTGCCCCGGATGTAGATGCCGCCCGCCACGGCAAACAGGGCCGTGAGCAGGATGATGAAAGGGATGTACTCGGCCAGCAGCGCATGCACCACACCGGCTGCGGCTGCACCTGGCCCGAATACGATGGCGAACGGAACCAGAAAAGCCAGTGACCAGGCGGCGGAAACTTTGCCGAAATGGTGGTGCCAGAAAAACGGCGCCAGCAAGGGCAGCAAGGCGATCGACAACAGGATGCCCGCAAAAGGCACCCCCCAGAGCACCGACAGCGCGCGACCGTCGAGATCGGCAGCGTGACCGAGAGCGGGCATGAGCAACGCCAACGCAAGGGCACAGGTTCTTGGAAATTGGCTCAACGCGGGTGGTTTGTGCATGGCGATTTCGCTGGTCTGGGCTGTGGAAAAAAGAGGCGCGTCCTTCCCCGGGATGCGATCAGGCGCTGTGCCGGGGATCGATTTCGAATACCTGACGCAGGTAGGCCAGGTATTTTTCGTCGTCGCACATGCCTTTTCCGGGCGAGTCGGACAGCTTGGCAACCGGCTGCCCGTTGCAGCGGGTCATCTTGATCACGATCTGCAGCGGCACATGCGCGGGCGCATCGCCCAGGTCGTTGGTCAGGTTGGTGCCGATGCCGAAGGCCAGCAGGCAGCGGCCACGGAAACGCTCGTACAGCTCGATGGTGCGCGGCACGGTCAGGCTGTCGCTGAAGATCAGCGTCTTGGTCAGCGGGTCGACGCGGTTCTTGCGGTAATGCTCGATCAGGCGTTCGCCCCAGGCGAAGGGGTCGCCGCTGTCGTGACGGGCGCCGTCGAACAGCTTGCAGAAATACATGTCGAAGTCGCGCAGGAAGGCGTTGAAGCCGTAGACGTCGCTCAGCGCGATGCCCAGGTCGCCCCGGTACTCCTTGGCCCACGACTCAAACGCGAACACCTGGCTGTCGCGCAGGCGCGGGCCCAGCGCCTGGCAGGCCTGAAGGTATTCGTGCGCCATGGTGCCCAGCGGCGTGAGCCCCAGTTTCATCGCGAACAGCACGTTGCTGGTGCCGGCGAACTGCCCCGCCACGCCGGTGTGCAGCCGCGCGATCAGCACACGAAGCACCTCTTCGTGCCAGGCCTTGGAAAATCGCCTGCGGGTGCCGTAGTCCGCAATCTTGAGGTCGCGCAGCCCCTGGGCCTGCAGCAGCGCAATCTTGTGGTCGAGCCGCTTGCGCCCTTCGACGAAGTCCGGCACCGGCGTGGCGTTGCGGAACCAGACCTCGTTGACGATGGCCAGCACCGGGATTTCGAACAGGATGGTGTGCAGCCAGGGGCCGCGGATGGTGATGTCGATCTCGCCCGATGGCAAGGTGGTGACGGTGATGTACTTCTCGTTGAGCCGGAACAGACCCAGAAAGTCAACAAAGTCGCTCTTGATGAAGCGCAGCGTGCGCAGGTAGGCAAGTTCGGCGTCCTGGAAATGCAGGCTGCACAGGGAGCGGATCTCGTCGCGGATCTCGCTGGCGTGGGCGGCCAGGTTGATGCCGGGGTTGCGGCAGCGGAAGCGGTACTCCACCTGCGCACCCGGAAACTGGTGCAGCACCACCTGCATCATGGTGAACTTGTAGAGGTCGGTATCGAGGAGGCTGGTGATGATCATCGCGGCGGTCCGGACGGGCGACGCGTGCCCCCGTCTTGCTGAATCCGCAGTGTACGGGAAGCCCCCCCGGTGAAGCCGCCGTTTCTCCTCCGGCAAAACCCGCAGCAGCCTGTGCTGAAATCCGGGTCACAGCCCTTGCCTGCCCTTGATGCCATGACCGCACCTTCGCTCGCCAGCCAACTGGTCGTCCAACTGGAAACCATCGCCACGCGCTTTGCGCCGCCGCCGGTGGCACGGCTGCACATTCCGGCCGACGCGCCCGGCGACGAGACGCCGAAAGACGCCAAGTTCTGCGCCATCGAACTGCAGGACGGCGCGTTCGGCCTGTCCTACGTGTTGCTGGGCGACACGCTGGACGCGCTGACCGGCGCGCACGGTGCACCCGGCGGCAACCGCCTGGCCGGGGCCGACCCGCTGCGACTGGCACGCCGGCTCGACGGCGACAGCCCGGTGGAACGCGCACTGGCCCTGGCCGCCATCAACGCGCTGACCGACTCCGTCTGGCGCCAGGTGGGCTACCAGCCGCCGCCTGCCGGCAACTCGCTGGGCGATGTTCAACTGGGCCGCCAGGACCACCTCGGCATGATCGGCTTCTTCCCGCCGCTGGTGCGCCAGGTGCAGGCGGTGGGCGGGCGGATTTCTGTGCTGGAGCTGGACGAGGCGATGGTGAAGCGGCAGCAGGCGCGGTTTCCGCAGGTTCACATCACGCTCGATCGTGGCGCGCTGGCCGCCTGCAACAAGGTGGTGGGCACGTCGACCATGCTGCTCAATCACACGCTGGACGCCATGCTCGCCGCCGCTCCGGGTGCCACCGAATTTGCCGTCATCGGCCCGTCGGCCGGGCTCTGGCCCGATGCGCTGTTCGCCCGCGGAGTCACCCTGCTCGGGGGCACCCGCGTGACCGATGGTGCGGCGTTCACCGATGCGATGGCGCGCGGCGAGTCGTGGAGCGCCGCCTCGCGAAAGTTCGCCATCGGGCGCGACCTGTGGCCGGGCTGGGAGCGCCTGCTGGCGTGAGGTTCAGGCCGCGAGCCGGCCACTGACCAGCGTCAGCACCCGGTCGGCGCGGTCGGCCAGGATGCGGTTCTGTTCGGCCACCAGCATCGGCAGGCCCTGGGCGCGCAAGGCCAGCAGCGCGTCGCGGATCGACTCGACCAGCAGCGGCGCGATGCCTTCGCAGGGCTCGTCGAGCAACAGCAGTTTCGGGCTGGTCATCAGCGTGCGTGCGATGGCCAGCATCTGCTGCTCGCCGCCGCTCATCTGGCTGGCACGGCGTTGCAGCATGGCCCCCAGGGCCGGAAACAGGTCCAGCGCCCGCGCCAGGTTGGCGGCCACATCGCCGCGCGCCGCGATCAGCAGGTTCTCCTGCACCGTCAGCGCGCCGAACAGCCGGCGGTCCTCGGCCACATAGCCCAAGCCGGCACGGGCGCGCCGATGCGGCGGCCAACCCGAAATGCTCTCATTATGATAGCTAACATCGCCCGTCTGCCGCTGGGAAAGGCCCACAACCGCTTGCAAAAGCGTGGATTTTCCGGCCCCGTTGAGCCCCTGCAGCACCACCAGCTCGCCTGCACCCACCGCCAGCGACACGTCGAACAGGGCCTGCGCGGCGCCGTACCAGACATTCAAGCCCTGCACCTGGAGTTCAGCCATGGGACGGCTCCGCCCCGAATTCGCGCCCCAGGTACCGGCGGCGCACGTTGGCGTCGCGCGCAACCTCCTGCGGCGTGCCGGCTGCCGCAATCTGGCCGTCGATCAGCACCAGCACCCGGTCGGCCACGCCGAACACCGCGTCCATGTTGTGCTCGGTGTAGAGCACCGCGACCCCCTCGCGCGCCAGCGCCGTGACCCGCGCCATCAGCTCGGCCCGCTCTGCGGCAGCCAGGCCGGCGGCGGGCTCATCGAGCAGCAGCAGACGCGCGCCCGCCCCCTGCAATCCGGCCAGCGCCATGGCCAGTTCCAGCCGCTTCTTGGCCCCGTAGGGCAGATCGCGCGCGTCCGCGTCGGCCAGAGCGCCAAGCCCGACCTGCTCCAGACACGCCGTGGCGGCGTCCACCGAGGCCTTTTTCAGCACGTTCCAGGCCCGAAGCCCGCTCGGGGCGGCCAGCAGCAGCTGCACATTCTGTAGCACCGTGAGCGCCTCGAAGGTCTGCGCCACCTGGAAGGTGCGCGCCACGCCGAGCCGCTGGCGCTGCGCCGGCGCCAGCCGGTCGATGCGCTGGCCGGCCCAGCGCACCTCGCCGTGGGTCAGGGCCTGCTGGCCGGCGATGCAGGCGAAGGCGGTGGACTTGCCCGCGCCATTCGGTCCGATCAGCGCGACACATTCGCCGGGGTGGACCTCGAAGCTCACGCCCTTGACCGCGTGCACGCCGCCAAAATGCTTGACGAGCTGGCGCACGTGCAGGCTCATGTCGCCCCCACGCTTGTCGCTGCACGTACTTCGCTGCCCCCCAAGGCGGCCTTCACGCCTTGGAGCGGTCCGGCGGCGCTCATCGCTTGCCTCCTCGTCGCGCCACCAGGTCCCCCAGCGCCTGGCCCAAGCCGAGCAGGCCCGAGGGCGACAACACCATGATGGCCATCACGAACACGCCCAGCGCGCCGCGCCAGTAATCGCGCAGCCAAGCCACGCTGCTGCCCAGTTCGGCGCCAGCCCAGGTCAGCACCGCGCTGCCCACGCCGGTACCCCAGAGCTGGTGCACGCCGCCCAGCAGCACCACGAGCAGCGCGTCCACCGAGGTGGCCACGCTGGCCGCGGACGGAAACACTGCGCCCTTGTGCGCGGCGGCCAGCGCACCGGCCAGCCCGGCCAGGACCGCGCTCTCCACGAAGATGCGGTACTTGATCCAGGCAACCGGCAGCCCGCTGGCCCCCGCGCGCTGCGGCGCATCACGCACCGCCTGCAAGGCGGCACCGAAGGTCGACCCGGCCAGGCGACCGAGCGCGAAGACGCTCAGCGCCGCGATGCCCGTGAGCAGCACGAAGAACAGCGGTCGGGTTTCCTCCACCACGAGGCGCAGCCCGATCACGCCGTTGTCGCCGCCGGTCAGCGCCACCCATTGCGTGGCCACGGCCCAGATCACCTGGGCCAGCGCCAGGCTCAGCATGGCCAGGTAAACGCCCGCGCTGCGCACCACCGCGGCACCGAATACCAGCGCCACCAACGCCGCCACGGCACACCCGGCCGCCATCGCCACCGGCAAGGTGGCCTCCCAGTGCACATGCGCCAGCGCCGCCCCGTAGGCGCCGAGCGCAAAGAACGCCGCATGGCCGAAGCTCACCAGTCCGCCCAGCGCCATCATCGATTGCAGGCTGACGCCGAAAATCAGCAGCACCAGGGCGTCCGACGCCAACGAGCGGCTGTAGTCGCCACCGCTCCACGCCAGCGCGCAGAGCGCGAAAAAGACCACAAAAAAGATAGCGCCTGATGGCCGTCCGGCGCTGGGAACACTGAATTTTTGAACGATTTCCCTCGGCCCCGCCTCCAGCGGCTGCCCGGCCAGCCCCTGCGGTCGCACCGCCAGCACCACCGCCATGGTCAGGAACACCAGCACCAGCGTGGCCTGCGGAAACAGGCTCACGCCCAGCGCATGGATCAAGCCGATCAGCAGCGCGGCAACAAACGCGCCACCGATGCTGCCCAGCCCACCGGTGACCACCACCACAAAGGTTTCGACGATCACGTTCACGTCCATCTGCAGGTTTGCGGGCTCGCGCGGCAGCTGCAGCGCGCCCCCGAGTCCGGCCAGCGCGCAGCCCAGCACCACCGCGCCGAGCATCAGCGGGCGCGGGTCGACCCCGAGCGCGTCGAGCATGGTGCGGTCCATCGTGGCCGCGCGCAGGCGCTGGCCGAAGCGCGTGCGCGTCAGCAGCGCGTGCAGACCCAGCCACACCAGTGGACCCAGCGCCATCGTCACGAGCTGCCAGACCGGGAAAAATTCACCCGCCAGCTCGATCGAACCCTTGAGGCCGGGGAACCGGGGTGCAAAGACCTCTTCCGGCCCGAAGCCCCAGCGCATCGCGTCGCTCATCGCCAGCGTCAGGCCGAAGGTGGCGACCAGCTGGTACAGCTCGGGAACACCGTACAGGCGGCGCAGCAGCACCAGTTCCATCGCAGCCCCCGCCAGCGCCGCCACCCCGGCGCCGATCAGCATGGCCAGCGCGTACAGCGCCGCGCTTTCACCCCAGGATGGATACCAGTTGGTCACCCAGTGCGCGCTCAAGAGCGCGCCCAGCATGAAGAAACTGCCGTGCGCAAAATTCACGATGCGCGTGACGCCGAAGATCAGCGTCAGCCCCGCCGCCATCAGGAACAGCGTGGTGGCGTAGCTGAGCCCGTTGAGCGCCTGGATGGCGAAAAAGCTCATCGTCGGCTCATGACCCTCGCAGCGGCACGGACCGCCGCCGCGCCGGGCCGCCCCAGGGAAGGCGAGCCCCCTCGGGGGGCTGAAGGCTGCGGCTCTGAGTCTGCCTGCGCAGGCTTGCACAGCCTGAAGAGGTGCAGACGCTGGCTGCGCCGCGGCCTGCAAGGCGCGACCACACGACACAAAGGAGCGTGGGGGCTCATAGCTACTCGAGCCAATGCGTGAACGACTCGGCCGGCACCCGGGTGGTCTGGAAGCTGTTGACCACCGCCGATTCGTCGGCGTAGCCCAGCGACATGCCGCAGACCAGCATTTCGTTCTCGCGCGCGCCGATGTAGGGCAGGATGATCTTCGAAAAACCGTTCCAGGCCGCCTGCGGGCAGGTGTGCAGGCCGCGCGCACGCGCCGCCACCATGATGCTTTGCAGGAACATGCCGTAGTCCAGCAGGCTGCCGCGGCCCATGATGCGGTCGATGGTGAACATCAGCCCCACCGGCGCATCGAAGAAACGGAAATTGCGCTGGTGCTGCGCGTGCATCTTCTCGCGCTCGCCCTTGCCGATGCCGAGCACGCCATACAGGCCGAAGCCGCATTCGCGGCGGCGGTCGATGTAGGGACTGATCCATTTCTCGGGGTAGTAGTCGTATTCCTCGCGGTACTCGGTGGCGAGCTGCGGATCGACGGAAATGGCATCGTGCGCCTCGCAGATGGTGCGCACCAATTCGTCCTTGCGCGAGCCCTGCAGCACATAGACCTGCCAGGGCTGGGTGTTGGTGCCGCTGGGCGCGCGGCTGGCCACGCGCAGCAGGTCGGTGAGCACCTCGCGCGCCACCGGCCGCGGCAGGAAGGCGCGCGCCGAAAACCGGCTCTCGATAGCGGCATCGACACTGGCCGGATCGGCGATCACGGTGCTGACTTGGGAGGTGGTCATTGGAGTTGCTCCAGAACGGCTTTCAGGTTGGCGGGCAGCGGCACCGGGCGGCGCGTGGCGCTGTTGACATAGACGTGGATGAAATGGCCCTTGGCGGCCGTCATGGGCTCGCCCTCGGCAAACAGGCCGACCTCGTAGCGAACGCTGGAACTGCCCAGCTTCGCCACCCGAATGCCCGCTTCCACCGTCTGGGGGAAGGCCAGTGGCGCGAAGTAGTTGCACTGGGTCTCGATCACCAGGCCGATGGTCTCGCCCTGGTGGATGTCGAGTACACCCTGTTCGATCAGGTGCGCATTGACCGCAGTGTCGAACCAGCTGTAATACACGACGTTGTTGACGTGCCCGTAGGCGTCGTTGTCCATCCAGCGGGTGGTGATGGTTCGGAACGCCCGGTAGGCGGCGCGCGGTTCGGGCTGGGGTTTGGCGTGGCTCATCGGGGCTGATTCTGCCAGCGCCGCCAGTACGCCGCTGCCACCCGCCAGGTGTTGAGCTGCACGTTCAGGGTCGTTTCAATGTCGGTGCCGTAGCCCCCGGCCATGGTAAGGGCCAACGGCACGCGGCGCTGCCAGGCCCATTCGAACACCCGCCGGTCGCGTGCCTCCAGTCCGTCGTAACTGAGCTTGAGCCGACCGAGGCGGTCGCCCTCGTGCGGATCGGCCCCGGCGAGGTAGATCACCAACCCAGGCTCGAAGCGCTGCGTCAGTTCATCCAGCGCCAGGTCCAGCGCGTGCAGGTACGTGTCGTCGTCGCAGCCGTCCGGCAGCGGCACGTCCAGGTCGCTCGCTTCCTTGCGGAACGGAAAGTTCTTCTCGCCATGCAAGGAGAGCGTGAACACGCTGGGGTCGCCGGCGAAGATGCGTGCGGTGCCATTGCCCTGGTGCACGTCGAGGTCGATGATGGCCACCTGAAGCGCCTGCCGGGGCGCCGGTCCGCGGCCAAGACGTGACAGTTCCACCTGCATCAGGCGCGCCGCCACCGCCGCATCGTTGAACACGCAGAAACCACCACCGCGATCGGCATGGGCGTGGTGCGTCCCGCCCGCGAGGTTGGCGGCCACGCCCTCGCCATCCAGCAGGGCGCTACGGCAGGCCCCGATGGTGGCGCCCACCGACCGGCGTGCGCGCGCAGCCATCGCCTCGCTCCAGGGAAAGCCGATCTCGCGCAGGATGCGGGTATCGACACGGCCGGTGGCGATACCCTCGATGTAGTCGGGCGCATGCACCAGCGCCAGTTCGCCATCGCTGGCCGCCGGCGCCGGGCTGAAGCGCACCAGCGGAATTTCGGCGGCGATCCGGTCGCGCAGCAACCGGTACTTGGCCATGGGAAACCGATGGCCCGGCGGCAAGGGCAGCACGAACTGGTCGGCGTAGAACGCTTTCATCGGTTCCGACCGCTGCTTGTTGAACGTGCGGCCGGACAGGGCGGCGCCCGGCGGCGGATCGCCGCTCCAGGCCCGTTCTGGAGTCCGCCGCCTAAAGATTTGCTGCGCCGCAACAATTTTGCTTGCATTTTCTGCCGACCGCCCTAAAATCCGACTCATGCTGCACTGCAACATCCGACAACACATCGGTCACCGGCGCAGTCCTGATTCACTTAACTTCCTGGAGATTGAACCATGCTGACCCCTGAACAAATCCTGGCCTCGCACAAAGCCAACGTCGAAACCCTGTTCGGCCTGACCAACAAGGCCTTCGAAGGCGTCGAAAAACTCGTCGAATTGAATGTCGGCGCCGCCCGTGCCGCCCTGAACGATTCCGCCAACCAGGCGCAGGCCGCCTTGAGCGTCAAGGACGCGCAGGAACTGCTGGCGCTGCAAGCCAGCCTGTTCCAGCCGCTGGCCGAAAAAGCCGCCGCCTACAGCCGTCACCTGTACGAAATCGCCTCGGGTACCAGCGCCGAGTTCAGCAAGGCATTCGAAAGCCAGGCCGCCGACGCGCAGAAACAGTTTGCCCAATTGGTCGAGGGTGCCGCCCAGAATGCTCCCGCCGGCTCCGAAACCGCTGTGGCCATGATGAAGAGCGCCGTCGCCGCCGCGAACAACGCTTTCGAATCGGTCCAAAAGGCCGTCAAGCAAGCCAACGAACTGGCCGAGGCGAACTTCAACGCCGTCGCGTCCACCACCGCGACCGCTGCCAAACCGGCCGCCAAGAAGCGCTGAGCACCTGATGCTCCCACGACGGGGGCTTCGGTCCCCGTTTTTTCTGGAGCCGCAACTCTACACAGGACACCCGGTTTCAGACACACTCTTTTCGATTGATACCAGTCTTTGGCTGGTTGATTGCAGGTTGTCTCCTCGGGTCCTTTCGAAACCTCCAGGGTTCAGGGATCCCTTCAGGGCTGGTCGCAAGACCGGCCCTTTTTTTGACGGTGGTCGCCCGCCAGTTGCCGATTTCCACGAACGCGGTCGGCCTGTCCCCGAATCAGGATGCGCGCGGTTGCATCAGTTCCTTCAGTCGCGGCAAGGCCTGCTGCATGGCCTGCCGACCCGCCGCGATCGAGCGTTTTCGGGCCGCGAAATCCGCGCTGCCGACACCGTTGAGCACCGGGCGCAGCACGACATCGGCGTCGCGCAACTCGAAGCCGTTGATGGTCTTGCCCATGATGGCGAAGGTCTGCAACAGGATCTGCAGCGAGCCTTCGGGTGCATTGGCCTCGGGCGGACTTGAGATGTCGACCGCCAGCACCAGCTCGGCGCCCATCTCGCGCGCAAAACGCACCGGCACCGGCGCCACCAGCCCGCCGTCGACAAAATCGCGCCCGGAAATCCGCACCGGCTGGAACACCGACGGCACGGCACTGGACGCCCGCACCGCCGTGCCGGTGTCGCCACGGCGGAACAGCACGCCCTGGCCGCTTTGCAGGTCGGTGGCAACGATGCCGAGCGGCAGCGGCATGTCCTGGATCGGACGCCCGCCCACCTGGGTGCCCACATAGCGCGCCAGCGCCTCACCACGCAGCACACCCCGGCTGAAGATGGGCAAGGTCCAGTCGGTGAACGTGGCTTCGTCCATGGTCTCGGCCATCTGCTGCAACTGCGCGCCATTCTTGCCACTGGCGTAAAAGGCCGCCACCAGACTGCCCGCCGAAGTGCCGACCACCAGATCGGGCCGAATGCCGGCCTCTTCCAGCACCTGAATCACACCCACATGTGCGAACCCGCGCGCGGCACCGCCACCCAAGGCCAAGCCCAGTCGGGGCGCCTTTTTCTGCACCACCGGCGCCGGCGCGGGCGGCAGATCCGGCGGCGCAGTCGGCCGGCTCGCACAGCCGACCAGCGCGCCAACCATGCCTGTCACCATCAACCCGAGCAAGAACCGACGGAGTGTGCCTGGATTGGCAGGAAATTTATTAATAATGATTCGTATTTGCTTTATCATCCACTCATTCGTTTTTCGTTTGGCCCTGAAGGATCGCCCGCATGTTGAAAAAGTTCGCTCTCGCCGCCACCACCGCCCTGCTGTTCGCGAACGGCACACTGGCTCAGGAGCAGGTCTTGAACCTGTATTCGGCCCGGCACTACAGCACTGACGAAGCGCTGTATACCAACTTCACCAAAGCCACCGGCATCAAGATCAACCGGGTGGACGCCGATGATGCCGGAATTCTGGCCCGGCTGAAGGCCGAGGGCGCCGCCTCGCCCGCCGACGTGATCCTGCTGGTGGATGCCGCACGCCTGTGGAAGGGCGAAATCGACGGCCTGTTCCAGCCCGTCAAGTCCAAGGTGCTCGATGCGGCGATTCCGCCCCAGTTGCGCTCCAAGCCTGCCGACAACGGGGGCAACTACTGGTTCGGCTTCTCCACCCGGGCCCGCGTGATCGTCTACGACAAGCTCAAGGTCAAGCGCGAGGATGTGGATACCTACGAAAAGCTGGCCGATCCGGTCAACAAGGGAAGGCTGTGCATCCGTTCCGGCTCGCATCCGTACAACCTGAGCCTGTTCGGTGCAATGGTCGAACACCTGGGCCCGGCCAAAACCGAGGACTGGCTCAAAGGCCTGGTGGCCAACATGGCGCGAGCGCCCAAGGGTGGCGATACCGACCAGATCAAGGGCGTGGCCTCCGGCGAGTGTGGCATTGCGGTGACCAACACCTACTACCTGGCCCGCATGATGCGCTCGTCCAACCCGGAAGAACGCGCCATTGCTGAGAGGGTGGGCGTGGTGTTTCCGAACCAGGCGAGCTGGGGCACGCACGTGAACATCGCCGGCGGCGCAGTGGCGCGCCACGCCAAGAACCCGGCCAACGGTATCAAGTTCCTTGAATACCTGGCCAGTCCCGAAGCGCAGAACTACTTCGCCAACGGCAACAACGAATGGCCCGCCGCCGTCGGCGTGAAGGTGGACAACGCGGCGCTCAAGGCCATGAGCGGCGGCAGCTTCAAGAGCGAGACCATCCCGGTCAGCGCGGTCGGCATGAACCAGGTCAAGGTGCAGCAGATGCTGGACCGGGTGGGGTTCAAATAACACAGCACACCTCGCCGAGGCGCACGCGACCCCGCCCCGCAAACCAGGCTGGGTCTTCTTTTCGCCGATAATTGACGTTTACGTCAACGTCAATCCATCAGGAGACTCACATGGACATTCAAGGCAAAGTTTTCATCGTCACCGGCGGCGCCTCGGGCCTGGGTGAAGGCACGGCGCGCATGCTCGCCGCCAACGGCGGCACGGTGGTGATCGCCGACATGCAGGTTGAAAAAGGCGAAGCGGTGGCCAAGGAAATCGGCGGCGCCTTCGTCAAGTGCGACGTCAGCAGCGAAGCCGACGGCCAGGCCGTGGTGGCCAAGGCCGTCTCGCTGGGCAAGCTGATGGGACTGGTCAACTGCGCCGGCATCGCGGTGGCCGAAAAAACCGTGGGCAAGAACGGGCCGCACGGCCTGGCGCTCTACACCAAGACCATCATGGTCAACCTGGTGGGCAGCTTCAACATGATCCGCCTGGCCGCCGATGCCATGTGCAAGAACGAACCCGAAGCCACCGGCGAGCGCGGCGTGATGATCTCCACCGCGAGCGTCGCCGCCTATGACGGCCAGATCGGCCAGGCCGCGTACAGCGCCTCCAAGGGCGGCATCGTCGGCATGACGCTGCCGATCGCGCGCGACCTGGCGCGCAATGGCATCCGCAACATGACCATCGCCCCCGGCATCTTCGGCACCCCCATGATGTTCGGCATGCCCAAGGAAGTGCAGGACTCCCTGGCAGCCAGCGTGCCCTTCCCCAGCCGCCTGGGCACGCCCGAGGACTACGCCAAGCTGGCCAAACACATCATCGAAAACGACATGCTCAATGGCGAGGTGATCCGCCTGGACGGCGCGATCCGCCTGGCGCCGCGCTGAACCATCGCCCTGGCCACTCCTTGGCAGCTATGTTTCTTGTAGCTGTTTGTGGCCATTTGACGCTGGAAAGGGGCCGATTTGGCCCTGAATTGGCGCGGATCGGGCCTGTTTCGACCCTCGAAGAAGGCCGCTGACGCGTATTCAGACCATGGTGAAAGGAGCGCCGCCCGGGTACGATGGCGCTCCCCCCGTCCGGAGACGCCACCATGACCCATCGTTCCCCCGCGATTCTCGGTGCCATCGCCGTGGCCGCCCTGCTCGGCGGCTGCGCCCATTCACCGAGCCTGACTTACACCGTGCCGGCGCAGCCGGAAGGTTCGTCCGGGTACACGCAGAAGCCGGGATGGACCACGTCGAAGTTTGCCGTCGCGGCGGCCAATCCGCTCGCCACCGACGCCGGCTACCAGGTGCTGCGCGCCGGCGGTTCGGCGCTGGACGCGGCCATTGCGGTGCAGATGGTGCTGACGCTGGTGGAGCCGCAATCCAGCGGCATCGGTGGCGGCGCCTTTCTGCTGCACTACAACGGCCGCGAGGTCGAGGCCTTCGACGGACGAGAGACCGCGCCCGCCGCGGTGGATGAGAAGCTGTTCATCGGCGCCGACGGCAAGCCGATGCCGTTTTACGACGCGGTGGTCGGTGGCCGCTCGGTCGGTGTGCCGGGCACGGTGCGCATGCTGGAGGCGGCGCACCGGCAGCACGGCAAACTGGCCTGGGCCGAGCTGTTCAAGCCCGCCATCACGCTGGCCGAGGGCGGCTTCAAGGTCAGCGCGCGCCTGAACGCCCTGCTTGCCAACGAGAAGCACCTGGCCAAGGATCCGCAGGCCGCCGCCTATTTCTACGACCCGTCAGGCAAGCCCTGGCCCGTTGGCCACGTGCTGAAGAACCCCGAACTCGCCGCCGTGCTCAAGGCCATCGCGGCCAAGGGTTCATCCGCGCTGCTGGAGGGCGAGGTGGCGCAAGCCATCGTCGACAAAGTTCAGAAGCACCCGACCAACCCCGGCAAGCTGACCCTGGCCGATCTGGCCGGCTACCAGCCCCGCAAACGCGCGCCGATCTGCCACGACCATTCGGCCGGCGGCAAGGCCTACCGCGTCTGCGGCTTTCCGCCACCGAGCTCCGGCGCGATCGCCGTGGGCCAGATTCTGGGCATCCTGGCCAACACCAACGCCGCCGCGCTGCCGCTGCAGGGCGGCGTGCCGAACCCGGCCGGACCGACACCCTCGGCGGACTGGCTGCACCTGTACACCGAGGCGGCCCGCCTGGCGTTCGCCGACCGGGCCCAGTACCTGGGCGACCCCGATTTCATGCAGCCACCCGCAGGCAACTGGATGAGCCTGCTCGATCCGGCCTACCTTGCGGCGCGCGCGAAGCTGATCAACCAGGGCCCCGGCGGGCAGTCGATGAAGGTGGCCAAAGCCGGCGATCCCGGCGCGGTGAAGACCAGCTACGCGCCGATGCCGGACCAGCCCGAATACGGAACCAGCCACATCAGCATCGTGGACGCACAGGGCAACGCCCTGGCAATGACCACCACCATCGAAGACGCCTTTGGCGCCCGGCAGATGGTCAAAGGCTTCCTGCTCAACAACGAGCTGACCGATTTCAGCTTCGCACCCACAGATGCCGATGGCAAGCCGGTGGCCAATCGCGTGCAGCCGGGCAAGCGCCCGCGTTCGTCGATGGCGCCCACGCTGGTGTTCGACAAGGCGACCGGTCAGTTCCTGCTCAGTGCCGGCAGCCCGGGTGGCGCGCTGATCATCCACTACGTGGCCAAGACCTTGTATGCCACCCTGAACTGGGGCCTGAGTCCGCAGCGCGCGATCGACCTTCCCAATTTCGGCTCGCTCAACGGCCCCAGCCTGCTGGAGGAAAAGCGTTTCCCCACCGCCACCGTGGACGCGCTGCGCACGCGCGGCGCCGAGGTGCGCGAGCAGAACATGACCAGCGGCCTGCAGGCCATCATGCGCGGCACGTCGAACGGCCAGAGCGTGCTGCTGGGCGGTGCCGATCCGCGCCGCGAGGGCGTGGTGATGGGGGATTGAGGCGCAGACCGGCCCACGAGGGCTTCTGGGGCCGATTTCTGGCATCCAATCGACCCCCACCCAGCGTCAGGCGGCCACAAGCCGCTATCAATTCAGGATCATCCGGAGGCCCTGAAGGTCAGACATCGATCGCCTGGGCCGAGCCGGCGCGCTTGCGCAGCTCGAACTTCTGGATCTTGCCGGTGCTGGTCTTGGGCAATTCGCCGAACACCACGAAGCGCGGCACCTTGAAGCCGGCCAGGTGCTTTTTGCAGTGCGCCACGATGGCCTCGGGCGTGGTCTGCGCGCCGAATTTCAGCTCCACGAAGGCGCAGGGCGTCTCGCCCCACTTCGGGTCGGGCCGCGCCACCACGGCGGCGGCCAGCACGTCCGGGTGGCGGTAGAGCACGTCTTCCACCTCGATCGACGAGATGTTCTCGCCGCCCGAGATGATGATGTCCTTGCTGCGGTCCTTGATCTTGAAGTAGCCATCGGGGTACTGCACCGCCAGGTCGCCGCTGTGGAACCAGCCGCCGGCGAAGGCTTCCTGCGTGGCCTTGGGGTTCTTCAGGTAGCCCTTCATGGCGATGTTGCCCTTGAACATGATCTCGCCCATGGTCTCGCCGTCCTGCGGCACGGGCTCCATGGTCTCAGGGTTCAGCACGCGCACATCGCGCTGCAGGTGGTAGCGCACGCCCTGGCGCGCGTTCAGCCGCGCGCGCTCGCCGATGTCCAGCGCATCCCAGGACTCATGTTTGGCGCAGACCGTGGCCGGGCCATACACCTCGGTCAGCCCGTAGACATGCGTCAGGTCGAAGCCCATGGCTTCCATGCCCTCGATCATCGAGGCCGGCGGCGCGGCCCCCGCCACCATGGCCTTCACCCCGGAGGGAATGCCGGCCTTCATCGTCGCTGGCGCGTTGACCAGCAGGCCGTGCACGATGGGCGCGCCACAGTAATGCGTGACGCCGTGGGTGCGGATGGCGTCGAAAATGGCCTGCGCCTCCACGCGCCGCAGGCAAACGTTCACCCCGGCACGCGCCGCCACCGTCCACGGAAAGCACCAGCCGTTGCAGTGGAACATCGGCAGCGTCCAGAGGTAGACCGCGTGCTTGGGCATGTCCCACTCCAGCACGTTCGAGATCGCGTTGATCGCCGCGCCCCGATGGTGGTAGACCACACCCTTGGGGTTGCCGGTGGTGCCGCTGGTGTAGTTCAGGCAGATGGCGTCCCACTCGTCGGCGGGCAGTTGCCAGGCAAATGCCGGATCACCGCTGGCGAGGAAGGCTTCGTAGGTGGTGCGGCCGATGGGCGTCGCCTCGCCGGTGAACAGCGCGTCTTCCACATCGATCACCAGAACCGGCGTGGTCGATTGCCGCTGTGCCAGCGCCTGCTTCATCACCGGCGCGAACTCGGGGTCGACGATCACCGCCTTGGCCTCGCCATGGTCCAGCATGAAGGCAATGGTTTCCGCATCCAGCCGGGTGTTGAGGGCGTTGAGCACCGCGCCAGCCATCGGCACACCAAAATGCGCCTCCACCATCGGCGGCGTGTTGGGCAGCATCACGGCCACGGTGTCGTTTTTGCCGACACCGGCGCGCTGCAGCGCGCTGGCCAGGCACCGCGCACGCGCGTAGGTCTCGCCCCAAGTCTGGCGCAGCGTGCCGTGCACGACGGCCAGGCGGTCCGGGTAGACCTCGGCGGTGCGCTCGATGAAACTCAGCGGCGACATCGGCGCGTAATTGGCCGCATTGCGGGGCAGGTCCTGGTCGTAGATGCTGGGCATGGCCGGTCTCCGGTCGGGTGAAGCAGACACCGATTTAACCAAAAAGCGCGCCAGGACGGCGCGGGCCGATCGGTCAGAATAGCCCCGTGGCCATCCCCCAGTCGTTCATCCAGGAGCTGTTGTCCCGCGTCGACGTGGTCGAGGTGGTGGGACGCTACGTGCAGCTCAAGAAGGGCGGCGCCAACTTCATGGGGCTGTGCCCGTTCCATGGCGAGAAGTCGCCCAGCTTCAGCGTCAGCCCCACCAAACAGTTCTACCATTGCTTCGGCTGTGGCAAGAACGGCAACGCGATCAGTTTCCTGATGGACCATGCGGGCCTGAACTTCGTCGAGGCAGTGAAGGATCTGGCAGGCCAGGTCGGGCTGCAGGTGCCCGAAGAAGAGCGCAGCCCGCAGGAGCGCGAGCGCGCCGCCGCCGAGCGCCAGAAGCAGGCCACGCTGAGCGAAGTGCTTGAGAAAGCCGGCGAAGCTTGGCGCAAACAGCTCAAGACGTCGCCGCGGGCAATCGGCTACCTCAAGGGTCGGGGCCTGTCGGGCGAGATCGCGCGCCGCTTCGGCCTGGGGTATGCGCCCGACGGCTGGCACGGCCTGGCCAGCGTTTTTCCGGCCTATGACGACCCGCTGCTGGCCGAATCCGGACTGGTGATCGTGAACACCGAGGACGGCGGCGAGGCACGGCGTTACGACCGCTTCCGCGACCGCATCATGTTTCCGATCCGCAACGTCAAGGGCGAGTGCATCGGTTTCGGCGGCAGGGTGCTGGGCGACGAGAAGCCGAAGTACCTGAATTCGCCCGAAACCCCGGTGTTCCACAAGGGGCGCGAACTGTATGGCCTGTTCGAGGCTCGCCAGGCGCTGCGCGAAGCCGGTTACGTGCTGGTAACCGAAGGCTATATGGACGTGGTGGCGCTGGCGCAACTGGGTTTTCCGAACGCCGTGGCCACGCTGGGCACGGCCTGCACCCCCGAACATGTGCAAAAGCTGTTCCGCTTCACCGACAGCGTGGTGTTCGCCTTCGACGGCGACGCCGCGGGTCGCCGCGCGGCGCGCAAGGCGCTCGACGGCGCCCTGCCCCACGCCAGCGACGTGCGCACGGTCAAGTTCCTGTTCCTGCCGCCCGAGCACGACCCCGACAGCTACATCCGCGATTTCGGCGCCGACGCGTTTGCCCGTTGCGTGGGTGAGGCCACCCCCTTGTCGCGCTTCCTGGTCGAGGCCGCCGGCGAGGGCTGCGACCTGACCAGCGCCGAGGGCCGTGCGCGTCTGGCCAGCAACGCCAGACCGCTTTGGAGCGCGCTGCCCGAGGGGGCCCTCAAACGCCAGTTGCTCGGCGAACTGGCCGCATTGGTGCAACTCACCGCGCGTGAACTGGCCGAGGTCTGGACCGACCGGCCTGCTGCTTCACCTGCTTCGGGCAGTCCGACATCGAAGTATCAAGACGATAGCAACAGAAGACCATTTGGTGCTGGGGAATGGCAAAGATCGACTCGGAATGCCAATTCCGCGGTCCGCCCCGCCGGTCGCGCGCAGCCGGCCAGCCGGGCGGACCACGCCGCGCGCCTGCTGCTGGCCCGCATGGACCTGTGGGATGGCTTGTCGCACGAAGACCACGAAATGCTGTGCGCCCTGCCGTCGCCGCACGGGCCGCTGTTCGTCTGGCTCGATCACCAGTTCCACGACCATGGCGCACTGGCCTGGGGCGCGCTGCGCGACGAAATCGCCGGCCGTGAGTTCGAGGCGCTGGCCCTGCGGCTGATGAACAACTCACTGTCCGCCGCCCCCAATGCCGCAAGTCCGGACGATCCCGGAGAAACGCGGCGCGAACTATGGGACGTCATTACCCGCATGCACCTCGACCAGGTGGAGGCCATGAAAAATCAGATGGCGGCGCTGGCGTCCAAAGATGCCGGCGCCAGGGAGCGCTTCCAGGCCCTGAACGCGCGGCAGATTGAGCTCAAGGCGAGCCTGAGCAGGTCTTGAAATTCCACGCTCCCGGTATAATTGAGGGTTTGCTATCGGCAAGAGCGACAGCAGCACCTCCGGACCCGGCCCACCGATGCCACAGCGCGCACGACCGGCCACCCTGCCGCAAGGACTGCACCCCAAATGTTCGCCCACCCCCTTGCCTTCGAGGTCCGGCCCGTCCGGGCCTCTGTCAACCGCGCCGGGATGCCAAGGCGCTGATCGTCCACTTGTCCGTTTTGATGTTCTGAGGTGTTTCATGCCCGCTCAAAAGTCCAAGAAGCCCGTCACGCCCGCTACTGCCCCGGCCGCGAAAACACCTGCCAAGGCCCGCGCTGCCAGTGCCCCCAAGGCCACGGCCAAACCCGTAAAACCGGCAGCAAAGGCCGAACCGAAAGCCCGACCCGTGCCCGCATCGAAGACCCCTGCCAAGACTGAAACAAAGATCGCGCCCAAGACGGCGCCCAAGCCAACTGCCCGGACCGCGGAAAAGGCGCCCGCCAAGGCGGCGGTGAAAGAAACCAAGAAGTCCACCCCCATCGCGGTCGCCATCGAGCCGGCCGAGGTCGTCAAGAAGAAGCCGGGGCGTCCGCCCAAAGCCGGCGCCGAAGCAAAGCCCGGTACTGGCGCCAAGCGCGGGCCCAAGCCCAAGACGGCCGTTGACGCCGCATCGGCCGATGAACTCGACATGAACGACATCGAGGCCGACCTCGCCGGTGAACCGGTACCGGAGGCGACCGAAAAGGCCAAGCCGCTGCGCATGAAGATCAGCAAGGCGAAAGAGCGCGCGCTGATGAAGGAATTCGGGCTGGACGAGGCCGTCCTGTCCGAAGAAGACATGGCCAAACGCCGCCAGCGCCTGAAAGCCCTGATCAAGCTGGGCAAGACGCGCGGCTACCTGACCCACGGCGAAATCTCCGATCACCTGCCCGACAAGCTGATCGATGCCGAAACCCTTGAAGCCGTCATCGCCACGCTGAACGACCTGGGCGTGGCGGTGTACGAACAGACGCCGGACGCGGAGTCGCTGATCATCACCGACAACGCGCCGACCGGATCCACCGAGGAGGAGGCCGAGGAAGCCGCCGAGGCCGCGCTGTCCACCGTGGACAGCGAATTCGGTCGCACGACCGACCCGGTTCGCATGTACATGCGCGAGATGGGCACGGTGGAACTGCTCACGCGCGAAGGCGAGATCGAGATCGCCAAGCGCATCGAGGGCGGCCTGATGGACATGATGGAGGCCATCAGCGCCTCCCCGGCCACCATCGCCGCCATCCTGGAAATGGCCAACGAGATCCGCGAAGGCAAGGTGGTCATTTCTTCGGTGGTGGACGGTTTCACCAACCTGAACGAGGCCGACGATTACGTGGCCGAAGAGGATTTCGACGAGTTCGACGAAGCCGACGACGATGACGGCAAGGGCGGCTCCAAGGCGCTGACCAAGAAGCTGGAAGAGCTGAAGAACCAGGCGCTCGAACGCTTCGACCGCATCGCGACGCTGTTCGAGAAAGTCCACAAGGTCTACGACAAGGAGGGCTATGGCACGCCGGCCTACCAGAAGGCGCAACATGCGCTGTCGGACGAGCTGATGACGATCCGCTTCACGGCCAAGACCATCGAGAAATTGTGCGACATGGTTCGCGGCCAGGTGGACGACGTGCGCAAGAAGGAGCGCGAACTGCGCCGCATCATCGTGGACAAGTGCGGCTACCCGCAGGACCACTTCATCGCCGATTTCAGCGGTCGCGACAAGGCCGGCAACCCGGCGCCTTCGCAGTTGCTCAACCTCAGATGGATCGAAAAGCAGGCCGCCGCCGGCAAGCCCTGGAGCGCCGTGATGGGGCGCAACATCCCGCCGGTGCAAGACCTGCAGCAGAAGCTGATCGACCTGCAGGCGCGCGTCGTGGTGCCGCTGGATCGGCTGAAGGACATCAACAAGCGCATGAACGAAGGCGAAAGCACCTCGCGCAGCGCCAAGAAGGAAATGATCGAGGCCAACCTGCGGCTCGTGATCTCGATCGCCAAGAAGTACACCAACCGCGGTCTGCAGTTTCTCGACCTGATCCAGGAAGGCAACATCGGTCTGATGAAAGCGGTGGACAAGTTCGAATACCGCCGCGGCTACAAGTTCTCGACCTATGCCACCTGGTGGATCCGCCAGGCCATCACCCGCTCCATCGCCGATCAGGCTCGCACCATCCGCATCCCGGTGCACATGATCGAGACCATCAACAAGATGAACCGCATCAGCCGCCAGCACTTGCAGGAATTCGGCTTCGAACCCGACGCGAGCGTGCTGGCCGAGCGCATGGACATTCCGGAGGACAAGATCCGCAAGATCATGAAGATCGCCAAGGAGCCGATCTCCATGGAGACGCCCATCGGGGACGACGACGACAGCCACCTGGGCGATTTCATCGAGGACAGCGCCAACACCGCGCCGATCGACGCCGCCATGCAGGCCGGCCTGCGCGACGTCGTCAAGGACATCCTCGACAGCCTCACCCCACGCGAAGCCAAGGTGCTGCGCATGCGATTCGGCATCGAAATGTCCACCGACCACACCCTTGAAGAGGTGGGCAAGCAGTTCGACGTGACGCGCGAACGCATCCGCCAGATCGAAGCCAAGGCACTGCGCAAACTGAAACACCCCAGCCGCTCCGACAAGCTGCGTAGCTTTATTGACACGATTTAGGGGTAAACCCCTGACAAAACTTGGACAGTCGGTAAACCGTTTGTTAAAGTGCCACGTTGAGGTAGGGCCCGATCGCCATTTTGGATAAGGGTGTTCAAGTCCTCTAGACCATTATTCGATTCAAGGAAATCACATGAAACTCAAGCTCGCTTTGCTCGCCCTGATCGCTGGCGCCTCCATGGTTGCTCAGGCCCAGACCCCCGCCGCTTCCGCCCCGACCCGCGCTGAAGTGAAGAAAGAAACCGCTGCTGCCAACAAGGGCGGCGCGCTGGACAACCCCGACAAGGACGGCTCCAGCAAGGTTGCCAAGCCGGTCAAGTCCGACAAGACCCGTGCCGATGTGAAGAAAGAAACCGCTGCTGCCAACAAGGGCGGCGCGCTGGACAATCCGGACAAGGACGGTTCGGGCAAGGTTGCCAAGCCGGTCAAGTCCGACAAGACCCGCGCTGAAGTGAAGAAGGAAACCGCCGACGCCAACAAGGCCGGCAAGATCGAGACCAACCCTGGTCAGCCGAAGAACTGATCGCTGACGTTATTCAGCAGATCCCAAAAGGGGCCCATCGGGCCCCTTTTCAATTGGCACCGGAATTGACGGCGCCACCGACCTGGACCAGCGCGACTCCCGACACCTATCGCCCCGGCGACAGGCAGAAGTAGCGAGTCAATCGATGATTTTTGCCGTCATCCTGAAAGCCCTCCATCCACTGCGAGCAAACCATGGCCCATCTGAACGTTTTTGCCCTTATTCCTGTGCGGAGACTGCTCTCGTTGGCCTCGGCAGGCGGCCTGCTGATCGGCTGCGCCAGCGCGCCCCAGGTCGACATCCCGACCACGGTGCCCGAGCTTCGCCCCGGCATCCTGATCGGCTATCTGCCCCGCGCCGCCTTGCCCGACAGCCTGGCGCTGCTACCGCCTCCCCCGGCGCCCGGATCGCCCGCCCAAGCCGCCGACGAGGCAGCGTTCCTGGCCACGGTTCCGCTGCGGGGCAGTCCCCGCTGGAACCTGGCCGCCAGCGACGCCAACCTGGTCTTCCCGAAGGCTGCGGACGCCTTTGCCTGCGCGTTGAACGCGCCCATTGGCCCGGAAGCGACGCCCAATCTGTACATGTTGCTGCGCCGCAGCCTGACCGACGCCGGGTTGGCCACCTACGCCGCAAAAGACCATTACAAGCGCACACGGCCCTTTGTCGCCAATAAAGCGCCGACTTGCACCCCGAATGAGGAGCCCATGCTGAGCAAGGACGGCTCTTATCCGTCCGGCCATTCGTCGCTCGGTTGGGCTTGGGCGCTGATCCTGACCGAGGTGGCGCCCGAACGCACCAACCAGTTGCTCGAACGCGGCCTGGCGTTCGGTCAAAGCCGCGTGATCTGCGGCGTGCACTGGCAAAGTGACGTGACGCAAGGCCGGGTCATCGGCGCCGGCACCGTCGCGCGCTTGCGGGCCGACCCGGTCTACAACGCGCAGCTCGAAAAGGCGCGCCAGGAACTGGCGTCCGCGCGCGCCAAGGGCCTGAAACCGCAAGGTGACTGTACCGCCGAGGCTGCTGCGCTGAAGCACTGACCAGGACGCGCCCGGTCGAAGGCCGGTTCTTGGCTGCGCCCGGCGATCCGGCGTGTCCGCCCAATTGGGCCCGTCCCCTTGGAGGACGGTTGATATTGGCCCCCATGCGCCTGGCCGCGTTTACACTGGCTCCGGCGCGAGCAGTCTGCAAGGACCCGGCTGGCGACACCGATCCACCCGCCGTGAAAGACGCGTGCAATGACCACCTCCAGGACGAACAAACCGTTTTCGATGATCCGCGAGTTCCATCTCGCGGACTGGTTCACGCTGGGCAACGCGGTCTGCGGCACCGGCGCGCTGTTTTCGGTCATGTCCTACCTGCAGAGCCGCGACGCCATCCACATCCTGTTTGCCTGCGCGCTGGTGCTGGTAGCCCTGGTTTTTGATGTGCTGGACGGTCGCATCGCGCGGTGGCGCCAGGTGTCTTCGGCTCTGGGGCGTGAACTCGATTCGCTCGCCGACGTCATCTCGTTCGGCGTGGCCCCCGCTGTCATCGCGTACGGCTGCGGCATGCAAGGCGGCTACGACCGCATCATTTTGGTGTTTTTCGTCGCTTGCGGGGTGTCACGGCTCGCGCGTTACAACGTGACCGCCGAGGAACTTTCCGAAGGCACTGGCAAAGTCAAGTACTTCGAGGGCACGCCCATCCCCACGTCGATATTCCTGGTGGGGCTGTTGGCCGTGGCGGCCTGGCAGGGGGCGATCGGCGCGAACCTGTGGTTCGGCGAGGTCTGGATCGGCGGCTGGCGCCTGCACCCGCTGGTCCTGCTCTTTGCACTGTCCGGCTCCTTGATGATCAGCCGGATTCGCATCCCTAAGCTTTGACGCGGGATGCCTCGCCCGCGCCAAAGCGAGCGGTTCGGTCAGTTCAGGTCTTCGTCCTTCCAGAACTTGCTGCCCTCGGCGGCGATGCCCACCTTCAATCCGTTCTTGGTGAGGGTGTAGCTCAACGCCGAGCCGGTGGCCTGACCCGCAGCCTGTCCAGCGGAATCACCCTTGGCCCCGGCTTGGATCGAGCCGCCGATGCCACCCACCCAACCCTTGTTGATGAAATTGTCCAGCCCTTCGGCCGATTGAAAGATGATCAGGGTCTCGGCCTCCGACAGGCCCAACTGCACGCCCGCGCTGGCTTGTGCCATCGCCATGAAAGTGTCCTTCTTCGTCTTGTTGTTGTGGGCCATGCCCTTGCCGCCCGCTCCACCCACCAGGAAGCTGATGCCCGCCGTGGTAAACACCGCGTAACCGGGCGCCTTGGCCACGGCCGCCTTCAGCGACGGATCAGCCTTGTAGAACTTGTCCAACGCGGTCTGAGTCGCCTTGCGGACTTCAGCCTGCTTCGCGGCCTTGTCGCTTTGTGCGAACGCGTTGCCGCTGACCAGCGACAGGATGACTGCCGCGGCGGCAAAAAATTGATGCAGTTTCATGGTGGCCTTTCAGTGAATGAAAAAAGATTTGCGGGCCAAGCCGGTAGCCAGCGGACCGCTTTCGAATTCTATGCCCCTTGATTCGAAAAGCCTGCCGACCACCCGGCCTGCGAACGGTCTTTCAACGCCCGCCCGAATCGTTACGCCCCGCGATAGAGGCTACCATTCGCACCGAAAGCCAACACCCCGATCCATACCACGAAAGGAGAAGAGCCTTGAACCCTTCACGATCGCTTGGCACCATGGCGCTCGCCCTGCTGATGGCCGGTTGCGCCTCCGGCCCTCCGTTTATTGACGTGATGCAACCCGAGGCCGTGAACATGGCAACCCGACGGGCGCAATTCGAGATGAACTGCCCGAACGTCACCACCACCATGCTCTCCCGGGAAACGTTGGAGCCCATCAGCTTCCGCTTTGGCGTCTTGCGAGCCGAGTACACCATCGGCGCCGCCGGATGCGGCAAGCGCGCCACCTACGTCGTGATCTGTCCGGACAACGGCTCCGGCTGCTTCGCCGGTGGCGGCCGCACCGAAATGCAGTAACCGGGCCGTGCGAGAACTGGCAGATCACCGACCCTCGGGTCGTTCGACGCGAAGCATGCAAACTGTCCGCGGCAGACTGCGGCGGCTGCTTTCCGTCGGGCTTCTCGCGGGCGCGCTGCTGGGCGCCGCCTGGCCAGCCCTGGCGCAGGGCAGCGGACTGCCCGTCTTGCCCGGATTCCCCAAACCAGCGAACCCCGCAAAGACGGCCGACGCGGCGTCCGCCGCGAGCGCACCAAGCTCCACGAACGACCCGAAAGAACGTGAAAGACTGGCCAGCGAGCTGGCCGACATCCGCGCCTGGAACAGCCAGCTGACCGAAACCGATCTGGCCGCGTCGGTGCCGCCGGGCGTCACGCGCGAAGAAGCCGGTCAGGCCGTGCGAAAGCTGACCCAATGGGCCATCGCCAACGAGGGCAAGCTCAGGGCGCTCGACGGCATCGGGACCGCCCGCGCCGAACTCGCGGCCACGCAGGCCGCGAATAGCGCCTGGACCGGCCCGTCGGGCAAGCCACCGTTTTCAATCCTCCAGGTCGACGACTGGGCCCGAGACGCAGATTCACGACGCATCAAGATCGCCGCGCTCGAAGCCTCGAACCGCATGGCCGAGCGTGAAATGCTGCGCCTCGGAGACGCAGCAAAAAAAGCCGGCGGCGATGTGCGTCGGCTGGAAGAGCTTGCGCAGGCCGGCAAGACCACCGAGCTGGCCGCGCTCAATTGGCGCCTCCAGGCCGCCCGATGGGCCGAAAGCGCGGTGGGCGCCACCATGGCCGCGGTGCTCACCGATCAGCAATGGACCCGAGACAAGATCGCGGTCGAGCAGGCAAAACTGGAGTTACTCAGCCGCAAACTCGCAGCCGTAGCGGGTCAGGTCAGTTTCGGCGCGCAGGACATGGAACAGGTCCGCCGCATCGAGCAGACGCGCCGCGGCCAGCTGGAACGGGAAAGCGTGCAGGCGGTGACGGCCGTTCAGCGGCGAACCCGCGAACACGAGGCCGCCGCGAGCACGCTCCAGAAACTGCAGACGGCCCAGCCGGCCACCAGCCGTGAACAGCTCGATGTCGCCGAGGCCCGCCTGCGCGCGGCCCGTGCGGGCCTCGAAACCGCCCGCCGTGACGTCGAAATGCTGACCAGTCTGGAGACCCTGTTGTCTGCTGAGCGGGTGCTGTGGGGCTGGCGCTTCGATGCGCTCAACGCCGCCGACGCCGCCGGGCGCCTGGCGGCCGCCGCCTCGCTGCGCAAGGGCCTGGAGGACGTTCGGGTCTGGAAGGCCTTTGCAGCGGGCCAGGTATCGGTGATCCAGTCGGAAATCGCCGAACAGGCGGTCCGACAGGAGCGGGTGGACCTGTTGCCCGAGGTGCAGCGCCACGAAGCCGCCGTGGCCGACGCGATGAACCAGCGCGCCCTGCGCATGCAGCAGGTGCAGGACGAAATCGACCGCATCGACCGCACCGTGCGCCGTTGGCTCGACGAGATCGGCGGTGAGGTCAAGGACCTGCCCTGGAATGAACAGGCCGCCCTGGCCTGGAACAAGGTCAGCGGCGTCGCGCAGTCGATCTGGCGCTTCGAGCTGTTCGCGGTGGAAGACACGATCGATGTCCAGGGCCGAAAGGTCACCGTGTCCCGCGGCGTGACCGTGGGCAAGAGCATCGGCGCGGCCTTGCTGTTCATCCTGGGCTACCTGCTGGCAGCCCGCCTGGCGCGTCGCCTGGAACGCTTGCTGGGCAGCCGCTTCGGCGTGGGTGCGGCCCAGGCGCGCACGGTACGTCGCTGGGTGCTGGCGCTGGTCGCGTTCATCCTGCTGGTTCTGACGCTCAACCTGGCGCAGATTCCGCTGACCGTCTTCGCCTTCATGGGCGGCGCGCTGGCCATCGGCGTCGGTTTTGGCACCCAGACCATCATCAAGAACTTCATCAGCGGCCTGATTCTGCTGATGGAGCGCCAGATCCGCGTCGGCGACATCGTCGACATCGATGGCACCACCGGTACCGTCACCGAGGTCAACCTGCGCTCCTCGACCATCCGAAGCTTCGACGGCATCGCTGCCATCGTGCCCAATTCCAACCTGCTCGAAGGCAAGGTGACCAACTGGACCATGAGCGACCCCCGTGTGCGTCGCGTGGTGCGGGTGGGCGTCGCTTACGGCGCGCCGACGGACGAAGTGGCCCGGCGCCTGCTGGAATGCGCGCAGCGCCATGGCCTCGTTCTGAAAGACCCGGAGCCCCAGGTGCTGTTCGAGGACTTCGCGGACAGCGCGCTGGTGTTTGCGCTGTTTTTCTGGATCGACCTGAGCGCCGGTACCGCTGGCACGAAGGTCATGAGCGACCTGCGCTTCATGATCGAGAAAAGCCTGGCCGAAGGCGGCATCTCGATGCCCTTCCCGCAACGGGACGTGCACCTCGATACCAGCCGGCCGGTTCAGGTGGAACTGACCAACCGGTCCACCTAGGAGCCTGTCGGACTTTCCCGCTTTTGGGCCAAGGCGCCCGGCATGGACAATGCGCAAAGCTTGCGAAAGACAAAGGATGCCGGATGAGCCGTTTCGTAGCCGTTGACCGAGACACTGCCTACCTGCTGCCACCATCGGTGGACGAATGGCTGGCGCAAGACCATCTGGCGCGCTTCGTGGTCGAAGTCATCGAGCGACTGGATTTGAGCGAACTGACCCGACAGTACGCGGGGAGAGGCACGGCGGCACATCACCCGGCGGTGCTGCTGGGCCTGCTGGTCTACGGCTACGCCAACGGCGTGCACTCCAGCCGCAAGATCGAGAGGTCGACCTACGACTCGGTGGCCTTCCGGTATGTGGCCGCCAACACCCACCCCGACCACGACACGCTGGCGACGTTTCGCCGGCGCTTTCTCAAGGAGATTGAAGCGCTGTTCGTGCAGGTACTGGTGCTGGCGCGCGAGATGAAGCTACTCAAGCTCGGACACATCGCGCTGGACGGCACCAAGATCAAGGCCAATGCCAGCAAACACAGCGCCCTGTCCTGGGCGCACGCCAACAAGATCGAAGCGCAGCTGCGCCAGGAAGTGCAAAGCCTGCTGGCGCTGGCTGAGCAAACGGATGAAGCGGCAGTGCCCGACGGCATGGACGTGCCCGCCGAGATCGCGCGGCGCGAAGACCGCCTGGAGGCCATCGAGCAGGCCAAGGCCAAGATCGAACAGCGCGCAGCTGAACGCCACCAAGCGCAACAGCAGGAATTCGATGCCATGCAAGCCAAGCGCCAGGCCCAGCGCGATGCGGGCAAGAAGCCGCGCGGCAAGGACCCCGAGCCGCCCCAGATCGGCCCCAAGGACAGCGACCAGGTCAACCTGACGGACGAGCAGTCGCGCATCATGGCGGTCTCCGGCGGCGGCTTCGAGCAGAGCTACAACGCGCAGGCCGCAGTCGATACACAGAGCATGCTGGTGGTGAGCGCCCATGTCACACAGGCCTTCAACGACAAACGGGAGATCGTGCCGGCACTGGATAAGCTTGCGGCCTTGCCGGCGGTTCTCGGCCAGGCACAAACGCTGTTGGCCGACACAGGCTACTTCAGCGCGGCCAATGTGCGGGCCTGCGAATTGCACGATATTGAGCCGCTGTTGTCGATGGGGCGCGAATCGCACCACATGCCGGTGCTTGAGCGCTTCGCCGCCGACACGCCGGCGCCGCAAACCGACGATCCGGTGGCCAAGATGGCACATCGACTGGGGACGAAAGCCGGGCGAGCACTGTATGGATTACGCAAGCAGACGGTGGAGCCGGTGTTCGGGATCATCAAGCGCGTGATGGGCTGGCGCCAGATGAGCATGCGTGGGTTGGAGCAGGCCGGCCGCGAGTGGTCGCTGGTGACGATGGCGTGGAACATCAAGCGGCTGCACGTGCTGCGCGCCGCCTGAAGGCCCAGAGAATGCCAGCCCAACACCGCCATTGGACCCCTCGTTCGGCCCCACAGGCGCTGCACAAGGTCATCAGGCCCTTCGCACACCTCGCATTCGCCGCACGTCGCCAAAAAAAATCACGACTGCCAACATCAAGGCAGGCTCCTCGGGCTCAAGTCCGACAGGCTCCTAGAAGACCGGCCACTTTGTCAGTCGCGCCAGCGGCAACTGTTTGAGCAAGATCAAACATCCGATCGGTTCAGGTGTTCATCCGGCCGACCCGTTTTTTGCTTTGACACAGATCAACCGTCAGCTGGAACCAGCCGCCTAGGATGCCCGCCGTGATACGCCGAAGTGTGTTCGGCAGTTCGGCGGTTGTTTCGCTGGTGGCACGGTTGCGTGAACAGCAGGAGTCGTTCGCCGGGACTGGCAAGACACGCATTTCCTGATGTGCCCCGGAGAACGAATGTGAAGCCGAACGAAATCCCCACGCCCGAGTCCGCCCCGGCGCAGCCTTGCGGCCAGTCGTGCACCTGCCAACCTACCGTCGAAGCGGCATCGCCGCCCTCGCGCTCGCGTCGCAACGTGCTGGCTGCCGGCGGCATGCTCGGCATGTCCTCGCTCATGGGTGCTGCCGCGCTGATGACGCAGTCCGACGAACCGAAGGCCAACGTCACCTGGGCAGAGACCTTCCAGAAGAACTACCGGCTGATGACGCCGGAAGAAAAAGCCGAGGCCGCACAACGCCTGGCGGTTCGTTATTCGGCCGAGTTCCGCAAGGACGTGACCGTGTCGACCAAGGAGGCCCAGCCCGGCGTGCTCATGGGCTACGCGCTGAACATCCGCAAATGCATCGGTTGCCGCCGTTGCGTGCACGCCTGCGTCGAGGAGAACAACCAGTCGCGCGGTGAACGACCCGGCGAAAAGATCGAGTGGATCCAGGTGCTGCGCATGGAGCGCGGTGAATTTTCCAAGGAACGCATGGACCAGGGCTATCCCGAAGGTCTGGGCATCCAGGTCGGCGGCAATGCCTACACCCCGGCGGGCCAGGTGCTAGAGGGCCAGTACCACTACGACCCGAAGGCGGTGCCCGAGAAAGACGCCCAGTACATGCCGATCGCCTGCATGCAGTGCGAAAAGCCGCCTTGCGTCAAGGTCTGCCCGGTGCGCACCACCTACCGCGAAGGCGACGGCGTGGTGGTCATCGACTACAACTGGTGCATCGGCTGCCGCATGTGCATGGGCGCCTGCCCCTACTGGGCGCGCCGCATCAACGTCGCCCCACCGACGCTGCCCAAGGAGGACATGAACCCGGTCACGCACTACCTGGGCAACCGGCCCCGCATGCGCGGCGTGGTCGAAAAATGCCACTGGTGCCTGCAACGCAGCCGCGAGGGGCGCTACCCCGCCTGCGTCGAGGTCTGCCCGGTGGGCGCACGCAAATTCGGCAACCTGCTGGACCCCGAGAGCGAGGTGAGCCTGATCCTCCAGCGGAAGAACGTGTTCCGCCTCAAGGCGGAGCTCAACACCTTCCCGAAATTCTTCTATTTCTACGATTGAGGAGCGCGCCATGAACAAACTGACCCGCTTCGTTGCCGACTACGTGGGCTATGTCCTCAAGGGCAGCCCGAAGTTCTACGCCTGGATGGGCGCGCTGTCGGTGCTCATCCTGGCCATGCTGTACGGGTTCTACCTGCAGAACACCGAAGGCCTGATCGTCACCGGCATGACCAGCCAGATCCACGAAGGGCTGTACTTCGCCAACCTCGTCTTCCTGGTTGGCGTGGCCGCTGGCGCGGTGACCATCGTCTTCCCCGCCTACGTCTACCACCACGAAGGCATGCACAAGGTCAGCGTGCTCGGCGAGATGCTGGCCATCACGGCCGTCATCATGGTGATGATGTTCGTGTTCGCCCACATGGGCCGGCCCGACCGCCTGTGGCACATGGTCCCGCCCTGGGGCATCTACAGCCTGTCGTCGATGCTGGGCTGGGACGTGCTGGTGCTCACCGGCTACCTGATCCTCAACATCGTCTGCGGCTTCTACTACCTGTGGTGCAAGTACACCGGCAACCCGATCAACAAGCGCTGGTTCATTCCGCTGGTGTTCGTCGCCATCGTCTGGGCGCTGTCCATCCACACCGTCACGGCGTTCCTGATCTCGACGATGCCGGCGCGCCCGATGTGGCACCACACGGTGATGCCGATCCGCTTCATCGCGACCGCGTTCGCCGCCGGTCCGGCACTGATCATCCTGATCTTCCTGATCGTCCGCAAGAACACCAAGTTCTGGGTCGACGACAGCGCCATCAAGCTGCTGGCGACCATCGTCACCTGGTGCCTGGGCATCGCCATCTTCCTGACCCTGTCCGAGATCGTGATCGACCTGTATGCCCGCACCGAGCACGCCAACGGCCTGTACTACCTGATGTTCGGTCTGCACGGCCTCACGCGCCTGGTGCCCTGGTTCTGGAGTTCCGTGGTGTTGATGGTCGGCGCGTTCATCCTGTTCCTGATCCCCGCCGTGCGCAACAACATGAAGCTGCTGTCGATCGCCTGCGCCATGGCCTTCGCCGGCATCTGGATCGAAAAGGGCATGGGCCTGATCGTCCCCGGCTTCATTCCGACGCCGATCGGCGAAGTGACCGAGTACCACCCGACGCTGCTCGAATGGGTCATGACCGCAGGCATCTGGGCGTTCGGCTTCTTCATCCTGACCATCCTGCTCAAGGGCGCCATCGGCATCCTGAACGGTGACATCAAGCTGGCCAAGAGCCAGGCAGGCGCGTCGACCAGCGTGTCCGGCGGCGCCGAAACCCCCGCGAACGCATGACGGGGAGGCAGACATCATGAAAAAACTCACCTACGGTTCCATGTTGCTGGCCCTGTGCGGCGGCCTGCTCTCGTCCGCCCTGGCGCAAACCGCACCTGCAGCGCCGGCTGCGGCCGCTTCCGCCGCAGCGGCCACACCCGCCCCCGAAATCACCTGCTTCGAGAGCCGAAAAGGCGCCTCCGAGGTCGTGAAAAAAGACCTCAAACCCGGCCACCCGAACGTGAAGTGCTCCACCCGAACCGGCGCCGTGCTCTGGTGGGGTGACCCGTTCGACGGCACCGTGCCCATGGGCGACATGCCGCTGATGGAAAAATACGCTGGCAAGGCGGTGGTGAAACCGCGCGCCGACAAGCTGCCCCTGCTGGCGGCCTGCGGCACCGGCTGCCACAACGGTGTCGTGCCGCCGGGCTTCCCGACCTCGAAGAAGCCCGTCCCGATTCCGACGATGGAGGCCATCATGCCGGACTCCAAGAACCTGCAGCACGGTCGCGGGCGCATCTGGTGTCTGGATTGCCACCACAGCACCCAGCGCAACAAGCTGGTGGACAACTTCGGCGATCCGGTCAGCATCGAGCAGCCGCAGTTGCTGTGCGGCAAGTGCCACGGCGACAAGCTGCGCGACTGGCGCGACGGCATCCACGGCAAGCGCATCGGCGAGTGGGCCAGCACCGGCAAGAAACGCTGGTTCACCTGCACCGAGTGCCACAACCCGCACAACGTGCAAGACGGTGAGCGCAACCGCGGCTTCATCCAGATCGCGCCCGAGAAGCCCCCGCAACTGCCCCGCGGACTGACCGACGCCAGCCACGAGCTCCGGCATGGCGTCGCCCACTGACGCGCCGGCCCTGCCGGAAGACCCGGATCTGGCGCCGCTGGCCGGAACCGGCCGCGGTGACCCGACCTGGGTCGCCCCCGCGTTCACACGCGACGAGCAGACCCGCCATGTCGGCAAGACCAGCGTCTTCTTCGGCCCGCCGCTGGCCATCCATACGCAAGGCCAGAAGAACACGATGGAGATCAGCGGGAGGCTCAACCGCACCGCCGAGCGTTACCTGGACATCCTCCGGTTGCACGGGCTGCAGCTCACCGAACCCGAGCGCCAGTGCCTCACGCACATCTGCGATTTCGGCTTCATGTCGCCGCTGGAGATCCGCGAGTTGCCCATGGAGGTCACCCTGACCCGCTTCGACTGCGAGGGCCTGGACAAGCCCGCCCTGGCGGCCAAGCTGCAGGCCGCGAGCTTCGCCGACCTCGTGGCAGTGGTGGAATCGCTGGGCTTCTGAGCGGCCCGCCGGGTGCCGCTAAGATCGACACCATGAACCGCTTTCCCTGGGATCCAGCCTACGCCGTGGGCCATGAAGCGCTGGACGCCCAGCACCAGCAATTGCTCGCGTGCTGCGAGGCGCTGGTCCAGGCGGATGAACCCGACAACGCCGGATTCGACGCGCGGCTGAAAACCCTTCTGGCGCTGGCCGAAGAGCATTTCGACGCCGAAGCCGCCGTGCTCGACGGGTGCGCCTACCCCGACCTGGACGAACTGCGGGCCGAGCGCCAGGAGTTTGCGAATCTTGTGGCCGAGCTGGTCGCACCCGAACACTTCAACCCGGGTGAACTGCAGCGCTTCCTGGGCCTCTGGTGGGTGGGCCACATCGTCGGCTCGGCCGACACCATGCGCCTGTTTCTGGCGCCCGCCAGCCCCTGATCGGGCCCCCACACGGTCTTTCAAGGCCTTTCAAAGCCTTTCAAGGGGCTTTTTCAGCATTCAATCGGCCTGCTCCCAGCGCCAAATGGCCACGAGCAGCTATCAAATTTGAACCAACAAGACGTCGCTGACGTCAGAAGTTTACAAACAACGACGCCTGCACCGTGGACCACGGCCTGGCCGCGCCCTGGGTCTGCGTCTTGATCACCTCGCCCGGCCAGGCGATGCCGGCCACGGCCAGGAAGTAGAGCTGGCGCGAGATCGCCCAGCGCAGCGCCAGGTTGATCTCGTCGCCATACCGGCGCTGGCCCGCCGCGTTGGGCACATCGGCCCACAGGCGGAAGTAGTCGAAGGTGTAATTGATCCGATCGTCGGGCGAAAGGTACAGGCGCACCCGGTGGGTGTTCAGGTTGCTGTTGGTGACCACCTTCTTGAAGTTCACACCCTGCACCCATTTGTCCAGCCCGCTGGACATCGGCGCGTCGAAGGCTTCGCGCGTCGGCGTGTTCGGGTCGTCGCCACTGAAGCTGGCGTATCGGTACGTCAGGCTCGGCAGCCAGGCGAACTGCCGCGCGGTGTACGCGACCTGCGCGTACCAGGCATGGGCCGACCAGGGCACATCCGAATGCGTCTGATAGGCGTACTCGCCCAGCGCGCTCAAGCCCGGCACGCCCGCCAGCGTCCAGTAACCCACGCGTCCCGCCACGGTGCGCTGACCCTCGCGCGGGAAGGCATTGCCCTGGCTGTCGCGGAACACCGTCTTGGAGGTGCGCACGCGGTAGCCGGTCAGCCCGAGGTCCCAGGCCTCCTTGTCGAACCAGGCCAGGTGTGCGCCCTGAAACCGTGTGCCGCTGTCGTAGTCCTGCAGTTCCGCCGGGTCCAGATCGAACGCCTCGGCCTTGAAGCGGCCCACCCGCACGTCGGCGAGCGCCGCCATCTGGTAGGTGGTGCGCGGGTTGAGGTACAGCGAGGCGTTCGGCCCGGCGTTCGCCCCCGCGGCGAAGCGTGAGAACAGAAAGCCGTCGTCGAGCTGCCAGTTGACGCGGCCGAGCGTGAGTCGCGCCGATTGCCCGGTGCCGGGTTCGGCCCAGAGGATGCCCGCATACAGCTTCTCCGGCAGCGTCTGCGAGCGGGTCTGCGAGCTGAACAGGTCTTGCCCCACCGTGCCCGAAGTCAGCATCGTCGCTTCGCCGAAGGCATAGGCGTTGGACTCGCCCAGCCGCGTTGCACCGGCCAAGCCGTATTCGACCCAGGCTTCGGCCCAGGTCGCCCAGCCCGGGCCGGGCGGATCGGTCGCAATCGGGCTGGCGCTGGTGTAGGTGGGCGCGCTGCCAAACCACGGGTTGTGGTCGGCATAGGTGCCGAAGCCGGCATTCAGCTGGACCCGCAGCAACGAGCGCTCGTTCTCGACCAGGATCGGCAAGTCACCCAGCTTGCCACTGACGAATGCGCCACGGGGTTCAGCCGCCTTCTCCGCCGCCAGCGTGGCCGAGACCACCACAACCACGTTGCCGGGCCGTTCACTCGCGTACAGGCTGTACGACACGTCGCGCACGCCGGGTATCGCACGGATACCCGCGACCGCGACATCGGCCACCGGCGGACTGAAGGGGCCGCTGCCGATCGGCAGCGCGAACCCTTCGATGCGTGCGCGCAACGCCTGGTCCTGCGTGGCATCCCCGGTCCCGCCCAGCAGGTCGAGGAAGACCAGCGAAATCGGTGCGCCATCGAACTGCGTGGGATTCAGCGGCGCGCGCTGCACGATGCCGGCCGCCGGGATGTCCGACACCGCCGCGCGGGCCGGCGGCTGCGGCACCGTTTGCGCGAAGGCGGCCGCCCCCCAGGCAGCGCCCAGCAACGCCCGCGCGAGCCAAGCGGCGCCCCGCGTCGCCGGCCCGCTGGCCGCCTTGAACACCCCGCGCATCAGTCGGCCGTGGGCATCTTGCTCTTGTAGCTGCCGCCGCCGTCCACGTGCAGGTGGATGCCGGTGACCCATGCGGCCGCGGGCGAGAGCAGGTAGTTGAAGGCGTAAGCGATGTCGAACGGCGCGCCGCGGCGTTTGAGCACGAACGAGTCGGCCAGGCGCTTCAACATCTCCGGGTCGTAGCCGGCCTTCAGCGTGGCCTCGCCGTTGTCCACCGAGCCGATGACGATGGCGTTGCAGCGCACCTCGGGGCCGGACATCGCGGCGATGCTCTTGCTCATGTGCAGCAGCGCGGCCTTGGCGTTGCTGTAGGAGATGAACTCCGGCGACGGCGTGCTGCCCACCGCCGAGCCCGAGATGGTGATCGAGGCGTTCTCCTGCTGCTTGAGGTGCGGCATGCACAGCTTGGACAGGTTGTAGGCGCTGACCGTGTTGAGCAGGTAGGACTTCATCATGTAGTCCATGCTCACGCCCCACAGCGGCGTGTACTCGCCCCAGCCGACGTTGTTGATGAGCGCGGTGATCTTGCCGAATTTCTTGAGCGTCGCGTCGATCAGCGCCTGCTGTTCGGCCTCGCTGGTCACGTCGGTCTTGACCGCCAGGGTTTCGCGGCCCGTGGCCTGCTGGACGTCCGCGGCCACCTTCTCGGCGTTGGCCAGGTTCAGGTCGGAGACGACAACATTGGCGCCGGCCTGTGCCAGCACATGCGCCGTGGCGCCGCCGATGGCGCCGCCAGCGCCGGTGATGATGACGCTGTAGCCGTCCAGGCTGAACGGCTTTGGGAGGATTTGATAGGGATCGTGGGACATGGAAAGCACCTTGTGGAAAACCGGGAAATGGAACGATGGGCCGGCGGATGGCGCGGCCCGGGGGTCAGTCGAGTTCCTGCACCCCGCCGCCGCTGACGGTCAGCACCTGCCCGCTGACCCAGCCTGACGCGGGCGAGCACAGGAACAGCGCCGCCTGGGCGATGTCACGCGCTTCGCCCAGCCGGCCCAGCGGCGTGTGCTTGAGCATGGCCTTCTCGATTTCGGGCGTGAGCACGCTGGCCAGCGCGGCGGTCTTGATGGCGCCGGGCGCGATGGCGTTGACGCGAACGCCCATCGGCCCCAGGTCGAAGGCGATGTTGCGGGTCAGGTGATTGGCGGCCGCCTTGGACGACGCGTACGAGGCCATGCGCTGGTTCTTGTTCTCGCCGGCCATGGAACTGATGTTCAGCACCGCGCCGCCGCCGGCCGCCTGCATGTGCGGCGCGCACAGCTGGGTCAGGTTGAACATCGAGAACACGTTGAGCTCGTAGGCCCAGACAAAGGTCTCCATCGGCATGTCGAACGGCTTGGGGCCGCCACCGCCGGCGTTGTTGACCAGGATGGTGACCTTGCCGAACGCCGCGATGGCGGCGTCGACGAGCGCCTGGCGCGCCTGCGGATTCGTCACATCGCAGGCCACCGCCACCGCGCGACCACCCGCCGCGACGATGCCGCTGGCGACCTGTTCGGCGGTTTCCTGCTTCAGGTCGCTGACGACCACCGCGGCGCCCGCTTCGGAAAACAGTTCGGCGATGCCACGGCCAATGCCGGCGCCACCCCCGGTGACGATGGCCACCTGGCCCGAAAGACTGAAAACATCGAGTGCTGACAAGACGACCTCCGTTGAAGAACAAAGACAAAGGCGCGCAGTCTAGGACCCGGTCGCGGGCGAAATCAACCGGAGTGCCCGTGAAATCGCCCATTTTGGGCGGCTGCCCAAAATGGGCGGCGCGGGCTTGCGAGCCTCAACCAGGGCCGGCGAACATGCGCCCTTTTCTTTCTGGAAGGCAGCTCTCCATGTCCTTTTCGATGGACCCGCCCCGCTATGTCACCTCGATGCCCGGCGCCGTGATCAACGGTGCGATCAATGGCGCGATCACCTGGTCGGCTTTCAAAGGCAGCGCGTCGATCCCCTTGTCGATGGACAGCATCGGCTCGCCGGGTGTCACGGCGCTCGGCAACGCGGCCACGGTGGCGTTCGCGCTCGCGTTCATCATGACCTGCGTCACGTTCTTCATGTTTCGCGCCGGGGCGCGCAAGTCCGGCGTGGCGCCGGCCTCGCTGCAGGCCGTGCCGTTCGTGCCCACGGGCTTGCGGATCGCGCTCTCGAACACCCTGCTGGCCTTCGGCACCTTCACGGCCTTGGCCGTGCTGTGGCAGCGCTTCGTGGGCACGGTGACCGTCGGGCCGGTGGCCGCGACCCTGGTGGTGGCCGTGGTCGCGACGGTCGCCACCGCCTTCGCCGAGACCCGGACCAAGCGCGCGCTGCTGGCCGAATGCGCCGGCGCGCGTTGATGCGGGCCCAGGCCGCTACGCGGCGTCCTTGCCCACGCCTGCCGAGGCCGATTCGCGCGCCAGCACATCCTGCGCATCGCGCAGGGCCGCCGCCATGACCGCCGACGTCTCCATGAAGCGCCGTGCACCATCGGCCGACAACTGGCGCATCTCGGGGTCCACCGATTCGACGTTGAGCACGTAGCCGTCGACGACCCGCAGCACGCGCCCGGTCGCCTCCAGGCGGTCGAGCTTGCGCCGGATGGTTTCGCGCGGCCGGCCGGTGATCTGCACCAGGTCCCGAATCCGCACGGGTCGCAGCCTGGGCTGCGAGTCCGGGACCGATCCGCGTTGGTTGAGCGTGCTGGAGGGGCGTGCGCCGGGCGGCATCAGGTGCGCGACATTGAGGTGCGACAGCACGCCGAACAACACCATCGCCTCGGTGTCGTTGTCGAAAAGCCGCGCCGCCCGGATCATCTGATCCATGATGAAGCGGTTCATCGAAAAGGCGACGATTGCGAAGGCCCGCCAGTACTCCGCCGGCAGGGCATCGGTCTGAACGGGCGCCTCGCCGGGAAGGCCGGGTGCGGAGAGGTCAGGGGCGGGCTGCCCGGGGGTGTTGTCGGTTTCTCCGCTCACGATCGGCCTCCCGCGTCCACGCATCGTGGCGCACGGTCGAGCACGCCCGATGGCCCTTGGAACATGAAGACCAGGATGTTTGCGGCCACGGGCGTCTCCTGCTGGATTTAACCACTGGCCGAAAAGGCGCAGGGGGGGTCTCGAAATTATGGCCGGACGATGGCTCCCGGCCCACCGGCCGGGCCCGATGGACCCGCCGCGCACAGGGCCATGCCGCGTATCAGGGCGTCGCCCACCTTCATGGACGATGGCAGACCGCGCCACACCCCTTTTTTTTCAGAAAACCGAACGAAAACAGCCTCATCCCAGCGCCGAATGGCCACGAGGTGCTCCTGAAAAATAAGTCCTTGAAACCCGCACGACGCCGGAAGTGGCCACCCGAATCTTGCCATGAAGCTGCCACGGCCCCGCATCCCCCTGTCCTTGGCGGCCTGGCTGTTGGCCGCCATCAGTGCGGGCGCCCAGCCAGCCCCGGCCCCTTGGCAGTGGCGCTCAGATGATCTGGCGTTGCGCGGCAACCTGCAGGCGCAGACTTGGTCGTATTCGATGCGGGGGGCGTGGTGGTATCTCGCCGCGACGTCGGCGCCAACGTTTGACCGGGATCGCAGCTTCGGCGAACTCTGGCTGAACCCGGTCCTCAGCGGCACCTACGGCCTGAGTGGCGCGGGCGAGGTCTACGGGGGGTTGTCGGTGGGTTTTTCGAAAACCCTGCCGAGCGATTTCTTCGACTACCGCAACGCCGGCGAGGCGCTTTTGGAGAACGCCTTCGTCGGCCTGCGTGGCAAGACCGGCGAGGGCCTGGGCTGCGACGTCTCGGTGGGCCGGCAGTCGTTCAGTTGGCGCCGGAGAACGATTCTTGAAACGCGCGCTCACCAAAGCGGGATAGCTAAGCCCAAGGCGAGGCAAGCGACAACCGCAACAGCTATTTCAGAAATCGCTGTCTTCCTGCTTCGCCCGAGCGCAGATCAATGATGGATAGTCGTCAAAAAATGAGTATCCACAGCGAAAACTACTTTGCTTGGCTGCCCTTCATGTTGCCGACCAAACCACCGGCCACTGCGCCGATCGCCGCGCCGGTCCAGCCGCTGCCGCCCGCGATGGTCGCGATGCCGGCGCCCGCTGCGGCGCCGATCGCAGCGCCGCTGACCGTGCCCTGCTGTTGGGTGGTCATGTTGGTGCAGCCGATGAGCGCGGTGGCGGCCAGCGCAAGCGAAATTGCCGAGATTTTTTTCATCATGATGTTTTCCTTCACTTGTTCTGCTTCAGGCCGGGAACCACCAGCTCATACCAGATCGTTTCAACGACGGTCTGCTGCATGCGGCCGGGGTTCCTGGCGTACCAGGCGTCCACCTTGGCGATCGCGCCATCCAGGGTATGGCCCTTCAAGCCCTTGGCGAAACGCGGCACGACGGTCTGCGATTCCGTCAGGGCATTGCCGGCCTGGTAGGCGATTTCCACCTGCAGCATGTTGGTCATGCCGACCAGATAGGCCTTCTTGTTCTGCTCGGTGGACTTGGCCCAATGCTCGCCGGTGATCAGGGGAATCTCTTGCGTCTGCGCTTGCGCCACGCCACCGGCCAGCGCGGCAGCGACACCCGCCGCCAGCAGTGCCGCGCGCAGGCCGGATTTCAAAGAAATCATCATGGTTTGCTCCATCTGAGTGAATGTGAACCCATTCTATGGAGCGCCACAGGAAGCCCGAAGTCGCTTTGCCCAATTTGGGCGGGCATCAAAACAGACCCTGCTCCAGGTGTGAGGCGCGGGGGTTTGCGCGCGATTTGGGGCGGAACACAACCGGCCGAGTCCGGGGTCAGGTGGTCGCCAGCGAGCCCGGACGCTCGCCGGTCTGGAACCGGGCGCGGGCATCGAGCACGCCATGCACTGCGATTTCGGAAGCTGCCAGTGAACGATCTGCGCTGGGATGGGCCGTATTTTTTGGCTTACCCCAGCGCCGAATGGTCATGGTCTGCTATCAAAAACGAAACAAAAAGCCCGCTGACCGGCGGGCTTTTTTGTGGGAGACGGCGCTCAGCCCTTCTTGGCCACCAGCGTCAGGATGTCGTAGCTGGCGACCAGTTCACCGTGCTGGTTCTTCACTTCCACATCCCAGGCCACCACGCCCTGGCCGTTGCCGTTGGCGTCTTTCTTGTTGCGGTCGATCTTGCGCTTGCAGGTCAGGCGCACCTGGATGCTGTCGCCGATGGCCACCGGCTTGACGAAGCGCAGTGTGTCCAGGCCGTAGTTGGCCAGCATCGGGCCGGGCTCGGCCGCGACGAAGAGGTCCCCGAGATTTGACCACGTGGCCTCTGCGTGACCCCGAGACCTCTGCGCACCTGAACGACGGTGGCACGGGCGGAACTACCCGGCCGCCCCAAACGGGTCCAGAACCCGCGCACCAGTCGGTTCAAAGTGTTTGACGTTGCGGGTCACCACCGTCAGGTTGTGACACAGCGCCGTCGCGGCGATCAGGTTGTCGATGCCCTTGTTGCAGGTTCGCACACACAGGCGACCCCACAGCCTCGCAATGGCCGGCGTCACCGGCAGGATGGACCGGGCAAACTGAAGCTCCAGCGTGACCAGCCACTGCTCCAGTTCGTTGGCAAAGGCTGGGTTCACGTTGCGCTGCCGCTCGATGCCGGCTTCAATTTCACCCACCGACAGGACGCTCAGGAAGACGGCGTCTTCGGCCTGGTTTGCGAGATACGCCACCAGTCCGGCGTTCGGTCGGGCCTTGCGAAGCTCGGACAGCACCACCGTATCCAGCAAGATCATGAAAAATCGATTTCTCGCGGTTGCAGGTCAAGGCCGGATGCCTCATCGGCCACTTTGGGCATGGCCAGCAAATGCCCGATCAGACTGGCCGGTCTGGCGGCCGGGCCGGTTGCGTTGCGCTTCAGGGCAGCGTAATCCGCCTCCGACATCACCACCACGGCCTGCCGACCCCGGCGCGTGACATGCTGCGGGACACCGCGCAGGGCGTTGTCCACCAAGGCGCTGAACTGCGACTTGGCATCCTGCAGGCGCCAGACGGGTGCGGTTGGCGGGGGAACTGGGGTTGACATGTTGCTTCTGACTAGTTTATCTGACCAGTCGCAGTCTATGCCAAGCGGGCCCTGATGGCAAGCGGGTTGGGTGGCCCGCAAAGGCCCCGGCGAAGCGCTCAGCCCTTCTTGGCCACCAGCGTCAGGATGTCGTAGCTCGCCACCAGCTCGCCGTGCTGGTTCTTCACTTCCACGTCCCAGGCCACCACGCCCTGGCCGTTGCCGTTGGCGTCTTTTTTGTTGCGGTCGAGGTGGCCCGCAAAGGCCCCGGCGAAGCGCTCAGCCCTTCTTGGCCACCAGCGTCAGGATGTCGTAGCTGGCGACCAGTTCGCCGTGCTGGTTCTTCACTTCCACGTCCCAGGCCACCACGCCCTGGCCCTTGCCGTTGGCGTCTTTCTTGTTGCGGTCGATCTTGCGTTTGCAGGTCAGGCGCACCTGGATGCTGTCACCGATGGCCACCGGCTTGACGAAGCGCAGCGTGTCCAGGCCATAGTTGGCCAACACCGGGCCGGGCTCGGCCACGACGAACAGGCCGGCGGCATCGGACAGCACCAGATAGCCGTGCGCAATGCGCTGGCCGAAGGGCGAGGCCTTGGCGGCTTCGTCGTCGAAGTGCATGTAGAACAGGTCGCCGGTCAGGTGGCCGAAGGCGTGCACGTCTTCGTCGCGGATCACGCGGGTGGGCGTGAGCAGCGATTCGCCGATCTGGATCTCCTCGAAGTGCCGGCGGAACGGGTGCACGCCGGTTTCCAGCACGGCGCCGCCGCGCACGTATTCGCGCGTCACCGCCGTCAGCATGGTGGGCGAGCCCTGCACCGCCGCGCGCTGCAGCAGGTGGGTGACGGCGCGCAGGCCGCCCAGCTCTTCGCCGCCGCCCGCGCGGCCCGGGCCGCCGTGCTTGAGCACCGGCAGCGGCGAGCCATGGCCGGTGGATTCCGCCGCCGAGACGCGGTCCAGCACGTGCACCCGGCCGTGCAGCGCGGCCAGCGCCGGCACCATGGTGGCGGCCGTCTCCGGGCTCCTGGTGATGAGCGAGCACACCAGGCTGCCCTGGCCACGCGCGGCCAGCTGCAGGGCTTCTTCGACGCCGTCATACGGCATCAGCGTGCTGACGGGGCCGAAAGCCTCGACGTCGTGCACCGCGCTGTTGGCCATTGGCTGGCGCGCGAGCAGCAGCGTGGGCTGGAAAAAGGCGCCGTTGGCCACCCCCTCGCCCACCGGGGCGAAGCCGTCGCCGCCGCCGTAGACCACCTCCGCGCCCTGGCGCAGCAGCGCCACGCGCTCGGCCACGTCGGCCTGCTGCGCGTGCGAGGCGAGCGCGCCCATCTTCACGCCCTCCACCGACGGGTCGCCGACCACCACCTTGGCCAGGCGGGCGGCGATGCGCTCGGCCACGGCGTCCAGGTGCTGGCGCGGCACGATGGCGCGGCGGATGGCGGTGCATTTCTGGCCGGCCTTGATGGTCATCTCGCGCACCACTTCCTTGACGAAGAGGTCGAACTCGTCGTCGTCGGGCGTCACCTCAGGGGCCAGGATGGCGCAGTTCAGCGAGTCGGCCTCGGCGTTGAACGGGATGCTGTGGCGCACCACGTTCGGGTGCACGCGCAGCTTGGCTGCGGTGTCGGCCGAGCCGGTGAAGGTGACCACGTCGCGCCCGTCCAGGCGGTCCAGCAGGTCGCCGGTGGAGCCGATCACCAGCTGCAGCGCACCGGCGGGCAGGATGCCGGATTCGTTCACGATGCGCACCAGGGCTTCCGTCAGGTAGCTGGTGGCGGTGGCGGGTTTGCCGATGCAGGGCATGCCGGCCAGGAAGCTGGGCGCGAACTTCTCCAGCAGACCCCAGACGGGGAAGTTGAAAGCGTTGATGTGCACCGCCACGCCGCCGCGCGGCACCAGGATGTGCGTGCCGCCGAAGGTGCCCTTCTTGCCGAGGTTCAGCGCCGGGCCTTCGTGAATCAGGTTGCCGCTGGGCAGCTCGCCCGCGCCCACGTTGGCATAGGAGAACAGCGTGCCGGTGCCGCCTTCGATGTCGATCCAGCCGTCCACGCGCGTGGCGCCGGTGTGGGCCGAGATGGCGTACAGCTCTTCCTTGCGCTCGCCCAGGACCTTGGCCAGCGCTTTGAGGCGGGCGGCGCGCTGCTGGAAGTCCAGCGCCAGCAGGCCCGGCAGGCCCACGCGGCGGGCGTAATCCACCGCCTCGGCAAAGTCCGGCGTTTCGGCATGGGTGTGGGCCACGGTCTGGCCGTTGATGGCACTGCGCAAGGCCTGCGCCGGCTGCGCGCCGATCCAGCGGCCGCCGATGAAGCTTTGGAGCAGGGTGGTCATGGTGATGGGGGAAAGCAAGTTGGAGGGAACCGGGCCGGACGTCATTCGTCGACCGATCGGTCACGAATTATGATGCATGTCTCACGCCTGTGCCGACCCAAGAATGGCCCGAAACGCCGCCGCACCGGGCTTCAATTCGGCCTAATCAGCACTTCACTACATTCGCACAGGGTGATTCCAGCCGCCGCAGCAGGCATGCCAATCCGCAATCGACCGCCGTTTTCCGGCCAGCGCCGCCCGTCGCACGCCGGATCGAAGCACCCACCTTGATTTGAAGTCCGAGGGTCTCAGGCCAATCGATGATCTGCATTTTGGGCAGATCGGCCGGTGATCACGGATACACGACGGTCTGCCCGGACTTCCGCACGAAGTCGCCGACCTTGAACACGGGCGCAGTGGTGAAGTCATAGTTCGCGGTGGCGCCGCCCGGGTACGCGACGCTCACGACCCACATCCGGGTGGATTTGACGTTGCCCTCGATCGCGTTGCCCGCAATAGCCCCGCCGGCTGCACCTGCGATGGTCGCGAGGTTCTTGCCCATGCCACCGCCGATCTGGTGCCCGAGCACGCCACCGGCGATGGCGCCCGCGACCACGCCCAGCCCACTGCCCTGCCCTTTCTTCTCGGTCTCGAAGACATTCGTCACCTGCCCGCAGTCGTAGCAGGCTGCCTGGACGGGCGGGGGCGGCATCATCCCAGCGGGTTCCAACGACGGCTCCATGGACGCCGGTGGAGCGGGCGCCGTGAGGACTGGCACCATCGGCTGCGCTGGCGGTGGCTGGTACACCACGGGCGGCGGGGGCTGATAGACCGGCGGTGGCATCGGTGCCGGAGCAGCGGTTGCGTGCAACGCAGCGTTCATGTTGGCCTTGGCAGCGGCCAAGGCGTTGTCGTATTCGGCCTTGGCATCGCGCCGGCACTGCATCCGGGTGGCCGCGTTCAGGCTGTCCTCGCACAGTTTCTGGTCCGGCGCAATCCAATCCTCGCAAACCGTCACCCCAGCAAAGCCGTCATCATGAAACCGTTCCGGGTCTTCAAAGAATCGTCCGGAAACGCCGAAGCCGTCAAGGCCGGATGGTCGTGGCCGGCAGCCCTGTTCAGCATTTCCTGGGCGCCATTCAAAGGCTTGTGGACGATCGGAATCGGTGGCCTGGTTGCCACCGCCGCGCTCGGCTATGGGGTCGCGGCGGGCACCGATGCCAGCACCGCCGCATCGATCATGAATCTGGTGCTGACCATCCTCGGTGTGCTGTTCGGGTTCAAGGGCAACACCTGGCGCGAGTCCCGGCTGCTCAGACGCGGATTCGTCATGGTCGGCACCGTCACTGCCCCCGGCGAAAAAGACGCCCTCGCCCGCTTCCGGAACGTCACGCCCTGGACCAACAGCTTCCGCAGGGCGCCACGCGCCTTCGGGGCTTCACCAGGGGCGACTATGACGACGGGGCAGCCTGGCCATAGCCGACCGTCTGTGACAGCAGGACCTGTTGGTCGTGCGACAGGCCCAGTGCGTCGGCAATCGCATCGCGATCGATCCAGGCCCGGATGACGGCGCCCAGACCGCTGCTGGCGGCATAGAGGTAGACGTTCTGGGCGATGGCCCCGGCAGCCGCATAGGCATACGCCTCGCGTTGCGCCGCGGGCACCAGGCCCATCCGGGTGTGGTCTGCCACGAACACCAGATCCAGAGGGGCCTCATCCACGAAGTCCTGGTACCCGGTGACGCGCCGGATGTCGCTGCCGGCGATCAGGTCGAGCCGGTGGGCGGCCGCGTTGTAGCGATAGGCCCCGGAAGGCAAAGCCACAAAGACGTCCACCTCCTGGGCATTGAGCGCCGATGGCGCCGTCCGCCCACCGTCGGCCCGATTCTGGCCGTACGCCGCCCACAGCAGTCCGGAAAGGACCGGCAGGGGCAACGGGTCGGGCAGGAAGTCCCGGGAAGACTGCCGCTTGGACAGCGCCTCCAGAAGCCGCATGCCGCCGCGGGTTTTGGGTTCCGGTAGCGGGATGGACGTGGCAGCATTCCCGCGTGCCGGCTGAGCACGCAACTGCCCCATCATGCCCAGTGCCAACTTGGTCAAGGTGTTCATCGCGGACCTCCTGTCAACTGGAAGCCTATGCCGACCGCGCGCTGGTGCCATGACGTGCGTCAACGGCGGCCCCGGTCCGTAGCGCGATCTGCGGGGTCCGGCATCGGCCACGGGCGTCCCGAGATGGCAAGGAAGAGCGCTCCGGTATCAAGCCTGGGCTGCGCGGAGAGGTCGGCCATCGCACAGGCTTTTCCCCGCTAGTCAGGCCATTCAACGGTCGACTGGCGCCGAAAACGCGCTTTTCTGGAATGAAATGGCCTTCATTCCATCTCGGAATGGCCACAAGCAGCTATTGATTTGATAGCAATTCTCAACCCGACCCAGTCCTTGTTCACGCCACTTCCAGCGCCCGATGCCAGGTGCCCGTATTCGCTGCCAGGTCTCGGCGATTGCTGAACGGCATCCTGACGCCCGCCGCGCAATCGGCCGGCGGCGGGCCGTGACCGCGTCGGCACCGGTCACCGCCAGGCGTTCGCCTCGGCTCGCAAAACCGCTTGCAACGGTTCAGGCGGGCTGCAAGACCCCATTTCCTGTGACGGCGCACTCAATCAACGGCTCAAGTGTTTGTTCCTGGTTCGGAACTCAGCTGACGGGTCTGGACAGGGCCTTGACCACTCGGGTGGTCAGGTTGCGCGGCGTGATGCGCACGCTTTGGGCCATGGCCCAGTTCCTGAAGCCCGGGATGTAGACCCGCTGCCCGCGTTGCATGGCGCGGTAGCCCGATGCGGCAACGTCTTCCGAGGTGGGCAATTTCTTGCCTTTGACCAGGGCCGAGTGGCCCAGGTTAGCCTTGTCCTGAAAGCCCGAGGCCGTCGGACCGGGGCACAGCGCCGTCACGGTCACGCAGGTGTCTTCGAGCTCGGCCGCAAGGGCCTCCGAGAAACTCAGCACAAACGCCTTCGTGGCGTAGTACACCGCCATATAGGGACCCGGCTGAAAGGCCGCCGTGGAGGCCGTGTTCAAGATCTTGCCGCGGGTTGCCAGCAGATCGGGCATGAAGAGCTTGGTCAGCACGACAACCGTGTTCATGTTGAGCTGCATCATGGCCAGTTCCTGCGGCAGCGCCGAGTCTTTGAACTCGCCGAAGGCACCGTACCCGGCGTTGTTGACCAGGGCGCTCAGGACGATGCCGCGCGCCTTGACGTCGGCGTGCAGCCGTGCCGCACCATCGTTGGTTTGAAGATCGGCACCCATGACGGTCACGCCCACCTTGAATCGCTCTTGCAGCTCGTCGGCCAGGGCCTGCATCCTGGCGACGCCACGGGCTGCCAGCACGAGGAGGTAGCCGTCTTGCGCAAAGTGATACGCCAGCGCCTTGCCGATGCCTGACGATGCGCCGGTGATGAGTGCTGTCTTGTGGGGTGTTGGGGGTGAGGCCAAAGGAATCTCCAAAGAATGGTTTCGATGGAGAGATTGAAAACCCGGCACCAAGGCGCCAGGTCAAGCGGTTTTCCTGCCTGCACCAAGGTCATTGAATGGCCTTGACCTGGCACCTTGGTACCAGGTATACGATGGATTCCAACCCGATGAAACCCGATCCATTCCCCGACGCCCTCCGCCACCGCCGCAAGGTTTGGTTTTCCGGCGTGCTGCTCGCCTGTGTCGCAATGCTCAGTCCGGTCGGCGCGCGCACGCAAGAAGCGCCGCAACCGGGGGCGACCTTGGCGTCACCCGCCCCTGAAGCGCTGGACGTGGATGCTTCGCTGTTCACCGCACAAAGCTTTGATTGGTTCGACACCCAACGCCGGCGTCCGGTGCCCGCGAAACTGTATCTGCCCGCCGCACAGGCCGCGGCAGGGTCGCTGCCCTTGGTCGTCTTCTCGCACGGCATCGGGGGTTCCAGAGACGGCTACAGCTACCTCGGTCGTTACTTTGCCGCCCACGGGGTTGGCAGCCTGCACGTGCAGCACGTGGGGAGCGACCGTCAGATCTGGTCGGGCAATCCGTTGACCCTGCCGGCCCGCCTGAGCGATGCCGCACAAGTCTCGGAGGCGCTCCATCGGGTGCAGGACCTTCGGTATGCGCTTGACCAGATCCTGGCCGCCCCGGCCGGCGCGCTGTTCGATACCCGGCGCATCGTCGCCGCCGGTCACTCCTACGGCGCCAACACCACGATGCTGATTTCGGGCGCCCAGGTCGAACAGCAAGGGCAAAAGCTGTCGCTGCGTGACCCGAGAATCAGCGCGGCCATCCTCATCTCAGCGCCCCCTTTCTACGGCATGGGGGATCCCAGCAAGATACTCTCAGGCATTGACGTTCCGACGCTGCACATCACAGCCACCGAGGACGTGATTCAGATCCCGGGTTACGTCTCGGGCTTCCAGGATCGAATGGACATCTTCAACGCCACCGGCAGCGAGCGCGCCGTGCCCAAGGTGCTCGCTGTCTTCAAGGATGGCTCGCACAGCATCTTCACCGACCGCGCCGGGACCGGTGGCGTGAACCTGAACCCCAGGGTCAAGATCGCCACACGCCAGTTGGCCCTGGCCTTCCTGAACGGGATTCCTGCGCGTGACTACCGGGCGATGGACGCATGGCCGCGCAGCCACGCCAGCCTGGTCGCCCGGTTCGAAAAACTGGAGCCGTAGCGCCCAGGGCCCTCATTCTTGCCCGCGCCCGAGCACCCGACAGCAACCCGCCATGAAGACCGTCAACACCGCGGCCCCCTTCAAGTCCCTGCAGACGACTGGCGCATTGTGCAAAGCCGCCAACGTGACCCGCGGCCAGTTGCGCTTGTACGAGGAGGAAGGCCTGATTGCGCCACAGAGCCGGACCGAAGCCGGCTATCGCCAATACGGCACCGACACAGTGGACCGGCTCAAGGCCATCAAGCATCTGAAGGAACTCGGCTTCACGCTGGCCGAAATTGGGCTGCTGCTGTCCGATCGCGATCAAGGGGAACTCGATGAGCCAGCCATTTGGCGACTGGCTGGCGAAGCCCTGTCAAAAATCGATGAACGCATTGCCGCCCTGCAGGTCATTCGTGCGTATGTGGCGCCAGTTGCCTCGGGCGACATGAGCGTGTTGCAGGATGAAGACTGCAACTTCCTGGTCCGGTTCATGACGGCTTTGTCGGTTGAGAAGACCCGGCGACGCGCCTGAACCGGTGCGTGAGGAGCCTGCAAACCCGGGTTCCTGAAGCCGGACCGGTCAACCGGGCCATCCTGTCCAAGCCCTCACGCCACTTCCAGCGCCAGCAGCCGGCGGCGGTGTTGGAGATCGGGATGTGGTAGTTGCCGTGCACTTTACTGACGCTCGCGCCGCCCGCCGAGACCGCGCCGCGCATGGCCAGCCAGTTAAGCAGTTCCACGCCCTGGGTGCCGGCTTTCGGGCGGAAGGGCAAGCTTGTCTTGGCAAAAAAAGTTGGCGGTGGCTTATGTGGTGAGACACCGGTCTCTCAGACTATCCGCATCAAACCGGAAAAGGAGCCCCAACATGAGACTTGCTGTTCACTACACGCCCGAGATGGTGGCCGACGCCGCGAGCTATTCGCCCAGCGCGGGCAAGCCCGCGCTCGTCATGGATTCATGGGCTCGACTGGGCCTTCCGCTGGACGTGCGGGCGCCGTCGCCAGTCAGCCAACATCAACTTTGCCTCGCCCACGACCGCGATTTCGTTGCAGGCGTGCTCGAAGGCCGCGTCCGCAACGGATTCGGCAACCGGCTCGCGAGCGTGGCATCGTCCCTGCCCTACACCAGCGGTGCCATGCTTGCCGCGGCGCGGGATGCCCTGGCCAACGGCTGGGGCGCCATCGCCCCGTGTTCCGGCTTTCACCATGCAGGTTACGACTTCGCAGGCGGCTATTGCACCTTCAACGGCCTGATGGTTGCGGCTGCGGTGCTGCTGGGAGAAGGCTCTGTCCGAAAGGTCGGCATCGTCGACTTCGACCAGCACTGGGGCGACGGAACCGACCACATCATCCGACGCCTGGGGCTGCGTGAACGGGTACTGCACTACAGCCCGACCCGCGATTTCGGCCGCCCGCAACAAGCCGAAGCGTTTCTTGCGCGATTGCCCGACCTGCTCCGACCATTTGCCGACTGCGACCTGGTGCTGTACCAGGCCGGTGCCGATCCGCATGTTGACGATCCTTTGGGCGGATGGATGACCACGGACCAACTCCACCGCCGCGATGAGAAGGTCTTCGGCGCGTTGCGTGCCTGGGGCGTCCCCGTCGCCTGGAACCTGGCGGGCGGCTACCAGCGCGACGCCCAAGGCAGCATTGAGCCTGTGCTCGCCATCCACGACAACACCTTGCGCGCGTTTGCCAATACCTGGAACATCAGAGCCGACGCCCCAACCGACCCGGCCCGCGCCAACGCGATGGCCGTCTGAGCACCAACGATCCATTCAGAACCCAAATCGACATGGCCCGTGAACACCGCCTCACCCGGATGGACGCCCTGCTGCGCAGGCCGCAAGGCGCCATGATGGCGCAATTGATGGATGACCTTCAAGTGTCCCGCGCCACCGTGAACCGGGACCTGCAGTTTCTGCGCGACCACATGCATGCACCCATCGTCTGGGACGCCTACGGTGGCGTGTACCGCCTTGAAACGAACCACTCCAAACGATCCCTACCGGGGCTCTGGCTCACGCCGCAACAGGCCTACGCCTTCCTGACCCTGCAGAACATGGTGGAGAAAATCGCGCCCAATTTGCTCGGCCCCTTTCTCGACCCCATGCGCGGCCTGTTGAAGGAAATGCTGGGGCGCGCCAACTTCGAGCTCTACGGACTGGACAAAAAGATCGACATCAACATGCCCGCGATGCCGGACCTGGGCGATCTCGATTTCAACAATCTGCTGGATGCGCTGTTGCACGATCAACCCATCTGTCTGACGCTGCACGTAACGCATGGCACGAACGATCACCTGGTGGGTGTGCCCGTACGGCTCCGGATTGCCCCGAATCAATGGGTGATCGATTTCCGCCCGGAATTTGAGGACGCACCGATTCAGATCGATGTGTCGCAGATCCGAAAAGTCGCGATAGCAAGCGAAGAAAGGATGGACCGTGACTGAACAAGGCCCCGTGATCGAACACAACAAACCGGACGTCATCCTGAGTGTCGCGGGCGAAGGCAGCGGCTACACCATCGAAGGCCTTCAAACGGCCGAAGGTTGGCGGTTCCGGCTGGTGTCCGAAGGGCTCGAGCCCGACTCCGATGACTGGACGTCTCAGCGCGGCGACTGGACGCCTTTTCTCGACAAGACGATTGATGCGATGAGCCCCTATTGGGTCAACGTGTATCCCGCATCGGTGCACCCAGGCTTTGCGGCGGCCATCTGGGAACGCTTCGTTGCGATCGGCAGGACCGAGCTGAGAGACTGTTCACCGATCTGGCGATGGACCGAACTGCTGCTGGGTCGGCCATTTGAGTCGCTTGAAGAAGGTATCGCCTTTGCCGGTCTGGGCCGACGCGTCCCCAGGAAATCGCGGGTGCGTCAATCGCCGGGCCAGGCCCCCCAACCTTTGCCCGATTGCTGGCACGCCTTTGCAGAGCGCCTCAGGCTCACGCTTGGCGCCATGAAGGAAGACGAGTGCCTGATCATTTCGCTGAAGGAGACCAACCGGTTCGTCCAATTCGCCGCGCAGGGCGCCCATGGCATGCGGGTGGAAGCAACGAGCAACCATTTCCTCTCGGGACGCGAACGGCTGGATGACAAACAGGTTCGCGCCCTGGTGCGCCTGGGCTGGCGCAAGCCAACCGGAACCCCCGCACAAGCCACGCCCGAGCGTGACGCGGACGGCTCCAGCAATTTTTTCCTCGACTTTCCGGTTCCGGTCGATCACTTCATCGTGACGAATCTGGCCATCCGCACGCTGACTGAAGTGTTCTGCGTGCCGCACGAAGGCTTTCTTCAGTACGAGGCCTTCGACTACGCCGGCAACAACTATGCGCTGCCGGGACTGCAGATCAAGCACCAAGTGCGCGACCCCGAAATCCGGATGGCCGAAATCGCCGAGCGGCTGCTGAACACGGTACGGGAAGCCACCGAGCTCCCCGACCTGGAGTTTGACGAAGACGGGTACCTGCAGCTGCGCAGCAAGGGGTTGCCACTTTTCATCCATCTTGTCGGTGAGCCACCCATGGCCCAGTTCTACTCGCCGCTGATCAGCGGCCAACGCGCCAGCCGCCGCCTGTTTGTACAGATCAACCACCTCAACCTGAACAACGGCCCCTCACGCTACCTGCTGCACGAAGACACGGTGCTGGCCGTGCTGGAAATACCGGCCTGGCCCCTACAAATCGAGCACGTGACCGCCAGCCTCGAACGATTCACCGAGGCGGCCCGCGCCGTGGCCGATTGGTTGCAAGCGGAGCAGGCGCCTTCAGGGCCGGGAAGCTCGGGGGCGTGGGTTCATTGAACGAACTCCCACTTCATCTATGGCAACTACGATGCAGGACGAAAACCACGAAGGGGGAATGTAATGACAACTTTTTTAAAAGGCATGCGGGTCAAACATTTGACCAGGCCGGAATGGGGGCTCGGTCAATTGCTTGAAGATGAAAGCAGTCAAGATATCCGAGTGTTCTTCGTCAATCGAGGGATCGTCCACTTGCAATACTCGGCGCGCGACAAACTGTGCCAAGTGACCGGGGATCAAGCAATAAGCATTCCGCTCGACCACATCATGCTGCCTCCCGGGGACTCTTCAAGACCAGTCCTCAACCTAAGCGAGGCTAAAGAGGATTTTCTCAAGCGGTTTCCCGGTGGATTTTCCGGAAAGCGACTTATGGACACAGAACGCACCTTCAAGGAAGAGTTGATGCGGATTGGCTCAACACTTCTGGGACGTCAAGTACTTCAGAGTTATATCGATGCCGGCGACTTCCAGATGGTGTTTGACAATGCCAGTCAATTCCTTTCCCACCAACACAACATTTTGCCTTCCCCTTATGAAAAGATGGCGTTCCGAGATGGCATTCGAAATCTGCCTGATTCAAAGCGCTTTGCTGTTGCTTTGGTTGACTATCTGCATGGTCATGGGGACCTAGAACCCCGGTTCGAAACGCTTGCACGGGTTCTGGCGGATATGGGCGCGGATAAATGGCCTGTAATCACCAACTTCCGGTTCTTCCTGCATCCGAAGACTGATGTCTTCATTAAACCGCTCAATCTGCAACATGCCTCTGAACTGTGCCAATTTGAAATCAACTACAAGCCCCAAATTAACTGGTTGACCTACCACAGCACAACGGTCTTTTACCAATACCTATCAGAATCCATCGCGGACCTAAAGCCAAGGGACATGGTGGATGTACAGTCGTTCATCTGGTGCATTGATCCAACCTATTCGTAAGCAAAATGGCGGATGTTCTTGAATGAAGAGGACTCCTGCGCAATATGAACGATCGAACTCCTTTGTTTCTCATCAGCCAAGACACAACGTTGGTTGAATTTCAGCCGTCTGCGCCAAAAGACGAGGTTGAACTTCAGGAATTGATCGCGCGCTACCCAAGCCTGATATCCGATTCTGGCGGTGAACTGCTGCTGATTCAGCGCGAGCGCGGCATACCTGACGGCGATGGGTGCAGTGATCGGTGGTTCATCGATCATGTTTTTGTAACCCGAGACGGCATCCCTGTTCTGGTTGAAGTCAAACGCGCCGGCGATACCCGCCTACGCCGCGAGGTTGTCGCCCAAATGCTCGACTATGCGGCTAACGGCGTGGCGTACTGGCCGAAAGGTTCGTTCGCTGCCAAATTCGAGAACAGGTGCCTGAGCGAAGGAAGCGGCGAAACAAACAACGATCCTAGCTTGATCTTGTCAAACTTCTTGGGTCCAGAAACTGATCCTGGCGATTTCTGGTCGCAGGTCGACACGAACTTGCAGGCGGGGAATTTGTCATTGGTGTTCGTTGCAGACGTGATCCCGCCCGAGTTGGTACGTATCGTCGAGTTCTTGAACGAACAAATGAAAGCGGATGTGAGGGCCATTGAACTCCGCTATTTCGTCGGTGCCGACGGTGTTCGCATGTTATCGCCAAGATCCATCGGCGCGACAGCCCGTAGCCAAGCACAAAGGAACGCCACCAGACAGAGCCCTGATCCTATTTCCGTGGACGAATGGCTTGCTCAGCATATCGCCCCTAAGGGTCAGCAAGCAATCAAGGGAGCGCATGAATTCCTACGCATCGTGCGTGACCTTTGCTCTGAGGTGGGTGTGGCGTCAACGCAAGGCTCCATCTTCTCGCGCGTAGTTGGCGGGAATGGAAGGAATTCGTATCCCTTCTCTCTTTCAAAATACGGGGCGGCTGTCGCTATTGGTTTCGGCCAGCTTGGTGGTTCCCCTTCCCTGGCAAGCGAGAGAGAACGCAGGCGCTTCCTTGAAAAGTTCTCCGAAGTTGCAGGACCTTTGAGAGGAACGAACTTGAATGGCTTTCCGTCATTCCCTGTCGAAAAACTCAACGACGCCAACTGCGAAAGGGCCTTTGCAGACGTCGCCAAGGAATTTGTTGCCGCATGCAAAGCGGGAGAAGGCGCCAAGGAAATTGAATCTGGCGGTGCTTCCTTGGGTTAACTGTTTGCCATCCTTAGCTCACCTTCACTCGCTGTTTGGCTTTGTGCGAAAGTGCTGGGAGAAGGCCAGACCCAGTTCTTGAATCCGCGAACAAGAAGGCGACACTCCCAGCGCGGAATGGCCACGGGCAGCTATCGTCCTGATAGCGGCTCTCGGCTGAGTTCAAGCCCTCACGCCACCTCCAGCGCCAGCAGCCCGGTGGCGGTGTTGGAGATGGGAATGTGGTAGTTGCCATGGACCTTCTTCACGCTGGCACCGCCGGCCGAGACGGCGCCGCGCATGGCCAGCCAGTTGAGCAGTTCCACGCCCTGGGTGCCGGCTTTTTCCACCAGTTCCAGGTCGCTGAACTGCGTGGCCCATTCGGGGTTGGATTCCATGCTGTCCAGGAACTGCAGGTCGAAGCGCTTGTTGATGAAGCCGGCGCGTTCGCCCTCGAGCTGGTGCGACAGGCCGCCGGTGCCCAGCACCACCACGCGCTCGGGGCTGTCCCAGGCGCGGATGGCTTCGCCCACGGCCTGGCCGAGCTTGTAGACGCGCCGCGCGGTGGGCAGCGGGAACTGCACGGTGTTGATGTTGATCGGCACGATCTTCACCGGCGCCACCTCGTGGCCGGGCCAGAACAGCTTGAACGGCAGCGTGCAGGCGTGGTCGATCAGCATCTCCTGGCAAGTGACGATGTCGAATTCCTTGGCGATCAGGTGGTTGATGAGGTGCCAGGACAGGTCCAGGTTGCCGGGCAGCGGCGCGGTGGTGGGAATGCCCCAGCCCTCGTCGGCGTTGCGGTATTCGGGCGCGGCGCCCACGGCGAAGGTGGGCATCTTGTCGAGGAAGAAGTTCAGCCCGTGGTCGTTGTAGAACACCACCACCGTGTCGGGCTTGACCTGCGCCAGCCAGTTGCTGATGGGCGGAAAGCCGTCGAAAAAGGGTTTCCAGTACGGGTCCTGCTGCTTGCCCTTGTGGATGGCGCCGCCGATGGCGGGAATGTGCGAGGTGGCGAGGCCGCCGATGAGTTGTGCCATGGTTGTTCTCCTGCGTGGGGGCCTACTGTTCATTTGCGGCGACCAATTTCGCCTTGAACTCGTCCTTGGTCATGCCGGTCTGCTGGGCGCCGATGTCCTGCATGTCCAGCCCGAAGATGCCGGCCAGCTTGGCCAGGTAGTAGGCGTTGCCGCCGGCGGCCAGCATCTGCAGCACCTGGCCGGAGCGCACCGCATCCATCTGCTCCGGGGTGAGCGCGTACTGACGCATGTAGCCTTCAGTGTCGGCCAGGAAGGCGTCGCGGTTGGCCTTGTCGTTGAACGAGAAGCACATCTTGTTCAGCGCATAGCCTTTGCGGGCCATGGTGCCATCGAACGGGGTGGTGCCGGGAATGGCGCGGGGGGTCTGGCTCATGGGTCTCCTGCGATGGTTGATGTTTGTCAGGCCTGCAGTGTCTCGCGCCCATTGCCAAAGATAAACCCATGAATCATGATCTTATTCATGAGCAAATTCGATTGGTCAGACCTTGATGCGCGGCTGCTGCAGCTGCTGGTGGCCGTGGTGGAGGCCGGCAGCATCACCGGCGCGGCGCAGCGCCTGGGCGTCACGCAGTCGGCCGTGAGCCACCTGCTGGACAAGTTGCGGGCCATCACGGGCGACCCGCTGTTCGTCAAGTCCGGCCGTGGCATCGTGGCCACCGCAAGGGCCGAGGCGCTGGCAGCGCAAGCGCGCGAGCTGCTGGGCGAGCTGGAGCGTTTTGCGCGCTCCGGCGAATTTGACCCGGCGCGCTGGCAGACCACCTTCACCATCGCCGCCAACGACTTCCAGCGCGACCTGCTGCTGCCCGCGCTGATGGCGCGCCTGCGCCGGGCCGCGCCCGGCGTGGTGCTGCGCGTGATTCCGTCCGACGTGCCCAGCCTGGAAATGCTGCGCGGCGAGCACTGCCAGCTTGTCATCAGCCCGCGCCCGCCCGACGGTGCCGACGTGCTGCAGAAGCGTCTGTTCGAAGACCGCTACCGCGTGTTCTACGACCCTGCCGTGCGCGAGCCGCCCCACACCCGCGCCGACTACCTGGCCGCCGACCACATCACCGTGGTGTACGAGCCGCGCCGCGCGCTGGACCTGGACCGGCACCTGGCCGCGCAAGGCATCCAGCGCCGCTTTACCGTCATGGTGCCGGGCTTCGCGGGCCTGCCGCCGTTCATCCGCGGCAGCGACCTGCTGGCCACCGTGCCCGGACGGCTGCAATCGCACCTGCTGCGCGACCTGGCCAGCGTGGCGCCCCCCCTGCCCTGCCCGCCGATGCCGATGTACATGGTGTGGCACGCGCGCCACCAGGTGGATGCGGCACACCGCTGGCTGCGCGGGGAACTGGAGTCCGTGGTGGACGACGTGGTGACCTGACGGCCGGCCATCGCCCGCGTTCACGCCGCCACGGCGTTCGCCCGCGGCGCCTCGCGGATCGGCAGGTGTATCAGCGCGGCGCCGATGGCCAGCACGATGTCGATGTACCAGAGCCAGTCGTAGGACCCGGTGGCCTCGAACACCTTGCCGCCCAGCCACGCGCCCAGGAAACCGCCCACCTGGTGCGTCATCAGCACCAGGCCGAACAAGGTCGCCATGTGGGCCGGCCCGAAAAGGCGCGCGACCAGCCCCGCGGTGGGCGGAATGGTGGAGAGAAACGTCAATCCCATCACGGCCGCGAAGGCCAGCATCACCGGGCCGGTCTTGGGCGCCAGCAGGAAGACAGCCACCGCCACGGCCCGGGTGGCGTACACCAGCGCCAGCAGCGACTTCATGCGCCAGCGCCCCACGGCCCAACCCATGCCCACGCTGCCGACGATGTTGAACAGCCCGATCATTGCCAGCGACCAGCCGGCCCACTGGGCGGGCAGGCCGCAGGTGTCGACCACACCGGGCAGGTGTGTGGCCAGGAAGGCGACGTGGAACCCGCAGACGAAGAAGCCGGCGCCGAGCATCAGGTAGCTCGGGGTGCGCAGCGCGTTGCCGATGGCCTCGCGGGTGCCCACCGGTTTCTGTCCGATCGGCGTGGCCTGCAGCGCATTGCCGCGCAGCAGGAAGGCCGCAGGCAGGCAGGTCAGCACCAGCAAGCCGAGGATCTGCATCGCGGCGACCCAGCCCACGCCGAGCATCAGTGCCGCCGCCACCGGCGCCATCACGAACTGGCCGAACGAGCCGCCGGCATTCACGATGCCGGTGGCCAGCCCGTTCTTTCCGGGCGGCAGCAGGCGCGTGGTGGCCGCCATCAACACCGCCGGCCCGGCCATGCCGGCGCCGCCGGCCGACAGCACGCCAATCGCGAAGATCAGTCCCGCCGTGGTGCTCATCAAGGGTGTGATGAAGGTGCCCAGCGCCACCAGCAGCACACCGGCCAGCAGCACCCGGCCGGCGCCGATGCGATCTGCCACCGCGCCGGCGAAGGGCTGTGTCAGCCCCCAGAACAGCTGCCCGAAGGCAAACGCCAGGCTGATGCTGCCCAGGCCCAACCCGGTCGCGGTGTTGATCGGCGAAAGAAACAGGCCCATGCTCTGGCGCGTGCCCATGGTGAGCGCAAAGGTGCCGGCGGCGGCCAGCAGCACCAGCCACAGGGGGCTACGAGCGGCTTGTGGCGAGTTCATCGACGGTCTCCTCGCCCTCGGTATCGAGTCGCTCCATGGTTTCATCGAGGATCTGGTGCAGTGCCAGAACCCGCTCCACGCCCAGGCGCGCATTGAGCTTGCGCTGCGCCGCCAGCCAGCAGCGCCGGGCCGCTTGCCGTTTGTCGCGGCCGGCATCGGTGATCGCGACCAGACGGCTTCGGGCGTCGCCCCCGGTCTGCAGCGTGACCCAGCCCGCGTCGATCAGCGGACGGAGGTTTCGCGTGAGCGTGGACGGTTCCATCCGGATGGCCCGGGCCAGTTCTCCAGGGCGCAACGGCCCAAGCTTGAGCACATGCGACAACAGCGAGTACTGCGTGGTCTTGAGACCGGCGCCGGCCAGTTCGGCGTCATACAGGCGGGAAACGCCGCGCACGACTTGGCGCAGCTTGAGGTTGGTGCACCCCTGGGGCGATGCGACGGTGGACATTTGATGATTGTAGCTACAATCATTGCAGATGCAACTTTAGACCTTGAAAGCACACCATGTCCCACACACCGCACAACCACCTCGAACAATGGCTCGCCGACGAAGCCGCGGCGCGCCAGCGCATGGACGCCGGCGCGGGCCCGGGCATCGCCACCCCGGAACGGATCGCCGGCAAGACCGGGCTGGAGGTCATGCAGGCCATGTCGCGCGGCGAGTTGCCCTATCCGCACATCGGCAAGACGCTGGACTTCCTGCTGGTCCACGTGGAAAAAGGGCACGCGGTGTTCCAGGGCACGCCGGCGCTGGCGCACTTCAACCCGCTGGGCACGGTGCATGGCGGCTGGTTCGCCACGCTGCTGGACTCCGCACTGGGCTGCGCGGTGCACACCATGATGCCGCCCGGGCGCGGCTACACCACGGCAGAGCTCAGCGTGAACATCGTGCGCGCGCTCACGCTCAAGGTGCCGCGCGTGCGCGCCGAAGGCCGGGTGATCCACTGCGGCCGGCAGCTGGCCACCGCCGAGGCGCGGCTCGTGGGCCCGGATGGCACCCTGTACGCGCACGGCACCACCACCTGCCTGGTCTTCGACCTGCACCACAAACCGGCTGGCGGCGCGACGGAATAGACTTGCATCCGCACTTCGAAAGGCCTCTCCATGCGATTTCTTCACACCATGCTGCGCGTCGGCAACCTGCAACGCTCGATCGACTTCTACACGCAGGTGCTGGGCATGACACTGCTGCGCCAGTCCGAGAACCCGGAGTACAAGTACTCGCTCGCGTTCCTCGGCTTCGACGGCGGCAACCCCGGCCAGGCCGAGATCGAGCTGACATACAACTGGGGCGTCGACAGCTACGAGCTCGGCACCGCCTATGGCCACATCGCGCTCGGCGTGCCCGACGTGGCCGAATCGGTGGCGAAGATCAAGGCCGCCGGCGGCAACGTCACGCGCGAGCCCGGCCCGGTGAAGGGCGGCAAGACGGTGATCGCCTTCATCACCGACCCCGACGGCTACAAGATCGAGCTGATCCAGCGTCCGGCGCTGGCCGCTGGCACCGGCTTGGGCTGAAAGCCGCGCCGTGGAACGCTTCACGATTTCGCTGGACGAGGCGCTGGCCACGCAGTTCGATGCGCTGATTGCCGCGCGCGGCTACGGCAACCGCTCGGAAGCCGTGCGCGACCTGATCCGCGGCGCGATCGAGGGCGACCACCAGCGCGCCGAACCCACCGGCCATTGCGTGGCCAACTTGTCCTATGTGTTCAACCACCACGAACGTGCGCTGGCCGAGCGCCTGACCGCCCTGCAGCACGAGCACCACGACCTCACCGTGGCCGCGATGCACACCCATCTGGATCACGAGAACTGCCTGGAGTCGGTGATCCTCAAGGGCCCGACCGCGAAGGTGCGCCAGTTTGCCGACGCGCTGACCGCGCAGGCCGGCGTGCGCCACGGCCATCTGCACGTGATCGCGCTGCAGGCCGAACACCACCACGCGCACGACGCCGAGGGCGCGCCGCACCTGCACTACCGTCCGGCGCGCTGAGGCTGCAAGCGCTGCTTGCTGGCGTCCCAATCAATCCTTTTTCGATAGCGCCTTGTGACCGTCTGGCGCCGGGATAAGGCAGTTTTGGCCACAAAAAAGCCCGGAAAACCGGGCTTTTCGGGTTGCCGCGGGCAACGAGGCCTTATTTGAGCGTCACTTCCACACGGCGGGCCTCTTCGGCGGGGCCGCTGGCCAGGGTCTGCTCGGGCTTGCGCAGTTCGACCTTGTCTTCGGCCACGCCTTGCGCCACCAGCACAGCACGCACCGCCAAGGCACGCTGCTTGGCCAGCTCGGCGTTCTGCGCCGGGTCGCCCGAGGCGTCGTGGTAACCGCTGATCACGGCCAGCTTGCCGGCGGCTACGGCCTTCACCACCTCCACCAGCGCCTGCGCGGCTTCCGGGGCGACATCGGCCTTGCCGACGACGAAGTAGAACTTCACCACGCCGTTCTCGACCTTGACGGTCGCCACCGGCTGCACCACCACCACGGACACCGTCTGCGCGGCCGCCGGGGCGGCCTTGGGGGCCGCGGCCAGGTTGCGGGTGTAGATGCCGATGCCGATCACCAGTGCGATCACCAGCGCGATCACACCGAACACCACGCCCAACACCAACCCTTGATTCTCATCGTCGGAAGAAAACATCGTTCAAGCTCCAAAAATAGTGGCGCGATTGTAAAGTGCGCACATGACACAGCCTGACAGCGCCAGTGCGCCCGTCCTGCGCGACCCGGCACCCCTGCTGGAGCGGGTGCGCGCGCAGTGGGCCCACCAGCGCGCCCCCGGCGGGCGACACCCGGACCTGTGGATCTTCGGCTACGCCTCGCTGATCTGGCGCACCGAATTCGAGGCCGCCGAGCACCACCGCACGCGCGTGCACGGCTGGCACCGCGCGCTCAAGATGTGGAGCCGCATCAACCGCGGCACGCCGCAGCAACCGGGCCTGGTGTTCGCGCTGCTGCCCGGCGGATGCTGCTCGGGGCTGGTCTACCGTGTGCCGCACCGCCAGGCCGATGCCGCACTGGCCGCGCTGTGGGCGCGTGAGATGCCCACCGGCGTGTACGACCCGCGCTGGCTGCCCTGCCCCACGCCGCACGGCCCGGTGCCGGCACTGGCTTTCACCCTGTCGCGGCACAGTCCCAGCTACACCGGCGAGCTGGCACCGCAGCAACTGCGCGAGATCTTCCGCCACGCGCGCGGCTGCTGGCGCACGCCGGCGACTGACGCCCGATCCCTATACTGGCGCCATGAACATTGCCGACCTGCGCAAGAGCTACGAAAAGGCCGAACTGAGCGAGGCCCACTCCCACGCCGACCCCCTGCAACAGTTCGACCAGTGGCTGCGCGAAGCCATCGCCTCCGAAGTGCCCGAGCCGAACGCCATGACCGTGGCCACCGTGGGCCCGGACCTGCGCCCCAGCACCCGCGTGGTGCTGATCAAGGGTTTCGATTCCCGCGGCATCGTCTGGTACACCAACTACGAGAGCCAGAAGGGTCTGGAGCTGGCCGGCAACCCCTATGCGGCGCTGCAGTTTCACTGGGTGGAGCTGGAGCGCGTGGTGCGCATCGAGGGCCTGGTGGAAAAAGTCAGCGCCGAGGAAAGCGACGCCTACTACGCCACGCGCCCGCTCGATTCGCGCATCGGCGCCTGGGCCAGCCCGCAAAGCCAGGTCATCGCCGACCGCGCGGTGCTGGTGGCCGCCGCCGCGAAGTACGGTGCCAAGTTTCTGCTGCACCCACCGCGCCCGCCGCACTGGGGCGGCTACCGCCTGAAGCCCGACAGCTGGCAGTTCTGGCAGGGCCGCAAGAGCCGGCTGCACGACCGGCTGCGCTACCGCCTCGAAAAGGGCACCTGGGTGCGTGAGCGGCTGGCGCCGTAGGCCGCCGAAGCCAAGAAGGAACGATCCAGAAAAGACGAAGGGCCGCATGTAGCGGCCCTTCCATTTGGTGCATCTTTCAGCTTGTTAGCGTCCAGAGCGCATATCCCAATCGCGATAGTGGCGCAATCCTAGCACATCGTGTTACAAAACGACATCAAAACAAAGGGAGGCAACAACATGCCACAGAAGATGCGTTACCGGCTTGCGCTGGACCTCGGCAGCACGTCGCTGGGCTGGGCCATGCTCCGCCTCGGACCGGACAATACCCCCGTCGCGGTGATCAAGGCGGGTGTGCGCATCTTCAGCGACGGGCGAAACCCAAAAGACGGCTCCTCGCTCGCCGTCACACGCCGAGCCGCCCGCGCCATGCGCAGGCGCCGCGACCGTCTTCTCAAGCGCAAGGCGCGCATGATGCGTACCCTCGTTGAGCATGGCTTCTTTCCGCCAGATGAGAAGGCCCGCAAGGCGTTGGAATTGCTGAACCCTTATGCGTTGCGAGCGAAAGGCCTCGACGAAGCCCTGAAGCCTGAAGAGTTCGCCCGAGCGTTGTTCCACATCAACCAGCGCCGCGGCTTCAAGAGTAACCGCAAGACCGACAAGAAAGACAACGACAGCGGCGCCTTGAAGTCGGCAATCAAACGACTGCATGCAGCCCTCGACCCAAGCGGCGCCGAAGGCAAGCCCCGCACTGTCGGGGAATACCTGTACCGGCGCGACCATGCAGGGCAGACGGTGCGCGCGCGCTTCCGCCAGCAGCGTATCGAGAAGGAAGACGGCAAGACGCGCATCGACAAGAGCTACGACCTCTACATTGACCGCGCCATGATCGAGGCTGAATTCGACGCGTTGTGGTCCAAACAAACGGCGCTGAACCCGCAGCAGTACAACGAAAAGGCTCGCGCCGATCTCAAGGACTGCCTGCTGCATCAACGACCCCTCAAACCCGTCAAACCGGGGCGCTGCACCTTGCTGCCGGAAGAAGAGCGCGCGCCACTCGCGTTGCCAAGCCAGCAGCGCTTTCGGATCTTTCAGGAGGTGAACAACCTTCGGGTGCTGCGTGAAGGGCTTAAGGAAGAAGCCTTGTCGATGGAACAGCGGGACAGGCTGGTGGACGCACTGGAGCGCAATGGCAAGCGCAGCTTCACGCAAATCAAGGCGCTGCTGGGTTTGGGCGGCGTGGTGCAGTTCAATTTTGAAGACCCGAAACGTCAGGAACTCAAGGGAAACACAACCAGCGCCATCCTAAGCAAGAATGACAACTTCGGGCCCTCTTGGTTCGCCTTCCCCGAGGCCCGGCAAGACGCCATCGTGACGCAGCTTGTAACCGAAGAAAACGAGACAGCGTTGATCCACTGGCTTCAGGAACACACCGGGGTAGACGAGGCGCATGCCGAGGCGATCGCGAACGCCACGCTGCCCGAGGGATATGGCAGCCTGAGTGCCAAAGCGTTGGCGCGCATCTTGCCGGAGCTGCGGCGCGATGTAGTGACCTACGACAAGGCGGTTCAGGCAGCTGGTTTCGATCACCACAGCAACATTAGCCATGCCGCTACTGGCGAGATACTTCCCACGTTGCCCTATTACGGCGAATACCTGCAGCGCCATGTCGGCTTCGGCACCGGCAACACCGACGACAGCCCGGAAAAACGCTACGGCAAGATCGCGAACCCGACCGTGCACATCGGCCTCAACCAGGTGCGTGTAGTCGTCAATGCACTACTTAAACGCTACGGTCACCCCAGCGAAGTCATCATAGAAGTGGCGCGGGACCTCAAGCAAAGCCCGGACCAGCGCAAGGAAGACCAGGAGCGGCAGGCCAAGAACCAAAAGCGCAACGAGCGCCTTCGCGCCGACGCGGCCCGTATCCTGGGCGTGGCACCGGAACGTGTGCGCCATGCCGACATCCAGAAAATGATCCTGTGGGAAGAACTGAGCTTCGACCCGGCGGACCGCCGCTGCCCCTACAGCGGCGTGCAGATCGGTGCCGAACTGGTGCTGAGCGATCAAGTGGAGATTGAGCACATCCTGCCTTTCTCGCAAACGCTGGACGACAGCCTGAACAACAAGACAGTGGCGATGCGGCAGGCCAATCGCATCAAAGGAAACCGCACGCCGTGGGAAGCGCGCGCCGACTTCGCGGCCCAGGGTTGGGCCTATGAGGGCCTGCTGAACCGCGCCGAGCAAATGCCCAGAAACAAACGCTACCGCTTCAGTGAAGATGGATACCAGCGTTGGTTGAAAGAGGACAAGGACTTCCTGGCCCGCGCCTTGAACGACACCCGCCACCTCAGCCGCGTCGCACGTGAATACCTGAGCCTGATCTGCCCCCAGGCCACGCGGGTGATTCCCGGCCAGATGACCGCCATGCTGCGCGCCAAGTTCGGACTGAACGACATTCTCGGACTGGACGGCGAGAAGAACCGCAACGACCACCGCCACCACGCGGTCGATGCCTGCGTCATCGCCGTCACCGACCAGGGGATGCTGCAGCGCTTCGCGCAGGCAAGTGCCAGCGCCCGCGAGCGGCAATTGAACCGTCTGGTCGACGACATGCCTTTGCCTTGGCCCAGCTATCGCGAGCACGTGGCCCGCGCGGTGAATCACATCTGGGTGAGCCACAAGCCGGACCATGGGCACGAAGGCGCCATGCACAACGACACGGCGTATGCCCTTCTGGGAAACGGCATGGTCAGCGTGCGCAAAGTGACGGAAGGAATCCGCCAACGGGAGATCAGTTCGCTCAAGGTCATCGAGCTCGGCGATGGAAAGGCAATCGAACGTCATGGGATGTTGCCTGACGGTTCGCCACGTCCCTACAAAGGGTACAAGGGTGACAGCAACTATTGCATCGAGATTGTTCGTTCCGAAAAAGGCAAGTGGGAGGGTGAAATCGTCTCCACGTTTGATGCGTACCAAATTGTGCGAAAGTACGGACCAAATCGCCTGTCTCACCCAACACTAGGCGTTAGAGGGAAGCCCTTGGTAATGCGACTCATCATTGGGGACTACCTAAGGGCATTTTTCAGAGGCGAACCCCGATTGCTGACCATCAAGAAAATCAAGTCGAACGGGGGCATCTTCGTCGCAGAGCATCGGGAATCGAACGTACGTAGTCGCGAAGATGCCAAAGACGAAACCTTGGTGTACGGGTCGTTCACCCCAGGTTCGCTGTGCAAGGCATCCGGACGAAAGGTGACGGTTTCGCCAATTGGTGAGTTGGCCGACCCCGGTTTCAAGGACTAGCCACCATGATCGGCCGCATCGTCGAGGTGGCCGACGACCGGCGCCACCTGTTCATGCATCGCGGCTTCCTGGTGGTGCAAGACACCGACGGCGAACGCAAGGAATTGGGGCAGGTGCCGCTGGACGACATCGCCGCCGTGATCGCGAACGCCCATGGTCTGAGTTACACCAACAACCTGCTGGTGGCGCTGGCCGAGCGCGGAGCGCCATTTGTGCTCTGCGCCGCAAATCACAACGCCGTCGGCATGCTGCTGCCAGTTGAGGGTAACTTCGAGCAGTCGCATCGGATCGAGGCGCAGATCGTCGCCAGCCAGCCCACCCACAAGCGCATGTGGGCGGCCATTGTCCGTTCCAAGCTGGAACAACAGGCGGCCGCACTCGAGGCGGCCGGCGCGCCCTCCGCCCCGCTGACGGCGCTGGCCGCCAAAGTCCGCAGCGGCGACCCCGAGAACCTGGAAGCGCAGGGTGCCCAACGCTACTGGAAGCTGCTGTTCGGCACCGATTTCCGCCGTGACCAGAACGCTTCCGGCACCAACGCCCTGCTCAACTACGGCTACACCGTCTTGCGCGCTGCGACGGCCCGAGCAGTGATCGCGGCGGGTCTGCATCCAAGCATCGGCCTGCATCACAGCCACGACAACAACGCCATGCGCCTGGTGGATGACGTGATGGAGCCATTCCGGCCAGTCATCGACCTCAAGGTCTGGCAGCTCAAGCGCAATGCCGAAGACCATGTAAACCCGGACACCAAGCGCGCATTGGTGCGCACTCTGTACGACGACATGCAAAGCGATGCCGGGGCCACCCCGGTCATGGTGTGTGTCCAGAAGCTCGCGACCTCGCTGGCCCAGGTTTACCTCGGCCAGCGAGCGAAGCTTGACCTGCCACTACCGGGTCTTTCGCTGGCGCTCGCTGCCGCTCTTCGGGACGAATGAGGCCGTGGAGGCGCCACGATGCTCACAGGCTACCGACTCATGTGGATGATCGTGATGTTCGATCTGCCCGTGGTAGAAAAGGCCGAACGAAAGGCCGCCACCGAGTTCAGGAACGCCCTTCTGGACCTGGGTTTCGAAATGAGCCAATTCAGCGTCTACATGCGGTTCTGCACAAGTCCTGTGCAAGTGGACACCTACTGCAAGCAGGTTGAGGCGGCGCTCCCGCAAGGCGGTAAAGTGAACATCCTGCAATTCACCGACAAACAGTACGAACGCATCATCAGCTTCCATGGGCAGGCCAAGCAGCCTGCCAAAAAAACGCCCGACCAGTTCGACCTTTTCTGATTTCTTCGATGCTTCTCAGACCTAAAAATGCGAAAAACCCCTTAACGAATCAAGGGGTTATCGCAGCCGGAGTCTAGGCGATTGGGATATGCGCTCTGGCCGGAACGAGCGCGCATGATTTCCGGCGGCGTCAGCCAGTCTAGGCGATTGGGATATGCGCTCTGGCCGGAACCGCTTGTAGTGGAATAGCAAGCCCGAATTAAGTCTAGGCGATTGGGATATGCGCTCTGGCCGGAACTGGCCGACGACGAAAGGCCCGCCTGATGCTAGTCTAGGCGATTGGGATATGCGCTCTGGCCGGAACCTGGCCCACCGGCACGTAGGGGAACAGGGCAGTCTAGGCGATTGGGATATGCGCTCTGGCCGGAACGTCAGGGGTGAATGATTCTTCCTGCGCCGGAGTCTAGGCGATTGGGATATGCGCTCTGGCCGGAACGATAGTCGCGCAGATGCAGGTGCATGGTGTAGTCTAGGCGATTGGGATATGCGCTCTGGCCGGAACTACGGCAGTCCGCTGGCGAAAGTCGTCCAGAGTCTAGGCGATTGGGATATGCGCTCTGGCCGGAACAGCGGCACCCCCAGCGGCGCGAGTCTAGGCGATTGGGATATGCGCTCTGGCCGGAACGAGCCCGAGCGCAGAGACAAGCCGACGCCCAGTCTAGGCGATTGGGATATGCGCTCTGGCCGGAACTAAGATTGCCGTTTTGCAACAGCCTCGCACAGTCTAGGCGATTGGGATATGCGCTCTGGCCGGAACGACGGCAAACTGCAGCTCAAGGCCCTGAGCAGTCTAGGCGATTGGGATATGCGCTCTGGCCGGAACGACAACGACCTTGTCGGGGTTGCGGGGAGAAGTCTAGGCGATTGGGATATGCGCTCTGGCCGAGTCACCCGCGAGGCGGCAGAAGCCACCTCACGGGTGACGCGCCAATGGCGCATTTGTCTATCAGGACTACCCATCGAAGATTAACGTCAAGAACGACCTGAAACGCTCCTGATTCAGGAGCGGCCGGTGGCCATTCCGCGCTGGGAGCAGGCCAATTTCGCCTGAAATCTGGCCTCCAGGGGCCTGCCGGTCGGCTCAGGCCGGCAGTTTGGGCAACAACGCCATCACCAGGCTAACGCTGAGCAGCGCCAGCGCCGTGGAGACGGCCACGCTGGCGGTCACCAGGTCTTCAGCTTTGCGGTAGCGCTGCGAGAACAGGAACACGTTGGCGCCCACCGGCAGCGAGGCGGCCACCACCATCACCGCCAGCGGCAAGCCGCGAAGGCCCGCGAGCCAGCCGGCTCCCGCCATCAGCGCCGGGTGCAGCAGGGTCTTGATCGCCGAGATCACCAGCGCACCACGCAGCTGCGCGCCAATGGCCGACTGCGCCAGCGTCACGCCCACCAGCACCAGCGCCACGGGGCCGAACGCGTCGCCGAGCAGCTTGAGCGGCCGGTCCACCACCGGGTGCAGGCCCCAGCCGGTCTGGGCATACAGCAGGCCGGCGATGATGGGCAGCGGCACAGGGTGAATGACCGCGTTTTTCACCGCCTGCCCCACGGTCAGCAGCAGGTGGCGGCGCTCGGCGCGGCCGGCGCGCGCGTCTTCATGCGCCACCAGCAGTTCCAGCACCACGGTGGCAAAGGTCAGCAGCACCAGCGCGTGCATCGAGATCAGCGTGAACAGCTGCACCAGGCCGGCTTCGCCGTAGGCCAGCGACACCAGCGGCACCCCGATCATCAGCGTGTTGCTGAAGATGGCCGCCAGCGCCAGCACGGCGGAGCGGCTGTTGAGCCCCTGGATCAGCAGCAGCGCGATGAACAGGCCACCGGCCACCGCGTAGTACAGCGCCACCGACTTGAAGTCGAGCCGTTCGATGTGCACCGCGCTCATGGTGCGAAACAGCAGCGCCTGGGTCAGCACCAGGAACACCAGGTTGGAGAGGTCGCGCACGCCCTCGCCACGGACCAGCCGCGCCTTGCCCGCCACCACACCAATGGCGATCAGCAGCACCACCGGCAGCAGCGAGGACAGGACGGGGTGGTCGAGATTCATGGGCCGCTGATTATCGGCGGCCCGGTCAACCGGTAAAGGCTGCGCTTACGCGTCCGGGCGGGTCTGCGCGACCCAGATCAGCCGGTCCACGTCGATGCCGGCCTTGCGCGCCTGGGCAAGCACCTGTTCGCGAACCTCGGGGGTGAGTTGCTTGTCGCGCGCCAGGATCCAGACGTAACCCAGGTCCGGGCCCACCACCAGCGACCAGCGGTAGTCCGGATCAAGCGCTATGACGTTGTAGCCGCCATAGAACGGCCCGAAGAACGACACCTTCAGCGCGCCGCGGCTGGCGTCGCCGGTGAACAAGGCCTTGCCGACCGCCTCTTTCCAGGCCTGGCGCGAGACATCGAAACCGCGGTTGATCACCTGCACGCTGCCGTCGGGCTGCACCGTGTAGCGGGCGCTGACGTCGCTCAGGCCGCGCTCGAACGAATGGTCCATGCGCGCGATCTCGTACCACTTGCCAGCGTAGCGGTTGACATCGAAGGGCGTCACCGGCGTCAGGCCGGCGGGCGGGGCTGTGGCGCAGCCGGCCAGCGCCAGCAGCGCAGCAAGCAGCAGGGCCAGCCAGCGCATCGGACTGAAGGTGGGTGACGGGGAATGGATGTTGGGGCGGTACATGGGCGCTTTGTAACGCATGGGGCCAGCCCTTGGGGCGCGAAGGGTCAGCCCGGAAAAAGGAAAACCCGGGGCCGCCATATGGCGACACCCGGGTCCTCGCAAGGCTTGCGACCGCCGGGACGCACCCAAGCGGCGCTATCCCGACCTTGTACGGCGCCCGATCAGGCCTTCTTGGCCCAGGCCTGGCACCAGCCCTTGGCGGCAACGTCCTTGCCCGGGAACAGAGCGCAGGGGCCGCTGGCGGCACCGGCCTTGCCCTGGAACAGCGCGCAGTTGGCGCAGGTCTGGGTGGCGGCGTGCTTGGGGAACTTCTTGGCGTCGACCTTGGTGCTGTCGGCCTTGTAGCCTTGCGCCACGGCAGCGGGATCGGTTTCAGACAGGGCGGCGCCCTGGGCAAAAGCCTGGCTCGAAGCGAGGACGCCAGCGCCGAGGCCGAGTTGAACGATGAATTCGCGACGATTGGTCATGGGAGTGTTCCAAAGGTTGAAAAAAGAAAATTCGTCCGAAAACCACGACGGACGAATGGGCATATTCTCGCCGATTTTTCGGGCTCAGCCGTGATCCAGATCAATCCAGTCGGTTACTTGACCGGCTGGGCGTCGGTGATCCGGTAGTACAGGCCATAGGGGTCGTCGGCCAGCACGTGGAAGCGCCCCTCCACCACCACGGGCTCCATCGTGGCCTTGATCGGGGTCTTGGATTTCACTTCGACCATGCTTTCCGGCCCGCCGGGCGTGCAGAAGCTGCAGGTCAGCGGCACCGAACTCAACAGGAAATGGGTCTGCTTCTCGCCGGGTTCCAGCGGCAGCATGAAGCCCTGGATGCGCTGGGTCTTCTGGTCGAGCGCCAGCTGGGCCGGTTCGTAGGCAGGGAGCAGGCGGTTTTTCTCGGCGCGGGTCTTCACGCGCGTCAGCACCGACCAGGGCACCACGTCGGCGCGGGTCGCCAGCGGCGGGAACGGGCTGTCGGGACTGTGCACGCCGGGGCCGGCACCGGCCGGTATGGCGGGCGCAGCAGTCCCCGCTGGCGCCGGGGCGGCGCCTTTCGGCGTGGGTTTGACACCCGGCATCGGCGAGCTCAGTTGCGCACACGCCGGGCCGGCTGCCACCAGAACGCCAGCCGCAAGAAGAACCGTCAGGAGTGGGTGTTTCATGCTCAGTGCTCGTGTTTCATGCCGCAGTATTTGCCAATGGCCAGACCCTTGCAGCTGGCCTGAAGTTCCTTGGTGCAGACATCCGGCGTCTTGCCCGACTCCAGGCACTTGGCGGCCGCTTCGTGGGCAGCGGCCATGGCCCGGTGCCGCGCGATGTCTTCCTTGACCTGCTTGTCCCCATGCTGGGCCATGGCGCCCAGCGACACCAGCAGTCCGACGACGCAGGCAGCCAACGGTTTTCCGATTCCGATTTTCATGACGTCAAGCTCCAGTTTCATGGTTTCACCTCGCATTCAGCAGCCGCGCCACATCGACGCGGTAGGCGGCCCGGGCGGGCAGCGCGGCGGCCAGCCCCGCCACGGCGACGGCACCCACTGGCACCCAGGCTTCGATCGGCACCCACTGCCAAGCGTCGACGGCCAGCGATTTTTCGCCCTGCAGCAGCCATCCTGCCACAGCCGTCAAGCCATGGGCGCCCATCAGCCCCAGTGCCGAGGCCAGCAGGGCGAGCCAGAGGGCTTCGCACAGCAGCAGCGCGCCCACCCGGGCCGGGGGCGCGCCGAGCATGCGCAGCATGGCCAGATCGGCGCGGCGCTCGCGCACGGCGCTCCACAGCGCGATGAACACGCTCAAGCCCGCGGTCAGCAGCAACACCACGCCGAAACCCTGCAGCACCCGCGTGCCCACGCCCACCATCCCGAGCAGGCGCGTGATCTCCACCGCCGGCGCGGCGGCCTGCATGGCGGTGGTGCTGTTCACGTAACGCGGAAAGGTCACGGCCGCCAGCGGCGTCCGGTAGCGGATCAGCGCGATCGTCACCTCGCGTTCGGCCTCCAGCGCTTCCTGCTCCTCGCGGTCCAAGGGCGTGTCGCCGCTGTGCATGTCTTCGTGCACCTTCCAGACCGACTCGGTGGCGGTGAGGATCAGGCGGTCGAGCACGCAGGCGCAGGGCGCCAGCACGCCCGAAACGGTGTACGGGGTGTGGCCATGGGCATCGCCCGCCCCACCCAGCCCATGCGAACCCGCAAAGGTGTCGCCGATCTTCAGCCCGGTGGTGGCGGCCACCTGGGCGCCCAGCACCGCCTGCATCGGCGCCGCCCACGGCGCGCCTTGGGCCAGTTTGGCCTGGTAGTGCGCGAGGTAGTTCGCCGTGGTGCCGACGATGCGAAAGCCCCGGAAACTGTCGCCCAGGCTCAAGGGGATCAGTTGCGCCACCTGCGGGTGTTGCGCCAGCGCCTTCACCTCGGCCAAGGGGATGTTGCCCGGCGGCACGTCGATGTGAAACACGCCGGCCAGGATCAACTGCAGGGGGCTGCCCTTGGCGCCCACCACGACGTCGATGCCGGCCAGGTCACGCTCGAAGGCACGCTCCAGCTGGTGGCTGGCCAGCAGCACGAAGGTGATGGAGCCCAGCCCCAGCGTCAGCAGCAGCAGGTTCAACGCACTGGCCAGGGGCCGCGACCACAGGTAGCGCCAGGAGAGCGTTACGGTATTCATAGCACGTCGTGGCCGTCCGGCGCTGGGATGGAGCCGTTTTGATCTGAAAAAAGCAGCTCGGCGGCGCTGGGAAGGGCCTCCGCCACCCGCCGGTCGTGCGTGGCGATCACCAGCGTGGCGCCGCAGGCCGATGCGCTCGCGCCCAGCAGGGCCAGCGCCGCCGCGCAGGCCGCATCGTCCAGGCTGGCCGTGGGTTCGTCGGCCAGGATGACCTTCGGCGCGCGCAGCACCGCGCGCGCCAGCGCCACGCGCTGCGCCTGCCCGCCCGAAAGCTGCGACGGCTTGCGGTGGGCCAGATCGGCCACCCCGAGGGCCTGCAGGGCCCGGCTGACCGCCGAATGGTCGACCGGCACCCCGGCGGCGAAGAAGGCCAGCTCCAGGTTGCCGGCCACGCTCAGGGCCTCGCTGAGGTACAGCTTTTGCGGCAGCAGCCCGACGGCGCCCGCGCGCCAGGCATCGAGCGCGCGTGCGCCCAGCGGGTGCAGCGGCTGGCCGGCGACGATCATCTCGCCCCGCGTCGGCTGGAGCAGGCCCGCCGCCAGCGCCAGCCAGGTGCTCTTGCCGCTGCCCGATGCGCCACGCAGCAACAGCGTGCCGCCCTGGGGCACCGAGATGTCGGGGAAGTGCAGCCAAGGCCCGCCGGGATGCTGGAAGGCGAGATCAAAGGTTTCGATCATGGGCGCGATCTTAGGGCCGGCCTCGCCCACGCGCTGCCGACAGGCCGGGCGGTAGACTGCGTGCTCCTCAACTGGCCGCGCCCGAGGCGGGCGCCCGAGTGACCGCGTGTCCTGGTCCCATCTGCTGCTTGCCCTGTCGGTCGTCGCCATCTGGGGAACGAATTTCGTCGTGATCCGCTGGGGCCTCGATGGCCTGCCGCCGTTCCTGTTCGCCACCCTGCGTTTTGCGTTGTCCGCCCTGCCCTGGCTGCTGGTCATCCGCCGCCCGGCGGTGCCGATGCGCAAGCTGGCCACATTCGGGGTGTTGCTCGGCGTGGGCCAGTTCGGTCTGCTGTACCTCGCGATCCAGGGGCGCATCACGCCCGGCCTGGCCTCGCTGGTGGTGCAGATGCAGGTGTTCTTCACCATCGGCCTGTCGGTGATGCTGATTGGCGAACGGGTGCACCCTTACCAGTTGGCGGGACTCGTGGCTGCGGTGGCGGGGCTGGGGGTGATCGGCGCCCACCTGGACGCCACGCTCACCGCCACCGGCCTGGCCCTGGTGCTGGCGGCGGCGTTCTTCTGGTCGTGTGCGAACCTGGTGGCCAAGTCGGCCGGCCGCGTCGACATGCTGGCGTTCATGGTGTGGTCCAGCCTGTTCGCGGTGCCGCCGCTGGCCGCGCTGTCGTGGTGGTTCGAGGGGTCGGCCCGGATCGTCGACAGCCTGCAGGCGGCGTCGGCCGGCGTGTGGGCCAGCGTGCTGTGGCAGGCCATCGGCAACTCCCTGTATGGCTATGGCGTGTGGAACTGGCTGCTGGCGCGCCACCCGGCCGCCACCGTCGCGCCGCTGGCGCTGCTGGTGCCGGTGTTCGGCATGGGCGCCTCCACCGTGTTCCTGGGCGAGGCGCTGCCGCCGTGGAAGCTGGGCGCCGGGGCATTGGTGCTGGGCGGGCTGGCGATCATTGTGTTGTGGCCGAAGCTGCGGGCGGTGCTGGCGCGACGATGAAGTCCTGGCCGGGGCAGAATGGTCACCAGGATCCATGCCTTTTCGGCGTTGGCGCGGAATGGTAGTCGATGGGTCTAGAGCTGGGATCACAGTCCAAGGTCAGATGTTGGTGGGAGGTGCTCAAATGAGGCGAGAACTATTCGGTGTAGTTCTGGCGGCTTCGCTCTTGATTTCGGCGCCCTCGTGGGCTGATCCGCGAGGCTGCGGCGGCTTCATCAACACACACCTGCGCTACCCGGTCAACCGGGCGGCTGCATCAGATCGACCGGCAGAACTGCTAAAGGGGCCGCCCCTGGAAACCGTCACCTACGTTGCCCGCGGCGAAACCGCCACGCGGACCATCGAGAGCTACATGGACATCTTCTGCGTCACCGGGCTGCTGGTGCTGCACCGGGGCCGCATCGTCCTTGAGCAATACCGACAGGGAGCGCGGCCTGATGATCACCTGCTTTCCGCATCCATGTCCAAATCGATACTTGCGCTGCTGGTTGGCGTGGCCGTGAGCGAAGGCCGGCTTCGCCTCGATGAGAAGGTTGTCGACATGCTGCCTGGATTCGAGGCGTCCGTATTCGGCCAAGCCACTGTGGAGGATCTTCTGCGAATGACTTCGGGGGTCGCGCTGAAGACTTCTTATGAAAAGGGCGGAATTTCGGACAACCAGGCTACCAACCCCATCATCTCGCCCGACCAGGATGTCGGCCGCTATCTTCGTGACAGGAAAGAGGCCGATCCGGCAGGGAAGGTCTTCCATTACAACGGCGCCGTCACGGCGATGCTCGGCGCGGTGCTTCGGGCGCGAACGGGCCAGACGAACACCGACTACCTCTCGGAAAAACTCTGGCGGCCGCTCGGCGCACAAGCACCCGCCTACTGGATCACAAACAAGAGGGGCGAAGAAGGCGTGCAGGGGCAGTTTCTGGCCACGTTGCGCGACTACGCCCGCCTGGGCCTGCTGGTAATGAACAATGGGAAAGTCGGCGACACCCGCGTCGTTCCGGAAAAGTGGATTTCGCAGATGGTGGCATTGCGCATGGACAAACCGCAACCGGGTGGGCCACAAAAATACGGCCTGCACATCTGGATTCCTCAAGCCGCCAGGGGGCGCTCAATGTTCTTGGGCACCAACGGACAGGCGATCTTTATTGACCCTGTGGCCCAGGTGGTGATCGTCCACACGGCCAACGCCCCGGAGGCCGACTACAACGGAAACGGGCACTTGTATCCGCTACGGGATGCAATCATCCGCGAGTTGACAACGCGCCTGAACTTCGGCTCCTGACTATCCCCGACGCCGCTGGCACGGGGCGAACCAGGACCATCGCACACCCTTTTTTCCGACCGGACGACCTCACCGCGAAAACGCCGTCCGATTCGTCGGTCCGCATCAAGCCGGCGCCTTTCGACGGTCCACATTTGGATTCGAGGAAGTGCCGGGCAACTTTGATCGTGTCTACCGCGCCAGCCGCGCAAAGGTCTTGCGGAATTTGGCCACCTTGGGGGCCGCCACCGCCAGGCAGTAGCCCTGGTACGGGTTCTTCTCGAAGAAGTCCTGGTGGTAGTCCTCGGCCGGCCAGTAGTGCGCCAGCGGCAGCACCTCGGTGACGATGGGCGCGTCGAACAGGTGGTCCTGGCTCATCTCGCGGATCAGGTCGTCGGCCACGTCCTTCTGCTCGGCCGTGGTGACGTAGATGCCGCTGCGGTACTGCGTGCCGCGGTCGTTGCCCTGGCGGTTCAGCGTGGTGGGGTCGTGGATCACGAAAAAGATCTCCAGCAACTCGCGCGTGCTGACCTGAGCCGGGTCATAAACCAGCTTGACGACCTCATTGCAGCCTGTGGCGCCGGTGCACACGTCCTCGTAACTCGGGCGCGCCGCCTGGCCGTTGCTGTAGCCGGACTCGACATCGGTGACGCCGCGCACCGCCTTGTAGACGGCCTCGGTGCACCAGAAGCAGCCACCGCCGAGAACCAGGGTTTGGGAATTCAGGATCGGGTTCATGGCGACCAGTATGCGTCAGGGCGGATGCACCCGAGGCCGACAGGGTCTGCGGTTGCAGCCAGGCTCACGGCCCCACCGTGCGGCTTCCGGTTCCGTCCGGCCCGAGCGCACGCACCACCGCCAGAAACGCGCCCAGCGCCGCTGTCTCGCGCCCGCTGCGCCACAGGCAGTGGGTGTCGTAGGGCGCCAGCGGCAATGCCAGCGGCACGAACACCACGCCAGGTAGCCCGGCCTGTTGCAATGCAGCCGGCACCAGGCCCACGCCCAGGCCCTGCGCGATCACCGACACCACGCTGAGCCAGTGCCGCAGCTCGAAGGCCAGTGCGGGCTCGAAGCCCGCGTCGGCACAGGCGGCCAGGATGCGGTCGTGGTAGTCGGGCGAGACGGCGCGCATCACCACCGCGAACGCCTCCCCACGCAGTCTTGACAGGTCCATTTTCGCTTCATCGGCCATTGGGTGCGACGCCGGCAGACACGCCATGAACGGCTGGCTGGAAACCCGGATCTGCGAGAAGCCCTGGGGCACGCGGGTGGTGTGCACAAAGCCCAGATCCAGCCGGTCGTGCACCAGCTCCACCAGCTGTTCGCTGCTGGAGAGCTCGCGCAGCGCGAGGCGCAGGCCAGGATGGGCCGCCGAAAAATCGCGCAGCACCTGCGGCAGGCCCCGGTACAGCACGGTGCCGGCAAAGCCGATCTGCAACTGGCCGGCAAGCCCTTGCCCCACGTCCCGCGCCTCGCGCGCCGCCAGCGCGGCCTGCTGCAGCAAGGCCAGCGCTCGCGGCCGAAATGCCGCACCGGCGGCCGTGAGCGCCACGCCACGGCTGTTGCGTTCGAACAGGCGCGCGCCAAGGTCGGCTTCGAGCTGCTGGATCGCCAGCGACAGCGGCGGCTGTGTCATCGCCAGCCGCATGGCCGCTCGGCCGAAATGCAGCTCTTCGGCCAGCACGGTAAAACAACGCAGGTGACGGAATTCCATGAATACGTTCTCTATATTGATCAATACCTAATCAATATTAGACAGCTATTTATGCACAGGACACAATCACCCTCCAATTCATTGACCGGAGACACCACATGGCATCCAACAAGAACACCTTCAACTGGGAAGACCCCTTCCACCTGAGCGCCCAGCTCACCGACGACGAGCGCCAGGTGCAGGAAGCCGCCCGCGCCTACTGCCAGGAAAAACTGCTGCCGCGCGTGCAGATGGCCTTCCGCAACGAAACCACCGACCCCGCCATCTTCCGCGAGATGGGCGAGCTGGGCCTGCTGGGGCCCACCATCCCCGAGCAGTACGGTGGCGCCGGCCTGAACTACGTCTGTTACGGCCTGGTGGCGCGCGAGGTGGAGCGCGTGGACTCGGGTTACCGCAGCATGATGAGCGTGCAGAGCTCGCTTGTGATGGTGCCGATCAACGAATTCGGCTCCGAAGCGACCAGGCAGAAGTACCTGCCCAAGCTCGCCACCGGCGAATGGATCGGCTGCTTCGGCCTGACCGAGCCCAACCACGGCTCCGACCCCGGCAGCATGATCACCCGCGCCCGCAAGGTCGACGGCGGCTACAGCCTGTCCGGCGCCAAGATGTGGATCACCAACGCGCCGATCGCCGACGTGTTCGTGGTCTGGGCCAAGGACGACGGCGGCCAGATCCGCGGTTTTGTCCTCGAAAAAGGCTGGAAGGGCCTGTCCGCCCCCGCGGTGCACGGCAAGGTGGGCCTGCGCGCCAGCATCACCGGTGAGATCGTGATGGACGAGGTCTTTGTGCCGGAAGAAAACGCCTTCCCCGAGGTACGCGGCCTCAAGGGCCCGTTCACCTGCCTGAACAGCGCGCGCTACGGCATTGCCTGGGGGGCGCTCGGCGCGGCCGAAGACTGCTACTTCCGCGCCCGCCAGTACGTGCTGGACCGCCAGCAGTTCGGCCGCCCGCTCGCCGCCAACCAGCTGATCCAGAAAAAGCTGGCCGACATGCTGACCGAGATCACCCTGGGCCTGCAGGGCTGCCTGCGCCTGGGCCGCATGAAGGACGAAGGCACGGCCGCGGTGGAGATCACCTCCATCCTCAAGCGCAACAGCTGCGGCAAGGCCCTCGACATCGCCCGCCTCGCGCGCGACATGATGGGCGGCAACGGCATCAGTGACGAGTTCGGCGTGGCCCGCCACCTGGTGAACCTGGAGGTGGTGAACACCTACGAAGGCACCCACGACGTGCACGCGCTGATTCTGGGCCGGGCGATCACCGGGATCGCCGCTTTCAACTGAATTTCTTGATCATTCTGGCCTGATCCCATCGCCAATCGGCCACAAGCCGCTATAAAAACAGGACTGATTGCGGTCCTGTTTTGTTTGACCCCCTCGCATCTTTACCGGAACTTTGCCCGCCCGGCATGGCCGAACTGCCCGCGACAGGCATGCTCTCGGCTTGACGCTGGCCACCGGAAGCACTACATTACTAACCAATCAGTCATTAAAGCGAATCCGGTGGTCCGAAATCCCTCCTCCCCGCCCGTTGCGGAGCCGCACAAGCGCGAGCGCCGCAAGGAGGCGCGCCCTGGCGAGCTGCTGGACGCCGCACTGGACCTGTTCGTCGAGAAGGGCTACGCCGCCACGCGCGCCGAAGAAGTGGCCGTGCGCGCCGGCGTTTCCAAGGGCACCTTGTTCCTGTATTTCCCGAGCAAGGAGGAGCTGTTCAAGGCCGTGGTGCGCGAAAACCTGGCGCGCACGGTCAGCGAAGGCGCGTCCGAGCTGGAAGCCTTCGACGGCCCCACCGGCGAGTTGCTCGCCCACATGATGCAGCAATGGTGGGCGCGGTATGGCGCGACCAAGGCATCGGGCATTTCAAAGCTGATCATCAGCGAAGCCAGCAATTTCCCGGAACTTGCGCGCTTTTACCAGGAAGAAGTGGTTCTTCCGGGAACGGAGCTGGTGCGCCGCGTGCTGCAGCGCGGTATCGACCGGGGCGAGTTCCGCACAGTCGATCTGCACCACACGGTTCACGCCATCATGGCCCCCCTGATCTTCCTCGTGATGTGGAAACATTCGCTGGCCCCTTGCTGCGAAGCCAGCGGCGCGATCGACCCTGAAACATTCATCGCCCAGCATGCCGACCTGATGGTGCGCGGGCTGCACAAGGAGCCCAACGCATGAAGCGATGGTGGAAATGGATCGTGGCCGCCCTGGTGGTGGCGCTGTTGGCCGGTGTGGCGCTGCGGGCGCTGTCGGTGCGTCGGGCGCAACAACAGGCCCAGGCCGAAGCCGCGGCGGCCAAGACGGCCCTGGTGGTCGAACTGGCGGCCACCGACTTCGTCGAAGCGAAAGTGCGCGATCTGGCCATCGGCCTGCCGGTGACCGGCGCGCTCAAGGCGGTCACGTCCGCGTTCGTGAAAGCCCGGGTGCCGGGTGAGCTGCAAGGCCTGACGGTGCGCGAGGGTGACGCGGTGAAGGGCGGCCAGGTGATCGCGCGCATCGAATCCACCGAATTCCAGGCCCGCCTGCGCCAGGCCGAAGACCAGGCCAATGCCGCCAAGGCGCAGGTCGACATTGCGCAGCGCCAGTTCGACAACAACCAGGCGCTGATGGAAAAGGGCTTCATTTCCAAGACCGCGCTGGACACCTCGGCCGCCACCCTGGCCGGGGCGAAGAGCAGTTACCAGGCCGCGGCCGCGGCCGCCGATGTGGCGCGCAAGACGCTGGACGACACCGTGCTGAAGGCGCCGATCGCCGGCATCGTGTCGCAGCGCCTGGCCCAGCCGGGCGAGCGCGTGCCGGTGGATGCGCGCATCATCGAAATCGTCGACCTCAGCCGGCTCGAACTCGAAGCGGCCATCAGCGCCGCCGACGCCCCCCAGGTGCGCATCGGGCAGGAGGCCTCGCTGCGGATCGAAGGTGTGGCCGAGCCGGTGAAGGCCCGCGTGGCGCGGATCAACCCCAGCACCCAGGCTGGCAGCCGCAGCATCGTGGTGTACCTCACGGTGGAGCCCTCACCCGCGCTGCGCCAGGGCCTGTTTGCCGAGGGCACCTTGGGCACCGGACGCCTCAGCTCCCTGGCGGTTCCGGTCAGCGCGGTTCGCACCGACAAACCGCAACCCTATGTGCAGACCGTCGAGAACGGAAAGATCGTGCACCGCAACGTCGTTCCCGGCGCGCGCGGTGAATCGGCCGGCACCGCGATGGTGGCCGTGAGCGGCCTGGCGGAAAACGCCCAGGTGCTCACCGGGGCCATCGGCACCCTGGTGGACGGCACCGCGGTGCGGTTCACCGGGGCCGCTCCGGCCAGACCCGCCGTCGCGCCCGCATCCGCTCCAGCATCGGCCCGCTGACGCCATGTGGTTCACCCGCGTCAGCCTCCGGAATCCGGTCTTCGCCACGATGGTGATGCTGGCGATCGTGGTGCTGGGGCTGTTTTCGCTGCAGCGCCTGCAGGTCGACCAGTTCCCCAACATCGATTTTCCGGTGGTGGTGGTCACGGCCGAATACCCTGGCGCCTCGCCCGAGATCGTCGAGAGCGAGGTCACCAAGAAGATTGAAGAGGCGGTCAACTCCATCGCCGGCATCAACGCGCTGACATCTCGCAGCTACGAGGGACAGTCGGTCGTCATCATCGAGTTCCAGTTGCACATCGACGGCCGCAAGGCCGCCGAGGACGTGCGCGAAAAAGTGGCCACGGTGCGCCCGAACCTGCGCACCGAGGTCAAGGAACCGCGCGTGCTGCGTTTCGACCCGGCCAGCCGCGCGATCTGGTCGCTGGCGGTGCTGCCGGACCCGGCCAAGGGTCGCGCGCCGTCCGCGGTCGAACTGACGAACTGGTCCGACCAGGTGCTGCGCAAGCGGCTGGAGAACGTGCGCGGCGTCGGTGCGGTGACGCTGGTTGGGGGCACCAAGCGCGAAATCAACCTCTACCTCAAGCCGCTGGCGCTCGAAGCGCAGGGCATCACGCCGGACCAGGTGGTGGCGGCGGTGCGCAACGAAAACCAGGACCTGCCGATGGGGGCCGTGCGATCGCTGACCCAGGAGCGCGTGGTCAAGATCGACGCGCGCATGAAGCGGCCCGAGGACTTCGGCTCCATCATCGTGGGCCGCAAGAGCGGCGCACCGGTGCGGCTGGACCAGGTGGCGGTGGTGTCGGATGGCGCACAGGAAATCGAGTCGCTCGCGCTGTACAACGGCCAGCGCACGCTGCTGCTGTCGATTCAGAAGGCGCAGGGCGAAAACACCATCGATGTGGTGGACGGGCTGGTCAAGGCCGTGGCCGAGATGCAGGCCCAGCTGCCCGCCGGCGTGCGGCTGGAACCGATCTTCGACGGCTCGCGCCCGATCCGCGTGGCGGTGAACAACGTGCGCCAGACGCTGATCGAAGGCGCGTTGCTCACGGTGCTGATCGTGTTCCTGTTCCTGAACTCGTGGCGCTCCACCGTCATCACCGGGCTGACGCTGCCGATCTCGATCATCGGCACGTTCCTGTTCATGTACATGTTCGGTTTCACCATCAACATGATCACGCTGATGGCGCTTTCGCTGTGTGTGGGCCTGCTGATCGACGACGCCATCGTGGTGCGCGAGAACATCGTGCGCCACGTGCAGATGGGCAAACCGCCTTATCACGCCGCGATGGACGGCACCGAGGAGATCGGCCTGGCGGTGCTGGCCACGACCTTCTCGATCGTGGCGGTGTTCATGCCGATCGGCTTCATGGGCGGCATCATCGGCAAGTTCTTCCATGAGTTCGGCATCACTATCGTCGCGGCGGTGCTGATCTCGATGTTTGTGAGCTTCACGCTCGATCCGATGCTCTCGTCCGTGTGGCACGACCCGAGCATCGAAGCGCATGGCAAGCGCCATGCGCCCGTGACCTTCTACGACAAGACCATCGGGCGCGTCACCGGCTTCTTCGACCGCGCCACCGACCGCATGGCCGACCTGTACCACGACATCCTCGAGTGGTCGCTGGTGCACCGTGTGGCCACCGTGGCGCTCGCGGGCGCGGTGTTCGGCGCGAGTGTCGTCATGGTGCCCTTGCTGGGTACCGAGTTCGTTCCCAAGGCCGATTTCTCGGAAACCACGGTGAATTTCTTCACCCCGGTCGGCTCGTCGATCGAGGTCACCGAAGCCAAGGCGCGCCAGGTCGAGTCCATCCTGCGCGAGTTTCCGGAAGTCAGGTACACGCTGGCCACGATCAACACGGCCAACACGCTGGGCAAGAACACGGTCAGCATCTACGTGCGGCTGGTGGACCGCACCCAGCGCCGGCGCAGCGTGGACGACATGTCGGCGGTGTTGCGCACGCGGCTGGCCCAGGTGCCAGGCGTCACCGTCACCCACATCGGGCTGCTCGATCCGGTGGGCGGGCAGAAACAGATCGAGTTCTCGCTCAAAGGCCCCGACCTCAAGGAACTCGACCGCCTGACCCGGCTCGTGATGGACAAGATCCGCGCCACCCCCGGTCTGGTTGACCTGGACTCCAGCATCAAGGCCGACAAGCCCACCATCGAGATCGAAGTGAAACGCGAAGCCGCCTCCGAACTGGGCCTCGGCATGGCCCAGATCGCGGGCCCGTTGCGCACGCTGGTGGCCGGCCAGACCGTGGGCAACTGGCGCGCCACCGACGACCAGACCTACGACGTCAACGTGCGCCTGAGCCCCGACTCGCGCAACACGCTGGCCGACCTGGAACGGCTGCCTTTCACGATCGGCGTCAACGCCGACGGCAGCCCGCGCATCGTGCGCCTGAACCAGCTGGCCACCTTGCGCGAAGGCACCGGACCCAACCAGATCAACCGGCGCGACCTGACCCGCGAGGTGGCCATCAACGCCAACGTCTTCAACCGCTCGACCGGTGAGGTCTCGGCCGATATCAAGACCGCACTGGAAAGCATCAACTTCCCGCCCGGTTACCGCTACCAGTTCGGCGGCTCGACCAAGAACATGACCGAGTCGTTCGGCTACGCCTTGTCCGCCCTGGCGATGGCCATCATCTTCATCTACATGATCCTGGCCAGCCAATTCAAGAGCTTCCTGCAACCGCTGGCACTGATGACCTCGCTGCCACTGACGCTGATCGGCGTCGTGCTGGCGCTGATGATGTTCGGTTCCGCGCTGTCGATGTTCTCCATCATCGGCGTCGTGATGCTGATGGGTCTGGTGACCAAGAATGCCATCCTGCTGGTGGACTTCGCCAACCGCGCCCGCGCGGACGGCATGGAACGCTCGGCGGCCCTGCTGATGGCGGCACGGGTGCGACTGCGCCCCATCCTGATGACCACGCTGGCGATGGTCTTCGGCATGGTGCCGCTGGCCTTCGCGCTCTCGGAGGGCTCCGAGCAACGCGCGCCCATGGGCCAGGCGGTGATTGGCGGGGTGATCACGTCGTCGCTGCTGACGCTGGTGGTGGTGCCCGTGGTGTACTGCTACCTGGACGACCTGGCGCAGTGGATGCGCCGTCGCCGCTCGGGCCCGACCGTCAGCCTGGCGGAAACCCCACCCCGGTAAAATTGCTGGTAATCGGTTAATATACCCCTAGGAGTACCAAAATGGACATGGAACAGGCCCGCTTCAACATGATCGAACAGCAGATCCGCCCGTGGAACGTGGCCGATGCCCATGTTCTGTCGCTGCTGGAGGTGGTCAAGCGCGAAGATTTCGTCCCGCTGGCACACAAGGCGCTGGCCTTCGTCGACATGGAAATCCCCTTGCGCGAAGGCGGCGCGCGCGGCCAGGTGATGCTGGCGCCGCGCATCGAGGCGCGCCTGCTTCAGGACGCCGCGGTTCAGAAGCATGAGAAGGTGCTTGAAGTCGGCACCGGTTCGGGCTACATGGCCGCCTTGCTGGCGCACCGTGCCCAGCGGGTGATCACAGTCGAGATCGAACCCGAACTGGCCCGCATGGCGCGCGCCAATCTGCAAAAGGCGGGCGTGCACAACGTCGAGGTTCTGGAGCTTGACGCTTCCCAAGGCATCAAGGCCGAGGGTCCGTTCGACGTGATCGTGCTCAGCGGCTCGGTGGCTGAAGTGCCGCAGGTCCTGCTGGCGCAGCTCAAGCTTGGCGGGCGCCTGGTCGGGATCGTCGGCGAGGAGCCCGCCATGAACGCCACCGTCGTCACCCGCACCGGCGAAACGACCTGGACCACCAAGACGCCCTGGGACACCGTGGCGCCGCGCCTGCTGAACTTCCCCGCGCCGTCGCGCTTCAAGTTCTGAGCCTGCCTCGAAGCCTGATACATGATCGAACAGGTACATCCCCGTGACCTCGCGAGCTGGATTCGGACCTTGTCGGCCCAGGGTCCGGCGCCGCTGGTGCTGGATGTGCGTGAGCCACACGAATGGCAAATGGCCAGCGTCAAGGCCGACGGCTTCGAACTCCAGGCCATCCCGATGCGGGCCGTGCCGGTACGGATGAACGAACTCGACGCCGCGCGGCCCGTCGCCTGCCTGTGCCATCACGGCGGTCGCAGCATGCAGGTCGCCTCGTTTCTCAAGCACCACGGCTTTTCGCACGTCGCCAACATCATGGGCGGGATTGACGCCTGGTCGCGCGAAGTGGACCCTTCGGTTCCGCGTTATTGAGCCCCATCGACTGCCCTGCCCGACGTTTTTTTCGGAGATCCCCATGAAGCTGCCCCGCCCCCTGCCCCTTGCTTTTGCCCTGGCAACCCTGTTCGGCGGATCGGTGCAGGCCCAGAACCTGGTGCAGATGTATGACGCCGCGCGCGGCTACGACGCCAGCTACCAGTCGGCCCTTGCGCAGTACAACGCCAGCCTGGCCAAGGCGGATCAGGCCACGGCCGGCATCCTGCCCAGCGTCGGCATCGGCGCAGGGTACTCGGGCACCCAGTTCGAGAACAAGACCGGCAATGCCACGTTCAACAACAACTTCCAGAATGAAAACGCCACCATCTCGGCGACGCAACCGCTGTACCGGCCGGCCAACCTCGCCACCTACGAGCAGGGGCGCAAGCAGGTGGAGTTGGCCAAGGCCCAGCTGTCCGCCGTCGAGCAGGAGCTGATCCTTCGCGTCTCCCAGGCCTATTTCGACGTGCTGGCCGCACAGGACAACCTGTTCCTGGTGCGCGAGCAGAAGAAGGCGGTGGCTGAACAGTTCGCTTCGGCCAAGCGCAATTTCGAGGTCGGCACCGCCACCATCACCGACAGCCGTGAAGCGGAAGCCCAGTACGACCTGATCCAGGCCGAGGAAATCAGCGTCGAGAACGACGTGCGCGTCAAACGCCTCGCACTGGAACTGATCGTCGGTCGCCCGGCCAACGAACTCAAGCCACTGGCGCGCCCGGTGGTGCTGCCGCCCGTCACGCCCGGCGAGCCGGAACCGTGGGTGCAGATCGCCTATGACAACAGCCCGACCGTGCAGCAGGCCCGTCTCGCGCTGGAGATCGCCAAACTCGGCGTCAATAAGGCGTACGCCGGCCACAAACCCACGCTGGACCTGAACGCCAGCTACGGCAACAACCGGTATCCGGGCGGCACCTCGTCCAGCGGGTTCTACACCCGCACCACCTCGGGCACCGTCGGCTTGGCCTTCAACCTGCCGGTGTTCTCCGGTTTCCTGGTCCAGAACCAGGTCAAGGAAGCCCTGGCCCTGGAGGAAAAGGCCAAGTCCGACCTCGACAACGCCGAGCGCTCGGTGGCGCAGTTCACCCGTGCAGCGGTGTTCAGCCTGAAGTCCGGCCTGGGCAAGGTCAAGGCGCTGGAGACGGCCGAAACCTCAACCCAGAGCGCGCTGGACGCCAACATGCTCGGCTACCAGGTCGGCGTTCGCATCAACCTGGACGTGCTGAACTCCCAGACCAAACTGTTCGCCACCAAGCGCGATCTGGACCAGACCCGCTACAACGTGTTGGTGGGCGGGCTGAGGCTGCGTCAGGCGGCCGGCACGTTGAAGGTGGACGACCTGAACGCGGTCAACGGCCTGCTGGCGAAGTGAACCGGGCCGGCTCGGCCACCCGATGAAGCCGGGCGCGCCCCGGCTTTTTGTTGCCCGCGACCGCGCACAGCTTCAGCGCGGCAGGTCCACGATGGCTTGGGCGGTGCGCCGGGCGGCACCGCGGTGCGCCGCGGCGAAGGCCAGCGCCGCTGCCGCCCGCCGGGCGCGCTCGGCCGGATCGCCCGCCCAGGCCAGCGCCCGTTGCACGGCGGCTGCCAGGTCGGGAACCGTCACCGCCGCGCCAGCCGCCTCAGCCAACTCGGCAGCCTGCGCAAAATTGAAGGTATGGGGCCCCATCACCACCGGGCAACCGCAGGCCGCGGCCTCGATCAGGTTCTGCCCGCCCAGGGGCTCGAAACTGCCGCCGAGCAGCGCGACATCGCTCATCGCGTAATACAGAGCCATCTCGCCCATCGAGTCGCCGAGCCAGACCGTCGGGCCGGTTTCGTCCGCCATCAACTGCAGGGGCGGCTGGTCACCCCAGGCGCTGCGACGCGACAGCGTCAAGCCATGCGCCAGGACCCGTTGCGCCACTGCGTCGAAGCGCTGCGGATGCCGGGGCACGATCAGCCATTGCACCCGGGTCCGCCCACGGTCAGGGTCGCCCGTGGAATTTGCTCCGTTATTTATAGCGTCTTGTGACCGCTGGACGCTGGGAAGTTCCGCAATCAGGTTCAAAAATGCCGCTTCCTCGCCTTCGCGGCTGCTCGCCAGCAGGATCACCGGCCGCGCCACTGCCTTGCCCCAGCGCTGGCCCATGACGATCTGCTCGGCATCCGGCGCAGCGTCGAACTTCAGGTTGCCGAACACGCCGGCCACCTTCGCGTCCAGAGCCCGCAGCCGCTGTGCATCGGCTTCGGTCTGCGCCCACACCGCCGCCAGTGCGCCGTAGGCCGGACGAGCGAGCGCGGCCAGGCGTTGCGCCTGCCGAAACGAGCGCTCGTTCAACCGCGCATTGGCCAGCGCCACCGGCACACCCCGGCTGGCGCAGCCCGCGATCAGGTTGGGCCAGACCTCGGTTTCCATCAGGATCCCCATGTGGGGCTTGAAATGCTCCAGGAAGCGCGCCACCGCCTGCGGCGTGTCCCACGGCTGCCAGACCTGCACGTCACCGTCCTGCAGCAGTCTGGCGCCCAAGGCCCGCCCGGTGGCGGTGCCGTGCGTGAGCAACAGCCGCAGTCCTGGCCACGCGGGGCGAAGCGCTTCCAGCAGGATGCCGGCCGCACGCGCCTCGCCCAGCGACACCGCGTGGATCCACAGCCGTCCCGAATCGGCGGGCACGGTGTAGTGGCCGAACCGCTCGTCCACCGCCACCGCGTAGCCGGGCTCCGCACGGGCTCGGCGCGCGAGCTTTCGGCGCAGAAAAGGCTGCGCCAGCCAGGTCAGCAAGGAGTACAGGGCACGGATCATCACCGCCGCTCAGCCGCCGACAGGCCGTCCGCGCAGACCCGCGCGCCGGTCAATGGGCGGCCGCCTCGATGGTGGCGTCGGGCTTCACGCTGCGCAGCAGGGCCAGCATGTCGGCCTCGATGCGGTGCATCGCCTCAGGTGTATGCCCCTCGAAGCGCAGCACCAGCACCGGCGTGGTGTTGGAGCCACGCACGAGGCCGAAGCCGTCGGGCCAGTCCACACGCAGGCCGTCGATGGTGTTGATCCGCGCCAGCGCCGGGTCGCGGCCCTGTGCGGTGGCGGCAGCGGCGAGCGCCTGGGCGGCGACCTGCTGCAGCGCATCGGTCACGCGGTGCGGCTCGCCCTCGGCGCAGCGCACATTGAGCTCAGGGGTGGAATAGCTCGTCGGCAGGCCGTTCAGCACTGCGTTGGCATCCGGACTGCGGCTGACAATCTCCAGCAAGCGGCAACCGGCGTAGGTGCCGTCGTCGAAACCGTACCAGCGTTCCTTGAAGAAGATGTGCCCGCTCATCTCGCCGCCCAGCGGTGCGGCCTTGCCTTCGGCTTCGATGGCTTTCATCTTCGCCTTGATCAGCGAATGGCCGGTCTTGAACATCAGCGGCACGCCACCCGCGGCCTCGATCGCCGGCGCCAGGCGCTGCGAGCATTTCACGTCGAACAGGATGGTGGCGCCCGGCACGCGCGACAGCACGTCCTGCGCAAACAGCATCATCTGGCGGTCCGGGTAGATGTTGTTGCCCTCGCGGGTCACGATGCCCAGGCGGTCGCCGTCGCCGTCGAACGCCAACCCCAGCTCGGCGCCGGTGTCCTGCAGCGCCTGGATCAGGTCGCGCAGGTTCTCGGGCTTGCTCGGGTCAGGATGGTGGTTGGGAAAGTTGCCGTCCACGGCGCTGAACAGTTCGATCACCTCGCAGCCGATGGCGCGCAGGATGGCGGGGGCGGACGCGCCCGCGATGCCGTTGCCCGAATCGACCACGACCTTCATCGGGCGCTTGAGCCGGATGTCGCCCACGATGCGGTCGCGGTAGGCGGCGAACACGTCGACCGATCGGATCGAGCCGCCCGCGCGCAACACCCAGGTTTCGTCGGTCATCAGGGTGCGCAGTGCCTGGATTTCATCCCCGTAGATGGCGCGCCCGCCCAGCACCATCTTGAAGCCGTTGTAATCCTTCGGGTTGTGGCTGCCTGTGACCTGGATGCCGCTGCGGCACAGGGTGCTGGCCGCGAAGTACAGCATGGGCGTGGTGACCATGCCGACGTCGATGACCTGGATGCCGGCGGCCACCAGCCCGCGCGCCAGCGCGCCGCACAGCATCGGGCCGCTGAGCCGCCCGTCGCGACCCACGGCCACCGTGCTTTCACCCTCGCGCAAGGCGATGGTGCCGAACGCGCGACCCAGCGCTTCGGCGACGGCCTCGTCGACGGTGGAGGGCACGATGCCCCGGATGTCGTAGGCCTTGAAGATGGATGCTGCCAGCTGCATGAATGGTTCCCCTGAAGCGTGTGGATGATCTCGCACGATTGTAGGCCGCGATCCTGGCGAAGAAGATGTCCGGAAACGGCCAGCGCCGGTGTGTGCCGCGTGTACGATGGCCGCCATGGACCACCCTGCCGCCGCCCCGGAAACCGGTGATGACGATGACGCACACTACCTCGTGCTCAAGGCGCACGACGCGCGCTTCGATGGCCGTTTCTTCACCGGCGTGATTTCCACTGGGGTCTATTGCCGCCCGGTCTGCCGCGTGCGCGTGCCACGGCGCGAGAACTGCCGGTTCTTCAAGCTCGCGGCGCAGGCCGAGCAGGCTGGATTTCGCCCCTGCCTGCGTTGCCGACCGGAGCTGGCGCCCGGCCCCGCCACCTGGTCGATCCAGGACGCCAGTGGCATGCTCGCGCGGCAGGCGGCGCGCCTGCTGGACGACCCGTCCGTCTGGTCGGCCGGCGCCCCCGCGATGACCGCGCTGGCCGCGCGCCTGGGTGTGAGCGACCGCCACCTGCGGCGCATCTTCGAGGCGCAACTGGGTGTGTCCCCCCTGCAATACCTGCAGACCCGGCGCCTGCTCGCCGCCAAGCAGCTGCTCACCGACACCGATCTGCCGGTCACCCGCGTCGCGCTGGCCAGCGGCTTTGGCTCCCTGCGGCGCTTCAACGCCGCCTTTGCCGCGCACTACGGGCTGAACCCGACACGCCTGCGCCGCCAGGGCAGCGGCCGCGAAGGCCAGGGCGTGACGGTTCGGCTGGGTTACCGGCCGCCGCTGGATGTGGGCGCGTTGCTCACTTTTCTGGCGCAACGCGGCATCGCCGGGCAGTCCTGGGCCCAACCGCCCGATCGCATGGCAGGCCAGACCCTGCGCCTGGTCGCCGGCACCAGGGTCCACACCGGGTGGCTGACCGCGCGTTTCGACCCGGTCGAGCCGGGGGTCTGGCTGACGGTCGGCGAATCCCTGTGCGATGCACTGCCGCTGGTGATCGCGCGGGTGCGGGCCTGGCTGGACCTGGACGCGGACCCTGCCGTCATCGACGCCTGCCTGTCGAGCCCCTTGGACGGTGGCGGCGCGGCATCCCAGGGCGCGCTCGCCGGCCTGCGCGTGCCGGGCTGCCTGGATGGTTTCGAGCTCGCGGTGCGCGCGATCCTGGGTCAGCAGGTCACAGTGGCCGCTGGCCGCACGCTGGCCGAACGCCTGGTGGAGCGATTCGGCGAACCGATGGGCACACCCGTGCCGGGGCTCGACCGCCTGTTTCCGACGCCGGATGTGCTGGCGCTCGCCGACGGCGACGCGCTTGGGCAGCTGGGCATCGTGCGACAGCGCCAGGCGGCGGTTCAGGCACTGGCGCGCGCCTTGGCCGACGGCCACCTGTCGCTGGACGCCAGTGCCGACGTGCCGACAACCCTGGCCGCGCTGACCGCGCTGCCCGGCATCGGCGACTGGACCGCGCAATACATCGCCTTGCGCGCCCTGTGCTGGCCCGACGCCTTTCCGGCCGGCGACGTGCCGTTGCAGAAAGCCCTGGGCGTTGCTTCGGCGCGCGACGCCGAGCGGGTCTCGCAGGCCTGGCGACCCTGGCGCAGCTATGCCGTCATCCGGGCCTGGCACGGTGGTGCCACTGCAGGCCGCGCCGGAAACTCCTCTTTTCATAGCACTTCATGGCCGGCGGACGCTGGGAAGAAAGCGATTTGACGATGAAATTCGATGAAAAACCCGCTTTCAGCCACACCGGCAGCCCGCTGGGGCCGGTCTTGCTGGCCGCCACCCCCCTCGGTCTGGCTGGCGCCTGGTTCGTGAGCGGCCAGCGCGACACCCCGGACCCGGCCAAATGGACCGAAAACCCCGGCCATCCGGTTTTGCGGCAGGCGGCCGCGCAGCTGGCCGAGTACTTCGCGGGCCAGCGCCAGCAGTTCGCGCTGCCGCTGGACCTTCGCCGCGGCACCGAATTCCAGCGGGCGGTGTGGCAGACGCTGCTGAGCATCCCGTTTGGTCAGACCACCCACTACGGCGCCCTGGCGGCGCGCATCGGGCGGCCGCGCGCGGTACGCGCCTTGGGGGCGGCCGTGGGGCGCAACCCGATCAGCATCATCGTGCCCTGCCACCGGGTGATTGGCGCCGACGGCTCGCTCACCGGCTATGCCGGCGGGCTGGACCGCAAGACCACCTTGCTGCGGCTGGAAGGCGTGCTGTGAACGCCGGGCGCGCGACCGGCCGGTCCTGGGGGGTGGAGTTCGTACTGCTGGGCGCGATCTGGGGTTCGTCGTTCCTGTTCACCCAGCTGGCCGTGGGCGAGTTCGGCGCGGTTCCGACCGCCGGCCTGCGGGTGGCGATCGCTTCGCTGTGCCTGTTGCCGCTGCTGATGTTTCAAGGCCACGGCCCGCAGCTGCGCCGCCATTGGAAATCGGTGTTTTTTGTCGGGGTGCTGAACTCCGGCCTGCCGTTTGCCTGCTTCGCCTTCGCGCTGCTGTACCTGACCACGGGCCTGTCGGCCATCCTGAACGCCACGGTACCGCTGTTCGGCGCGCTGGTCGCCTGGGCCTGGCTCAAGGACCGCCCGGCCGGATCGCGCATTGCCGGGCTGGCGATCGGCTTTGCCGGCGTGGTGCTGCTGGCTTCCGACAAGGCCGGCATCAGGCCTGTGGCCGCGGGCGCCGCGCCGGACCCGCTGGGCAGCTGGGGCCCGACGCTGGGCATCGGTGCCTGCCTGCTGGCCACCCTGTGCTACGGCATCGCCGCGAGCTATGCCAAGCGCTACCTGGGCGGCCTGCCGTCGATGGTGACGGCCACCGGTAGCCAGTTGGGCGCGACGTTCGCCCTGGCGCTGCCCACGCTGTTTCTGTGGCCCGCTCGCACGCCGGGGCTGAAGGCCTGGGCCGCCTTGCTCGTCGTCGGCCTGGTCTGCACCGGACTGGCCTACGTGCTGTACTTCCGCCTGATCGAGGCGGCCGGTCCGGCCCGCGCCCTGACCGTCACCTTCATCATCCCGGTGTTCGCGCTGGTCTACGGCAGCGTGTTCCTGGGCGAGACCATCACGCCCTGGATGGTCGCTTGCGGCCTGGTGATTCTGCTTGGTACGGCGCTGTCCAGTGGTCTGATCGGGTGGCGCCACAAACCCGAAGCCTGAGGCCACCAACTGCCCCGGCGCCGGCTTTCGACCGCTGTGGCCCGCACCCGGTTTGCGGCAGCGCAAGCGGCGGCCTGCCGGTTTGCGGCACAGTGAAGCCAGGTGCGCCACGCATGCAGGAGGTTCACGCCATGAACAACCCGTCCGATCCAACAATGCCCGATGTGATGCGGGTCATGCGGCTGACCGTGCCGGGCGAGCCGCTGGTTTTGGACCATCTGCCGGTTCCGAATCCCGCCCCCGGCGACGTGCTGCTGAAGGTGCTGGCCTGCGGCGTCTGCCGCACCGACCTGCACATCCTCGACGGCGATCTGCCCCCGCATCAAGCGGGCATCGTCCCCGGCCACGAAGTCGTGGGCCGGGTGGTGGCAAAGGGGTCCGCGGTCACCCGTTTTCGCATCGGAGACCGGGTCGGCATCCCGTGGCTCGGCGGCACCTGCGGCCATTGCGCCTATTGCACCGAGCGGAACGAGAACCTGTGCGACACGCCGGTCTTCACGGGCTATGACCGGCACGGCGGTTTCGCCGACTACGCCCTAGCCGACGCGCGGTTCTGTTTCGCGCTGCCCGACGCCTACGACGACCTGCATGCGGCGCCACTGCTCTGCGCCGGCCTGATCGGCTTCCGGGCCTATCGGCTGTCGGGCGTGTCGGGTCCGATGAAGCTGGGTCTGTACGGATTCGGCGCGGCCGCGCACATCATCTGCCAGGTGGCGGTGGCACAGGGTCAGGCGGTTTACGCCTTCGTCCGCCGGGGCGACGACCAGAGCCGGGACTTCGCCCTGCGGCTTGGCGCCCGCTGGGCGGGGCCGTCGGACGCGCCGGCGCCGGTCGAGCTCGATGCCGCGCTGATCTTTGCGCCGGTCGGTGCGCTGGTGCCGGCAGCGCTGCGCGCGACCCGCAAGGGCGGCGTGGTGGTCTGCGCCGGCATCCACATGAGCGACATTCCGGCATTCGAATACCGACTGTTGTGGGGCGAACGCTGCGTCCGTTCGGTGGCCAACCTGACGCGCGAGGACGGTGAGACGTTTTTCGAGTTGATCGCACGCCATCCCGTGACGACCCATGTGGTTCCCTACGCCCTGACGCGCGCCAACGAGGCCGTCGCCGCCCTGCGCGCCGGCACCATCGATGGCGCGGCGGTGCTCGTGCCGTGAACGCCAACGTGCCGAGTCCCGGGCCCGGAAAAGAAAAAAGCCCCTCGCATCGCTGCGAGGGGCTTTGGTCTGGCGGAGTGGACGGGGCTCGAACCCGCGACCCCCGGCGTGACAGGCCGGTATTCTAACCAACTGAACTACCACTCCTGGTAGATAGCTTCACTGTCTTGCGACAGCCAAGTGCTACGAACTTGGCGACCCTACGGGGATTCGAACCCCGGTACTCACCGTGAAAGGGTGATGTCCTAGGCCTCTAGACGATAGGGTCAAAACCTTGGATCTCTCCGTCGATACGTGGTGGTGGAGGTAAGCGGGATCGAACCGCTGACCTCTTGCATGCCATGCAAGCGCTCTCCCAGCTGAGCTATACCCCCGCACTCGCGTCATTGCCACCTTGAAATCAAACCAGCAACTTCGCTCGTATCGAAGCCTTGAATTATAGACTGTTTTTCACGTGCCCTGCAAACGAGCCACAACTTTTTCGCGACTGGAGAGCTCAAGCACGGCATCCAGCGACGGGGTCTGCGCGGTGCCCAGCACCAGCACCCGCACCGGCATGGCCAGTTGCGGCATTTTCAAACCGGTTTCGGTCAACACCTCTTTGATGGCCGTGGCGATCGCTGTCTTGTCCCATTGACACGACGCCAGCTTCTGCGACAGCAGGGCCAGCGCGGGCCGCACCGCGTCGGTGACATGTTTCGCGTGTTCCTCGGGGTGGGGCGTGACTTCCACGTAAAACGCCGCCGCCCAGCTGGCCAGCGCCACCGTGGTGTCGCAGCGGTCCTTGAACAAGGCGCAGATGCGCACCAGGCGCTCGTCGGGTTCGATGCCGCGCCGACGCAGGTGCGCCGCCACCAGCTCCGCCAGCGCGCCGTCATCCATGGCCTTCAGGTGCTGGGCGTTGACCCAGCGCAGCTTGGCCTCGTCAAACTGCGCGGCGCTGCGCCCCAGGTGATCGAGGCTGAACCATTCCAGGAACTGGGCGCGGGTGAAGATCTCGTCATCGCCATGGCTCCAGCCCAGCCGCGCCAGGTAGTTGACCATCGCATCGGGCAGGTAGCCTTCGTCGCGGTACTGCGTCACCGGCTTGGCGCCGTTGCGCTTGCTCATCTTCTCGCCCTGTTCATTGAGCACCGTCGGCAGGTGCGCGTAGACCGGTGGCTCTTTTCCGAGCGCGCGGAAGATGTTGATCTGGCGCGGCGTGTTGTTGACGTGGTCGTCGCCTCGGATCACGTGCGTGATCGCCATGTCGATGTCGTCCACCACCACGCAGAAGTTGTAGGTGGGTGTGCCGTCGGGCCGGGCGATCACGAGGTCATCGAGTTCGTCGTTGCTGATCTCGATGTGGCCTTTGACCTTGTCATCCCAGGCCACCACGCCGCCCTGCGGATTGCGAAAGCGCAGCACGGGCTTCACGCCCTCGGGCACCGGTGGCAGCGTCTTGCCCGGCTCGGGTCGCCAGGTGCCGTCGTAGCGTGGCTTTTCCTTGGCGGCAATCTGGCGTTCGCGCAAGGCGTCGAGCTCGGCCATGCTCATGTAGCAGGGGTACACCTGCCCGGCAGCCACCAGTTCCGCCAACACCGCCTTGTAGCGGTCCATGCGCTGCATCTGGTAGTACGGCCCCTCGTCGGGGTCCAGCCCTAGCCAGGCCATGCCTTCGAGGATCACGTCCACGGCGGCCTGGCTCGAACGCTCGAGGTCGGTGTCTTCGATGCGCAGAATGAAATCGCCGCCATTGGCCCGTGCGAAGGCCCATGGGTACAGCGCCGAGCGGATGTTGCCGAGGTGGATAAAGCCCGTCGGTGAGGGGGCGAACCGGGTGCGGATGCGGGGCTGGGTCATGGTGAGATCAAAGGGTGTCCAGGCCGCGCAACAGATCGGCCTTGATGTCGTCGAGGTGCTCCAGGCCCACCGCCACGCGGATCAGCCCCTGGCCGATGCCCGCCGCCTGGCGCTGCGCCTCGGTCAGCTTGCCGTGCGAGGTGCTGGCGGGGTGGCAGGCCAGGGTCTTGGTATCGCCCAGGTTCGTGGCCAGCGACAGCACCTGCAGGCTGTCGAGCACATGAAATGCGCGGACGCGCGCCTGGTCGGCTGCTGAAGCGCGCACGTCGAACGACAGCACGGCACCGCCCAGACCATTCATCTGGCGCATGGCCAGGTCGTGCTGCGGGTGGCTCTGCAACCCGGGGTAGTAAACCCGTTGCACTGCGGGTTGCAGCTCAAGCCAGCGCGCCAGGTCCAGCGCCTGCGCAGATTGCGCGCGCATCCGGATGTCCAGCGTCTCCAGGCCCTTGAGCACCACCCAGGCGTTGAAGGGCGACAGCACCATGCCGGCGTTCTTGATGACCGGCAGGAAACGTTCACGAACCATGGCCTCGGTGGCGCACAGCGCGCCGGCCATCACGCGACCCTGCCCGTCCAGGTACTTGGTGCCCGAGTGCATCACGATGTCGGCCCCCATCGCCAGCGGCCGTTGCAGCACCGGCGTGGCAAAGCAGTTGTCCACGGCCAGCCAGGCGCCGTGGGTACGGGCCATCTCGGCCAGCGCGGCGATGTCGCAGACGTCGGTCAGCGGATTGGTCGGCGTTTCGGCAAACAGCAAGCGCGTATTCGGCCGGATCGCCGCCCGCCACGCATCCAGATCGGTCTGCGGAACGATGGTGGATTCGACGCCGAAACGCGCGAATTCGGTACCAATGAGCTTGATGGTCGAGCCGAACATCGACTGCGAAAACACCACATGGTCGCCCGATTTGAGCAGACTGAACAGCATGAGCATGACCGCCGCCATGCCCGAGGCCGTCGCCATGGCGGCCTCGCTGCCCTCCATAGCGGCCAGCCGCAGCTCCAGGCTGCTGACCGTGGGATTGCCGGATCGGGTGTAGGTGTAGCCGTCTTCGTCACCGCCAAAGCGTGCGGCGGCGCTGGCCGCGTCGGGCTGGACATAGCCGCTGGTCAGGTACAGCGCTTCCGAGTTCTCGCCAAAGGCGCTGCGCTCGACGGCGGCACGAACGGCCAGCGTGTTGATGTGGAGATGGGGAGGCAGGGGAGCTTGGCTCATACGTCATTGTTGGGGTTGGGCAGCGCCAGACGCGAGCTGTCTTCCTCGCCCGCTTCGCAGCCATGACGACCGGCGTTGAGCCGGGCGATGTCATCGGCCGTGATGTCGCCGGTGACATAGACGCCGTCAAAGCAGGAGGCTTCGAAACCGGCCAGACGGGGGTTCAGCGCGCCGATCGCCTTTTTCATGCCGTCCACATCCTGGTAGATCAGGGCATCACAACCGATGATCCGGCGAATCTCCTCGACGCTGCGGCCGTGGGCCACAAGTTCGTCGGAGGTCGGCATGTCGATGCCATACACGTTGGGAAAGCGCACCGGTGGCGCCGCGCTGGCGAGGTAGACCTTGCGCGCGCCCGCGTCGCGCGCCATCTGCACAATTTCTTTCGACGTGGTGCCGCGCACGATCGAATCGTCCACCAGCAGCACGTTGCGCCCCTTGAATTCACTGGCGATCACGTTGAGCTTCTGGCGCACCGACTTCTTGCGCACTTCCTGGCCCGGCATGATGAACGTGCGCCCGACATAGCGGTTCTTCACGAAGCCTTCACGGTACGGAATGCCGAGCAGGTGCGCGAGCTGCGTCGCACTGGGCCGGCTCGATTCGGGGATCGGGATCACCACATCAATCTCGTTCGGCGGCACGGTCGAGATCACGCGTTTGGCCAAAGTCTCGCCCAGGTTCAGCCGGGCCTGGTAGACCGAGATGCCATCCAGCATCGAGTCGGGCCGTGCCAGGTAGACGAACTCGAAGATGCACGGCGACAAACTCGGCATCGCCGCACATTGGCGCGCGTGCACCTGGCCAGAGAGCTCCACAAACACGGCTTCGCCCGGCGCCAGATCGCGTTCGAAATGATGGCCGGTACCTTCCAGCGCCACGGACTCGCTCGCGAACAAGGTGGTGCCATCGGGGCCGTGGCCCAGGCACAGCGGACGGATTCCGTACGGATCCCGAAAGGCCAGCAGGCCGTGACCGGCAATCAGCGCGATCACCGCATACGAACCACGCACCCGCCGGTGCACCGCGCTGACCGCGCCGAACACGATGTCCGGGGTGAGCGGCTGGCCCTGTGTGGTTCGCTCCAGTTCATGCGCCAGCACGTTGAGCAGCACCTCGGAGTCGCTCTCGGTGTTGATGTGCCGATGGTCGGTGCTGAACAGCTCGGCCTTGAGCGCCTGCGCGTTGGTCAGGTTGCCGTTGTGCACCAGCACGATGCCGAAAGGTGCGTTGACGTAGAACGGCTGCGCCTCTTCTTCGCTGTAGGCATTGCCCGCCGTAGGGTAACGCACCTGACCGAGTCCGCACGTGCCCGGCAGCGAGCGCATGTTGCGCGTGCGAAAGACATCGCGCACCATGCCCTTGGCCTTGTGCATGAAGAACTTGCGATCCAGCTGCGTCACGATGCCCGCAGCGTCCTGACCCCGGTGCTGCAACAGCAGCAGGGCGTCATAGATCAGCTGATTGACTGGGGCGCTGCTGACAACGCCGACGATTCCGCACATAGAGTCCCATCCCACTGGTCGCGAAGCCACAACCGGCCCGCGTCATCAACCATCATGCCGGCAAATACTTGCCCAATTCCTGCGGCAGCACCGGTCGCAGCCCCTTCAAAGCACCGTTCAGCAGCCCGGCGCCACGGGAGTCCTGCCACCAGGGGCTGGTCTTCATCGGTGTCAGATCGACCACAACCGCCAGCGCCAGCAACAGGACCAGACCGCGCACCAAGCCAAACGCCGCGCCCAGCGCGCGATCCACCGGCCGCAAACCCATGGCTTCGACCAGCTTGCGAACCAGCGCCGCCACCAGCCCACCCGCAAAGGCCACGCCCACGAACAACAGCGCAAACGCCACCGCGAAACGAACCGGCTCCGTGACTTCGCCCATCGGCAGGTGTCGCGCGACCTCGGGCGCCCACCACTGGGCGATCACGAAAGCGGCCACCCAGCCCACCATGGACATCATCTCGAACACCAGCCCGCGCCACGCGCCCAGCAGCAATGACGCCACCAGCACCGCCAGCAGAATCCAGTCCGTGGCCGTCACGCATCCAACCGGTTCAAAGCGTCAGGATGGCCGCTGGCAGGTCCAGCCCGCGGATCTTCGCGGCGGCTTTTTCCGCATCGGCCCGGTTGCTGAACGGTCCGACCCGGACCCGGGTCCGCTTGCCTTCGGGGGTCTCCGCGACATGGATGTACGTGGTCAGACCGGCTTTTTCAAGCTTGAGACGCGTTTCTTTCGCCTTGGCCGCATCGGCAAACGCCCCGACCTGAACGATGAAGCGCCCGCTGTCGGACGCAGCCGGCTTGGGCGCCGCCGCCTCCTTGCCTTCCAGCAAGGCCTGTGCCCGGCTGCCGTCATCCACCGGCTTGGCAGCCAGTTTGGGCTCGGGTTTGGGTTCTGGTTTGGCTTCTGCCTTGGGCGTTGGCGGGCTGGTCTTTGCTTCCGATGGAATGGCAGCGCCGGGTTGTCTGGCGACGGGTTTGTCGGCCTTTTTGTCGGAACCGGACGCAACGATTTCTTCCTTGGCATCCAGGCTGGCGCGGGCCGGCACCTGCGCGGGCGCACTCGTGGCGGGCGAAGGTGCTGGCGCGGGCGTGGACGCCGTGCGGACCGGCACCGGAGCCGCCGGCGGCACCGCCACGGGCGCCGCATCCGCTGGCGCCGAGGCCACCGACAAGGGCTTGACCTTGTTGCGATCGGGGATCTGGATAGCGACGTCCACGGCCACCGGGCGCGGCTGGGTGTCGAACACGAGCGGAAAGCCGACCACCGCCGCCAGCACCAGCACCGCCGCGCCGATCAGGCGGTGGCGCGCGCGCCGGCGCAGACCTTCGATGCTCTCCACGGGCCCCGTCGAACTGGCCCTGGTTTCGGCCTTCGAGCCTGGAAGTCGGAACTTGAAAAAGGCCATGAAGTGAGGACTCAGGCGTTCAGATGTCTGGCGTGGAAACGGGGAATGCCTTCCTGCAACACGCCACCTACCGTATGGAAGGAGCCAAAGACAATGATTCTATCAGCGGGGTCCGCTGCGGCGACGGCAGCGCCCAGTGCCGCCAGGGGGGCCGGATGCACGCTCGTGGGCACTTCCCGGTGCCCCGGCAAAGCCTGCCATGCCGCCTGCAGGGCGCGCCCCGGTGCCGCCCGCGGCGTGGGCAGATCGGTGAAGTACCAGCGGTCCACCAGCGGGCCGATCCGGCCCAGCATCAGCGCCAGGTCCTTGTCGGCCATCGCGCCAAAAATCGCGTGGGTGGCGGGGTAGAAGCCCATCGCGTCGAGGTTGGCGGCCAGCGCGGCCACCGAGTGCGGGTTGTGCGACACATCCAGCACCAGCGTCGGCTGGCCGGGCACCACCTGAAAACGGCCCGGAAGCTCCACCATCGCCAGTCCGTTTCGCACCGCCTGTGCCGGCACCGGCAGGCGCTGGTGCAGCGCCTCCAGCGCAGCCAGCACGCCGGACGCGTTCACCAGCTGGTTGGCGCCGCGCAGCGCCGGGTAGGCCAGTCCGGCGTGGCGCCGGGTGCGCCCCGACCAGGCCCACTGTTGCCGGTCGCCTGAAAAGTGAAAGTCCTTGCCCAGGCGGGCCAGCAAGGCGCCGATCTCGGTGGCGCGGTCGATCACGCTGTTCGGCGGCATCGGGTCGCTCACGATGGCCGGTTTGCCGGTGCGCAGGATGCCGGCTTTCTCGAAGCCGATGCTCTCGCGGTTGTCACCCAGCCATTCGGCGTGGTCGATGTCGATGCTGGTGATAATGGCGCAGTCGGTGTCGATGATGTTGACCGCATCCAGACGGCCGCCCAACCCCACTTCAAGAACAACCACATCGAGGGCGCTGGCCTGCAGCAGGCTCAGGATGGCCAGGGTGGTGAACTCGAAGTAGGTCAGCGAGACATTCCCGCGGGCCTGCTCCACCCGCTCGAAGTGCGGCACCAGGTCCGAAGCGGCGGCGTTGTCGCCGCGGACCCGGCAGCGCTCCTCGAAGTGCACCAGGTGCGGTGAGGTGTAGACCCCAGTGCGATAGCCGGCCTGCATCAGGATGGCCTCGAGCAGGGCGCAAGTCGAGCCCTTGCCATTGGTGCCAGCGACGGTGATGACCGGGCAGTCAAAACGCAGATTCATGCGATCGGCCACCGCGCGAACGCGATCGAGTCCCAGTTCGATGCCCGCGGGATGGAGTCGCTCGCAATGCGCGAGCCATTCAGCCAAGGTGTTCATGGACTGCGGATTGTCGCGCAGCACACGGTCAGCCCGTGGACCAAGGACTTCCCACATACACCGGCCATGCCAGAATCGGCCCATGATCACGCTCTATGGCATCCCGAACTGCGACACCGTCAAGAAAGCCCGCGCCTGGCTGACCGGGCATGGCGTGGAACACCACTTTCACGACTTCAAGAAACTAGGCGTGCCCCAGCCCAAGATCGGCCATTGGTTGCAGGCGGTCGGCTGGGAAACGCTGATCAACCGCAAGGGCACCGCCTGGCGTGCCTTGGACGCCGCCGTCCAGGCGTCGGTGGTGGACGACGCCAGCGCCCGCACGGTGGCTGTCGCACACCCCAGCGTCATCAAGCGCCCGGTCGTGCAATGGGGCGACGGCGCCGTGACGGTCGGTTTTGCACCGGAACGCTTCGAAGAACGCCTGCCCTAAAATCAAGGGTTTTCCGCGCCGACCTGGATCGCCCCAGGGGCGCACCCGCCTTCACCGGCCCCGTTTCACCGACCCACCCCATGACCACCACCCAGATCGACGGCGTGTCCGTCACCACGAAAGCCAACGTCTATTTCGACGGCAAATGCGTCAGCCACGGCATCACCCTTGCGGACGGAACGAAAAAGTCGGTCGGCGTGATCCTGCCCGCCACGCTGACCTTCAACACCGGTGCGCCGGAAATCATGGAATGCGTGGCCGGCGCCTGCGAGTACAAGCTGGCCGGCAGCGACACCTGGGTGAAGTCCGGCGCGGGCGAATCCTTCAGCGTACCCGGCAACGCCAGCTTCGAGATCCGCGTGGCCGAGTCCTACCACTACATCTGCCACTTCGGCTGATCGCCCCTTTTCGAGACCCGAGCATGGCCACCATCCTCCAAAACCTTCCCGCGCAACAAAAAGTCGGCATCGCGTTCTCCGGTGGCCTGGACACCAGCGCCGCGCTGCTGTGGATGCGCCAGAAAGGCGCCATCCCCTATGCCTACACCGCCAACCTGGGCCAGCCCGACGAGGCCGACTACGACGAGATCCCGCGCAAGGCGATGGAATACGGCGCCGAGAAGGCCCGCCTGATCGACTGCCGCAGCCAGCTCGCGGCCGAGGGCATCGCCGCACTGCAGTGCGGCGCCTTCCACATCTCCACAGCTGGCGTTACCTACTTCAACACCACCCCGATCGGCCGCGCCGTCACCGGCACCATGCTGGTGGCCGCGATGAAGGAAGACGACGTCCACATCTGGGGCGACGGCAGCACCTTCAAGGGCAACGACATCGAGCGCTTTTACCGCTACGGCCTGCTGGCCAACCCGTCCCTGAAGATTTACAAACCCTGGCTCGACCAGGCCTTCATCGACGAACTGGGCGGGCGGGCGGAGATGTCCGCCTTCATGACGGCCAACGGCTTCGGCTACAAGATGTCGGCCGAGAAGGCCTACTCCACCGACTCCAACATGCTGGGAGCCACGCACGAGGCCAAGGACCTGGAACACCTCAACAGCGGCATCCGCATCGTCAACCCGATCATGGGCGTCCCGTTCTGGCGCGACGACTGCGCGGTCAAGCCCGAAGAGGTCACGGTGCGCTTCGAGGAAGGCCAGCCGGTCGCGCTGAACGGCCAGACCTTCGCCAGCGCGGTGGACCTGATCCTGGAGGCCAACCGCATCGGCGGGCGGCACGGACTGGGCATGAGCGACCAGATCGAAAACCGCATCATCGAAGCCAAGAGCCGCGGCATCTACGAAGCCCCCGGCCTGGCGCTGTTGTTTGCCGCGTACGAACGTCTGGTCACCGGCATCCACAACGAGGACACCATCGAACAGTACCGCGACAACGGCCGCAAGCTGGGTCGCCTGCTGTACCAGGGTCGCTGGTTCGACTCCCAGGCCATCATGTTGCGTGAAACCGCCCAACGCTGGGTGGCGCGGGCCATCACCGGCGAGGTCACCTTCGAGCTGCGACGCGGCAACGACTACTCGATCCTGAACACCGAGTCGCCAAACCTGACCTACCAGCCCGAACGCCTGAGCATGGAGAAGGTGGAGGACGCCCCCTTCACGCCGTTGGACCGCATCGGCCAGCTCACCATGCGCAACCTCGACATCGTGGACACCCGCCAGAAGCTCGGCATCTACGCCAAGACCGGCTTGCTCTCGCTGGGGTCCGGCGCCGACATGCTGCGCCTGGAGGGCGACCGCAAGGACAGCGTGGGCAGCTGAGCCGCGTTGACCGCGTCCGCGAGCCGCCGCGAGGCGGCTTTTTTCATGTCCCGCCAGATCGCCAGCCGGCGCGCCCTGGCATCAGCTGCCGAGGTTCACCGGCATGCAGGACGGCGTCAACCCTTCGCGTCCCACCATGACCGGGCTCTGCCCGGTGGAGCGCACCAGGCCGGTGTTCGTGTCGAAAATCACGTTGAAATAGTTCTGGAAATTGCCCGGTGCGCAATACAGCCAGGTCCACGCCAGCATGTCCGTGCGCGGAAAAGCCTGCGTCAACAACGAGTCCGATGGCCCGAGCATGCGCAACACCTGCTCTTTCGTCATGCCCGGTTGCACGAGCCTGAACTGGGTTTCGTTCAGCACGCCGGTGATGCGCTGGAACTTGCCGTCCGCGCCCACAAACACCATGAACGTCTGGGTGCCGGATGGCCCGAACGGATAGGCCAACTGTGCGCTGCCATCGGGGTTCTTCCAGACCATGGCGGGCGCACCCAGCGCCGCTTCAATCTCCGGCAGCGTCGACACCCCGGGCTGCAAGGACGACGCGCTGATGCCCGCACACCCTGCTGCCGCCAGAGCGCCCGCCACCACCGCGATGCGCAGCCATGAAAACGGTTGTCGGTTCATGTTCCCTCCTGTTGTCCGAGTCACCCCAGCCCGGCGCGACCGCTTTGCCGGCGCCGCTACACCACCACCGGCTCCGGCTCCAGCCGGATGCCGAAGCGCTCGTACACACTGGTCTGGATCGCACGGGCCAGCGTGACCACCTCGCCGCCGGTGGCGCCGCCACGGTTGACCAGCACCAGCGCCTGTTTCTCATAGACCGCTGCCTTGCCCACGCTCTTGCCCTTCCAGCCGCAGGCGTCGATCAGCCAGCCCGCGGCCAGCTTGACCGTGCCGTCAGGCATCGGGTAGTGAACCACCTTTGGGTCGCGGGCGATGATGTCGGCGCATTGCTCGGGCGTGACCGTCGGGTTCTTGAAGAAACTGCCCGCGTTGCCGATCACGGCCGGGTCGGGCAGCTTGGCGCGTCGGATGGCGCAGACCCAGTCGAACACCTGGCGCGCCGTGGGCGCCGTGATGCCGGTTTCGTCCATCTTGCGCTCCAGGTCCTGATAGCCGAGCACCGGTTTCCACGGCTTGGGCAGCGCGAAACGCACGCGCAGGATCAGCGCCCTGCCCGCGAGCCCCAGGCCGTTCGGACCGCTGCTGGCGTGCTTGAAGACCGAATCGCGGTAGCCGAAGGCGCACTGGGCGGCATTAAGGGTGAACGTGTTGCCGCTCGTCAGGTCCACCGCATCTAGCGCCTCGAACCGGTCCTGCAGTTCCACGCCGTACGCCCCGATGTTCTGCACCGGCGAGGCCCCAACGGTGCCCGGAATCATCGCCAGGTTCTCCAGTCCCGGCCAGCCCTGTTCCAACGTCCAGGTCGCGAAGTCGTGCCAGTTTTCGCCGGCGCCGGCCTCCACGATCCAGGCCTTTGGGGTCTCCGCCACCAGCCGACGCCCCGCAATTTCAACCTTCAGCACCGCCGCACGAACGTCGCCGGTCAGCACGATGTTGCTGCCGCCGCCCAGCACGAACTTGGGCGCCGGGCCCAGCTCGGCATCGTCGAGCACGGCCCGGACGTCGGCGTCGCTGCGCACGCGCACCAGGGTCTGGGCGCGTGCCACGATGCCGAAGCTGTTGCAGGCCTGCAGGGGTACATTTCGCTCGGCGATCATGGGAGAATTGTCGCATCGCCCTCACCTTTTCAAGAGCCCCGCCATGCCTTCTTTTGACGCCGTCTGCGAACCCAACCTGCCCGAAGTGAAAAACGCGGTGGACAACACCGCCAAGGAAATTGCCACCCGCTTCGACTTCAAGGGCACTCCTGCCGCGATCGAGCTCAAGGACAAGGAGATCACGCTGATCGGCAACGCCGATTTCCAGCTCACCCAGATCGAGGACATCCTGCGCAACAAACTCACCAAGCGCAACGTCGACGTGCGGTTCCTGGACCTGGGCGACGTGCAGAAGATCGGCGGCGACAAGGTCAAGCAGGTCATCAAGGTCAAGAACGGCATCGCCTCCGACGACGCCAAGAAGATCACCCGCCTGATCAAGGACAGCAAGATGAAGGTGCAGGCCTCGATCCAGGGCGACGCAGTGCGCATCAGCGGCGCCAAGCGCGACGACCTCCAGGCCGCCATGGCCCTGCTGCGCAAGGACGTGCCCGACATTCCGCTGAGCTTTGACAACTTCCGAGACTGAGCCGGCGTGGCCCATTCCCGGCGTGGTTTCGCGCTCCCCCAAAGCCTGCTGAAGCAAGTCCCCGCGCTGTGCCTGGCTGCAGGCATGGTGGGCGGCGCTTGGGCCCAGTCGGTCGCGCTGCAAGGCATGCTGGGGTCGCGCGCCCTGCTCATCATCGACGGCGGCACGCCGCGCAGCCTGGCGGTGGGCGAAAGCGCGTTGGGCGTGAAGCTGGTTTCCGTCGAGCCCGACGCGGCCGTGGTCGAGGTGGCGGGCAAGCGGCTTGCGTTGCGACTGGGTGAATCCCCGGCCAGCCTGGGCGAACGCGGCCAGGCCAGCAGTGGCCGGATTTCGCTGCCCGCCGACAGCGGCGGGCATTTCATGGCGTCCGGCAGCATCAACGGGCGCCCGGTGCAGTTCATGGTGGACACCGGCGCATCCAGTGTCGCGCTCGGCGTGAACGACGCCGAACGCATCGGCCTGCCCTGGCGCGCCGGCCAGACGGTGCGCATCGGCACCGCCAACGGCGTGGTGCAAGGCTGGCGGATCAAGCTGGCATCGGTGCGGATCGGTGACGTGGAGATCTACGAGGTGGACGCGGTGGTCACCCCCCAGGCCCTGCCCTTCGTGCTGCTGGGCAACAGCTACCTGAGCCGCTTCCAGATGCGACGCGACAACGACCTGATGGTGCTGGAGCGGCGCTACTGAGGCGTTTTTCAGGCACTTTTCGGGCCGCTCCCAGCGCCAGTCGGCCACGAGCCGCTATCAAATCAGGACTTCCCCGGCGCCACCGCCGCCGTCACCACGATCTCGATGCGCCAGGCCGGGTCGGCCAGCGCGGCCTGCACCGTGGCGCGGGGCGGCGCGGTTCCCGGCACCACCCAGGCATCCCAGACGGCATTCATCGCGCCGATGTCGGCGATGTCGGCCAGATAGATCTGCGCACGCAGGATGCGCGTGCGGTCGCTGCCGCATTCGGCCAGGCGGCGGTCCACCTGAGCCAGCACGTCGGCCGTTTGCGCGGCGATGTCGCTGGCTTCGCACTCGGGCACCATGCCAGCCAGGTAGACCACGCCGCTGAAGACGGCAGCCTCGCTGTAGCGGGCGGCGACATGCAGACGCCGCAGGTCGCTCACTTCTTGGACCCCAGCTTCGATTCCTTGCCGGCCAGCAGGCGGTTGATGTTCTCGCGGTGGCGCCAGTACAGGAACATGGCCATGACGAAGATGGCCAGCGTGATCGACTTGTCCGCGTACCAGGCCACGCGGTCGCCAAACAGGTAATACGCCGGCGCAAAGGCCGCGGCCACCAGCGAGGCCAGCGACGAGTAGCGGAAAAACCAGGCGATGATCAACCAGGTGAGCGCCGTGGCCAGCCCCAGCCAGCCACTGATGCCAAACAGCACGCCAAGCGCCGTGGCCACGCCCTTGCCGCCTTCGAACTTGAAGAACACCGGATACAGGTGGCCGAGAAAAGCCGCCAGACCCACCGCTGCTACCGTGCCGTCGCCCAGGCCCCAGGTCTGGCCGAACCACCGGACCAGCATCACCGGCAGCCAGCCCTTGGCCGCATCGAGCAGCAGCGTGATCACCGCGGCGGCCTTGCTGCCCGAGCGCAGCACGTTGGTGGCGCCGGGGTTCTTGCTGCCGAAAGTGCGCGGGTCGTCCAGTCTCATGACGCGGCTGACGATGACCGCAAAACTCAGCGAACCGACCAGGTAGGCGGCCACGGCCGCCAGAAGGGGATACAGGAAGTCCAAAACGTGCTCCTCGGCAAGCGCGCCATTGTGCCAGCGTCGCGCAGCGTGCCTACTCCACCAGCGCGCACTGCACGGCCCGCCCACCGAGCAGGCGCACGCACACCTGGGGGTCGATTTCGACCAGGTAGCCACGACGTCCGCCGTTGATCAGGATTTTCGGCAAGGCGAGGATGCTTTCTTCGATGTACACCGGCATCGCCCGGCGCGTGCCGAAGGGCGAGGTGCCACCCACGAGGTAACCACTGTGGCGGTTGGCCACCTCGGGCTTGCAGGGTTCCACCGACTTCGCGCCGATCTGGCGCGCCAGGTTCTTGGTGGACACCTTGCGGTTGCCGTGCATCAGCACCAGCAGCGGCTTGGCGTCCTGGTCCTGCATGACCAGGGTCTTGACGACGGCAAACGCGTCCCAGCCCAGCACCTCGGCGCTGTGCTGCGCGCCGCCGTGCTCCAGGTACTCGTACGGGTGCTCGGCAAACGCCACGCGGTTTGCCTTCAACAGCGCGGTGGCGGGGGTTTCGGAGACGTGATCTTTTCTGGCCATTGTCAAGCGCTCGGTACCTGGGGGGCGCCGCGCCCTCATAGCGCAGGGTCGCGAAGCTCCCAGCGGATCACGTCGATGGCCTTGAGCAGCTCGGGTGACAGCGTGGTGCCCCAGGCGTCGAGGTCTTCGTCCAGCTGGGCCAGCGAGGTCACGCCGATGATCGTGCTGGCCACCTGCCATTTGGTGTAGCAGAAGGCCAGGGCCAGCTGCGTGGGCGTCAGGCCGTGCTCGCGGGCCAGCACGTTGTAGCGACGTGCCGCCACCAGCGCCTCCGGCCGGCCCCAGCGCTGCTTTTTCATCGATTCGAACTTCGCCATGCGGCCCTGCGGGGCCTCGGGGGCCGAGATGCCGGTGGCGTCGTACTTGCCGCTCAGCAGGCCGAAGCCGAGCGGCGAATACGCCAGCAGCGACACGCCCAGGCGGTGGCAGGTTTCGTCCAGGCCGTTCTCGAACGTGCGGTTGATCAGGCAGTACGGGTTCTGGGTGCTTACCACCCGCGGCAGGCCGTGCTGCTCGGCCAGGCGCACGAACTCGTGCACGCCGTACGGGGTTTCGTTGGACAGGCCGATGTGACGCACCTTGCCGGCCTTGACCAGCCCTGCCAGCGCCTCCAGCTGCTCGCGGATCGGGGTTTCGGACTTTTCCTTGGTCGGGTCGTAGTAGACGATGCCGAAGGCCGGCACGTGGCGCTCGGGCCAGTGGATCTGGTACAGGTCGATCACATCGGTCTGCAGCCGGCGCAGGCTGGCGTCGCACGAGACCACGATGTCGGCCGCGGTCATGCCGCTGCCGGCCCGAATCCAGGGCATGCCGCGCGAGGGACCGGCCACCTTGGTGGCCAGCACCACCTTCTGGCGCACGCCCGGGTGCTTCGCAAACCAGTTGCCGAGGATGGTCTCGGTGGCGCCGCAGGTCTCCGCGCGGGCCGGCACCGCGTACATCTCGGCGGTGTCGATGAAGTTGACGCCACGCTCCAGCGCGCGGTTCAGGATGGCGTGGGCGCCGGCCTCGTCGACCTGTTCGCCGAAGGTCATGGTGCCCAGGCAGATCGGGGTGACATGCAGGTCGCTCTGACCCAGTTGGACGGTGTTCATCGTTGACATGGCAATGCTCGGTGCGGGTGGTGGATCAAGGGGCCGCAGTGTAAGGGCCCGGCCGGCGCCTGGTGTGTCACCGGCTTTTCAGCCTGCGGCCTCGCGAGCCCTGGCTTCTTCCTGCAGTCGCAGCACGCGGCGCTGCACCTTGCCGGTCGTGGTCATTGGCAGCGCGTCGATGAACTCGATTTCCTTGGGGTATTCGTAGGGCGCGAGCTGGCCGCGCACGTGGGCCTGCAGTTCGGCCACCAGTTCCTGGTCAAACTGAGCCCTTCCCAGCGTGTATTGGTCACGGCGCGCTATGGTTTCAGGAGACAGCACGACGTAGGCCTTGACCAGCGCGCCGCGTTCGCGGTCGGGCTTGGGCACCACGGCGGCGTTGGCCACCGCCGGGTGCTTGACCAGGCAGTTCTCGATCTCGCCGGGGCCGATGCGGTAACCGGCAGCCTTGAACACGTCGTCGGCCCGGCCCTGGTACCAGAGGTAGCCGTCGGCGTCGCGCACCGCCACGTCGCCGGTGCGGCACCAGTCGCCGGTGAACTTGCCCGCCGTGGCGGCCTCGTTCTTCCAGTAGCCCAGGAAAAAGATCGGATCCGGGTCGCCGTGCACGTCGAAGCGGTGCAGCGACACGTCGCCCGGCACCCCCACCGCACATTCGTTGCCCTCATCGTCGATCACCGCCACCCGATGGCCGGGGTAGCCCTTGCCCATGCTGCCGGCCCTTGCGGGCCACTGGACGACACAGTTGCCGACGATGTAATTGATCTCGGTCTGGCCGAACATCTCGTTGACCGTCACGCCAAGCTGCTCACGGCACCAGGTGAAGACGGCGTCGCCCACCGCTTCGCCGGCGCTCATCAGGCCGTGCAGGCGCACCGAAAAGTGCCGGGCCGGCTCGGGGAAGGCCTTCATCATCGCCTTGAGCGCGGTCGGGAACAGGAAGCTGTGCGTCACGCCGTGCTGCTGCATCAGCGAGAAAGCCAGTTCGGGGCTGAAGCGGCCGTTGTACGCCACGATGGTGCGGCCGAAGTACAGGCTGGGCAGCAGCGCGTCCATCAGGCCGCCGGTCCAGGCCCAGTCGGCGGGCGACCAGAAGATGGCCTGCGAGGCCGGTCGTGTGGCCAGATCGGCCGGCCCGACGGCGACCACATCGGCCAGGGTCGGCCAGGCCTGGGGGTCGAAGCCGAACCAGTTCTGGCTGCAGACGAAACCGGTGAGGTTGCCGATCATGGCCCGATGTGGGATCAGCGCCCCCTTGGGGTTGCCGGTGGTGCCGCTGGTGTAGATCAGCACCGCCGGGTCGTCGGCCAGGGTATCGACCAGGGCGAACTCCGGTGATGCCGCGGCCATGGCGACAACAGCGTCCACATCCGCACCGGCTGCGCCGCCCACGCCCAGCACCGCGCGCAGCGTCGGGCAGCGGCCGCGCACCGCCTGCAGGGCGTCCACCGACGCCGCGTCGCCGATCGCCAGCACCGCCTCGCTGTCCTGCAGGCGGAATTCCAGCGCCTCCGGGCCAAAAAGGGTGGACAGTGGCATCGCCACCGCGCCCATCTGCAGCACGGCGATGTAGGCCACCGCCGTCTCGAAGCGCTGCGGCAGCACGATGGCCACGCGGTCGCCCCGGCGCACGCCCTGGGCCGCCAGCACGTTGGACAGGCGGCTGGCGGCCTGCTGGAGCTCGAAATAGGAATGAAAAGTGTGTTTTCCCAGCGTCGAATGGCCAACGACAGCTATGGTTTCAGGAGTAATTCCGGCACCGGATGCCGCCTCGGCCCAGCGCCGGCAGCACACCTGCGCGATGTTGAAGCGCGCCGGCACCGGCCAGCGAAAGCCCGCGTGCATCGCCGCGTAGTGGTCATTGCCCGGTTTGTCCCTGTCTTGACTGACTGTCATGCCCTGTCTCCTGAATAATGCGCCCAATGTACCCAATCAAACGCGCGTCGCGCAGCGAGTTCATCCCCGTCCGCAACCTGAGCTACCACGTGCGCGTGTGGGGCGATGCCCGAGCGGGCGTGCCGCCGCTGGTGATGGTGCACGGCTGGATGGACGTGGCGGCGTCGTACCAGTTCGTGGTGGACGCCATGACCGACGCGTTCGCCCGCGGCCGCCAGATCATCGCACCCGACTGGCGCGGCTATGGTCTTACCGCCCTGCCCGGCACCGACAACTACTGGTTTCCCGACTACCTGGCCGACCTCGACACCCTGCTGGACCACTATGCGCCCGACCAGCCGGTGGATCTGGTCGGTCACAGCATGGGCGGCAACGTGGTGATGCTGTACGCCGGCGTGCGCCCCGAGCGCATCCGCCGGCTGATCAACCTCGAAGGCTTCGGCATGCCCGCCACCCGGCCCTCCCAGGCGCCAGGGCGACTGGCCAAGTGGATGGACGACCTCAAGTCTCTGCACCGCGGCGAGATGGATCTCAAGTCGTACGACGATGCCGCCGGCGTGGCGCGGCGCCTGATGAAAACCAACCCGCGCCTGGGCCGGGACAAAGCCGAGTGGCTGGCCCGTGAGTGAGCTGCCCCGCGCGTGCAGCCGGACGGATCGACGAAATGGCAGATCCTGGGCGACCCCGCCCACAAGATCATCAACGCCCAGCTGTACCGGGTCGACGAGGTGCTGGAAATCTACCGGCGCATCTCCGCGCCGACCCTGGCGGTGGAGGCCACCGACGACAGCCTGGGCCAGTGGTGGCAGGGCAAGTACACGCTGGCCGAGTACCACGAGCGCCTGAAGGCCGTACCCGACTGCCGCATCGCCGTGGTGCAGGACGCGGGTCACATGCTGCAACACGACCAGCCCGAGGCCCTGGCGCGCCTGATCGAGGATTTTCTGGCCGCCTGACGGCCGCGCCGTGGTTCGCGCTCCCGGGCGTCACCGGTGGCGGCATGAGAAAATGATGGGTTACAGACACATCGGGAGACCCCCTCATGGAAGCAGAACACATCAACCAGATTGGCGCCCAACTCGCGGACCTGAGCGCCAGGACCGAAGACCTCCGGAGGTATCTTTGACTTCGATGCCAAATCGGAGCGCCTGAGAACCGTCAACGCCTGGCTCGAAGACCCCACCGTCTGGAACGACCCCAAGCGCGCGCAGGAGCTCGGCAAGGAAAAAAAAGCGCTGGACAGCGTCGTCCTCACCCTGACCAAACTGGGCAGCGAGCTCGCCGACAACCTGGAGCTGTACGAAATGAGCAAGGCCGAGGGCGACGAGTCCGGCCTGCTCCACATCGAGGCCGAATCGGCCAAGCTCGCGCATGAGGTCGAGCAGCTCGAATTCCGGCGCATGTTCAACAACCCGGCCGACCCGCTGAACGCGTTCGTCGACATCCAGGCCGGTGCGGGCGGCACCGAGGCCTGCGACTGGGCCAGCATGCTGCTGCGCCAGTACCTCAAATACGCCGAACGCAAAGGCTTCAAGGCCACGGTGGAAGACGAGACACCCGGCGACACGGCCGGCATCAAGAGCGCCACCATCAAGGTCGAGGGCGAATACGCCTTCGGTCTGCTGCGCACCGAGACCGGTGTGCACCGCTTGGTGCGCAAGAGCCCGTTCGACAGCTCGGGCGGCCGCCACACCTCGTTCGCCTCGCTGTTCGTCTACCCGGAGATCGACGACTCGATCGAGATCGAGATCAACCCGGCAGACGTGCGCACCGACACCTTCCGCGCCAGCGGCGCCGGCGGCCAGCACATCAACAAGACCGACTCGGCCGTGCGCCTGACCCACATCCCCACCGGCATCGTGGTGCAGTGCCAGGACGGCCGCAGCCAGCACAGCAACCGCGACGTGGCCTGGAAGCGCCTGCGCAGCCGCCTGTACGACCACGAGATGCGCAAGCGCATGGAAGAGCAGCAGAAGCTCGAAGACACCAAGACCGACGTCGGCTGGGGCCACCAGATCCGCAGCTACGTGCTGGACAACAGCCGTATCAAGGACCTGCGTACCAACGTCGAAGTCTCGGCGACGCAGAAGGTGCTGGACGGCGACCTGGACGTGTTCATCGAAGCGTCCCTGAAACAGGGCGTATGAGGGTCGGGGCCCATTTCGCCGCCGGGCCGCCCCAGGGCGAAATGCGTCCCCTCGGGGGGCAGCGACCCGCGCAGCGGTGGAGCGTGGGGGCACTTATTTTCGACATGGACGGCACCATGGTCGACTCCATGCCCTGGCATCGGCGGGCCTGGATCGAGTTTGCGCGACGGCGCGAACTGGCCGTCGATGTGCCGGACCTGATGCGGCGCACGACCGGGCGCACCGCTTTCGAGTGCGCTTGCGAGCTCATGGGCCGCACCGTGAGCAAGGACGAAGCAGCGCAGATCACCTTGGAAAAGGAAACCATCTACCGCGAGCTGTTCGGGCCGGAATTCCGCGAAGTGCGCGGCTTTCGGCGCTTCGCCCGCGATGCGGCCTCGCGCGGCCTCAAGATCGCGGTCGGCACGGCCGGGGATCGGCACAACATCGCGTTCGCGATGGACAAGCTGCGGATGGACCCGGCCCCGCTGGCGATCGTCGGCGGTGACGAAGGGCTGCCCGGCAAGCCGCAGCCTGACATTTTCCTGGAGGTCGCGCGCCGGATCGGCGCCGACCCCGCGCGGTGCATCGTGTTCGAGGACGCACCGTTCGGCATCGAAGCAGCCCGGCGCGGCGGCATGCACGCCGTGGCCGTCTGCAGCAGCCATGGCGCGGACGAACTCACCGGCCCGCATGTCCTGGCGGCGGTGCAGGACTTCGATGAACTGATTGATTCAAATTTTCTGGAGACACTCGATGTTGTTTGCTGATGCCCCGGGCGCCACCCAGGCAACCCGCCGCGAAGACTACCGTCCACCCGCGTACTGGATCGACACCGTCGATCTCACCTTCGACCTCGACCCCATCAAGACCCGCGTGCTCAACCGCATGCGCCTGCGCCGCAATACCGAGCTGCCGGCGCAGCCCCTTCGCCTGGACGGCGACGAGCTGAATCTGGCCCGCGTGATGTTCAACGGCGCGGGCTGCTCGTTCAAAATGGACGGCAGCCAGCTTGTGCTGGAGAACCTGCCCGAGGGCGCCGACCCGTTCGAGCTGGAGATCTTCACCACCTGCGCGCCGGCCAAGAACACCAAGCTGATGGGCCTGTACGTCAGCAACGACTCGTTCTTCACCCAGTGCGAGGCCGAGGGCTTCCGCCGCATCACCTATTTCCTGGACCGGCCGGACGTCATGGCCAGCTACACGGTGACCTTGCGCGCCGACAAGGCCCGCTACCCGGTGCTGCTCTCCAACGGCAACCTGGTCGAACAGGGTGACCTGGAAGATGGCCGTCATTTCGCCAAATGGGTGGATCCACACCGTAAGCCGGCCTACCTGTTCGCGCTGGTGGCAGGCGTGCTGGTGAGTCGCGAGCAGCGCATCGTGTCGCGCAACGGGCAGGAGCACCTGTTGCAGGTCTACGTGCGCCCGGGCGACCTGGACAAGACCGAACACGCGATGAACTCCCTGATGGCCAGCGTCGCCTGGGACGAAGCCCGCTTCGGCCTGCCGCTCGACCTTGAACGCTTCATGGTCGTCGCCACCAGCGACTTCAACATGGGCGCGATGGAGAACAAGGGCCTGAACATCTTCAACACCAAGTACGTGCTGGCCAACCCCGCCACTGCGACCGACACCGACTACGCCAACATCGAAAGCGTGGTGGGGCACGAGTACTTCCACAACTGGACCGGCAACCGCGTCACCTGCCGCGACTGGTTCCAGCTCAGCCTGAAGGAAGGTCTGACCGTTTTCCGTGACCAGGAGTTCAGCCAGGACATGGCGGGCGAGGCCAGTGCCCGCGCCGTCAAGCGCATCGAGGACGTGCGCGTGCTGCGCACCGCCCAGTTCCCCGAAGATGCCGGCCCGATGGCCCACCCGGTGCGGCCGGATCAGTACCTGGAGATCAGCAACTTCTACACCGTCACGATTTACGAAAAAGGCGCCGAGGTCGTGCGCATGATGCAGACCCTGACCTCGCGCGAAGGCTTCGCCGCGGGGATGAAGCTGTATTTCGACCGTTTCGATGGCAAGGCGGTGACCTGCGACGACTTCGCCCAGGCGATCGCCGACGCCAACCCGGACTCGCCGCTGGCCCGGTTGCTGCCGCAGTTCAAGCGCTGGTACAGCCAGGCCGGCACGCCGCACCTGCGCGCCGAGGGACGCTTCGACGCCGAGGCGCGCGTCTACACGCTGAGCTTGGTGCAGCGCTGCGCACCCTCGCCCGGCCAGTCGGAGAAGTTGCCATTCGTCATTCCGGTGGCCCTGGGGTTGCTCGACGGCTCCGGTCGCGAGTTGCCCGGTTCGGCGCGCACCCACGTGCTGACCGAAACCGAGGAATCCATCGTGTTCGAAGGGGTGGATGCGGAGCCCGTGCCGTCCATCCTGCGCGGATTCAGTGCCCCGGTCGTGCTTGACTTCGACTACAGCGATGCGCAGCTCCTGACCCTGCTGGCCTTTGATCCCGACCCGTTCAACCGCTGGGAGGCCGGCCAGCGGCTGGCGCTCAAACGTGCGGTTCACTTCATCCAGGGACCGTCCAGTCCGCTTGAAGTCCGTGTGCTCGACGGCGCCTTCATCGACGCCATGCGTGCCGTGCTACGCCATCCCGGCCTGGACGCGGCGTTCAAGGAACTGGTGCTGACGCTGCCGTCCGAGACCTACATCGCCGAGCAGCTGGACGTCGTGGATCCGCAGCGGGTGCACGCGGTGCGCGAGGCGATGCGCGAGCAACTCGCGTCGGCGCTGGTCCACGACTGGCAATGGGCCTGGGAGTCCCACAGGGACAACGGTGCCTACCACCCCGATACGCCTTCATCGGGCAGGCGCGCATTGGCGGGCCTTGCGTTGACCATGCTCTGCCTGGCGTCGCGCCACACGGGTGATGTGGTCTGGCCCGGCAAGGCCTACCAGCGCTTCAAGGATGCCGGCAACATGACCGACCGTTTCAACGCCTTGGGCGCGCTGGTGGCGGCCGACCATGCGCTGGCGTCCGACGCGCTGAAGCGCTTCCACACCCTTTTCCGTGATGAAGCCCTGGTACTCGACAAGTGGTTTGCCCTGCAGGCCGGCGCGCCCGACCGCGGCGGCGACGTGTTGCCCAAGGTTCGCCATCTCATGCAGCACCCTGATTTCAACCTGCGCAACCCCAACCGCGCCCGCAGCGTGGTCTTCAGCTACTGCAGCGCCAACCCGGGCGCCTTCCACCGCGTCGACGCGGGCGGCTATGTGTTCTGGAGCGAACGGGTGATCGAACTCGACGCCTTCAACCCGCAAGTCGCCGCGCGCCTGGCCCGCGCCTTGGACCGCTGGAAGAAGCTGGCCGAGCCTTACCGCACTGCGGCCCGCGAGGCGATTGCCCGCGTGGCCGCGCGCACCGATCTTAGCAACGATGTGCGTGAAGTCGTCACGCGCGCGCTGGCCGACTGAACGGCGGCCTCGCGCCATCCGTGAACACCCAAAGAAGGAGGAAGTCCATGCACCGAAAAATCTCGCTGACCCGCTACCTGGTTGAAAAACAGCACAACGACGGACGCATCCCGCCCGAGCTGCGCCTGCTGCTCGAGGTGGTGGCTCGTGCCTGCAAACGCATCAGCCTGGCCGTCACCAAAGGCGCGCTGGGCGAAGTCCTGGGGTCCGCCGGCAGTGAAAACGTCCAAGGCGAAGTGCAGAAGAAGCTCGACATCATCGCCAACGAGGTGCTGATCGAGGCCAACGAATGGGGCGGCCACCTCGCGGCCATGGCGTCCGAGGAAATGGACGACATCTACGCCGTGCCCCACCGTTTTCCGAAGGGCGAATACCTGCTGCTTTTCGACCCGCTGGACGGCTCCAGCAACATCGACGTCAACGTCAGCATCGGCACCATCTTCTCGGTGCTGCGCAAACAGAACGACGATCCGCAGGCGATCGATCCGGTCAGTGCCGCGGACTTCTTGCAGGCCGGCAAGCAACAGGTGGCCGCGGGCTACTGCGTCTACGGACCCCAAACCACGCTGGTGCTCACCGTGGGCGATGGGGTCGCGGTGTTCACGCTCGACCGCGAGCAGGGATCGTTCGTGCTCACCGCCGAGGACATCCGGATCCCCGAGGACACGAAGGAGTTTTCGATCAACATGAGCAACATGCGGCACTGGGACGAGCCGGTGAAGCGTTACATTGACGAATGCCTGCAAGGCAAGGAGGGGCCGCGCGGCAAGGACTTCAACATGCGCTGGGTGGCCAGCATGGTGGCCGATGTGCACCGCATCATGACTCGCGGCGGCGTCTTCATGTACCCCTGGGACAAGCGTGAACCCAACAAGCCCGGCAAGTTGCGCCTGATGTACGAGGCCAACCCGATGGCCTGGCTGATCGAACAGGCTGGTGGCGCTGCCACCAACGGCCGTCAGCGCATTCTCGACATTCAGCCGACGCAACTGCACGAACGCGTCAGCGTGGTGCTGGGATCAAAAAACGAAGTCGAACGCGTGACCGCGTACCACAACACGCTATAATCGCCGGCTAAGCCGGTGTAGCTCAGTCGGTAGAGCAGCTCATTCGTAATGAGAAGGTCAGGTGTTCGATTCATCTCACCGGCACCAATACAGCAAAAGAAACCCCGCTATCGAAAAGGTAGCGGGGTTTTTCTTTTTCGGTACGATGTAACGGCGGATGTAAGCGGATTTCCCGAATTGGCCCGTTTTCTCCGTGGTCGCTGGTGACGATTTCGGGAGAGTTGTTGATGGTTGTCGAGGCGGGTCGCCAATAGGCATGTCGCCCGCTTCCGGACACGACGTGACCGGCTTGGTCATCTGTGGTTGATAGCGCCAGTCAGCGCCTCGCGGGCTAGACTACTGCCCATGACAGCTTCGCTCGCCGGGAATCACCGATGTAGTCCGAGTGACTGCTTCATTCCCGCCTACCTGCGAAAAACCCAATGCACTGCCGAACGATGCCAATTGCTCGTTGCCACCGCAAGCATCGAGGTCGGCGCTCCGGCATTCGGCAAAGATGCTGATGAAAGGTTGCTCCCCAAGACGCTGATTGGCGCCAGGCCGACCGTCTCCATCTTTGACACATGGGCAAACCGAGAGCAAATTCGGCAGGCCGAAGCCAACAGTGTCGCCAGCATGAATTTTCTGAGGCGCCTTTATTACCGAACGATGGCGCAACGCCTGGCCGACTAAAGCCCGTGCCCTGCCTGGCTAGGCACGCGTGACAGGGCATGGTGACTTGCGCCGCCTCATCGGCACTGCGTGCAAGTGTTCAGTTCGATGCGGTGCCACACGGCGTCGCCTGGTACAGAACGCCGTTTGGACCAGTGCACTTGTAAATGGCTTTCGGCGGCTGCGCAGGTGTTGTTCCCGAAGGACCGGGTGCCGAACTGAGAAACCTGTCAATCTGAGAAGGCTGCTTGCCAGTGCCGGACTTACCGCTAAGAAAGTCGTCAACCTGACTGCGCCCAACCGAAGCCCGGTTGCCTGATGGCGGTGTTATCACGCCTTTTTCCCAATCGGCCTGGGTCAGAGGTCTTGTTTCTGGAACTGTTTTGTTGGCATTTTCCCCAATTGGCCGCGCAGTGCTTGGGTCAAACTCACCTGGCGCTCCACCAATTGCCCGAGCAGTGCTTGGGTCAAACTGACTTGCTTTGCTCCCACTCAGCGGTTCACCACCGGGTGTTGCCCCCTTTTTCCACCGCTCCTCCTGTCCGGGGCTAGCTGGTTCCCCTGGCTGAGAACTGTTTCTCGCTTCGACCGCCACCTGCCGTGCCCTGTAGTTCTGATATGCGGACACCGCCAGCATGGACGCGAGAACGACAACTCCAACGCCCAGCCAACTACCCGGGGCAAGATGACGCGCAGAGAGAATCCCATACATTCTCCCAGCAGTTCTGAAGAAGCCATATTTCGCCTGTGCAGCCGGGATGTTTGCATCTCGCTCATCAGCCACCGACGGCTGCGTATCCTCCCAAACCACGGCATGCTTGGTAGCCTCAGCACGTGCCCTAATGTAAAGCGCCTTCGCCTTCGACTCGTCACCCCCCGCATCGGCAAAAGCCCGCGCCCAAACGCCTTTGTCCACCCTGCCTTCTTCAATCTCGCTCAGTGCTTCCGCATAGGCGTCGTTGACCGGCCGGGCGGACTGCTGACTCTGAGGCGAACTAACATTCGGCGCAGAGGCCGATATCAATCGGCGCTTCAGCCTGGCCCTTGCCTGATAGACGCCCCAACCAGCACCGAAGACTGCATACCAGAAAGTCTTTCCTGTAAACGCTGGGTCCACGAACAATTCGGCACTACGCAACAAAAGCGCGGCGAGCAGACTGCCTACTAACCACGAGACGATGAAGCCTGTCAGAAACCCGACTGCCGACCTCCAATAGGCCAACCCTGTCGAAGCAATCCACCATGCAATGCCAAAGCCGCTTCCCGCTACAAGGATGTATCCAAGCATTTCAAGCCCCCCACGGAAAACCTTTTCTTGCGGCCAACACCACGCGCCACCAGCAACGCATATACCAGTCTACTCGCATCCTGCCCAAAGGACGGTGCAAGAAGTCAGTCAGAGCCCAGACACAATCCGTTCGTCAAGCGTCAACCGCGCGCCTACCGAAGCCACCCCACCACATCAGCATTCAGACCGGCACCCGGATTCGCGCTAGCTGCGTCTCCAATCGCTCGATGGCCGTGTCATGTTCACCTGCTGTCGCCAAGGATGCGTCGGTCAACGCCTGCATCAGCCGTGAGTAGGTCTTGCGGTGCATGCCTTTGCGCCGGGTACCCACCGGCGACAGCATCCCGCCACCCCAGCCCAGCGTACGCCGTACCTTGTTCACTTTGCCGTAGGCTCGAAAGAGGCCG
>JAXMFA010000009.1:0-197212 GCA_046348065.1 Burkholderiaceae bacterium
CGGCGCTTGCCGACCGAGAATCTTGACGCTTGTCTGGCCTGCCTGATCGCCGGCGAACGCATTCCGGCGGCTGCAGCCTGAGCCCGCGCGTCGGTCGGCGCGAGAGGCGGTGGATGTCCACGGCTGATACGGCCGCGGGTAAACCCCCATTTGAACTAGATTTCACCCTCTAGAACCCCCCATTCGCTTGGCGGGTCTCCGGATTTCCTGCAAAATAGCACGATCGTTCGTTTTATTTCCAGGAACCGATGGCCACCACCGACACCGTCAGCCGAGCCGCCGCGCCCAACGGCCGGGAGGGCCGCGCGTTGCAGAAAGGGCAGCAGACCAAGGCTGCGATCGTCGACGCGGCGCTCGCGCTGGCGGCGCAGATCGGGCTGGAGGGCTTGAGCATCGGCGCGCTGGCCGAGGTCACGGGCATGAGCAAGTCCGGCGTGTTCGCGCATTTCGGCTCGCGAGAGGAGTTGCAGATCTCGGTGATCCGCGAGTACCACACGCGCTTCGAGCAGGAGGTGTTCTATCCGGCCCTGTCGGCGCCGCGCGGCCTGCCGCGCCTGCGGGCGATGTTCGGCAACTGGATGAAGCGCACCTCGACCGAAATCGATTCGGGCTGCATCTACATCAGCGGTGCGGTCGAGTTCGACGACCGGCCCGGTCCGGTGCGCGACGCGCTGGCCGAGTCGGTGCACATCTGGCTAGCGGCCATGACCCGCGCGGTGGTGCAGGCTCGCGAAGCCGGGCACCTGCGCGCCGATGCCGACGAGAACCAGGTCGCCTTCGAGATCCACGCGCTGATCCTGGCGCTGCATTACGAGGCGCGTTTCCTCAAGTACCCCGGATCGATGGGCCGTGCCACGACCGGGTTCGACAACATTCTTTCGCGCTACGGCGCGCCCCTCTGATCACCCGTTTCTTCAAGGAGCCTTCACATGCCCAGCTACACCCCTCCCCTGCGCGACATGCAGTTCGTGATGCACGAAGTGTTCAAGGTCACCGACGACTTCAAGGCCATGCCCCAGCATGCCGACATCGACGTGGACACGATCAACGCGGTGCTCGAAGAGGCCGGCAAGTTCGCTACCGACGTGATCTTTCCGCTCAACATCAGCGGCGATACCGAAGGCTGCACGCTCGACCCGGTGACGCATGCGGTGACCACGCCCAAGGGCTTCAAGGAGGCCTACGCCCAGTATGTGGCGGGCGGCTGGCCGGCGCTGAGCTCCGACCCCGAGTTCGGCGGCCAGGGCCTGCCGCTGGTGGTCAACCAGTGCTTCTACGAAATGATGAACTCGGCCAACCAGGCCTGGACCATGTACCCGGGCCTGACGCACGGCGCCTATGCGGCTTTGCACACCCACGGCACCGATGAACAGAAAAAGACCTACCTGGCCAAGATGGTCAGCGGTGAGTGGACCGGCACGATGTGCCTGACCGAGCCACACTGCGGCACCGACCTGGGCCTGATGCGCAGCAAGGCCGAGCCGCAGGCCGACGGCACCTACCGGATCACCGGCGAGAAGATTTTCATCAGCGCCGGCGAGCACGACATGGCCGACAACATCATCCACCTGGTGCTGGCCCGCCTGCCCGATGCGCCCCCCGGCATCAAGGGCGTGAGCCTGTTCATCGTGCCCAAGTTCCTGGTCAACGCGGACGGCAGCCTGGGCGCGCGCAACACGGTGTACTGCGGCGGCCTGGAGCACAAGATGGGCATCAAGGCCAACGCCACCGCACAGATCGTGCTGGACGGCGCCGTGGGCACGATGGTGGGGCAGCCCAACAAGGGCATGCAGGGCATGTTCGTGATGATGAACGCGGCCCGCCTGGGCGTGGGCAACCAGTCGCTGGGCCTGACCGAGGTGGCTTACCAGAACGCGTTGGCCTACGCGAAAGAGCGCATCCAGATGCGCAGCCTGTCCGGTCCCAAGGCCAAGGACAAGCCGGCCGACCCGATCATCGTGCACCCGGACGTGCGCAAGATGCTGCTGACGGCCAAGGCCTATGCCGAGGGTGGACGCGCGCTGGCGATCTTCTGCTCGGTGCTGCTGGAAAAATCGCACTTCCACCCCGACGAGAAGGTGCGCAAGGACAGCGACGAAATGCTGTCGCTGCTCACGCCGATCGTGAAGGCCTTCCTGACCGACAACGGTTGGCAGGCCACCATGATGTGCCAGCAGGTCTATGGCGGCCACGGCTTCATCAAGGAGTGGGGCATGGAGCAGTTCGTGCGCGACGCCCGCATCAACATGATCTACGAAGGCACGAACACCGTGCAGAGCCTGGACCTGCTGGGCCGCAAGATCCTGTCCAACAACGGCGCGACACTGAAGAAGTTCGGCAAGCTGGTGGGCAAGCTGGTCGAAGAAGAAGGCGTGAACGAAAAGATGGCCGAGTTCATCACCCCGATCGCGGTGCTGGGCGAGCAGATCACCAAGTTCACCACCGAGATCGGCTTCAAGGGCTTCCAGAACCCGGACGAGGTGGGCGCGGCCGCCGTGGACTACCTGCGCGTGGCCGGGCACCTGGTGTTCGGTTATTTCTTCGCCCGCATGGCGCAGGTGGCGCTGCGGGAGATCGCCGCCGGCAACACCGATCCGTTCTACCCGGCCAAGCTGCAGACGGCTCGTTTCTACTTCGCCAAGCTGTTTCCCGAAACCGCCACGCTGATGCGCACCGCGCGCGCCGGCGCCAAGGTCTTGATGGATACTGAGCTGGCGCTCGCGTGAGCGTGTCCATCCGCCTTTATTGACGAAAACGAGGAGATCCCAGCATGAAACGGTCATTGGCAGCTATCTTGTTTGTAGCGTTTTCGACTTCTGCCCTGGCGCAGATGTCGCCGGTCGGGGTGTGGAAGACGATCGATGACGAGACCAAGAAGGAGAAATCCCTGGTCCGCATCAAGGAGACCAACGGGGTGTTCACCGGCACGATCGAGAAGTTCCTCGATCCGGCGACCAAGCTTGACGAGGTCTGCGACAAGTGCAGCGACGACCGCAAGGGCAAGCCGGTGCTGGGCATGACGATCATCCGCAACATCAAGGCGAATGCCGACGACAAGGGCATCTGGGACGGCGGCGACATCCTCGACCCGAACAACGGCAAGGTGTATCGCGCCCGCCTCAAACCCGTCGATGGCGGCAAGAAGCTCGAGATGCGCGGCTACCTCGGGCCGTTCTACCGCACGCAGGTCTGGTTGCGCGTGGAGTAAGCAAGTTTGTTTCGCCCCCGCCCGCCGGGTGAGGGAAACGGAGAAAAATGAATGTCGAGATTCCAAGTTCGAAAAGTCGCCGTGCTCGGCGCGGGCGTGATGGGTGCGCAGATCGCGGCGCATCTGGTCAATGTCAAGGTGCCGGTCGTGCTGTTCGATCTGCCCGCCAAGGACGGTCCCAGGAACGGCATCGTCACCAAGGCGGTCGAAGGTTTGAAGAAACTCAAGCCCTCGCCGCTGGGCGTGGCCGATGACGCGGCGCTGATCGGCCAGGCCAACTACGAGGAACACCTGGAGCAGTTGCGCGGTTGCGACCTCATCATCGAGGCCATCGCCGAGCGCATGGACTGGAAGCTCGACCTGTACCGCAAGATCGCGCCCTTCGTGGCCGACCACACCCTCGTCGCTTCGAACACCTCGGGTCTGTCGATCACGAAGCTCAGCGAAGGCCTGCCCGAAGCGATCAAGCCGCGCTTCTGCGGCATCCACTTCTTCAACCCGCCGCGTTACATGACGCTGGTGGAGCTGATCAACACCCCCACCACCGACCCGCGGATCCTGGACGATCTGGAAGCCTTTGTGACCACCGGCCTGGGCAAGGGCGTGGTGCGCGCCAAGGACACGCCCAACTTCGTGGCCAACCGCATCGGCATCGCGGGCATGCTGTCCACGATGAAGGAGGTCGAGACCTACGGCCTGAGTTTCGACGTGGTCGATGACCTGACCGGCAAGCGCCTGGGCCGTGCGTCCAGCGGCACCTTCCGCACCGCCGACGTGGTGGGGCTGGACACGCTGGCGCATGTGATCAAGACGCTGCAGGACAACCTCGACGAGAAGACCGACCCCTTCTACGGCAGCTTCGGCACCCCGCCGGTGCTGGCCAAGCTCATCGAAAAGGGTCATCTGGGGCAAAAGACCCGGGCCGGCTTCTACAAGAAGGTGGGCCGCGATGTGCAACGCTTTGAGCTGGACAGCGAAGACTATGTGCCCGGCGGCCAGAAGGCCGACGAGGTCTACGGCCGCATGCTGAAGAAACCCGCCGGCGAGCGCCTGAAGCTGTTGCGCAACAGCGAAGGGCCGCAAGGGCGGTTCCTGTGGGCCATTTTGCGCAACGGCTTCCACTACGCGGCCGTACACCTGGCCGGTATCGCCGAGACCGCGCGCGATGTCGACCAGGCCATGCGCTGGGGCTTCGGCATGAAGCAGGGCCCGTTCGAGCTGTGGCAGGAGGCCGGCTGGCTGGAGGTGGCGAAGATGGTCCAGGCCGACATCGATGCCGGCAAGGCCCTGTGCGACACGCCCCTGCCCGACTGGGTGTTCAAGGGTCCGGTGGCCGAGGCCGGCGGCGTGCACACCGCCGAAGGCTCCTGGAACCCGACCAGCGGCCGTTTCGAGGCCCGGCGCCAGCTGCCCGTCTATGCGCGCCAGCATTTCCCTGAACTGCTGCTGGGCGAATCCGGCCCCCGTTTCGAGACCGCGGGCACCACGCTGTTTGAAGACGACGCAATCCGGCTGTGGACCCTGGACGAGCAGATCGTCATCGCCAGCATCAAGAGCAAGATGCACGCCATTGGCCCGGCCGTGGCCGAAGGCCTGGAGCGTGCGGTCGATCTGGCCGAGCAGTCGTACCAGGGCGTGGTGGTCTGGTCGGGTGACGAGCCCTTTTCCGCCGGCGCTGACCTGCAGGCCATGCTGCCGGGTTTCATGATGGGTGGCGCCGCGGCCATCAACGAAGCCGAGGCCGAACTGCAGCGCGTGATGCTGCGCCTGCGGTATGCCAACGTGCCGGTGGTGTCGGCCATCCGGGGCCTGGCGCTGGGTGGCGGCTGCGAGCTGGCGGTGCACTCGGCGCGGCGCGTCGCGCACATGGAAAGCTACATCGGTCTGGTGGAGGTGGGCGTGGGCCTGGTGCCCGGCGCCGGCGGCCTGACCTACATCGCCCGCCGCGCGGCCGAGAACGCGGCCGCCAGCACCGGCAAGGACCTGCTGCCTTTCCTGACCGAAGGCTTCACCGCCGCCGCGATGGCCAAGGTGGGCACCAGTGCGCTGGAGTCACGCAAGCTGGGTTACCTGCTGGACAGTGACGTCATCGTGCCGCACAAGGATGAGGTGCTGTTCGTCGCGATCAACGAGGCGCGCGCCATGGCCGCCAGCGGCTGGCGGGCGCCGCACCGGCGCAGTTTCCCGGTGGTGGGCCGCAGTGGCGTGGCCACCATCCGCGCCCAGCTGGTGAACATGCGTGATGGCGGCTTCATCAGCGCGCACGATTTCCATATCGCGAGCCTGATCGCCAACGTGCTCTGCGGCGGCGACGTCGACGCCGGCACGCTGGTCACCGAGGAATACCTGATGACGCTGGAACGCAAGGCCTTCTGCTCGCTGCTGGAGCACCCCAAGACGCAGGAACGCATCATGGGCATGTTGTCCACCGGCAAACCGGTTCGTAACTGATGAAGCGACTGCGCAGCCCTCATGCCGCGTTGGGCGGTGCTCGCCATCCTCACGTACAGGAAGTACGTTGCGGTGGCGGCGCTCCGTCCGCCTGGCCTGAGGCCTGCTCGCTACGCTTCCTCAGCCACGAACCCCGTCTCTTTTAACGTGATCTTCGAATGGTCAATATGAAACAAATTCAAGACGCCTACATCGTTGCCGCCACCCGCACGCCCATCGGCCGTTCGGGCCGCGGCTATTTCCGCCACACCCGGCCGGATGACCTGCTGGTCGCCGCCGTGCGCAGCGCCATGAGGCAGGTGCCCACGCTGGACCCGAAGGCGATCGAGGACGCGATCATCGGCTGCTCTTTCCCCGAGGCCGAGCAGGGCATGAACATGGCGCGTGTCGCCATGGGCCTGGCGTTCGACCATCCGGTGGGCGGCGTCACGGTGAACCGTTTCTGCGCCTCGGGCGTGACCGCGATCCAGATGGCGGCCGACCGCATCCGCGTCGGCGAGGCCGATGTGCTGATCGCCGGCGGCGCCGAATCGATGAGCCTGGTACCCATGGGCGGTGTCAAGCCCTCGTTCAACCCCGAGGTCTTTGCCCGCGACGAGAACGTCGGCATTGCCTACGGCATGGGCCTGACGGCCGAGAAGGTGGCGCAGCAGTGGAAAGTGAGCCGCGAGGCGCAGGACGCGTTCGCGCTGGAGTCGCACCTGCGCGCCGTGAAGGCCCAGCAGGCCGGCGAGTTTGCCGACGAGATCACCCCCATCGACGTGGTGGAGCGCACCCCGGACCTGGCCACGGGCGAGGTGTCCATCCGCACCCGCACCGTGAACCTGGACGAAGGTCCGCGCCCTGACACCACGCTGGAGGCGCTGGCCAAGCTCAAGCCGGTGTTCGCGGCGCGCGGCAGTGTCACCGCGGGCAACAGCTCGCAGACCAGCGACGGCGCCGGCGCGTTGATCCTGGCCAGCGAAAAGGCGGTCAAGCAGTTCGGCCTGACGCCGCTGGCGCGTTTCGTCAGCTACGCGGCACGCGGGGTGCCGCCCGAGATCATGGGCATCGGCCCGATCGAGGCGATTCCGGCCGCGCTGCGCTACGCCGGGCTCAAACACGAGGACATCGGCTGGTTCGAGCTCAACGAGGCCTTTGCCGCGCAGTCGCTGGCGGTGGTCAACACCCTCGGCCTGGACCCGGCCCGGGTCAATCCGATGGGTGGTGCCATCGCGCTGGGCCACCCGCTGGGCGCCACCGGCGCCATCCGGGCCGCGACCGTGGTGCACGCCCTGCGCCGGCACAACCTGAAGTACGGCATGGTGACCATGTGCGTGGGCACCGGCCAGGGCGCCGCGGGCATTTTCGAGCGCGTCTGAGCGCTACGGGAGCCGGCCACCTTCGGGTGGCCTTTTTGATGGTGGTGCCGTCCCGCAGCGGACTGCGCTGGCCCGGCGCCCGGTGCACACTTGGGGATCGGTGCGCGCCGCCCCCGGCGTCGCGCGGCCATGACGGAAAGGAGCATTCGGATGAGCAAGGTCCGCAACGTGACCACCCTGCACCCCTTCGACGAGGCGCTGGCGTTGACACCGGTGCCGGTGTCGGCGCAGGAGCATGGCCGCGAATCGACCCGCCACTGGCAGGGCCGGACCCACCCCCTGTACGCCAACATGGTGGGTCCGTTCGGCGGTATCACGGCGGCGCAGGCGTTGCAGGCCGTGATGCAGCATCCCGAGCGCCTGGGCGAGCCGATTTCGTTCACGGTCAACTTTGCGGCGGCGCTGTCCGACGGCGACTTTCGCGTCGAATCGCGGCCGGTGCGCACCAACCGCTCCACCCAGCACTGGGTGGTCAGCGTTTCCCAGACCGACCCGGCCGGCATCGAGTCGGTGGTGATCACCGCCACCGCGGTGACCGCGGCCCGGCGCACCACCTGGAGCGCGGCGGATGCGGTCATGCCGTCGGTGCCGGTGCCCGGCAGCATTGCGCGGGCCAGCCGGCCCGCGCGCGTCGCGTGGATCCAGCGCTACGACATGCGGCCCTGCTCCGGTGAAATCCCGGCCGACTGGAACGGCGCCGAGGCCGACAGCCTGAGCCGCCTGTGGATGCGCGACGACCCGCCACGAGCACTCGATTTCTGCAGCCTGACCGCGCTGGCCGATGTGTTCTACCCCCGCGTATGGCGCCGCCGCGCGCTGATGACACCGGTCGGCACCGTGTCGATGACCGTGTATTTCCATGCTGGCGCGGCCGAGCTGGCGGCCACCGGCGAGGGCTACCTGCTGGGGCAGGCGCGTGCCCAGTCCTTCTTCAACGGCTTTTTCGACCAGAGCGCCGAACTGTGGAACGAGGCCGGCGATCTGCTCGCCACCACGCACCAGATCGTGTATTTCAAGGAGTAGAAACATGCCCCCACGCTCTGCACTGCCGTGTCATCGCTGCCCCCGGAGGGGGCCCAAGCCTCCTTGGGGCGGCCCGGCGGAGGCTTGACATGAACCCCGTCGCACTGATCGTCGGCGCCGGAGATGCCACCGGCGGCGCCATCGCACGGCGTTTCGCACGCGAGGGCTACACCGCCTGCGTGACCCGGCGCGAGGCCGACAAGCTGGCGCCGCTGGTGGCGCAGATCGAGGCCGCGGGTGGACGGGCGGTGCCGTTTGGCAGCGATGCCCGAAAGGAAGAGGCCGTCGTCGCGCTGGTCGAGCAGATCGAATCGACCGTCGGGCCGATCGAGGTGCTGGTGTTCAACATCGGCGCCAACGTGCCGTGCAGCATCCTGGACGAGACCGCGCGCAAGTACTTCAAGATCTGGGAGATGGCCTGTTTCAGCGGCTTTCTCAACGGCCGCGAGGTGGCGCGTCGCATGGTGGCGCGTGCCGGGCCCGGGCGCCGGCAGACGATCCTCTTCACGGGTGCCACCGCGTCGGTGCGCGGTTCGGCCGGTTTTGCGGCGTTTGCCGGCGCCAAGCACGGCTTGCGCGCGCTGGCGCAGAGCATGGCGCGTGAACTCGGTCCGCGTGGCATCCACGTGGCGCACAGCATCATCGACGGCGCGATCGACACCGCCTTCATTCGCGACAACTTCCCTCAGCGGTACGCGCTCAAGGACCAGGACGGCATCCTGAACCCCGATCACATCGCCGACGCCTACTGGATGCTGCACCAGCAGCCGCGCGACGCCTGGACCCATGAACTGGACCTGCGTCCTTACATGGAAAAATTCTGAGCGCATGTGCGCCATGGCCCCACCACGGGAGACACCGATGAAGACGTTTGAATTCTGGTTCGACTTCGGCAGCCCGGCCGCCTACCTGGCGTCCACCCAGATTGCCAACATCGAGGCGGCCACCGGCGCGCGGGCCGTCTGGCGCCCGATGCTGCTGGGCGGCGTGTTCCAGGCCACCGGCAACCACTCGCCGGCCACCATCCCGGCCAAGGGCCGCTACACTTTCATCGACTTCGACCGTTTCGCGCGGCGCTACGGGGTTCCCCTGCGGTACAACCCGCACTTCCCGATCAACACCCTGATGTTGATGCGCGGTGCGGTGGGCATGCAGTTGCGCGATCCGGAGCGGTTCGCTGACTACTGCGCGGCGATGTTCCAGGCCATCTGGGTGGAGTCGCTCGACATGAACGACGCTGGCGTGGTTGGCCAGGCGCTGCACCGCGCCGGCTTCGAACCCCAGGCGCTGCTGGCGCTGAGCCAGGAACCCGATGTCAAGGCCGCGCTGAAGGCGGCCACGGAGGAGGCGGTGGCGCGCGGCGTGTTCGGCGCCCCCACGTTTTTTGTTGGCGACCAGATGTTCTGGGGCCAGGACCGGATCGATTTTCTCAAGGAAGCACTGCAATGAGCGCAGCGCCGGGCCGCCCCAAGCAAGCTCGAACCGCAGTGCGAAGCACGGAGGTTACCCTATGACCGATATCCTCAGCCACGTCGAAGCCGGCGTGATGACCCTCACGCTGAACCGTGTGGACAAGAAGAACTCCCTTACCGCCGCGATGTACGGCGCGCTGGCCGACGCGCTGGCGCGGGCCGAGGCGGAACCGGCGATTCGCGCGGTGGTGTTGCAGGGCCACGAGACGGTGTTCAGCGCCGGCAACGACATCGGCGACTTCCTCAACCAGCCGCCGGCCACGCAGGACGCGCCGGTGCACCGTTTCCTGCGCGGCATCGCGGGCTTTCCCAAGCCGCTGGTCGCCGCCGTGTGCGGGCCGGCGGTGGGCGTGGGCACCACCATGCTGTTTCACTGCGACCTGGTCTACGCCGGGGACAACGCGGCGTTCTCGATGCCCTTCGTCAACCTGGGGCTGTGCCCGGAGGCGGGCTCCAGCCTGCTGGTGCCGCAGATGTTCGGCTATCACCGCGCGGCCGAGGCGCTGCTGCTGGGCGAACCCTTCTTCGCCGAGGCGGCACTGGAGGTGGGGCTGGTGAATCGTGTCGTGCCGCCGTCGGAGGCCAACGTGGCCGCGCAGGCGGCGGCGCGCAAACTCGCGGCCAAGCCGCTGGCCGCGCTGATCGAGACCAAGCGCCTGATGAAAAAAGGACAGGCCGCAGTGGTGGCGGCGCAGATGGCCGAGGAGGGCGCGAGCTTCGGCCGCATGCTGCGCGAGCCCGCCGCGCGCGAAGCGTTTGGCGCGTTCATGGAGAAGCGCAAACCCGACTTCAGCAAGTTCTGAAGTCGTCGAGCGCGGCGACGCACCGGCCGTCTTCAGCTGTTGCGGCCGTTGACCAGCGCGAGGTAGTCGGTGCGGGTGGCTGGTGACACCGACGCCAGCACCTGGCTGTGGGGCGTCTTGTGCGCGGCGAGCAGTCGCGCATCGGCCACCCAGCGCGAGCGGCAGTACCAGTGGCAGCTGTGCTGGAACAGCAACAGCTCGGCGGTGGCGCGAAACGCACGGTCGCGTGGGGCCAAGGCCTCGTCGTTGCGCAGCACCGCCTGGAAACCTTGCGCATGAACCTGCACCAGCGCGCGGAAATCGAAGCCGGCGTGGGGAAAGAACCGGGTGGCGTGCGGCACCGCCACGGGCCAGCGGCACACGCGCATGCGTTCGCCCCAGACCCCCTGCAGGTCGGCGGCGAGTTGCGTCAGTTCGCCGGCCAGCGCCTGCTCCACCTCGGCCAGGTTCTGCCAGTCGGGTTGGGCGCGTTCAGGGTCGGGCTCGCCGGCCGCGCGCAGGTAGCCGTCGATCAGCTGCCCCATGCGCGGCTCGATCCGGTGGCGCTGCAGGTGGCTGGCCAGCAGCGCGATGCGTTCGCGCGTGTCCCGCAGCGCGAGCACGCGCAGGCCCACCAGCGCCAGACCGAGCAGCAACAGAAATTCCATGGCTGGATTGTCCACGCTCGCACGCTGCGACCGGGGTCGAGGCCCGTCAAAAGCCCGTTTTTTGCATCAAAACGAGCATTGTCCAGCGCCAATCGGCCACAAGAAGCTATGGTTTCAGGAGTGACTCGGGGGTCGTCGCGTCGATCCGGCGGCGGCTGGCGCGCGGGTTTCAAGTGCGGCCTATTTTTGCCAAGCAACTGCTTGCTAAAAATCGCACTGCCTGCTAAGGTGTCGGCCTTCATGCGACGTCCCGATCCCCCCGAAGAACGATTGATGCCCGAGCGGCGCAGCCGCGGGCGACCCCGGAAATCCGCCGATGCGCCCGACGACGGCAACCGCCGCCAGGCGTTGCTGCAGGCGGCGGCGCAGCTGTTTCGGCAGCAAGGCTTTGCCGCCACGCGCACCCGCGACATCGCGGCCGCGGCGGGCATGCAGTCGGGCTCGCCGTTCTACCATTTCGAGAACAAGCAGGTGATGCTCGGCGCCGTGATGGTGGAGGGCATGCAGCGCGCGCTGGCGCGGCAGAAAGCGGCGCTCGAACAGGCCGGCCTGCCCCCCTGTGCCGACGCGGCCGGCGCCCGCGAGCGGCTGCGCGTGCTGGTGCGCACTCACTTCGACGTGCTGCTGGGGCCGGACAGCGCGTTCATCCCGGTGATGCTGTACGAATGGCGCTCGCTGACGCCGGCGCAGCGCGACGCGGTGGACCAGTTGCGCCGCGACTACGAGGCGATGTGGGTCTTGCCGCTGCGAACCCTGCATGCGGCCGGTGAACTGGCCGGCGACCCGGCGCTGGCGCGGCTGATGATCTTCGGCGCGCTCAACTGGGCGGTGCAATGGTACGACCCACGACGCCGCGCCACCCTGGACGACCTGACCGACACCGCAATCAACCTGTTTCTGAAGCAGCCGGCCTGAGAGCCTGAGAACCCGGCCGCGTCGAACGCTTTCCTGCAAACCATCGTCCCGATCGAATCTCCGGAGCCCCGCCATGCAATACACCCATGAACACCTCGAAGTCCAGAAAACCCTCAAGCGTTTCATCGACGAGCACATCAATCCGCACGTCGACGAATGGGAAGCGGCCGAAATCTTTCCCGCGCACGAGGTGTTCAAAGGGCTGGGCAAGCTTGGCCTGCTGGGCCTGACCAAGCCCGAGGCCTACGGCGGCGCCGGGCTCGACTACTCCTATGCGATGGCCATGGCCGAAACGCTGGGCCACATCGAATGCGGCGGCGTGCCCATGGCCATCGGCGTGCAGACCGACATGTGCACGCCGGCGCTGGCGCGTTTTGGCAGCGACGAGCTGCGGCGCGAGTTTCTGGCACCAGCCATTGCCGGCGACATGGTGGGTTGCATCGGCGTGAGTGAGCCGGGCGCCGGCAGCGACGTGGCCGGCATCAAGAGCGTGGCGCGCAAGGACGGCGACGACTACGTGATCACCGGCCAGAAGATGTGGATCACCAACAGCCTGCAGGCCGACTGGATGTGCATGCTGGTGAACACCGGCGACGGACCGATCCACAAGAACAAGAGCCTGGTGATGGTGCCGATGCGCGACGGCCCGAACGGCAAGCTGACCAAGGGCATCGAAGTCGCCAGGAAGATCCGCAAGATCGGCATGAACAGCAGCGACACCGGGCTGATCTACTTCGACGAGGTGCGCGTGCCGCAGCGTTACCGCATCGGTGCCGAAGGGCAGGGCTTCATCTACCAGATGCAGCAATTCCAGGAGGAGCGGCTGTGGGCGGCCGCCAGCTGCCTGCAGTCGCTCACCAACTGCATCCAGTGGACCATCGAGTGGGCGCAGGAGCGCAAGCTGTTCGGCGCCACGCTGGCCGACCAGCAGTGGGTGCAGTTCAAGCTGGCCGAGCTCAAGACCGAGGTGGAGAGCCTGCGCGCGCTTACGTACCGCGCGGGCGAGCTCTACGTGCAGGGCCAGGACGTGCTGGAACTCGCCAGCATGGCCAAGCTCAAGGCCGGGCGGCTGAACCGCGTCGTGCCCGACACCTGCCTGCAGTTCTGGGGCGGCATGGGCTTCACCTGGGAGAACAAGGTCTCGCGCCTGTACCGCGACGGCCGCCTGGGCTCGATCGGCGGTGGCGCCGACGAGGTGATGCTGGGGATTCTGGCGCGCATCATGGGCGTGGCCAAACGGCCTTCGGCGGCCTGAGCGCCACGCGCGGCCGAGTGACAATCCAGTCCATGTCCAAATCCATCGCTCCATTTGCCGGTTTCGAGCCGGAATTCATCCATGGCCTGAAGACCGTGTTCGAGGAAAAAGTCGTCTTCAACCAGGTCATCGGTCTCAAGATCACCGGGGTGGCGCCCGAACTGGTTACCGGGCGCATCGACATGCGGCCCGAACTGGTGGGCCATTTCAGCTTCAACCGCATCCACGGTGGCGTGATCAGCGCCGGGCTGGACGCCATGGGCGGCCTGGCCGCAATGGCCGCCATTGGCGCGCGCCACATGGACGAGCCGCCCTTGCAGCGCCTGCACCGCTTTGCCAAGCTCGGCACCATCGACCTGCGCATCGACTACCTGCGACCCGGCATCGGCGAGTATTTCGAACTTCGCGCCGAGGTGCTGCGCCTGGGCTCGCGCGTCGCGTCCACCCGCATGGAGTTTCGCGGCGCCGACGGCAAGCTGCTGTCCACCGGGGCCGGCGCTTACATCGTCTCCTGATCTGCTATTTATTCAATAGCTGCTCGTTGCCATTTGGCGCTGGAAAGGCGCTGATTTGATTGAAAAAACCAACAAAAAAGCCGCCCGGAGGCGGCTTTTTTGTTGGCGTGGCGAGCTTCACTTGACCGACATGTACTCCGACACCACTTTCCAGCGCGCATCCTGCAACTGGGACAGGCGGGTGGCGTTGCTGCCCAGGCGCTTGGTGGGCGAGAAGGTCAGCTCGGCGCTGCCGAAGATGTCGGGCGGGATCGTCATGGTGTCCATGGCCTTGATGAACGAGTCGGTGTTCAGGTTCGGGCCGGCTTTCTGGGAAGCACGCAAGAAGGCGTCGATCAGGGTGTAGCCGTAGACCGAGAACACCGTCGGGTCTTCGTTGAACTTGGTCTTGTACTTGTTGGCCCAGAAACGGATCGGCTGCGAGGGCTCGTCGGTGTAGGGATTCTGCACCGTCATGGTGGCGTAAAGGCCGTCCATCGCCTTGCCGCCCAGCTTGTGGATCAGGTCGGTGTAGGCGGCGCTGGAGCCCAGGAACACCGGGTTGAAGCCGGTCTTGCGCGATTCGCCGATGGCGCCGATGGTCTCGCGGATGATGGTGCCGAGCACGACCATGTCGCAGCCCGAGGCCTTGAGCTTGGCGACCTGCGACGAGAAGTCGGTGGCGCCGCGCTTGTAGCTGGTTTTCTCGGCCAGGGTCATGCCGATTTCCTTCAGACCGTCCTCGGCGCCGCGCATCACTTCCAGCCCGAATTCGTCGTCCTGGTACATGGTGCAGACCTTCTTGGCGTTCTTCTCCTTCGCCAGCTTGGGCGTGGCGATGCGCATCTGGTCGTAGTAGGTCGCGGCGAACGAGTACTTGAGCCGGTTGAACGGCTCGTACATTTCGCGCGCGGCCGTCACCGGGAAGAAGTTGATCACGTTCTTCTCGAACTGCACCGGCATGGCGGCCAGGTTCTGCGCGGTGCCGAGGTGGCCCACCACCGCGAAGACCTTGTCCTGGTTGACCAGCTTCTGCGCCGCCAGCACGGCCTTCTTCGGGTCGTAGGCCGAGTCTTCGATCTTCAGCACGATCTTGCGGCCGTTGACGCCACCTTGCTCGTTGGCTTCGTCGACGCGCAGCAGCATGCCCTGGCGCACCTGCTTGCCGAAACCGGCGATGGGGCCGGACAAGTCCTGGATCGAACCGATCGTGATCTCGGTCTTGGACACGCCCTGGTTCGAGTTCTGGGCCAGGGCGCTTGCGCTGGCCAGGGCCAGCGCGGCCAGCGCGGGAATCAGACGATGCTTCATGGTGGTGTCTCCTCGGGTTGGTGTGGCAGGGTTATAGACCGTGTGGACGTTTCACGAACCCGAACTTTCCCTGATCCGGGTTCGCCGACCGGCGCTTACTTGAAGTAGCCGGACACGACCTTCCACCGGCCGTCCTGCAGCTGCGACAGCCGCGACTCGTCGTTGCCCAGGCGCTTGGTGGCGGTGAAGCTCAGCTCCGGGCTGCCGAAGATGTCGGGCGGCACCGTCATGCTGTCCATGGCCTTGATGAAGCTGTCGGTGCTGAGGTTGGGGCCGGCCTTCTGCGCGCCGCGGATGAACAGGTCGATGATGGTGTAGCCATAGGCCGAGAACACCGTCGGGTCTTCGTTGAACTTGGTCTTGTACTTGTTGGCCCAGAAGCGGATCGGCTGCGAAGCCTCGTCGGTGTAGGGGTTCTGCACGGTCATGGTGGCATACATGCCGTCCATCGCCTTGCCGCCCAGGCGGTGAATCAGGTCGGTGTAGGCCGCCACGGAGCCCAGGAAGGTGGGGTTGAAGCCGGTCTTGCGCGATTCGGCGATGGTGCCGATGGTCTCGCGGATGATGGTGCCAAGCACCACGAAGTCACAGCCCGCGCCCTTCATGCGCGCCACCTGCGAGGAGAAGTCGGTGGCGCCGCGCTTGAACGATGTCTTCTCGGCCAGTTCGATGCCCATCGACTTGGCGCCCGCTTCGGCGCCGCGCAGCACCTCCAGGCCGAACTCGTCGTCCTGGTAGATCGCGCAGACCTTCTTGGCGTTCTTCTCCTTCACCAGGCGCGGCACGGCGATGCGCATCTGGTCGTAGTAGGTGCTGAGCATCGCGTACTTGAGCCGGTTCAGCGGCTCGAACATTTCACGCGCGGCGGTCAGCGGCATGAAGTTGACGATGTTCTTCTCGAACTGCACCGGCATGGCGGCGTTGTTCTGCGCGGTGCCGATGTGGCCGGCCATGATGAAGATCTTGTCCTGGTTGACCAGCTTCTGCGCGGCCAGCACGGCCTTCTTGGGGTCGTAGGCCGAGTCTTCGACCTTGAGCACGATCTTGCGGCCATGGATGCCGCCTTGCTCGTTGATCTCGTCCACGCGCAACTGCATGCCGGCGCGGGCCTGCTTGCCGTAGCCGGCGAGCGGGCCCGACAGATCCTGGATCGTGCCGACGAGAATCTCGGACTTGCTCACGCCTTGCTGGGCGAACGCAGCCGAGGCGGCCAGCGACAGCGCGGCGAGCGCGGCACGCGCGGCGAGCCTGGCGCGGGGTCGAAGGGGGGAATGGTTCATGGGGCCTCCTGGTGGGTCGAGTGAATCAAAGGGAAACGAAACGGGGTGCGGGTCAGCGGTACATCGCGTCGATCTGGGGCGCGTACTTGGTCTGCACCAGCTTGCGCTTGAGCTTCATGGTCGGCGTGAGTTCTTCGTCCTCGGCCGTCAGTTGTGTGTCGAGCAGGAAGAACTTCTTGATCTGCTCGACCCGCGCGAACTTCTTGTTCACGCCGTCGATCACCTCCTGGATCAGCGCCTGCACCTCGGGGGCGCGGGTCAGGCTGGCGTAGTTGGAGAACGGCACGTCGTGGTCCTGGGCGTATTTCTCCACGTTCTCCTGGTCGATCATGATGATCACCGTGAGGTAGGGCCGCTTGTCGCCGATCACCACCGCGTCGGTGATGTAGGGCGAGAACTTCAGTTCGTTCTCCAGTTCGCTGGGCGTGATGTTCTTGCCGCCGGCGGTGATGATGATGTCCTTCATGCGGTCGGTGATGCGGAAGAAGCCTTCCTCATCGACCACGCCGACGTCACCCGTATGCAGCCAGCCGTCGGCGTCGATGGTTTCGGCGGTTTTCTCGGGCAGATTCAGGTAGCCCGCAAACACGTTGGGGCCGCGCACCAGGATTTCACCGGTGGCAGGGTCCAGCCGCACTTCGTTGAAGCTGGCTGCGGGCCCGATGGAGCCGGGTTTGATGCGGTCTGCGGGCACGCCGGTGGAGGCGCCGCAGGTCTCGGTCATGCCCCAGACTTCAAGCATGGGCACGCCCAGCGCGAGGTACCACTTCACCAGCTCGGGCGAGATCGGCGCCGCGCCGGTCACCAGGAAGCGCGAGCGGTGAATGCCGATGAGCTTGCGCACGTTGTTCAGCGCGAGCCAGCGCGCCAAAGTGAACTGGAACTTCAGCCCCCCCGGCACCGGCTTGCCGGCCAGCACCCGTTCGGCGATCCGCGTGCCCACGCCGATGGCCCAGGCGTAGGTGGCTTGCTGAACGGCGCCAGCCTCCTTCAGGGCGATCATCACGGCGGAATAGAACTTCTCCCACACCCGTGGCACGGCGGTGAACACCGTGGGCGCGATCTCGCGCACGTTTTCGGGGATGGTCTCGGGGTTTTCGACGAAGTTGAGCTTGGCGCCGGTGTACAGCGAGAAGTATTCGCCGCCCATGCGCTCGGCGATGTGGCACAGCGGCAGGAAACACATGCATTCGTCGTTCTCGTCGCGCGAGATCAGCACGTTGTAGCCCCGCACGGTGTAGGTCAGGCCCTGGTGCAGGTGCATGGCGCCCTTGGGCTTGCCGGTGGTGCCGGAGGTGTAGACCAGGATGGCCAGGTCCGACGGTTTGACCGCGGCGACGCGCGCCTTCAGCGCATCGGGATGCTCGCGGTTGTAGCGCCGGCCCTCTTCGCGCAACGCCCCCAGGCTGATGACGCCGGGGTCGTCCAGATCGCGCAGGCCTTCCATGTCGAACACCACGATCTTGCGCAGCAGGGGCAGGCGCTCGCGGACTTCGAGCGCCTTGTCCAGCTGCTCGTCGTCCTCGACGAACAGGATGGTGGTGCGGGAGTCGGCCGACAGGTATTCGACCTGGCTGGCCGCATCGGTCGGGTAGATGCCGTTGGCCACACCGCCGCAACTCAGCACCGCCAGGTCGGACAGCACCCATTCGATCACGGTGTTGGACAGGATCGAAGCGGTCTCGCCATGCTGGAAACCGAGGCTCATGAGCCCGCCGGCGATCTCGCGCACCGCCTCGGCGGTCTGGTCCCAGGTCAGGCTGCGCCAGATGCCCAGGTGCTTCTGGCGCAGCCAGACCTTGGGGCCGCGCTTCTCGACGGCGTTCCAGAACATCGCCGGAATCGTGTCGCCCGGCACCACGACGTCGTTGTTGGGCCGGATGTGGCTCAAATCCCAGAGGTTGGACATCGGTTTATCTCCAGGTCTTTTTCTTTTTCCAGCGCCGCTCGCCGCGCACGCCGGTTTCCTTCATGCCGAGGTAGAACTCCTTGATGTCCTCCTTCTCGCGCAAGGCGGCACAGGTGTCTTCCATCACGATGCGGCCGTTCTCCAGCACGTAGCCGTAGTCCGAGGCATTCAGGGCCATGTTGGCGTTCTGTTCCACCAGCAGGATGGTGGTGCCGCGCTCGCGGTTGATGCGCACCACGATCTCGAAGATCTCCTTGGTCAGCTTGGGCGACAGGCCGAGGCTGGGCTCGTCCAGCAGGATCAGATCGGGGTTGGCCATCAGCGCGCGCGAGATCGCCAGCATCTGCTGCTGTCCGCCCGAGAGCAGGCCGGCGTCCTGGTGCTCGCGTTCCTTGAGGATCGGGAAATAGCCGAACACCATCTCCATGTCGCGCGCCACGCCGTCGCGGTCGTGCCGGGTGTAGGCGCCCATCAGCAGGTTGTCGTGCACCGACAGCAAGGGGAACACCTCGCGGCCCTCGGGCACATGGCTCAGCCCCTGCTGCACGATGAAGGCGGGGTCGCGCGCGGTGATGTCCCGGCCCTTGAATTCGACGGTGCCCTTGCGCGGGTCGATGATGCCGGAGATGGTCTTGAGAATGGTCGTCTTGCCGGCGCCGTTGGAGCCCAGCACGGTGGCCACTTCGCCCTTGCGCACCTTGAGGCTGACCCCGCGGATCGCCTTGATCGGCCCGTAGGCGCTCTCGACGTTCATCAGCTTGAGCATGATGTCCTCGGTGGCGCCGGTCTTGAGTTCGCTCATGCTACCCCCTCGCTGGCCACTTCGTGTGCCACGCTGCCCCCCAAGGGGGTTTTCGCGCCTTGGAGCGGTCCCGCGGCGCTCATTGGATAACCTCCGTGCTGCGCACTGCGGTGCGAGCTTGCTTGGGGCGGCCCGGCGCGGCGCTCATGCCGCCCTCCGCAAGGAGGAGACGTCGTCGATCGAGCCCAGGTAGGCCTCGACCACGCCGGGGTCGGTCTGCACCTCGCGCGGGGTGCCCATGGCCAGCACCCGTCCCTGGTTCATCGCGACCACGCGGTCGGACACCTTGGACACCAGTGTCATGTCGTGCTCGACCATCAGCACCGTGATGCCGAGCTCGTTGACGATGTCCTGGATCCAGAACGCCATGTCGTCGGTCTCCTCGACGTTCAGGCCCGAGGAGGGTTCGTCGAGCAGCAGCAGCCGGGGCTCGGTGCACAGCGCGCGGGCCAGTTCCACCACCTTGCGCACGCCGTAGGGCAGGCCCGCCACCAGCGAATCGCGATGGTGCTGCAGGTCGAGGAAATCGATCACCTGCTCGGCCTTCTCGCGCGCCTCGAGTTCGGCGGCCCGGGTGGCCGGTGTGAAGAACACCTCGCTCCAGAACCCGGTCTTGCGGTGGGTGTGCCGACCGATCAGCAGGTTGTGCAGCACGGTGGCGTGTTCGAACAGTTCGATGTTCTGGAAGGTGCGGGCGATGCCCAGCGAAGCGATGCGGTGTGGCGGCTGCTCGGTCAGCGTCAGGAGGCCGTCCGGACCCTTGTACTGGATGGATCCGGTGGTGGGTGTGTAGATGCGGCTGATCAGGTTGAACACCGTGGTCTTGCCGGCACCGTTGGGCCCGATCAGCGTGAAGACCTCGCCCTCGCGCACATCGAAACTCACCTGGTCGACCGCCAGCACGCCGCCGAAGCGCACGCTCAGGTCGCTGGCACGGAGAAGGATGTCACTCATGTCAGTTTCACTTCAAGCGGTCGGATTTCTGGAATGACTTCTGCCGCTTGAACATGCCCTTGCGGTAGAAGGGGAACAGCTGCAGGTAGGTGCGGATCTTGAGCCAGCGGCCATACAGGCCCATGGGCTCGAACATCACGAACGCGATCAGCACGGCGCCGTAGATCACCGACTTCAGCCCGGGCGCCTGGCCGATGGCGTCGGGCAGGAAATCCTTCACCGCGCTGATGCCCTGGGGCAGCCCGATCAGGAAGATCGCGCCCAGGAATGCGCCGTGGATGAAGCCCAGCCCGCCGATCACCACCATCAGCAGCAGGTCGATCGACTGGATGATGTTGAACTGGTCGGGCGAGAGAAAGCGGATCTGGTGCGCGTAGAGCGCGCCGCCCACGCCGGCCAGCGCCGCCGAAATCGCGAAACTCAGCGTCTTGTAGTAGGCGAGGTTGATGCCCATGCTCTGCGCGCTGATCTCCGAGTCGCGGATCGCGACGAAGGCACGGCCGGTCGACGAGCGCAGCAGGTTGATCACGCCCAGCGTGCACAGCACCGTGATCGCCAGGCACAGAAAGTAGAACGAGTCGCCGGTGTCGGCCTTCCAGCCGAAGATGTCGGGCGATCCGACCGACTTTCCCGCATTGCCGCCGGTGACGCTTTCCCAGCGTGCGAACACCTCTTCGACGATGAAACCGAAGGACAGCGTGGCGATGCCGAGGTAGATGCCTTTGACGCGCAACGCCGGCAGGCCCACGACCACGCCGACCGCCGCTGACAGCCCCGCTGCCACCGCCAGCGCCACCGGGAAGGGCCAGCCCATGCCGGTCAGCACCGCCTGCGTGTAGGCGCCGACCCCGAGGAAGGCCGCGTGGCCGATGGAGAACTGCCCGTGAAACCGGCCAGCAGCATCAGGCCCAGGCCAGCGATCGAATAGATCAGGATGAAAGTCATCTGGGCCAGCATGTACTCGCCCAGAATCCACGGCGCGGCCAGCAGAAACAGGCCCAGCATCGAGTACCAGAACCGGTGCCCGCCGTGTTTGGCGAGCCGGATGTCCTGGTTGTAGTCGGTCTTGAAGATGAAGCGCATGGATTAACGCTCCCCCCGAAGCGTCTTCGACGCCTCCCCCCGAGGGGGCGCCACCAGCGGCCCGGCAAAGCCGGATCCGCGCTGGCCCTGGTCGGTGGGTCGGTGCGGCTGACCTTGGACTTTTGTCATACTTTTTTCCTGAGCTTCTCGCCGAACAGGCCGTTGGGCATCACCACCAGCATGATCAGCACGACGATGTAGGCGGCGATGTCCTTGAAGCCTTCGGGCAGGTAGAAACCCGACAGCGACTCGACGATGCCGATGATCAGTCCGCCGACGATCGCGCCCGGCAGGCTGCCGAAGCCGCCCACCACCGCAGCCGGGAAGGCCTTGAGCCCGATGAAGCCCATGTTCGCGTGCACGAAGGTGATGGGCGCCAGCAGCAGGCCCGCGATGGCCGCCACCGCCGCCGCCAGGCCCCAGACCAGGCCGTTGAGCGTCTTGACCGGAATCCCCATGTAATAGGCCGCGAGCTGGTTCTGCGACGAGGCCTGCATCGCGATGCCCAGCTTGCTGTAGCGGAACAGCGCATACAGGCCACCGCACAGCAGCACGGTGGAGGCGATCACCACCATCTGCTCAACGTTGAGCACCAGGGCGCCCAGGTTCCAGACCTGGTCCTTGTAGGGCACCGGCAGGGTGTGGGTTTCGGTGCCGATGTTGGGAATCATCGTGACCAGGCCCCGGCCCACGTAGCCCAGGCCGATGGTGAGCATCACGATCGAGAACGCCGGCTGGCCGAGCACGGGGCGGATGATGACGCGTTCGGTCAGCACGCCCACGAGGGCCATCGCCAGGATCGCGGCGGGCACCGCGAGCCAGAACGGAAACCCGAGCATGGTCATGGCGACCAGCCCGCCGAAAGCGCCCAGCATCATGAGCTCGCCCTGTGCGAAGCTCACGGTCTCGGTGGCTTTGTAGATCAGCACGAACCCAAGCGCAATCAGGCCGTAGATGCACCCTTGCGCGATGCCGCTGATCACCAACTGAAAAAACTGCACAGTGCCTCCTGAAGGGATGCGAGGTTATACCGGCTGTCTGCCATTCATCGCTCAGGGTTGTCACCGATGGTCTGTGGCGGGCGGCTCAGGTGAGATGGCCGCATGACCCCCTCCGTAAGCTCCGAACGTCACGACGGCATCACCGTCGTCACGCTGAACCGGCCCGATGTGCGCAACGCTGTGGATGCGGATACTGCCCGCGCGCTGCACGCGGCGTTTCTCGCGTTCGACGATGACCCCGCCAGTCGTGTGGCTGTTTTCCACGGCGCCAACGGTCATTTCTGTGCTGGTTGGGACCTGCAGTCGGGCGCGCGGCTGCATGCCCAGGGGGTGCGCGGCGACGCGCTCACGCACCTGCAATGGCCGGCGGATGCGCCCGATCCCCTCGGCCCCATGGGGCCGTCGCGCCTGCTACTGTCCAAACCGGTGATCGCCGCCGTCGCCGGCGCGGCCGTGGCCGGCGGCATGGAACTGGCGCTGTGGTGCGACCTGCGGGTGATGGAGGCGGATGCGTACTTCGGCGTCTACTGCCGGCGTTTCGGCGTGCCGCTGATCGACGGCGGCACGGTGCGCCTGCCGCGCCTGATCGGCCTCGGCCATGCGATGGACCTGATCCTCACCGGCCGCAAGGTCGAGGCGGAAGAGGCGCTGCGCATCGGCCTGTGCAACCGCATCGCACCAACGGGCGGGGGGCTGGAGGCTGCGCTGGTCCTGGCGCGGCAGCTGGCGGGCTTTCCACAGGCCACGATGAACGCCGACCGCATGAGCGCGTACCGGCAGGCGGGCCTGCCGCTGGAAGCCGCGTTGCGGCAGGAATGGGACGCTGGCCGGGCCTGTCTGGACGACGCGCTGGCCGGCGCGGCCCGGTTTGCCGCCGGAGCCGGGCGTCACGGCCGGTTTTGAACGCCAAAAAGCCGCCATCCCAGCGCCGGATGGCCATGAGGCGCTATGAAATCAGGACTTTTCAGGCGGAGCCAGGGGCGCCCGCCGGCTGCGGGATCGGCCGCGGGCGGCCTGCCGCGTCGATCGCCACGTAGGTCAGCGTGGCTTCGGTCACTTTCACGTACTGGCCCTGGGTGCTGTAGCGCTCGGCGTACACCTCCACCGACACGGTGATCGACGTGCGCCCGATGCGCGTGACACCGGCGAAGAACGACAGGATGTCGCCGACGCGCACCGGCTGCTTGAAGATGAACTCGTTGACCGCCACCGTGGCCATGCGGCCCTGGGTGTAGCGCGCCGGCACGATGGAGCCGGCGATGTCGACCTGCGCCATCACCCAGCCGCCGAAGATGTCGCCGTTGGCGTTGCAGTCGGCCGGCATCGGCACCACCTTGAGCACCAGTTCCTTGTCGGTGGGCAGGGGCACCTGCGGGCCGCCGGCCGGCAGCGGGTTGGACGCGATGGCGCCGGAGGCGGTGACGATGGGGCCGCGCGGGCCGGATTCGGTGGACATGGGCACAATCCTGGGGGTCAGCAACGATTTCCGGATTCTCCCCCATGCGCCGACACGGCGGTTCCTCCTCCCAAGCCCTGCCGCCCGAGGCCACACCCGGCACCCCCCGCACCGACTGGGCCACGCTGCGGCGGCTGTTTCCGTACCTGTGGCAGTACAAATGGCGCGTGCTGGCTGCGCTGCTGTTCATGATCGGCGCCAAGGCGGCCAACGTGGGCGTGCCGGTGCTGCTGAAAAACCTGGTCGACAGCATGGACGTCAAGACCGGACAGGCCACCGCGCTGCTGGTGGCACCCGTGGGCCTGCTGCTGGCCTATGGCGGCCTGCGGCTCAGCACCTCGCTGTTCACCGAGCTGCGCGAGCTGGTCTTCGCGAAGGCCACGCAGGGCGCGACCCGCGCGATTGCCTTGAGCACGTTCGAGCACCTGCATGCGCTGAGCCTGCGTTTTCACCTGGAGCGCCAGACCGGCGGCATGACGCGCGACATCGAGCGCGGCGTGCGCGGCATCGAATCGCTGGTTTCGTACTCGCTGTTTTCGATTTTTCCCACGCTGATCGAGGTCGCGATGGTGCTGACCATCCTGGCGGTGAAGTTCGACTTCGGGTACGTCGGCATCACGGTGGCGGCGCTGCTGCTGTACATCGCCTGGACGGTGGCGGTGACCGAATGGCGAACCAAGTTCCGCCGCGAGGCCAACGAGTTCGATTCCGCCGCGCACACCAAGGCGGTCGATTCACTGTTGAATTACGAGACCGTCAAGTACTTCAACAACGAGGCCTTCGAAGCCCGCCGCTACGACGAAAGCCTGCAGCGCCTGCGCCGCGCGCGCCTGAAGGCCCAGACGACGCTGAGCCTGCTCAACACCGGCCAGCAGCTGATTATCGCCACCGGCCTGGTGGCCATGCTCTGGCGCGCCACCCAGGGCGTGGTGGACGGCCACATGACGCTGGGCGACCTGGTGATGATCAACGCCTTCATGATCCAGATCTACATCCCGCTGAACTTCCTGGGCGTGATCTACCGCGAGCTCAAGCAGAGCCTGACCGACCTCGACAAGATGTTCACGCTGATGGACCGCGAGCGCGAGGTGCCCGACGCGCCGGGCGCGCCGCCACTGGCCTTGCACGGTGTGCCGACCGTGCGCTTCGAGAACGTGCACTTCGCCTACGACGCGGATCGACCCATCCTGCACGGCATCGATTTCGAGATTCCTGCCGGCAAGACGGTGGCGGTGGTGGGGCCTTCGGGTTCGGGCAAGAGCACGCTGGCGCGCCTGCTCTACCGCTTCTATGACGTTGGCACGCCCCCACGCTCACCCGCTGCGCGTGGTTCGCTGCCCCCCGAGGGGGCCGCCGTCACCTTGGGGCGGCCCGGCGGTGAGAGCGATGTGCCCCCACGCTCACCCGCTGTGCGAGGCTCGCTGCCCCCCGAGGGGGCTGCCGTCACCTTGGGGCGGCCCGGCGGTGACGGAGGCTCCATCCGCATCGCGGGCCAGGACATCCGGCAGGTGACGCAAGCCAGCGTGCGGGCGGCCATCGGCATCGTGCCGCAGGACACGGTGCTGTTCAACGACACGGTGGAATACAACATCGCGTACGGGCGCCCCGGTGCCGATCGGGCTGCCGTGGAGGCCGCCGCCCGTGCTGCGCGCATCCACGACTTCATTGCCGCCACCCCAAAAGGCTACGCCACCATGGTGGGCGAGCGCGGGCTCAAGCTCTCGGGCGGCGAAAAGCAGCGCGTGGCCATTGCGCGCACGCTGCTGAAGAACCCGCCCATCCTCATCTTTGATGAAGCCACGTCGGCGCTGGACTCCGCCAACGAGCGCGCGATCCAGGCCGAGCTGCACGGTGTGGCGCAGAACAAGACCACGCTGGTGATCGCGCACCGTCTGTCCACGGTGGTGGATGCGCATGAAATCCTGGTGATGGACGCCGGGCACATTGTCGAGCGCGGCACCCATGCGGAGTTGCTGGCCCGGCAGGGGCGGTATGCGGGGATGTGGGCGCTGCAGCAGAGTTCGGAGTGATTATTGGCTGTATTGGGGCCTTCCCAGCGTGGGGAGGCCACTGGGAGCTATGGAATCAGGAGTTCTTCGGGTTGAGTTTGCTGGCCGGGTCCCGGCCCTGCGGCCGGCTCACTTTTCTTTGCTTCGCCAAAGAAAAGCAAGCAAAAGAAAGGCGAGCCGGATGCGTCGTCCCTTCGCTGCGCTACGGGCACACTGCGTTGCTCGCGCCGGGCGGGGCGCGCAGAAACTCGCCCTTCGGGCTCAAACATCTGCGCACCTTCTTCCGCCCGTCGCTGCGCTACTCGCCGACGCATGACGGCAGCAATACCGGGGAGCGTTCGACCCGCGTGATCACAAGATCAGGCTGCGGCGTTTTCGGCTCCGTCAGGACCCGACCGGTTGCCTGGTTTTCGGCGTCGGGATTTGGGCCACAGCGTTCGCACGACCCGCTGAACGTCAAGCCGGTGAAGCTCGTTGAAGCGGGGGTATTCCAGTCTTCGCCGTTGAGGCAGGGCTGAGCAGCGCAGCGGCAGGTGGATCAGGGCTGGCGTTGTCTGAGCCCGAAGGGCGAGTTCAGCCAGCCCCCACCTGACGCGAGCAGCGCAAGGCACCGCGAAGCGGCCCTGACGTCGGCTCGCCTTTCTTTGCCTACTTTCTTTGGCGAAGCAAAGAAAGTCGGTGCGCCGCCGGGCGCATGTCCCGGCCAGCAGCCTTCAAACAAACTCCTGATTCCATAGCACCTCGTGGCCGTCCGGAGCTGGGTAGCGCCCAATAAAAGCAACCAATCACTCCCCCCACGGCAACATCATCGTCACCATCGACAACTTCGCGAACTCGGGCTCGAACTGGTCGATGATCGCCTGCGGGTCGGGGCAGAGCAGGGTGTCGGTGATCACGCCGAACTGCACACCGCCACCGTAGCTGAGCACGGACACGCCCAGCCCGACGTCGCCGGAGGCGGGCACCCAGGCCAGGGTCTGCTCCAGCGTGGAGCCACAGAAGGTGAGCTTTTCACGCGGGCCGGGCACATTGGTCATGACCGCGGTGGTCTTCTTGCTGAACAGGTTGAGCATCGCGTCCTGCGCCGGCTTGGCCAGCATGCCGGCCACGGCCAGCAGGCCGTACGCCATCAGTGGCTGGGTGCCGCCCTTGAGGGCCTGCATGCGCCGACGCACCTCGTACAGCCGCTCGATGGGGTTGTCGATGCCGATTGGCAGCACCAGCGGCGCCAGACCGAAGTGGTTGCCGAGCTTCCAGGCGTCCTTGATCGGGCGCAGGTTCACCGGGATCATCGCGCGGATGTCCTTGCCGTCCACGGCGTCACCCTGGTCGCGCAGGTAGGCGCCGATGGCACCGGCCACGCAGCTCAGCAGCACGTCGTTGATCTTGCAGTTCAGCGCCTTGGCCACGGCCTTGACCTCGTCCAGCGGAATCGGCTGGCACCAGGCCACGCGCTTGGCGGTGCCGGCGCGACCTTTGAGCCGGGTCGGGGAGTCGTCGCTCATCAGCGCCAGCGCGGCGGCGTCGCCGAGCACGTGGTAGGCCACCTTGGCCAGGTCGGTGGAGCCGCTCACGCCCTTGCCGGGTTCGCGCAGCAGGTGCAAGGAGGCGGCGGCGCCGTCACCGGCGGCGTCGATCGCCTTGACCGCGGCATGGGCCAGCGGCTCGACAACGTGGTGGGCGATCCAGGCCTCGGGGCTTTCTGGCGCGGCCGGGGAGCGCTGCGGCGGCTCGGCGCCGCCGTCGACCATCGACATCGTCACCGCGATCAGCGCGATGCCGTCGGCGATGCAGTGGTGGATGCGCACGATCAGCACGCTGGCTTCCTGGCCGTCCTCGTCCCGGTAGTTTTCCACCAGGTGCATCTTCCACAACGGCCGCGTCGGATCGAGCGGCTGCACCGCCAGCCGGCCCACCAGATCCTGGAGCGCGGCCTTCTGCCGGCTCCTGGCGACGCGGGGCAGTTTCTCGCGCACCACGTGGTGGCGGATGTCCAGCTCGGGGTCTTCGACCCAGGTGGCGCCGGCCGCGTCCTCGACCACGCGCTGGCGAAAGCGCGGGTACTTGAACAGGCGCTCCTCGATGCGCTGGCAGACGGTCTCGTAGTCCAGGCGCGGCTTCAGGATCCAGAAGCCGACGATCATCATGAGGTTGGTCGGCGAATCCATGCGCATCCAGGCGCGGTCGACCTTGCTCATGCGTTCGCCGCCCGGCGCGGCGGCCAGCACGGCGGCGGTTTTCGACATGTTCTCCTGCACCAGCCGCGCCGCGTGCAGCGCGGCCTCGGTCGCGACGGTGCCCACCTGGCGCGCGAATGCCAGCAGGGCGTCATCGGCAACGCCCTGGGCGGGCGGTGATTTTTTCCCCGGCGGGGTCTTGACGATGCGAGTCACCATAATATCGGTCCCTGGGGTCTGGAAGTGCTGCGGCGTTTGCCCTGTGCCGATGCGGCAAGGGTGGTCACAGCATCGATTATCCCGGACACCCCGTCAACCTCACGCCACCAAGGAGACCCCCATGGCCACCCTGAAAGCCAAGTTCGAAGCCGCTGTCGCCAATTCCAAGAAGCTGACCGAGCGCCCCGACAACAACACGCTGCTGAAGATCTACGCCCTGTACAAGCAGGCCACGGTGGGTGACAACGAGGAGAAGAAGCCCGGCTTCACCGACCTGGTGGGCCGCGCCAAGTGGGACGCCTGGGCCAAGCTCAAGGGCACCTCCGACAAGGACGCGATGCAGCAGTACATCGACCTGATCGAGTCGCTGAGCTGATCGTCATCCGATCCGGTCGGGTGGCGCGACCGAAGGGTCGGTCCACCCGGTTCCGCCGCTGAACTTCAGGCCACGATGCCCCGGTCCTGAAGCGCCCGGATCTGTCCGGGCGTGAGACCGATGTCTTCGAGCACGGCACGCGTGTCCTGCCCGAGCGTCGGCGCATTGCGACGGTGCCCCCCTGGCGTGCGCGAGAGCTTCGGCGTGATGCCGGGCACGTCCAGCCGGGTGCCGTCATCGAGTTCGATCTGTTCGATCATGCCGCGCGCGTGGTAGTGCGGGTCGCGGGCGATGTCGGCCACGGTGCAGATGCGGCCGGCCGGCACGTCCGCGGCGTCCAGCGCGGCCAGCACCTCGTCCACGGTGTGTCGCGCGGCCCAGTCGCCGATCGCGGCGTCGATCTCGCCCACGCGGGCCACGCGTCCGGTGTTGTCCGCCAGCGTGGGGTCAGAGGCCAGGTCCTCGCGGCCGATGGCCGTCATCAGGCGCTTGAAGATGCTGTCGCCGTTGCCGGCGATCAGGACATACGCTCCCGCGCTGGCCGAGACGCCGTCACGGGCGTCTGCGGGGGGCACCGTCGCGTCCTTGCAGCGGTACGCGTTGCTCGGGGCGATGCCGGGCAGGGCGCTGCCCGCCGGCTGGCGGATCGCGCCGAAGGCACTGTACTCCGGCAGCAGGCTTTCCATGCAGTTGAAGACGGCCTCGTACAGGGCCACGTCGATCACCTGGCCCTGGCCGCTGGTGTGACGCTCGTGCAGCGCCAGCAGGATGCCGATCACGCCGTGCAGCGCGGCCAGGGTGTCGCCGATGCTCACACCCACGCGCACCGGCACCCGGCCGGGCTCGGCGGTCAGGTGGCGCAGCCCGCTCATGGCCTCGGCCACGACGCCGAAACCGGGTTTGTCGCGATACGGCCCGGTCTGCCCGTAGCCGCTGATGCGCAACATGATGAGGCGCGGATTGATCGCGAGCAGTTCGCCAGGCCCCAGGCCCCAGCCCTCCATCGCGCCAGGGCGGAAGTTCTCGATCAGCACGTCGGCATCAATGGCCAGGCGGCGCACGATATCGCGCGCTTCGGGCTCCTTGAGATCCAGCGCGATCGAGCGCTTGTTGCGTGACTGCACCTGCCACCAGACCGAGGTGCCGTTCTTCAGCAGGCGCCATCTGCGCAGCGGATCCCCGCCGCCGGGCGCCTCGACCTTGATCACGTCGGCACCAAAGTCAGCCAGCGTCTTGGCCGCGAACGGGCCGGCGATCAGCTGTCCGAGTTCGAGGACCTTGAGGCCGGCCAGGGGGCCGGCGGACTGCCGTTCGTCACTCGGCCCGGCGGCGCTCATGCCTTTTTCCGCTTCGCCGCCGGCTTTTTGGCCAGCAATGTGTCGAGGTTCTTCACGATCTCGCTTTCGATGCGGTCGCGGAAGGCGCCCAGGATGAATCCGAGCTTGGCGTCGAGCTCGAACGCGTGTGGCATGACCTTGAGCGTGCCGTTCACGCCCGAGCGGGTGAAAGTGACCTCGTCCAAGTCGTCGCCTTCCTCGTACGTGCACGCCATGCCGAATTCGTCTTCGACCTGTTCGGCCCAGGTGTAGGCGATCTTGCGCGCGGCCTCGTGGCCGAGGTGGTGCTCGCGGTGGATGTGGATGTGCGGCATGGTTACTCCTTCAGCGCCTGCCGGCGTTCGTCGCGGGTCAGCTTGGCCAGTTCCTGGACGGCATCATAAAACTGCTGCCAGCCTTGTGGGCTGTGGCTGCCGACGCGCTCGAACAGCCGCAGAAAGCCGGGCACCAGTTCTTCGTAAGTGGCCTGGGCCACAAAACTGGCGTTGTTGGCCTGGGCGACCCACGCGTCCAGCCGCCGGTAGGCCGCCGGATCGCCGCCCCAGCTTTCGCGCAGCTCGGCGTAGCGCTCCCGGAAGCGCCGCATCGCTTCGATTTTCATAGCGATGTACGATTCTCCGACGCTGGGATCCGCCTGTTTTCGTTCGTAGATGGCGGCCAGCTCGCCCCGGGTCTGGCGCACCAGCGCGCGGAAGGCCTCGCGCCGGGCCTCGCTGGCCGCGTCGGCCTGGCGCACGGCCTCAGCGGCGTGCAGGCGCAGCCAGCGCTGGCCGCCCAGGCGTTCCACCGCCGTGGCAAAGGCCTCGTTGAACGGCGAGTCGTCTTTCACGTAGATCTTCTGGTGGGCCAGCTCGTGAAAGATCAGGCGCGCCAGATCCCCCTGTGAGTGGTTGATGAAGGTGTTCAGCAGTGGATCGCCGCCGGCCCAGTTCATCCAGCCCAGGGTCGAATAGGCCGGTACCGCTTGCACCACCGCCTCCAGCCCCTCAGCTTGCAGCGTCTGTGCGTGGGCGCGGGCCTCGGCCTCGTCGAAATAGCCGCGGTAACTCGCGCAGCCGATCACCGGGTAACACCAGGTCTTGGCAACCAGCGCGTCGGGCGGCGCCGCCACGACGTTCCACACTGCCGCCGATCGCCGCAGGTCGGCATAGCGCCGGTAGCTGGCGTTGTCGGGCAGCAGGAGCTCGTCGGAGGCGAACTGGCGCATGCGCTGGCTCAGTTCCAGCCGCTTGCGCAGCACCTCGGGCGTCTGCGGGTCCTGCACCCATTCCGCCACCGGGCGTGCGGCGCGCATCAGTTCCAGATGGCCGCCGACGGCCTGGGCATAGTAGCCGGGCGAGGCCCGGGCCGGAAGCGCGGCGCCGAGCAGCAGCAGCGATGGGATCCACAAGGCCAGGCGCCACGCACGACTCAGGCCGAGGTTCAGCCCGAGGGTCCGCGCGGTCACCATGGGTTCATGCATCGGCGGTGCCATGCGGTACGACCTGCACCAGGCAGTCGTAGAACACCGGCCCGCGGCCCAGGTCGGTGAGGCGCTGGCTCGTGAGCTCGTTGACGTTGGTGCCGTCCAGCCCCAGCTTGCGCCACCAGATGCCCAGGCCGTTGACCACCCCGGCGCGCGCGCGCGGCGACACGCTGGCCTTGCAGAGGTGGCTGCCGCGGGCGTTGAACACGCGCACCACGTCGCCGCTGACGATGCCGCGCGCCGCGGCGTCGGCCGCGCTGATTTCGAGCATCGGCTCGCCCTCGATGTCGCGCAGGCTTTGCACGTTGACGAAGGTGGAATTCAGGAAATTGCGCGCGGGCGGCGAAATCATGGCCAGCGGAAAGCGCGCATCGCTGCCGGGGACTTCATGGTTGGGCAGGTGGTCGGGCAGTCCGTCCAGGCCCGTCGCGGCCAGGCGCTCGCTGAAGAATTCGCAGCGGCCCGACGGGGTCGGAAAACCGCCGTTCGCAAACGGCGCATCGGGCAGTGGCAGCCGGGCGAAGCCCTTGTCGAGCAGTTCGTCGAACGGCACCGCATCGCCGAAGGCGGTGCGGCACAGGGTTTCATCGTCGTCGGCAAAACAGGCTTCGGTGAAACCCATGCGCGCCGCCAGCGCGCGAAAGATGTCGGTGTTGGTGCGGGCCTGACCGACGGGCGCGATGGCCGGGCGGTTCAGCAGCACGTCGGTGTGGCCGTAGGCCAGGTGAATGTCCCAGTGCTCCAGCTGCGTGGTGGCCGGCAGGATGTAGTCGGCGTAATCGGCGGTGTCGGTGCGGAAGTGTTCCATCACCACGGTGAACAGGTCCTCGCGCGCAAATCCGCGCACCACTTTCGCCGACTCCGGTGCCACGGCAACCGGGTTGCTGTTGTAGACCACCAGCGCCTCGATCTTCGGGCCGAACGCCGGCGACGACGCGCGCAGCAGGTCGTCGCCGATCGTCACCATGTTGATCGTGCGCGGCCGGCGCGTGCCCAGCAGGTCGGGCCGGTGCAGGGCCGCGCGGTCCAGCGGGAAGTGCCCGGAGCTGCTCAGCAGCAGGCCGCCGGCGCGGTGCCGCCAGGCGCCGGTCAGCGCCGGCAGGCAGGCGACGAGCCGGGCCGCGTTGCCGCCGCCGTGCACCCGCTGCATGCCGTAGTTCAGGCGGATCGCGGCGGGCCGGGTCGTGCCGTAGTCGCGGGCCAGCTCGATGATCTGTCGCACGGGAATGCCGCACACCTGCGCCGCGCGCTCGGGCGTCCAGGCCAGCGCGCGCGCGCGCAGTTGCTCCCAGCCGAGCGTGTGGTTCGCGAGGTAGTCGTGGTCGAGCCAGTCGTTGCGGATCAGCTCGTGCATCAGCGCAAGTGCCAGCGCACCGTCGGTGCCGGGCAGCAAGGCGATGTGCTCGTGGCATTTGTCTGCGGTTTCGGTGCGGCGCGGGTCGATGCAGATCACGCGCGCGCCATCCCGCTTGGCCTGCTGTACCAGGCGCCAGAAGTGCAGGTTGCTCGCGATCGAATTGCTGCCCCAGATCACGATCAGCTTCGATTCGGCAAAAAATTCCACCTTCATGCCCACCTTGCCGCCCAGCGTCTGTACCAGCGCCTCGGCCCCGGCGGCGGCGCAGATGGTGCGGTCCAGCAGCGAGGCGCCCAGGCGGTGGAAAAACCGCGCGGCCATGCCCTCGCTCTGAACCAGCCCCATGGTGCCGGCATAGCTGTAGGGCACGATCGCTTCGGGGTTTCGCGCGGCGATAGCGTTCAGCTGCGCGGCGATGTCGTCCAGCGCCTCGTTCCAACTCACCGGCTCGAACCGCCCCGCACCTTTGGGTCCCACGCGCCTGAGCGGCTGGAGCAGGCGCTCGGCGTGGTAGGTGCGCTCGGTGTAACGCGAGACCTTGGTGCACAGCACGCCGTCGGTCGGTGGATGGTCGGGGTTTCCTTGCACCCGGACTGCCCGCCCGTCCAGGACCGTGGTCAACAGGGCACAGGTGTCGGGGCAGTCGTGCGGGCAGGCGCCGCGCACGGCGGTGGGCGCGGGGGCTCGTTCGAAGGTCTTGTTCATGGTGTCTCGTTGGTCGCTGTCGGCGCAGGGCGTCTCAGCCGATCGCGCGACTTGCTGCTAGACCCCGCATGAAGGCCTCGCAGCGGGCCAGCTGGTCCAGGCTGACGAATTCATCGGGCTGGTGGGCCTGCGTGATGAAGCCCGGTCCGCACACCACAGTCGGGATGCCGGCGTTCTTGAACAAACCGGCCTCGGTGCCGAAGGCCACGAGCGTGGTTCGTTCCTCGCCGCTGAGGCGCAGCGCCATGCGGGTGACCGGGTCGTCGGCCGATCCGAGGAAGCTGGGGACTTCGCAGATCGGGTCGAAGCGGAAGCCGGCGTCGGGCGCCACCCGCTGCATGGCCGGCTCCAGGGCACGGGCCTGTTCCAGCACCGCCTGCTGCATGGCGCGCACATCGGCGGTGGGCAGGTCACGGAATTCATAGCGGAACTCGGCGTCGCGCGGCACGACGTTGTCGGCGATGCCGCCGTGGAACTGTCCGACACTCGCGGTGGAGTACGGCACGTCGAAACCTTCGTAGCGCGGCTCATCGCGCTCGAAACCCTCGGCCATGTCGCGAATCCGCCCGATCACCCGCGCGGCCATTTCGATCGCGTTGACCGACGACGGGGTGAGCGAAGAATGCGCCTCCTTGCCGCGCACGCAGCAGCGGTAGCGGTACACCCCCTTGTGCGCGATGGCCGGCACCATGCCGGTGGGCTCACCGATGATGCAGGCCAGCGGGCGGATGCCGGCCTCGCGCAGGTCGGCGATCAGCTCTCGCACGCCAAAGCAGCCCACCTCTTCGTCGTAGCTGAACGCAAAATGGATCGCAAACGGCGCGTCGCTGTCAAGGAAGGCCTGCGCATGGGCCAGCGCCAGGGCGATGAAACCCTTCATGTCGGCCGAGCCCCGGCCGAACAGTCGGTCGTCGCGCACCGTGGCCGACAGCGGATCGACCGTCCACGCCTGGCCGTCCCAGGGCACGGTGTCGGTGTGGCCCGACAGGATCACACCGGCCGGTTTTCCTTCACCGAGCGTGGCGAACAGGTTGGCCTTGGTCCGGTCGGCATTGAAGGTCAGCCGGCTCGCCACCCCGAGCGCGCGCAACGCGTCGCGGACGTAATGGATCAGTTCGAGGTTGGAGTTCGCGCTCACGGTGTTCATGCGAACCAGGTCTTGGGCGAGTGTGAGGGCACGGTCGGAAATCATGGTCCGATTCTGCGGGAAAACACCGAGACGTGTGCCGGACAAGCGAAACGCCCGCCGCTTGGCTAGACTGTGGCCATGAAACTCATCGATTCCCTTGTGACCGAAGCGGCCGGCATTGCCGCCATCCGACGTGACATCCACGCGCACCCCGAACTCTGCTTCGAGGAACAGCGCACCGCCGACATCGTCGCGGCCAAGCTCACCGAATGGGGCATTCCGTTTCACCGCGGGCTGGGCAAGACCGGCGTGGTCGGCATCGTGCACGGACGCGACGGCGGTGCCTGTGGGCGCGCCATCGGCCTGCGCGCGGACATGGACGCGCTGCCGATGCAGGAGTTCAACACCTTCGCCCACGCCAGCCGCCACGCGGGCAAGATGCACGCCTGTGGCCATGACGGCCACACGGCGATGCTGTTGGCCGCCGCGCAGCATTTTTCGAAGAACCGGAATTTCGACGGTACGGTGTACCTGATTTTCCAGCCGGCCGAAGAGGGCGGCGGTGGCGCGCGCGAGATGATCCGTGACGGTCTGTTCGAGCGGTTCCCGGTCGAAGCGGTGTTCGGCATGCACAACTGGCCGGGCGAGCGGGTCGGGCGGTTCGCCGTGGCGCCCGGGCCGGTGATGGCCTCCAGCAACGAGTTCAAGATCACGATCCGCGGCAAGGGCAGCCACGCGGCCTTGCCCCACAACGGCATCGACCCGGTGCCGGTGGCCTGCCAGATGGTGCTGGGCTTCCAGACCATCATCAGCCGCAACAAGAAACCCATCGACGCGGGCGTGGTCTCGGTCACGATGATCCACGCCGGCGAGGCCACCAACGTCGTGCCCGATTTCTGCGAACTTCAGGGCACGGTGCGCACCTTCAGCGTCGAGGTGCTCGACCTGATCGAGGCCCGCATGAAGCAGATCGCCGAGCACACCTGCGCGGCCTATGACGCAGTCTGCGAGTTCGAGTTCGTGCGCAACTACCCGCCGACCATCAATTCCGCGCCCGAGGCCGAGTTCGCACGGCGCGTGATGGCCGAGATCGTCGGCGCCGAGCACGTGCTGCCCCAGGAGCCGACCATGGGCGCCGAGGACTTCGCCTACATGTTGCTGGCCCGGCCGGGCGCCTACTGCTTCATCGCCAACGGTGACGGCAGCCACCGCGACGGCGGGCACGGCACCGGGCCTTGCATGCTGCACAACCCCAGCTACGACTTCAACGACGACCTGATTCCGCTGGGCGCCACCTACTGGGTGCGCCTGGCCGAAACCTGGCTTGCCACGCCGCGCTCCGGCGCGGTCGGAGGTGCCGCATGATCGCCATCCCGCAGGCGTTTTCCGCCAGTTATGCCGAGGCGCGGGTCAAGTTCCTGGAGGCGGCGGCTGCGCTGGGGCTGCGCATTCATTCGCACCTGCACCCCCTCAAAGGCCGCGACGGCGAAACCCTCGCGATGGATGTCGTGCGCGACGGCCCTGCGGACGCCGACAAGCTGCTGATCGTCAGCAGCGCCTGCCATGGGGTCGAAGGCTACTGCGGCAGTGGCGTGCAGGTGCACGCGCTGTTTGATGCCGAATGGCGCGAGACCGCCCGATCCCAAGGCGTGGCAGTGCTCTACATCCACGCGCTGAACCCGCATGGTTTTTCGCACATCCGGCGGGTGACGCATGAAAACGTGGACCTGAACCGGAACTTCCATGACTTCGCGCAGCCGCTGCCGGTCAACACCGCCTACCGTGAGGTGCAGCCGCTGCTGTTGCCCGAACAATGGCCACCTGGGCCGGACAACCTGGCGGCCACGGCGGCGTTCATCGCCGCGCGCGGCATGCCGGCGTACCAGGCTGCGGTCTCCGGCGGCCAGCACGAGTTCCCGGATGGCCTGTTTTTCGGCGGCACCGCACCCACCTGGAGCAACCAGACCTTGCGCACCGTGTTGCGCCAGCACGCGCCGGGCGTGAAGCGTCTGGGCTGGATCGACCTGCACACCGGCCTGGGCCCCAGCGGGCACGGCGAGCGCATCTTTGCGGCCCGTGACGACGCGGCCACTTTGGCGCGTGCGCGGGCCTGGTGGGGCGACGCGGTCACCTCGATGTACGACGGCTCATCGACCTCGGCGCGCCTGACCGGCCTGATGTGTTTCGCCGCGTATGACGAATGTCCGCAGGCCGAATACACCGCGATCGCGATGGAATACGGCACCCGGCCGCTCACCGAGGTGATGGACGCGCTGCGCGGCGACCACTGGCTGCACCTGCACCCCGAGGCGCCGTCTGCCCTGGCGGAGCAGATCAAGAAGACCATGCTGGAGGCGTTCTACACCGACACCGACACCTGGAAAGGCCAGATCGTCAGCCAGGCGCGGCAGGCGATGTTCGAGGCGGTGAAGGGGTTGAATTCTTGATGATTTTGGGTGATTCCCTTCGTGGGACGGCCACAGGGCGCTATGGAATCAGGAGTTTGTTTGAAGGCTGCTGGCCGGGACATGCGCCCGGCGGCGCACCGACTTTCTTTGCTTCGCCAAAGAAAGTAGGCAAAGAAAGGCGAGCCGACGTCAGGGCCGCTGCGCGGTGCCTTGCGCTGCTCGCGCCAGGTGGGGGCTGGCTGAACTCGCCCTTCGGGCTCAGACAACGCCAGCCCTGATCCCCCTGCCGCTGCGCTGCTCAGCCCTGCCTCAACGGCGAAGACCGGAATACCCCCGCTTCAACGAGTTTGACCGACATGGCGTTCAGCTGTTCGTGCGAACGCTGTGGCGCACATCCAGACGCCGAAGACCAGGCAACCGGTCGGGTCCTGACGGAGCCGAAAACGCCGCTGCCTGATCTTGTGTTCACCCGGGTCGAACGCTCCCCGGTATTGCTGCCGTCATGCGTCGGCGAGTAGCGCAGCGACGGGCGGATCAGGGCTGGCGTTGTCCGAGCGCAGCGAGTTCAGCCAGACCCCGCCCGGCGCGAGCAACGCAGTGTGCCCATCCCGCAGCGAAGGGACGACGCATCCGGCTCGCTTTTCTTTTGCTTACTTTTCTTTGGCGAAGCAAAGAAAAGTGAGTCGGCCGCCGGGCCGAGACCCGGCCAGCAGACTCAACCAAAAACTCCTGATTCCATAGCGCCCAGTAGCCACCCTACGCTGGAAAGCGCTGGAAAAACCCTGAAAGCGTCTTGAAAACCGCCCAAAACGACGCTCACGGCAAATCGGTGTTCTCCGCCGCCCCGTTGCCCGCCCGCGGCCCCACCGTTCCCAGCCGTGCCTTCAAGGATTGCGGCTGCCCGCTCAGGATCGCGGCGTAGCTGGTGGTGTTGGCCAGGACTTTTTTCACGTAGTCGCGCGTTTCTGAAAACGGCACGTTCTCGGCCCAGATCGCGGCCTCCATGGTGGGGCCGTTGCGCCAGTTGCGCGGGCGCCCCGGTCCGGCGTTGTAGGCCGCGGCGGCCAGCGGCATGGAGCCGCCGAAATCGTCCAGCACCAGTTTCAGGTAGCCGGTGCCGATGGCGATGTTGGTGTCGCGGTCGGTGATCTGATCCGGCGTGAAATTCACGAGCCCGATCTTCTTGGCTGTCCACTTGGCGGTCGCCGGCATCACCTGCATCAGTCCCGAGGCGCCCACGTGCGAGCGTGCGTCCATGATGAAACGGCTTTCCTGCCGGATCAGGCCGTAGACATAGGCCGGGTCGAGGTTGATCTCGCGGCTGCGTTTGACCACCGCGTCGCGGTGCGGCATCGGAAAGCGTTGCTCCAGGTCGATCACCGATTTCGTGCGCTCGCTGGTGTTGATGCAGCGATCCCACACCTCGTTCTGGCAGGCCAGGTCGGCGGCGGCCAGCAGTTCCCGGTCGCTCATGCCGCCCTTGGTGTGCAGGTTGGTGGTGTAGTTCCATTCGCGCACCCCCTCGGGGCGCAAGCCGATGCGGATGGCGTAGATCGAACGGGCCAGGCCGGCGTTCTGGCGCGCAGCGTCCTTTTCCGCCGCCGTCAGCGTAGGCGGCTTGGGCGACACCGGGATGCGCTGGCCGAGTTCTTCCATCGCGAGCTGTTCATAAAAACCGCGCGGCGATGCGATCGATTCGAGCAACTGGCGGGCCTCCTGGTGGTCGGCCTTGTGGCGCGATGAAGGTGCCGCGCCGGGATCGGCGGCGGCTGGCGCGTCCAGCAGCGCACGTTCGGCCGGCGGGATGGTGGCGAGCAGTGCGCGGGCGCGCCAGTAGGCCCAGGTCGGATCGGCGCGGCCCTCCTCGCTCATCGCGCGCGTGGCTTCCAGAACGGCTGGCCACTGGCGCTGCCGCAGCGCGGCGCGCACCTTCCAGCCCAGCAGCTCGTCGTTGAGGTCGGTGTCGCGGGTCACGTTGGCGAAATGGCTCGGCGCGGCGTCCGACAGCCGGGTGGCCGCCTGCTTGCCGATCACGCCCCAGATCCAGTTGCGCTCCTCGGCGGTGAGTTGCGGCGCCCATTTGCCCTTGAGCTGCTCAATGGCCGCATCGGGATCGGTGGTGGCCAGCTTGATCAAGGCCAGCGTGATGACTTCCTTGCGCACACTGCGCAGGGCCAGGTATTTGGTGGACAGAAACCTGGCCGGGTTGGCGTTGAGTTCCGTCACCAGGCCCACCGCTTCGGGCGCGACGATCTGCACCGCGTCACGCGCCGCGCGCGGGCGGTTCGCCTCGGTGGCGATGCGCGCTTTTTTCCAGACATCTGCCGGCGTGAGGTTCTTGCTGCCGACCAGCCGTTCGGCGGCCGCCGTGCAGCCATCGTCGGCATCGCGTTGCGCGTACCAGAGCTTGCGCACCTCGTCGGCCAGACGCGCGTCCAGGCCGGGGTTTTTCAGGTGATCGACCAGCAGTGCGTAGCAGCGCACCTCGCGGTCGTCGCTCATGCGGTAGTTGGGGTGTTCGACCGCGAAGTTGGTCCAGTCGCGGCGCTGCCCCAGCAGTTGCAGCCAGTCGTTGCGCAACCGGTCTTCCTGGTAGGTTCCGGCGTAGCGGGTCAGGAAATCCTGCACCTCCTGGGTCGACGCTTCGGCCAGACGCACGCGCAGTTCCCAGTAGGCGGCCCAGGGCTCCAGCACATGGCCGCGCGCCTGCGGCAGCAGGACGGCGAGGCGCTTCCTGTCGCCTTTCTTGAAGGACTGCTGCATCTCCAGCAGCACGTCGTCGGCCCTGCCTTGGGCGACGACGGGCAGGGCGCAGGCAAGGGCCAGCGCACCGCACAGCAGGGCACGCAGACCGGGTTTTTTCTTCGGTGTCAGAATCAATGAAAACAACATTGGCAGATTATGGACAAGTCCGATCACAAAAAAGTTCTGCGCCAGCGCCTGATCGAACAGAGGCTGAACCTGGTGGATCGGCTGGCGCGCGCCGAGTTCCTGCAGCGTGTGATGCGGATCTGGCTCGTGGGCCGTCCCGACACCGTGATCGGCGCCTACTGGCCGATCAAGGGCGAGTTCGACCCGTTGCCCGCCCTGCACCGGTGGAAAGAAGACGGCGAACTGCTCGATGAGCCCGCGCTGCGCCGCATCGGCCTGCCGGTGGTCAACAAGCAGCACAAGACCCTGACCTTCCACGCCTGGTACCCCGGTTGCCCAATGGAGGAAGACGCCTACGGCATTCCCAAGCCCAAGGACACCGAGGTCATCGTGCCGACGCTGCTGTTCGTGCCTTGCGTCGGCTACGGGCCGGGTGGCTACCGGCTGGGCTACGGCGGCGGCTTTTACGATCGCACGCTCGCGTCGCTGCAACCGCGACCGTTCACCGTCGGTCTGGGCTACACCAACGGCTACCTGGACGACCTGGAGCCCGAGGCGCACGACCAGCCGCTGGACGCCATCCTCAACGACAACGGCGTCGTCTGGCCGGTGTGAACGTGCCATGACGGAAATTTGACAAACATCAACCCTGTCCGTCGCGCTCGCGCGCACAGTGGTGGTTTTTCTCCCCGCGCACCGGCTACCGGCGTTGCGGCGGAAACGTTCCATCATCCTGCAGGGAAGAGACGCCAGATGACCCAAGCCAAGCCCCAGACCGCCCCCCCGAAAAAAGCAGTGCCGGTGCGCCGCGTGCGCGCCAAGCCGGTCAACCCTGACCCGGTGCGCCGCGTCGAACAGGGAGACACCGCTCCCTCCACCCGGCCGCACGCGCTCGAAGCGTTTGTGACCGACCGCGCGGTGCGCGCCGCCCAGGACAAGGCTGTCGCCGCCGCGCTCGAACTCGTGAAGCCCGATGCGCCGGGCGCTCCCGACGAGCGCGCGCGACAGTTGCGCGCCCTGTTCGAAGGGGCGTCCTCCGATGACCAGAAGGTGCTGCGCAAGGCCCTGCTGGGTCATGACAAGAAGACCCGGGAAGCCCACAACCCCGACGAGGAACTCGCCGGCGACTGGCGCGAAGGCGGTTATCCCTACAAGAACCTGCTGCGGCGCTCGACCTACGAAAAAGAAAAATTCCGCCTCCAGGTGGAACTGCTGAAGCTGCAGGCCTGGGTCAAGGAGACCGGGCAGCGCGTGGTGATCCTGTTCGAGGGCCGCGATGCGGCGGGCAAAGGCGGCACCATCAAGCGTTTCATGGAGCATCTCAATCCCCGCGGCGCGCGCGTGGTCGCGCTGGAGAAACCGACGCCACTGGAGTCGGGTCAGTGGTATTTCCAGCGATATGTGCAGCACCTCCCCACGCGCGGCGAGATCGTGCTGATGGACCGCAGCTGGTACAACCGCGCCGGCGTCGAGCGGGTGATGGGTTTCTGTTCCGCCGGTGAATACGAAGAGTTCATGCGCCAGGCGCCCGAGTTCGAGCGCCATCTGGTGCGTAGCGGTGTGCACCTGATCAAGTTCTGGTTCAGCGTCAGCCAGGCCGAGCAGCGCCGCCGCTTCAAGGAGCGCGAGGCGCATCCGCTCAAGCAGTGGAAGCTGAGCCCGATCGACAAGGCCTCGCTGGACAAGTGGGACGACTACACCCGCGCCAAGGAAGCGATGTTCTTCGAGACCGACACCGCCGACTCCCCCTGGACCGTGATCAAGAGCGACTGCAAGAAGCGCGCGCGCCTGAACGCCATGCGCTACATCCTGCACAAAATGCCCTACACCAACCGCGACACCTCCCAGATCGGCAAGCTCGATCAATTGATCGTGGGTCGCGCCCATGTGGTCTACGAACGCGGCGAAAAACCGAGCGCGTTGCTGTGAGCCATCAGCCGATGGCGTCAGAATCCTAAGCTGACGCCCCCTCGCCCAACACCGCCCGCATCAGCGCGGCCTGTTCCCGCATCCAGTCACAGAACGCCTGCACCTCGGGGCGCGTGCCGCTGCGCGGGCCGACGATCAACCAGTAGGCCAGCGGCGAATCCATGCGCTGATCGGGCAGCACCTCGACCAGGTCCCCGCCGGCCAGCGCGTCGGCCACCAGCGGTACGCGGGCCAGCGCCACGCCCTGGCCGGCCAGCGCCGCCTGCGCGATCTGGTGCGCGTAGTTCAGGTACAGCCAGCGCTTGGGCTCGATGCGCGGCAGCGAGCGCTCCGTGAACCAGCGCGACCAGCTCAGCCATTCCAGAAACGGTGTGCGGTGCGCGTCGCTGGCTTCGATCAGCGTGAACCGCGCCAGATCGGCGGGCTGGCGCAGGGGCTCGCCGTTGCGCAGCAGCCAGGGACTGGCCACGGGCGTCAGTTGTTCGCCGAACAGACGCTCGGCCAAGCGCGGCACGCTGACGCTCGGCGCGTAGCGCAGCGCCAGATCCACATCGGCGGTTTCCAGGTCGACCGGGGTGTCTGACGCGTCGATCCGGATGTCGATGTCGGGGTGGGCGCGCTGGAACGCTTCGAGCCGCGGGATCAGCCACATCGAGGCAAACGACGCCCAGGTGGAAATCGACACCGTCTTGCGCCCGGCCGCCTGCCGGATCTGGCGCACCACGGTGTCGAGCCGCTCCAGCGAAGGGGCCACCGCTCGAAGCAACTGGGCGCCAGCACCGGTGAGCTCCACCGCGCGGGTGTGGCGCAGGAACAGCGCGACGCCCACCTCGTCTTCCAAGGCCTGGATCTGGCGGCTCACCGCGGATTGGGTCAGCGCCAGTTCCTCGGCAGCGGCGCGGAAATTCAGGTGGCGGGCCACGGCTGCAAAGGCGCGCAGGTTCCCGGCGCCGATCGGGCGGGTGCGCAGGCGGGTTAACGGGGCGGACACGGGCGAAGACGCGGTGTTGGCTGAATGGATGCGATTTCCGGATCCATAGCGTGGCATCGCTGCGTCGGGGTGTCAACGTGTCGCCGGACTTCTTTCATTCGTGCAGCGCATGCACGGTGACGGCCACACCACCCAGCACCGCGTTGCCCGACAGCGGATCGCGTTGCTGGTCGTCCAGCAGGGCATTGAGGTTGGCGCCCGGGCGCTCGGCGGCCACGTGCAGCCGGGTGCCGGGCAGGTCGTGGCCCCAGCCGTGCGGCAGGCTCATCACGCCGGGCATCATCTCGTCGCTGATCTGCACCTGCGCGGTGATCTGGCGCGGCCCGTTGGCCAGGCGCGCCAACGTGCCGTCATGTAGGCCCAGCCGCGCGGCGTCCGCCGGGTGCACCCGCGCCGTGCAGCGCAGCGGCCCCTTGGCCAGCACCGGCAGGTTGTGCATCCAGCTGTTGTTGGTGCGCACGTCGCGCCGGCCGATCACCACCAGCTCTGGCGCCGGCCGCGCCAGATCGGCCGCCGCCCGGGCCATGTCGGCCAGCAGCGACGGCGGGGCCAGCTCCACCTGGCCGCTGGGCGTGCGCAGCACCTCGGGGATGCGCGGCTGCAGCGGACCCAGATCGATGCCGCCGGTGGGGTTGGCCGCCATGACCTTGGCCAGCGTGAGGCCTTCTGGTTTGCGGCCGAACTGATCCCCGTACGGGCCGCTGCGCAGCGCCACCTCCAGCAGGCGTTCCGGGCCGCGGTAGGTGGCGGTGGCGGCGACCACGGCGTCGGCATGCGGGCCGAACAGGCGCTCGGCGTCCTGCGCAAACTCAGCTTCGTCCAGCGCGTCGGCGTCGACCGCCGCGCCCTCGCCGCGCACGATGGCGGACAGCTTGAGCAGCGTCTGCCACTCGGCCGGCCGGCCCGGCGGCGCGGGCAGCACTGGCGGGCTGTAGCGCGCGTGGTTGCGCCACGACAGCTGCGGAAAGGCCACGTCGTAGTGAAATTCTTCCAGCGGCGACAGGCCGGGCAGGATCACGTCGGCGTGGCGCGTGGTTTCGTTCAGGTAGATGTCCAGGCTGACCATGAAGTCCAGCTGTTCCAGCGCCCGGGCCAGGCGCGGACCGTCGGGTGCGGACAGCACCGGGTTGGTGGCCACGGTGATCAGGGCCCTGATCTGCCCCTCGCCCGGCGTTTCGATTTCCTCGGCCAGGCAGGTGACGGGCAGTTCGCCGTACACCTCGGGTGCGCCGCTCACCCGCGCATGGTGGCGCCCGGTGCTCACGCCCTTGCCGATGCCGGGTTTTCCGGCGGTGTTGGAGGCAAACGCCGCCGATTTCGCAAACAGCACACCGCCTTCGCGGTCCAGGTTGCCGGTCAGCGTGTTGAGCACGTCCACCAGCCAGCTGCACAGCGTGCCGTATTCCTGGGTGCAGGTGCCGATGCGCGCGTACACCGCGGCGCGTGGCGCGGCGGCCAGCTCGCGGGTCAGGGTGCGGATGGTGTCGGCGGCGATGCCGCAGCGCGGCGCCACGGCCTCGGGGGTGAACGGCGCCACCACCTCGCGCACCGCGTCCACGCCCACCACCCAGTCGGCCACGGTGCCCAGCCGCACCAGGCCCTCGTCGAACAGGGTGCGGACCATCGCCGCCAGCAGGAACACGTCCGCATTGGGGCGGATGAAGTGGTGTGCGTCGGCCACGGCCGCGGTCTCGGTGCGGCGCGGGTCGATCACCACCAGCTTGCCCCCGCGCGCCCGCAGCGCCTTGGCCTTGCCGCGGAAGTCGGGCACGGTCCACATGCTGCCGTTGCTTACCAGCGGGTTCGCGCCCAGCACCAGCAGGTGGTCGGTGCGGCTGATGTCGGGCAGCGCCACCGTCAGCCAGTGGCCGAACATCAGGCCGCTGGCCAGCTGTTTGGGCATCTGGTCCAGTGTCGACGCGGAAAAAACGTTGCGGGTGCCCAACGCCCGCGCCAGCTTGCCGAAATAGGTCAGCAGCCCGATTTTGTGCGCCGACGGGTTGCCCACGGTGATCGCGACCGCGTGCCGGCCGTGTGTGGCGCGCAGCGACGGCAGGCGGCGTTCGATCTCGGCAAAGGCCTCGTCCCATGTCACTTCTTCGAACACGCCGTCGCGCTTGACCAGCGGCGCGCGCAGCCGGTCCGGGTCTTCGTGCAGGTCTTTCAGTGCCACGCCCTTGGGGCAGATGTAGCCGGCGCTGAGCACGTCGGCGTCGTGGCCGCGGATGCCGGTGACCCACCCGTCACGGACCTGGATCTCCAGCCCGCAGCAGGCTTCGCACAGCGGACAGATGCGGTGGTGGGTGGTGGTGTCGCTCATGGTTTCCTCCGGGTGGCGTGGCGCATTGGCGCATGCGCGGCGGCGCCGGTCCAGCACGCAGGTGACTGCGCGTCTGCCTCAGCCGCGCCGCGGCTTTTTGCGCGGCGCCACAGCACGCGGGCCGTCAGCGGCGGGCTTTGCTTTGGTTTTAGGAGCAGACAACGGCCGTTTGGCGACGGGTTTGCGGGCTTTGAGGGCCGATTCCAGCGCCAGCCGGGCCCAGGGGGCCATGGCATGGGCGGCGTCCAGGGCGTCCTCGGGTGCGGTGTAGTAGTTCATCGCCATGGGCTTGCCTTTGGCCGCATAGACAAAGCGCTGGCAGCCGGCGGCCTCGAAGCGGGCGCGGGTGTCGTCGTCGGCCTTGAGGTACAGGCGTTCGCCCTCGCCCAGGTCGGCAATGATTGCCAGCGTCAGGCCATCGGTGGAGATGCCCCAGCCGCCGAACATGCGCCGGGCCACACAGGGGCCGACGGCAGCGAGCAGTTCAAGGCAATGGTCGGCGAAGTCGCGGGGGATGGTGGCCATGGCCGACACGATAATGCAAACCATGGCCCGCCCCAAGTCCGCCACGCACGACATCAAACGCGACCAGATCCTGGACACGGCCGCCCAGTGTTTTGCGCGCCAGAGTTTTCCGGTGGCCACGATGAACGACATCGCCGCAGCCTGCGGTACCAGCAAGGCGCGCCTGTACCACTACTACCAGAGCAAGGACGCGATCCTGTTCGACGTGCTCGACCGCTACACCCAGAAGCTGCTGGCCATCATCGGGCAGGTGCAGGCGACCGCCCAGCGCCGCAACCTCGACGACCGTGCCGCGCTGCACGAGCTGATCCGCGCGTTCCTGCACGAATACCAGACCTCGGCCGAGCGCCATGTGTCCCTGCTGCACGACACCAAGTTTCTCAGCGCCGAGGTCGATGCGCGCTTGGCCCAGTCGCCGCGCGAGCTGATCCTGAACCGCCAGCGCGACGTGGTGGCCGCCGTGACCCGCGCGCTGCGGCGGGCCTATCCCGGCCGACTGGACGCGCAGAACCAGACCGCCGTCACGATGATGCTGTTCGGCATGATCAACTGGACCTTCACCTGGCTGCGACCCGGCGGGCGGATGAGTTACGACGATTTCGCCGAAGACGTGATCGGCTTCCTGGACCGGGGCCTGGGCGATCTCGATTCACGCACCGAGATTTAACTAAGCGTAATTCGTTTCGTTTAGGTAAAATTCAGACCCCATTCGAATCGTGCACCTCCGGAGACCCCGATGACCAAAGCCTTTGCCTCCCAGGCCGACCTGGACGACAAGAAGATTACCTTCGAGCAGCTCAGCGCCCACTGCTGGGCCTACACCGCCGAGGGTGACCCGAATTCCGGCGTCATCATCGGCGACAACTACATCCTGGTCAGCGACGCCACCGCCACGCCGGCCATGGCGCGTGACCTGATCGCCAGGATCCGCACCGTCTCCGACAAACCCATCAAATACGTGCTGCTGACCCACTACCACGCGGTGCGCGTGCTGGGTGCGAGTGCCTACTTCGCCGAAGGCGCCAGCGAAATCATCGCCAGCCAGGGCACGTACGAGCTGATCGTCGAGCGTGGCGCGCAGGACATGAAAAGCGAGATGGAGCGCTTCCCGCGCCTGTTCCGCGGTGCCGACAGCATCCCCGGCCTGACCTGGCCCACCCTGGTCATCGGCGGCGGCGACCCGTTCAAGGGCGAGCTGCCGGGCAAGCTCACGGTCGACCTGGGCGGCGTGAAGGTGCAGATCTGGAGCCCCGGCGCCGGCCACACCCGTGGCGACACCATCGCCTGGGTGGCCGAGGAAAAAGTGCTGTTCAGCGGCGACCTGGTCGAATACGAAGCTGGCGTCTACACCGGTGACGCGCAGCTGCAGGAATGGCCCGCCACGCTGGAAGCCCTGCGTGCCCTGGGCGCCGAGGCCATCGTGCCAGGTCGCGGTGAAGCCATGAAAGGCGCCGCCGACGTCAACAAGGCACTGGACTACACCAAACGCTGGGTCGAGACCCTGTTTGCCGCCGGCAAGGAAGCCGCCGCCGCCGGCATGGACCTCAAGGCCGCCATGGCCCACACCCGCAAGAGCATGGACCCGGTGTTCGGCCACGTCTTCATCTACGAGCACTGCCTGCCCTTCGACGTGAGCCGCGCCTACGACGAAGCCAGCGGCATCAAGAACCCCCGCATCTGGACCGCCGAGCGCGACCTGGAGATGTGGAAAGCCCTGCAAAGCTGAACGGGCCGCGGCGCCGCGACTGTCGGGGGCCACAGGCGCCGGTTTTCAGGTTCCCGGGCCCGCCGAGGCGGTTTTTTTTGCCCGTTTTCAGGGTGAAACGGGCCTGATCCCAGCGTCGGATGGCCACTGGCAGCTATTAATTCAGGAGTCTCTGCGGGACCATGGAGCGCGAGGTTCGCTTGCCATCCGGCATGCGCGCTGCTAGTGTCGCGCGTGCCGGCGACCGTCGCCGGGCACCGAACCTCGTACCGCCTGGTCCTGCCGCGCACCACCGATGATTGAAACGGTCGACTCCATCACCTACGTCACCCGGTTCGAGGAGGTCCTCTGGGGTTGCGTGCTGATGGCGGTCAGCCTGGTCATCCACGACCTGGGCATGGTGCTGACGCTGCACCTGGTCAGTCGGGCCAAGCCGCACCTGGGCCCGACCGACTCCTTCCGCGCCGGGCTGGGCGCCATCATCCTGGGCAGCTGGATGATCATGGCTGTCCACATCCTCGAAATCCTGATGTGGTCGGCTTTTCTGCAGTTCAAGAACTGTTTTCCCAATTTCAGCACCGCGATCTATTTCACCGGTCTTCAATACACCACGGTGGGCAGCACGCTCAACCTGCCCCGGCATTGGCGGCTGCTGGAGGCCATGATCGCCAGCGCGGGGCTGCTCGGCTTTGCCTGGTCCACCGGCGTGATGATGACGCTGGCCCAGGACTTTCAGGAGCAGCAGTTGCGGGCACTGCGGGAGCATCGGATCGCTCTGGGCTTTCGCCCGCGCGAACCCAGGGCGACCACGTCGCCCGATGAACCGACAAGCCCCCGGGACAGACGGTGACGGTGCGAACCGGATGGCGGTTCAGGTCGCCGATGACGGCGGTGGCGCCGGGCGGACCGGCTGCGGTGCAGCGCGGCGTTCGGCTTTGCGCCAGGCTGCGGGCGGCATCCTTTCGCGGACAGAGAACGCTCGAACGAAGGCACTGGTGCTTCCGTACCCGAGTTGCGCGGCGATCGTGATCAAGTCACTCTCGGTGTCCCGCAACAACTCCTGGGCCATTGCATGGCGTGCCTGGTTCTGCTGGGTGCGGAAGCTCGTGCCGTTTTCCTGGAAACGCCGTTCCAGCGCGCGGGGATGCATCGACAACTCGCGCGCCAGTTCCTTCAGGGAGCATCGGTTTTCCATCAGCAGCCGTTGAACGGTCGGATAGACCCTGTCCTCGAACCCACCCTGCAACCGGTTGGTCTGGTTGCGCACGTGTTCAAGAAAATGGCGGTACAACTGTTCGTCCGCTCCTGCCACCGGCGTCGACAGCCATTGGGCCTGAAACACCAGCGCCGTGCGCTCGGCGTTGAACACCACGGGTGCCTGAAAGAACTGCCGGTACGGCCTCACATTGATCGGCTGCGCATGGCGGAAATGCACCTCCATCGGCTTCCAGTCGGGCCCGCACAGCGTCAGCAGGATGTTGCGACCGATGGCCATGGCCGCGTCGCTGACCGCTGGTGAACCGTCGATGTCCGGTCTGAAGATGTCGTAGCGCAGGAATGCGACCTCGCCCTGGCGTTCCACCGACGGGGCCGCGCCGCGATCATGAAAATTCATGTGGCGAGCCAGGGTATCGAGCGCGGTCCCGACCTTGGGCGCGTTGCGGACCAGGTAGCCCAGCGCGCCGAGGGTCTGGAGGCCGCTCTGCTGGCCGACCAGAAGGCCCAGGTGAACGCATCCGGTGGCCTTGGCGCAGGCTGCCATCAAGGTGCACAGCGTCCGGTAGGCAATGGACTCGTCCGGGTCTTCGAAGACCCGTTCGGGAACTCCCAGCGCGTCCGCGATCGGTCTCAGGTCAGCGCCAAGCTCCCGCATCGTGCCGGGCAATGCCAGCAACGGCGCGGTGCGGATCATGCCTTGCTGCAGCAGCCGTGTACCCGAAGCAGAGGAAGCAGACATGTGGAATTTGCCGAAGCGGTTTCAAGACTTGTCGCAAAGTATCAATAGCGCGACGGAATTTGTCAATCGAACAGCATAAGAAAGCGGTACATTGCCGCGACGGTGGGGGTGTGTTTGCGCCTTGACCGCTGGGCCCGTCCCGGGCATTCACCGAAGGACACCAATCATGTACAGGCACATTCGAAACATTGCGCTGTGGCTCGCAACCGCGGCGGCTTGTCTGGGCGCCGGCCAGGTGCTGGCACAGCCACAACAGGTCACCGGCAAGCTGGGAAGCCCGAATGCGACCACCACGGTCAGCAACAAGCAGTTGCCCGCGCCCAATCCACCGTTCGGCGGCGTCATCAAGAACGACGCGCTGCAATCCCAGGCCTGGTGGGCGCCCCGCGTGGTTCCGCCGAAACAGGCCCCCAACGTGCTGCTCATCATCACGGACGATGCGGGTTTTGGTGTGCCCAGCACCTTCGGCGGGGTGATTCCCACCCCGACCATGGATCGCCTGGCCCAGGAAGGCCTGCGCTACAACCGCATGTTCTCCACCGCGCTGTGCTCGCCCACCCGGGCCGCGCTCATCACCGGCCGCAACCACCATTCGGCGGGCTTCGGCGTGATTTCGGAGCAGTCCACCGGATTCCCCGGCTACAACAGCATCATCGGTCGTGACAAGGCGACGATCGGCCGCATGTTGAAGGACAACGGCTATTCCACGGCCTGGTTCGGCAAGGACCACAACGTGCCGGCCTTCCAGGCCAGCCAGTCGGGGCCGTTTGACCAATGGCCCACGGGCATGGGATTCGAATACTTCTACGGTTTTGTCGGCGGCGATGCCAACCAGTGGCAGCCCAACCTGTTCCGCAACACCACACAGATCTATCCTTTCGAGGGCAAACCGGGCTGGAACCTGATCACCGGCATGGCGGACGATGCGATCGACTACATCTCCCGCATGCACCAGACCAACCCGTCCAAACCGATCTTCATCAAGTACGCGCCGGGCGCCACGCACGCGCCACACCACCCGACCAAGGAGTGGGTGCAGAAGATCCAGGCGATGAAATTGTTCGACGACGGCTACGAGAAGCTGCGCGAGCGCATCTTCGAGAACCAGAAGAAACTGGGCGTGATTCCCAAGGACCTCAAGCTCACGCCGTGGCCGAACGACATGCTCAAGCCGTGGGATCAACTCACGGCGGACGAGAAGAAACTGTTCATTCGCCAGGTCGAAGTCTTTGCGGCCTACGCCGCTTACAGCGACTACGAGATCGGCCGCGTTGTCCAGGCGTTCGAGCAGGCCGGACGGCTGGACAACACGCTGATCATCTACATCAACGGCGACAACGGCACCTCGGCCGAGGGTGGGCCGATGGGCACCCCCAACGAAGTGGCCTTCTTCAACGGCCTGAACCAGCTGCCGATCGAAGTCCAGATGAAGTTCTACGACGTCTGGGGCACCGAGATGACCTACAACCACATGTCGGCCGGCTGGTCGTGGGCCTTTGACACGCCGTTCGACTGGTTCAAGCAGAACGCCTCACGTCTGGGTGGCATCAACCAGAACATGGTCGTGTCCTGGCCGGCGAAGATCAAGGACAAGGGCGCGCTGCGTGAACAGTTCGTGCACGTCATCGACGTGGTACCGACCATCCTGGAGGCGGCGGGCCTCAAGGCGCCGCAGATGGTCGACGGCATCAAGCAGGCGCCCATCGAGGGCACCAGTTTCATGTACACCTTCGACGCGAAGAACGCGAAGGTGCCGTCGCGCCACAAGACCCAGTACTTCGAAATGATGGGGCAGTGGGCGTTGTATGACGACGGCTGGCTCCTTAGCACCAAGGTCAACCGGGCGCCCTGGGAAGCCTTCGGTCCGGCCAACACCGACCCGCTGAACAACCAGGTGTTCCAGCTCTACAACCTGAACCAGAGCTGGAACCAGGAAGAGGACGTCGCGGCCAAGTACCCGCAGAAGGTCAAGGAGATGCGGGCCAAATTCCTCGCCGAAGCGAAGAAACACCAGGTCATGCCGATGGACGCGTCCGTGGCCGCCCGGATCGTTGCGCCGCGGCCTAACATCACTGCCGGACGCAGCGAGTTCGTCTACACCCGTCCGATGACCGGGCTGCCGCAGGGCGATTCGCCCTTGCTGCTCAATACCTCCTACACCGTCACGGCCGACATCGACGTGCCGCAAGGCGGTGGTGAGGGCATGATCCTGACCTCGGGCGGTCGTTTCGGTGGCTACGGCTTTTACCTGCTCAAGGGCAAGCCGGTGTGGTTGTGGAACCTGGTCGATCTGGAGCGCATGAAATGGGAAGGCGCCGAGGCACTGAGCCCGGGCCGGCACACCATCGAGTTCGACTTCAAGTACGACGGCCTGGGCGCCGGCACGCTGGCCTTCAACAACTTCAGCGGGGTCGGCCGACCTGGCGTGGGAACACTCAAGGTCGACGGCAAGGTGGTGGACACCAAGCAGATGCCCAAGACGCTGCCGATGATCCTGCAGTGGGACGAAGCTTTCGACGTCGGCTCGGACACACTCACCGGCGTGAACGATGCCGACTACAAGCCTCCGTTCGTACTGACTGCCAAGCTCAACAAGCTGACGATCAAGCTGGATCGCCCGCAGTTGTCTGCGGCGGACATCCAGAAGCTGCAGGCCGCGGCGGCCGCCGCGGCGGATGGCGCTGCGGTCCCACCCGCCTCAAAGGCGGCGACGCCTGCCAAGCGCTGATACCGCTTCGGTGCAAGGCTGCGGGGTACGCGTCAACACTGGCCGGTGATTTCCCGGCCCATGCATCCTGGCATGTTTGGGCCATCCATACTTTTCATGCAACGGAGGAACCATGATTCGTAAGACTGTTCTTGCTGCCGCCTGCCTGGGCTTTGCCGGCGTGGCCCTTGCCGACTACCCCCTCATGAATGCGGTTGCCGACAAGGTGATCCAGAAGTACCAGTCGGCCACGTGCGAGCAGTTGTGGGCGCAGAAACAGCAGCCGAAAAGCGCGGAAGAGCAGCGGCTCATCGGGCTGCTGCAGAACGATCCGCAACTGCGCGCGGCATTCCTGAACAAGGTGGCTGGCCCGATCGCCAACAAGATGTTCACCTGCGGCATGATTCCCTGAATCGCCGGAGCCGTCTGGCGATACCGATACCGTTTTTGCCCGGGTACGGTCGGCGACGGCCAAGATTCCCTTCACTGGAGTACCAGCCCATGACCTTCAAACTTCTGCGCAGCTCGGCGGTGGTGCTCGTCGCCTTGCTGCTGAGCCATGGCGCGATGGCACAGAGCGCGCCCGCACCCAAAGCTGCGCCGGCCGCCAAGAAGCCCGCCGCCGCCAAGAAAGCCCGCGTGCCGCTGCTGATTGAACAGCGTGCACTCGACGTGATCAAAGCGGCCAGCGACAAGCTGGCGGCCGCGAATTCGATGAGCTTCACGGCCATCGTCGATGTCGAGTACCCGAGCAAACTGGGGCCGCCGTTGTCTTTCCCGGTGCGCTACGACGTGGCGATGCAGCGGCCCGACAAATTGCGCGTGCTGCAAAGCGGTGCCGGCGCGTCCAACGAGTTTTATTACGACGGCAAGACCATGATGGCCTACCTGCCGGACGCCAACCTGGTGGCCATCGCCGACGCACCGCCCACGCTGGAAGCCGCGATCCAGCAGGCGCACGAAAAGGCCGAGATCTATTACCCGTTTGTGGACCTGCTGCAGGCCGATCCCTACAAGGCGTTCTCGAACAAGGTGCTGCATGCGTTCCACGTCGGAACGTCGGGCGCCGTCGGTGGCGTGCCGACCGAAGTCGTGGCCTGGGCGACCAACGACGCGTTCATCCAGATGTGGGTCGGCACCGAGGACAAATTGCCCCGGCGCATCCGTGCGATGTTCGCCAACGATCCGCTGAAGTTGCGCCACGACATGGTCCTGAGCAACTGGCAACTCAATCCGGCGCATCCGGCGGACACGTTCACGTCGGCCAAGGCGAAGGCCGCCCAGCCCATCAAGTTCGGCAAGCCGGCAGCGCCGCCATCGCCCGCGAAGCCGTCGACGGCCAAGAAGGCGGCCACCAAACCGGCCACCGCACCGCAGACCAAGAGCCCTTGAGGAGAGCGTGATGAACCACATTCGCACCCAAATTCGCCCGTCCCGCAGCGTGAAGACCGTTCTCGCGCTGGCTGCGACCCTGGCCACCCTGTGGCCGATCGGCTCGGCCCACGCCTGGGCCACGGCCAACCGTTTTGGCGGGGGAACGGCCCACACCTTTGGCGCGTCCGAGCATTCCAACGCCTTCGGCGGCAGCACCACCCACGTGGCCGGCGAGGGCACGGAGCACACGAATGCCTACGGTGGCAGCACCGCGCACAGCGAATACGGCGGCACCGAGCACACCAACATGTACGGCGGCAGCACGGCAGGTGCCTACGGTGCCGGTGCCGAGCACACCACCTATTACGGCGCCACGGCGTATCGCCCACCGGCCTACGGCGCCTATCCGGCGTATCACCCGCCCGCGTACGTGCCCGCCTACAGCACCGGCTGCTACGGCTGTGCGGCAGCGGCTGGCGCCGTGGTCGGTGTGGCCACTGGCGCCGCGATCGCCTCGGCCAGCACCGCAAACACCACCAACGCCTATGCGGCGGGAGTCGCGGCCGGCAGCGCGAGCACCGGTACGGCCTACTCGAGCGGATACGCAGCCGGTGCCGCCGCTGCGAGCGCACCGCCACCCGGCGCCACCGTGACCACGGTAACCACCACCACGGCCAACTACGCGATGGGTGTCAGCTACGCCGCCCTGCCGCCCGGTTCGATGGCGGTGAACAAGAACGGCACCACTTACTACCTCAACGGCAACACCTGGTTCCTGCCGCAGTTCGGCGCCAACGGGGTTCATTACCAGGTGGTGGCCGCGCCCTGAGGCCCGAACGCCCTTTCTCTGTTTTTGTCTTTCAAGGAATCACCATGAATCTCAAACTTGCAACCCTGTTGTGTGCCACGCTGTTGGCAGCCGGCTGTGTGTCCCAGCAAACCTACAACACCGAAGTGGCCAAGGCCAACACGCTGACCACCCAGAACCAGCAGCTCGACGCCCTCAACCAGCAGCTGCGCGGCGAACTGGCCAGCGACCAGGCGCAGATCACGCAACTGCAGAACCAGCTCAAGGTCACGATGGTCAACGAGGTGTTGTTCGCCGAGGGTGGCTGGACGCTGAGCCCGAAGGGTGAAGCCGCCCTGGCCAAGATCGCCCCTTCGCTGAGCAAGCTGCAAGGCCAGCAGATCGTGGTGGAAGGCTTCACCGACAACGTGCCAATCGGCCCGCACCTGAAGGCGCGTTTCCCGTCCAACTGGGAGTTGTCGTCGGCCCGCGCCACCGATGTGCTGCGCTTCCTGGTGTCCAAGGGCGTTCCGGCCAATACCATCTCGGCGCAAGGCTTTGGTGATTCCCGTCCCGTGGCCAGCAACGACACCGCCGAGGGCCGCGCGAAGAACCGCCGCGTCGAGATCGTCATCATGGCGGCCAGCCGGCCCTGATCGGGTTTTTCGCGCGTGAGCCAAACGGCCAGCTGGAGGGTGCCTCCAACTGGCCGTTTGGCTTTCATCGTCGCCTGGTTTCAAGGAGTTATCCGATGCGCCATGCCTCTCGGTTCATTCAAGCCGCGCTGCTCGCCTTGTTGATGGCGCTGTCGTTCGCTGTCCAGGCCGGTCTGGGGCTTGGCATTGCGCGCACCCGGCTGATCTTTGTGTTCGAAACCCAGAGCGCCTTGCAGAATTTCATCAACCAGGGTTGGGAGTTCGGTGCCTCGGGTTCGCTAGCGGCCGCGGCGGGCGGCGAGGGCGGCATGTTCAACGGCGCCGTGTCGGTGGCGCCGGGCGTGTTCGTCTACCAGATCACCGACACCGGCCTCGCTGCCCAGATCACGGCCACCGGCACCCGGTTCTTCAAGGACGATGCGCTGAACTGACCCGGCGAAAAACGGCGGCATTCCAGGTATTCTGGCTACTGCCCAGCGTCAAATGGCCATTGTCAGCTATCAATTCGATACTGAGTCTCAGGGATTTTTTGGAGGGTTTCATGAAGAATCGTTGTCGACCGTATGTTTGGCTCTTCGCGACAGTCGCTGCCGCACTGGGAGGGCCTGCGAGGGCCGAACTGAGCGCCGAAGAACTGGCCAAGCTGGCGCAGAATCCGGTGGGGAACCTGGTCAGCGTGCCGTTCCAGAACAACACCAACCTCAACACCGGCCCGCTCAAGGGCAACCAGAACATCCTGAACATTCAGCCGGTGATCCCGGTCTCGGTCAACCCGGAGTGGAACATCATCACCCGCACCATCGTGCCGGTGATCTCGCAGCCGGCCATGTTCCCAGGCGACGACCGAAGCAATGGATTTGGCGACACCACCTTCACCGCTTTCCTGTCCCCGGCCGCGCCCAAGGGCCTGATCTGGGGGGTCGGCCCGGTGGTTCAGCTGCCCACCGACACCAACGGGCTGGGCAACAAGAACTGGGGCCTGGGAGCCTCGTTCGTGGTGCTGAAACTCGAAAAAGGCGATCCCTGGGTCTACGGTGCGCTGGTCAACAACGTCTGGTCGCTCAGCAGCGACAAGGCCGGCGGCTCGTACAACAACGGGTTGATCCAGCCGTTCGTCAACTACAACTTCCCCGGCTTTTACCTGACCAGCTCGCCTGTCATTACGGTGAACTGGAATGCCGCCAGCGGCCAGAAGTGGACCGTGCCGATCGGTGGCGGCGTGGGCAAGATCTTCCATCTGGGCAAGCTGCCGGTGAACACGTCTCTGGCGGCGTACTACAACATCGTCAGGCCCGATGACGGCCCCAACTGGCAGGTCCGGGCCCAGGTGCAGCTGATGTTCCCGAAGTGAAGGTTTCGATCGCTGTGCCACGGTCAAGGTCTGTTCCTTGCCGACCGGAAACTGAAGGCGCAGACGGCGCTCTCCCATGAGTGGGCAGCCTGCCATGCGGGTTGCCCGCCTTATTGTTCTTGCTGCCGAAGTGTCCTTCGGGTCTGACTTCCTCCGGCAACGCGCTCAGCGCGCCGCCGCGAGCACCCGGAAGTCGTCCTCGTAGCCCCGCAGCGTCTGCACCGCCCGGGCGCGTTGGCTCGCGCTCGTGCTGTTGTGGATGCGTGAAAACAACGCGCAGTTTTCGCGCAGCATCGTATCGGCGTAGGCCTTGCCCGCTGCACCCGGCGGTGTGGTCAGGCGCTCCAGCAGCGCCTGCATCGATTCGCGGACGGCCTCGGGCGGCAGGTTGCCGGCGCTCACGCGGCGCAGGGTGGCCAGCATGTCTTCCTGGCGGCGCAGGCGCTCGGTGCGCCACAGGCGGGCATCGAAGCTGCTCCCCGCCAGCTCGGCGCGCAACAACTGGATCTGGGTTTCGTCCAGATCGCCATAGAGCATCTCGAAGCGGCGCGTGGCCTGTTTGACGCGGTGCTTGAGCTGGTCGGCCGGCGTGCCGCGCAGCCAGTCGGCCTCCCATTCCTTGTTGGACTTGGCGAACTGGCGCGCCAGGTGCTCGATCTGCGCGGGGCTGAGCGAGGGCGCCAGCCACAGCACCAGGCCTTCGGAGCGGGCGGTGACGGCGTTGAAGCGCGTGCGTCCGTCCTCCACCAGGGCGCATGCCTGCGCGGGGCTGATCGGGCCGGGCGCCATCTGCCGCGCCTTTTGCAGCAGCAGCGCAATCTCCGGCATTTCGCGGTTGCGGTGCCATTGGGCCAGCTCGTCCAGCTCCTTGCGCAGGCGCGGGGTCTGGCCTTCGTTGAGATCGATGTAGGAGTCGATCCACCAGTACGCCAGGTCGGGCGCCTGGCCGTACCCAAGTCGGACCACGCTGCACGAAGCCAGCAGCAGGCAGGCCGTGCACAGGCCGATAATCCTCAAAACCTTCGAAACAAGCCGCATGTCCGAATCCTTCAATCACCCCGATCACCTTGCGCAACACCCGCCCCTGGACGTGGTCGTCATGGCCGCGGGCAAGGGCACGCGCATGAAAAGCCGCCTGCCCAAAGTGTTGCACCGATTGGCCGGGCGCGCGCTGCTGCAGCACGTGACCGACACGGCCGCAGGGTTGAACGCGCGCTCCTGCGTCGTGATCACCGGTCATGGTGCTACAGAAGTAGAAGCAGTCATTGGCCGGCTGGCGATGGGATACGCCGGTTTTGACATGAAATGTGTGCGCCAGGAGCCACAGCTCGGCACCGGCCACGCGGTTCAGCAGGCGGTGCCGCTGCTGCCCGATGACGGCGTGGTGGTGGTGCTGTCGGGCGACGTGCCGCTGATCGCCGCCGACACCTTGCGCGCCCTGGTCAAAGCTTGCGCCGGCGAGCGTCTGGCGTTGCTGACGATCCAGTTCGCCGACCCCACGGGTTATGGACGCATCGTGCGCGGCCACACGGGCTGGGCGGGCGACGACATCGCAGGCGCGGCGGAAGCGACTCCGGTGCTGGCGATCGTCGAGCAGAAGGACGCGACCGAGGAGCAACGACAAATCCGCGAGGTCTACAGCGGCATCATGGCGGTGCCGGCGCGGCTGCTCAAGGGCTGGCTGGCGCGGCTCGACAACCGCAACGCCCAGGCTGAGTACTACCTGACCGACGTGGTGAAGTTCGCGGTGGCCGACGGGGTGCCGGTGGTGGCGCACTGCATCGACGACGCCTTGCAAGTGGCGGGCATCAACAGCCCGGCGCAACTGGCCGAGCTCGAGCGCGCGCACCAACTCCGCCTGGCCCGCGCTCTCATGGAGCAGGGCGTGCGCCTGGCCGATCCGGCGCGGCTGGACGTACGTGGCACGCTGCGCTGCGGGCAGGACGTGGACATCGACGTCAACTGCGTGTTCGAAGGCATGGTGACGCTGGGCGATGGCGTGCGCGTGGGCGCCAACTGCGTGATCGCCAACGCGACGATCGCCGACGGCGCGGTGATCCACCCCTTCACCCACATCGATGGCGAAAAAGCGGGCGTGACGGTGGGCGAGGGCGCGCTGGTGGGGCCGTTCGCGCGCCTGCGCCCGGGTGCGGTGCTCGGGCGGGAAGTGCACATCGGCAACTTCGTCGAGGTCAAGAACAGCACCCTCGCCTATGGCGCCAAGGCCAACCACCTGGCCTATCTGGGCGATGCCACCGTGGGCGAGCGGGTGAACTACGGCGCCGGCTCCATCACCGCCAACTACGATGGCGCCAACAAGCACCGAACCGTGATCGAGGCCGATGTGCACATCGGCAGCAACTGCGTGCTGGTGGCGCCGGTGACCATCGGCGCCGGTGGCACGGTGGGCGGCGGTTCCACGATCACCAAGGACACGCCGCCGGGTGTGTTGAGCGTGGCGCGCGGCAAGCAGGTCAGCCTGAGCCACTGGGCGCGGCCCGTGAAGCAAAAAGTCTGAATCCGGTTGCTATTGTTTCAGAAGCGCCTCATGGCCGTCCGGTGAAGGGAATGGCCAGTTTTGGCTCGAATTTGGCGCGTTTGACGCTGAAAAATGCCTTCACGTTGCGCACATTGGCATCGGCGGTGAACAGGCGCTGCGCCAGCGCCTGGTAGGCCGGCATGTCGGCCACGTGCACGATCAGCACGAAGTCCGGCCCCGGGGAGACGCGGTAACACTGCTGCACCGCGTCGTCGGTCGTCACGCGTTGCTCGAAGGCGTCGAGCAGTTCTGCACCCTGGCGATCCAGCGAGACCTCCACCACCGCGCTCAGGCCATGACCCAGCACCGGCGCCAGGCGGTCTGGGCTCAGGATGGCGACCTGGCGCTCGATCAGACCGGCGTCGAGCAGCCGCTTGACCCGACGCAGACAGGTGGGCGGCGACACATGCACCTGTGCCGCCAGCGCCAGGTTGCTGAGCGAGGCGTCGCGCTGCAAGGCATCGAGCAGGCGCAGATCGGTTTCGTCAATGTCCATTTATTCCAAACATCAAGGTTTTTTTAGTGACTAATTCAATAATCCAATGAAGTGGAATGATATTTCAATAGTTGTCACAAAGCGATCACATTGTTCGTAGTGAACGTCGTACAGTCTACAGCCTGATTTTCAAGGAGTGTGTCATGTGCGGCATCGTCGGCGCGGTTTCCACGCGCAACATCGTCCCGATTCTGGTGCAAGGTCTTCAGCGACTGGAGTACCGCGGTTACGACTCCTGCGGTGTGGCGGTGCACGGTGCCAGCTTGCCCGGGTCGGCCAGCGCGGGCCTGCAACGCGCCCGCAGCACGGCGCGCGTGGCCGAGCTTATGAGCCAGGTCGCCTCCGACGGCGTGCAGGGCGGCACCGGCATCGCCCACACGCGCTGGGCCACGCACGGCGCGCCGGCGGTGCACAACGCACACCCGCATTTCAGCCACGGGCCGGGCGCAGATGCTCCAGCCCGCGCCGGCCGGGTGGCGCTGGTGCACAACGGCATCATCGAGAACCACGACGAGCTGCGCGCGGCCCTGCAGGCACGTGGCTATGTCTTCAGCAGCCAGACCGACACCGAGGTGATCGCGCACCTGGTGGACAGCCTGTACGACGGTGATCTGTTTGATGCGGTCAAGGCGGCGGTCAAGCAGCTGCATGGCGCTTACGCCATCGCCGTGTTCCACAAGGACGAGCCGCACCGCGTGGTCGGCGCGCGGGCCGGCTCACCGCTGATCCTGGGCGTAGGCAGCGGGCACGGCGAAAACTTCCTGGCCAGCGATGCGATGGCGCTGGCCGGCGTGACCGACCAGATCGTCTATCTGGACGAAGGCGATGTGGTTGATCTGCAATTGGGCCGTTACTGGATCGCAGACCGCACGCACCGACCGGTGGAACGCCCGGTCAAGACGGTGCAGGCGCACAGCGGTGCCGCCGAGCTGGGACCGTACCGCCACTACATGCAGAAGGAAATCTTCGAGCAGCCGCGCGCCATCGCCGACACCCTCGAAGGGGTCGAGGGCATCGTGCCCGAGCTGTTCGGCGATGGCGCGTACCGGGTGTTCAAGGACGTCGACAAGGTGCTGATCCTGGCCTGTGGCACGAGCTACTACAGCGGCTGCGCCGCCAAGTACTGGCTGGAGGCCATCGCGAAGATACCGACCCAGGTCGAGGTGGCCAGCGAATACCGCTACCGCGAATCGGTGCCGGACCCGAAAACCCTGGTGGTCACCATCAGCCAGAGCGGCGAGACCGCCGACACCCTGGCGGCTCTGCGCCACGCGCAGTCGCTGGGGATGAATCAGACGCTGACCATCTGCAACGTGGCCACCAGCGCGATGGTGCGCGAATGCAGCCTGGCCTACATCACGCGAGCCGGGGTGGAAATTGGCGTGGCCTCCACCAAGGCCTTCACGACCCAGCTGGCCGGCCTGTTCCTGCTGACGGCGGCCCTGGCGCAGGTGCGCGGGTACCTGGACGAGGCGGCCGAGGCGGCTCACCTCAAGGCCATGCGCCACCTGCCGCTCGCACTCGCGGCCGTGCTGGCGCTGGAGCCGCAGGTGATCAGCTGGGCCGAAGACTTCGCGAAGATGGAAAACGCGCTCTTCCTGGGCCGGGGCCTGCATTACCCGATCGCACTGGAAGGTGCGCTCAAGCTCAAGGAGATCTCCTACATCCACGCGGAGGCCTACCCGGCCGGCGAGCTCAAGCACGGTCCGCTGGCCTTGGTCACAAGCGCCATGCCCGTCGTGACGGTGGCGCCCAACGACGCGCTGCTGGAAAAACTCAAGAGCAATATGCAGGAGGTGCGCGCTCGCGGCGGTGTTCTGTACGTGCTGGCCGATGCGGACACCCGTATCGAGAGCGGCGACGGCGTTCACGTGATCCGCATGCCCGAGCACTATGGGGCTCTGAGCCCCCTGCTGCACGTGGTGCCGCTGCAGTTGCTGGCCTATCACACCGCCTGCGCGCGGGGGACCGACGTCGACAAACCGCGCAACCTGGCCAAGAGCGTCACGGTGGAATAGGGTCCGCCCACTTCCGGTGCGGCCCAAGGCCGGTTAACCTCGCGCCATGTTCGGCACCGCCTCCCTGTCCACCAAGCTGATCCGCATTGGCGCGAGCCTGCTGGTGGTGGCGCTCGCGTCCATCAGCCTGACCTTGTGGGTCACCTGGCAGCTTGAAGGTGGCGCGGCGGCGGTCAACGAAGCCGGGCGGATGCGCATGCAGACCTGGCGCCTGGCCAGTGCGGTGCAGACCGGCCTGGACCCTGTCGAACTGGGCTCGCTGGTCAACCAGTTCGACGAGAGCCTGCGTTTGTTGCGCGCGGGCGACCCCATGCGGCCCTTGTTCGTGCCCTGGGATGAGACGGTTGATCTTCGGTTCGAGCTCGTTGACCGGATCTGGGCCGAGCGGCGCAGCCAGTGGCTCGCCGTGCCGCCCATGGGTGCGGCCGAGTCGGCCCGGGCAGCGGAGGAGTTCGTCAAGGCCATCGACGGACTGGTGCTCGCGATCGAACACCAGCTCTCGCGGTTGACGGCCATTCTCAACCTGTTCCAGTTCGTGATGATGGCGCTGGCGATCATCGGCGCGGTGGTGATGCTGTTCACCGGCTACATGTACGTGATCAACCCGCTGGCCCATCTGCGCCAGGGCCTTCAGCAGGTGGAGGCTGGGGACTTTTCCACGCGGATCGAGGTCGAGGCCCAGGACGAATTCGGCCAGGTGGCCGGCGGCTTCAACCGCATGGCTGCCACGCTGCAGTCGCTCTATGAAGGGCTGGAGGCCCAGGTCGAGGCCAAGACCCGCCGCGTCGAGGCCCAGCGGGCCCGGCTGGCCGCGCTCTACGAGGTCAGCGCGTTCGTGTCCGAAGCCAACACCATCGACGAGCTGACGCAAGGGTTTGCAGGCAAGGTGCGCGCCGTGATGAAGGCCGATGCGGTGGCCGTGCGCTGGGCCGATGACGCCAACCAGCGTTACCTGATGCTGGCGTCCGACAGCTTTCCCGAAGAGATGCTGGAGGAGGAACGCTGCCTGCTGGCCGGCGCCTGCGCCTGCGGCAACCTGCGCGCCGATGCCCGCACGCGCGTGATTCCGATCCTGGCGCATGATGCCGAACCGGTGCGCGGCTGTGCGCGGGTCGGCTTCGAGAGCCTGGTCAGCGTGCCGATCCGGCTGCAACACCGGCTGCTTGGCGAGATCGACCTGTTCTTCCGCACGCCGGTGACGCTGACCACCGAAGAGACCGAGCTGCTCGACGCGCTGGCCAGCCACCTGGCGAGTGCGCTCGAAGGCCTGCGCGCCGAAGCCCTGGAACGCGAAGCGGCCGTGGGCGAGGAGCGTGCCTTGCTGGCGCGCGAGCTGCATGACTCGATCGCCCAGTCGCTCGCGTTCATGAAGATCCAGGTCCAGTTGCTGCGCGGCGCGAGCCAGAGGGCGCAACCCGACAAGGTGAACAAGATTCTGGATGAACTCGATGAAGGCGTGCGCGAGAGCATCAACGACGTGCGCGAACTGCTGGTGCATTTCCGCACCCGAACCAACACCGATGACATCGAACAGGCGCTGCAGGAGACCTTGCAGAAATTCGAACACCAGACCGGAATGGCGGCGCAACTGGATGTACGTGGCGATGGCCTGCCCCTGCCGCCGGATGTCCAGGTCCAGGTGCTGCACGTGGTGCAGGAAGCCTTGTCCAACGCGCGCAAGCACGCGGGTGCCTCACACGTGTCGCTGCTGGTGCGAAAAGGCCACCGCTGGCGCTTTTCGGTTCAGGACGACGGCGCCGGGTTCAACGTCAACGAAATCCGCGCCGAATCCCATGTCGGGCTCAAGATCATGCGCGAGCGCGCCGCCCGCGTCGGTGGCTCGGTGGACATCGACTCCGCGCCGGGCACCGGCACGACCGTGACCCTGACCCTGCCGCCGAACCCGGTCGCCCTGGCGCAAGGAGCGGCCATGCCACTGAACCCGCCTGACGGAACGGCTGCGGACACGGCGCACGTGCCGGCCGAAAACACCTTGGAAGTTCTTCGATGACACCTGTTCGCCTGATGGTTGTGGACGACCACACGCTGTTCCGACGTGGCCTCGTGGCCCTGCTGACGCAGGACGACCGGTTTGCCGTGTTGCACGAGGCCGCCGACGCGGGCGAGGCCCTGCGCTGCGTCCAGCGTGACCGGCCCGACCTGATCCTGCTTGACAACCACCTGCCGGGGGTGCGCGGCGTCGACGCCATCGCGGGCTTCAAGGAGGTGGCGCCCCAGGTGAAGATCCTGATGCTGACGGTGAGCGAGAACGAGCAGGACCTCTCGGCTGCGCTCAAGGCCGGTGCCGACGGCTACCTGCTCAAGACCATCAACGCCGAAGACCTCAGCGACTCGATTCTGAAGGTGCTGGACGGCGAGTCGGTGATCAGCCCCGAGATGACCACCAAGCTGGTCGCGGCCTTTCGGACCCAGCCGCCCGCAGCCGAAAAAGCTGCCGGGTCCGCACCGACGCCTGCGTCACCTGCCGAGGGGCTGGGCATTCTGTCCGCAAGGGAGTTGGAAACCCTGGCCCTGATCGCGCGCGGCGCGAGCAACAAGGTCATAGCGCGCGAGCTCGACATTGCCGAGACCACGGTCAAGATTCACGTCCAGCACATCCTGCGCAAGCTGAATCTGAGCTCGCGTGTCCAGGCCGCCGTCTATGCGGCCAGCCACGGCATCGGTTGATGCAGATCAATAGCCGGCGATAAACCGGTGGGATTAGTTCTTTCGAACGATGGGGGCGCAGGCCCCCATCGTCCTTCTGGTTCGGGCTTTGTGTTCCAACGGTGGATGTTCAGCCACGCCCTCTCCGGCGACAGTCTCTGCGTGAGATTTCTGGAGAACAAAGCATGGTTACCGAACTGAGAAACGAGAAGAAGGCCTGGTCGGTCCTGATCGTGAGCACGCTGGCGTTCACCGTCTGCTTCATGGTCTGGATGATGTTTGGCGTCATCGGCATCCCGATCAAGAAGGCGCTCAACCTCAACGCCACCCAATTCGGCCTGTTGACCGCGGTGCCGGTGCTGACCGGCTCGCTGATCCGCGTGCCGCTGGGCATTTGGACCGACAAATACGGTGGCCGCATTGTCATGGCCATCCTGATGGCCGTGACCGTGCCGGCCATCTGGATGATGAGCTACGCCACCGAGTACTGGCACTTCCTGTTCATCGGTCTGTTCGTCGGTCTGGCCGGCGGCTCGTTCTCGGTGGGCACGCCCTATGTGGCGCGCTGGTTTCCGCCGCGCCGCCAGGGCATGGCGATGGGTGTCTACGGCGCCGGCAATTCGGGCGCCGCGGTCAACAAGTTCGTCGCGCCGGTGCTGCTGGTGGCTTTTGGCTGGACCATCGTGCCGCAGGTCTACGCGGCGATCATGCTGGGTACCCTGGTGCTGTTCTGGCTGTTCAGCCACAGCGATCCCAAGCACCTGGTGCCAAGCAACGTCAAGTTCACCGACCAGCTCAAGGCACTGAAGGACCCCAAGGTGCTCAAGTACTGCCAGTACTACAGCATCGTGTTCGGCGGCTACGTGGCGCTGTCGCTGTGGATGGTGCAGTACTACGTGGGTGAATACGGCCTGGACATCCGCGTCGCGGCGCTGCTGGCGGCCTGCTTCTCGTTGCCCGGCGGCGTGCTGCGCGCCATCGGCGGCGTGTTGTCCGACAAGTATGGCGCCCACAGCGTGACCTGGTGGGTGATGTGGGTGAGCTGGATCTGCCTGTTCCTGCTGAGCTATCCGCAGACCGACTTCACGATCCAGACGGTCAACGGTCCGACTACCTTCCACATCGGCCTGAACGTCTACGCGTTCACCGCGCTCATGGCCATCCTGGGCGTGGCCTGGGCCTTCGGCAAGGCCAGCGTCTTCAAGTACATCAGCGACGACTATCCCAAGAACATCGGCGCGATCAGCGGCATCGTCGGCCTGGCCGGCGGCATGGGCGGATTCGTGCTGCCGATCATGTTCGGCGCGCTGATGGACCTGACGGGCGTGCGCTCCAGCGCATTCATGCTGATGTACGGCGTGGTCTGGGTCTCCCTCATCTGGATGTACTGGACCGAAGTCCGGCGCACCACCATCATGGGCGGCAAGCCCGCAACCGGCGCGGCCTGAAACGTTCAGACCCCATTCATAGAAAGGCAATTCATCATGGCAAGGATTCAGAACTGGAAGCCGGAAGATCCGGTCTTCTGGAAGGAAACCGGCAGCGCGCTGGCCTGGCGCACCTGCGGCGTGACCACGTTCTCGCTGATCTTCTCGTTTGCGACCTGGTTCGTGATGAGCGCCGTGGTCGTGCGCATGCCGGCCATCGGCTTCAAGTTCACGACCAGCGAACTGTTCTGGCTGGCGGCGATTCCCGGGCTGGCCTCGGGCATCCTGCGCCTGATTCATGCGAACTTCATTCCGATGCTGGGCACGCGCCCGGTGGTCAGCATCGCGACGATCCTGAAGGTGATTCCGATGGTCTGGCTGGGCTACGCGGTCCAGGACCTGAACACGCCCTGGAGCACCTTCATGATCATCGGCTTCCTGTGCGGCATGGGCGGCGGCGACTTCTCGTCCTTCATGCCGTCCACCAGCATCTTCTTCCCGAAGCGGCTGCAGGGCACTGCCATGGGAATCCAGGCGGGACTGGGCAACTTCGGCGTGTCGATCGTGCAATTCGTGGCGCCCTGGATCATCGGCTTTGCGGCGCTGGGCGCCGCGGTCGGCGGTCCGCAGGTCTTCACCAAGGCCGATCCGATCAAAGGCGCGATCACCGTCACCAAGGACGCTGGCATCGTCAAGGATGTGGTGATCAACCAGCCTGAGCTGGCCGAGGCCATCCTGGTGGTGAAGGAAGATGGCGTGCTGAAGAACGTCACGCTGAAGGAAACCGACAAAGTCAAGGCGATCAAGGCCGAAGTCAAGAAGGATGACAAGGGGCAGATCACCGAGGTGGTCACCACCAATGGTGTGGCCGTCGACGTCAAGCGCAACCCTGCTGGACAGATCACCGACGTGGCGGTGCGCAACGTGGTCAAGAAAGGCATGTGGCTGCAGAACGCCGCCTTCATCTGGGTGCCGTTCCTGGTGCTGGCGTTCATTCTGTCGGTCATCTTCCTGCGCAGCCTCCAGATGCCCACGCGGGGCTTCATGGGCCAGTTCGAGATCCTTTCCACGCGCAACCGAGCCAGGGTTCACACCTGGAACTGCACGATCACCTACATCTGCTCGTTCGGTTCGTTCTCGGGCTTCTCGGGCGCCTTCCCGATGCTGATCAAGACCTTGTACGGCGGTTTCGACGGTGCGCCCGATCCGCTGGCCTATGCCTACATTGGCCCGCTGCTCGGCGGTCTGGTGCGCATGTTGACCGGCGGCATTTTCGACAAGATCGGCGGCAGCAAGGGCATGCACTGGACGACCATCGGCCAGATCGGCGGCGTGGCCTTCCTGGTCTTCGGCGGCTACCTCACGCCCACCAGCGTCGACCAGTTCAGCGGCTTCCTCTGGGGCATGTTGTGGATCTTCCTGATGTCGGGCATCAACAACGCCGCCACGTTCCGCCAATACCCCATCGTGTTCGCCTACTCGCCCGCCAAGGGCGCGCAGATGCTGGGCTGGACCGGTGCCTGGGCGGCCTTCGGTCCGTTCGTCTGGAATTCGTTGATCGCCACTTCGCTGGAAAAGACCGGTGCGGTCACCGCTTTCTTCATCGGTTGTGCCGTGTTCTACGTGTACTCGCTGCTGGTCAACTGGTGGTACTACACCCGCAGCGGCGCCGAGCGCTTCGACTACGGCAACGGTGGCGGTACCTGGTGGGACAAGCTGTCCGGAGCCGAGAAAGAGCGCATGAAGCGTATCGACCTCGGACAGGCCGCCTGAATGCCGGAGCCCTTACATGAACAACCTGCTTCACATCGGCGCCGTGATCTACGGACTGGCCCTCGCGGCGGGCGCCTTCGTGAACCACCCGATGATCGAAGCCCTGCGGGTGGATGCGATGTTTTTGCCCTACGCGTCCGAACGGACCCGCCCGCTGAATCTGATTTTCGGGTTGCTGGTGGCGGGTTACGGCGCGTGGTCGCTGTGGGGCCAGGGATGAATGAAGGTCGCGTCGTCGATGGCATTGCCATCGGATTCGGCGCGGACCGGATGTTTGAAATGGAGGGGGCTTGCGCAGGCGTTCAGCGCCTGGGTTGTGCCCCGATTGTTAGCTGAAAGGAAATTACGACCATGAGCCATTTTCTGGATCGACTGAGTTACTTTTCGAGCCCCCGGGAGGCTTTTTCCGGTGACCACGGTGTCGCCACTGGAGAAGACCGCACCTGGGAAGATGCCTACCGCAACCGCTGGGCCCACGACAAGATTGTGCGCTCCACCCACGGCGTGAACTGCACGGGCTCCTGCTCGTGGAAGATCTACGTCAAGGGCGGCATCGTGACCTGGGAAACCCAGCAGACCGATTACCCGCGCACCCGCTGGGATATGCCCAACCACGAACCGCGCGGTTGCGCGCGCGGCGCCAGCTACAGCTGGTACCTTTACAGCGCCAATCGGGTGAAATACCCGTTGGTGCGCGGGCGTTTGCTCGAGCGCTGGCGTGCTGCGCTCAAGGTGAGCAAGACCCCGGTGGATGCCTGGGCCCTCATCCAGCAGAACCCTGAGGCCCGGCGCGACTATCAGCAGGTGCGCGGCATGGGTGGCTTCGTGCGAAGTAGTTGGGACGAAGTCAACCAGCTCATCGCAGCAGCCAACGTTTACACCATCAAGCAGCACGGCCCCGATCGCGTGATTGGCTTCTCACCGATCCCGGCCATGAGCATGGTGAGCTATGCCGCCGGCAGCCGCTACCTGTCACTGATCGGTGGGGTGTGCATGAGCTTTTACGACTGGTACTGCGACCTGCCACCGGCCAGTCCGCAGATCTGGGGTGAGCAGACCGACGTTCCGGAGTCGGCCGACTGGTACAACAGCACCTTCATCATCGCCTGGGGTTCCAACGTGCCCCAGACCCGCACGCCCGATGCCCACTTCTTCACCGAGGTTCGTTACAAGGGCACCAAGACCGTTGCGGTAACGCCCGACTATTCGGAGGTCGCCAAGCTGTCCGACCTGTGGCTGCACCCCAAGCAGGGCACCGACGCCGCGCTCGCCATGGCGATGGGGCATGTGGCGCTCAAGGAGTTCTATTTCCCCGGTGGCGGCAAGCCGCGTAGCAGCTATTTCGATGACTACGCCCGCCGTTACACCGACCTGCCGCTATTGGTCATGCTCAAGGAACACCGCTTGCCGGATGGCACCACGACCATGGTGCCTGACCGCTACCTGCGCGCCAGCGACTTCAACGGCAAGATGGGTCAGAAGAGCAACCCCGAGTGGAAAACCGTGGCGTTTGACACCGACGGAAAGGCGGTGCTGCCCAACGGTTCCATCGGCTTCCGATGGGGCGAGCCGGGTCGCGAAGACGAGGGCAAGTGGAACCTGGAGTCCAAAGAGGCGCGCGACAACAGCGATGTCAAGCTTAAGCTTTCGGTGATCGAAGACGGCGAACAGGAACACCAGGTGGTGGACGTGTGCTTCCCGTATTTCGGCGGGCGCGAGACCCCCAACTTCACGGGCAACACACAGAGCGGCGAGATCAACCGCGCCAAAGTCCCGGTCGTGCGCCTGCGCCTGGGCAAGGCCGGTGAAGAGCGTTACGCCATGGTGGCCACCGTGTTCGATCTGCAGGTCGCGCAGTACGGCATCAACCGCGGCCTGGGCAGCGGCGCCAAGGACTTCAACGACAACGCCGCCTACACACCGGCTTGGCAGGAAAGCATCACCGGTGTGCCGCGCGAGCAGGTGATCACCGTGGCGCGCCAGTTCGCCGATAACGCCGACAAGACCCGGGGCAAGTCGATGGTGATCATCGGCGCGGCCATGAACCACTGGTACCACGCCGACATGAACTACCGCGGCGTTATCAACCTGCTGATGATGTGCGGCTGCATCGGCCAGAGTGGTGGTGGCTGGGCCCATTACGTGGGCCAGGAAAAGCTGCGGCCGCAGACCGGCTGGGTGCCGCTGGCTTTTGCCACCGACTGGGCGCGTCCCCCGCGCCAGCAAAACAGCACCAGCTTCTTCTATGCCCACACCGACCAGTGGCGCTACGAGAAGCTGGGCATGGACGAGATCGTCTCGCCCCTGGCGGACAAGTCTCTGTTCGGCGGCAGCATGATCGACTACAACGTGCGCGCCGAGCGGATGGGCTGGCTGCCCAGCGCGCCGCAGCTCAAGACCAACCCGATGCAGGTGGTCAAGGACGCGCAGGCCGTCGGCATGGACCCGAAGGACTACGCGGTCAAGGCGCTGAAAGATGGCACGCTGGAGATGAGCTGCGAAGACCCGGACGCACCGCAGAACTGGCCGCGCAACATGTTTGTGTGGCGCTCCAACCTGCTGGGCTCCAGCGGAAAGGGCCACGAGTATTTCTGCAAGCACCTGCTGGGCACCGAAAACGGGGTGCAAGGCAAAGATCTAGGCAAAGACGACGCCAAACCCGCCGAAGTCCGGTGGCACAAGGATGCGCCGCAAGGCAAGCTGGACCTGCTTGTCACGCTGGACTTCCGCATGAGCACCACTTGTCTTTATTCCGACATCGTGCTGCCCACGGCGAGCTGGTACGAAAAGAACGACCTCAACACCAGCGACATGCACCCCTTCATCCATCCGCTATCTGCAGCGGTGGACCCGGTGTGGCAGGCGCGTTCGGACTGGGAGATTTACAAAGGCTTTGCCAAGGCCTTTAGCGAAGTCTGCGTGGGCCATCTTGGCGTTGAAAAGGAGGTGGTGCTATCGCCCATCATGCATGACACCCCGGGCGAGATGGCCCAGCCATTCGACGTGAAGGAGTGGAAGAAGGGCGAGTGCGAACTGATCCCCGGCAAGACCGCGCCGCAAATCACAGTGGTCGAGCGTGACTACCCCAACGTTTTCAAGCGTTTCACCGCACTGGGCCCGTTGATGGACAAGTTGGGCAACGGCGGCAAGGGCATCGGCTGGAAAACCGGCACCGAGGTGGAGCAATTGGGCCAGCTCAATGGCACCACGCTGGAAGAAGGCGTATCCCAAGGCATGCCGCGCATTGTCAGCGACATTGACGCCTGCGAGGTGATCATGCAACTGGCCCCTGAGACCAACGGCCATGTAGCCGTCAAGGCCTGGGAGGCGCTGGGCAAACAGACCGGGCGCGATCACACGCACCTGGCGCTTTATCGCGAAGACGAGAAGATCCGCTACCGCGACATCCAGGCGCAGCCCCGCAAGATCATCTCCAGCCCAACCTGGAGCGGCATCGAGAGCGAGACCGTCAGCTACAACGCGGGTTACACCAACGTCCACGAACTGATCCCATGGCGCACCCTGTCGGGCCGCCAGCAGTTCTACCAGGACCACCCCTGGATGATCGCCTTCGGTGAAGGCTTTGGCAGCTACCGCCCGCCGGTGGATCTGAAAACCACTAAAAGCATCCACAACATCAAGCCTAACGGGAACAAAGAGATCCAGTTGAACTTCATCACACCGCACCAGAAGTGGGGAATTCACTCCACCTACAGCGACAACCTGATGATGCTCACGCTCAACCGCGGTGGCACCGTGATCTGGCTCAGCGAAAACGACGCCCGGAACGCCGGCATTGAAGACAACGACTGGATCGAGTTGTTCAACATCAACGGCGCCGTGGCAGGGCGTGCGGTCGTGAGCCAGCGGGTCAACGATGGCATGTGCCTGATGTACCACTCGCAGGAAAAGATCATCAACACCCCGGGCTCGGAGATAACGGGCGTGCGCGGCGGCATCCACAACTCGGTGACCCGCATCGTGATCAAGCCGACACACATGATCGGCGGCTACGCGCAGTTGAGCTACGGCTTCAACTACTACGGAACCATCGGCACCAACCGCGACGAGTTCGTGGTGGTGCGCAAGATGGCCAAGGTGGACTGGCTGGACACCCCCGCGGACGACCACTTGGTCCGCGCTTACCAGTCGCAAGGCGAGAACCCCTGAGCCCGCTGCCCTTCATTCGGAGTCAAACATGAAAATACGCGCACAAATCGGCATGGTGCTGAACCTGGACAAATGCATCGGCTGCCACACCTGTTCGGTCACCTGCAAAAACGTCTGGACCAGCCGCCCCGGTATGGAATACGCCTGGTTCAACAACGTCGAAACCAAACCCGGCATCGGCTACCCCAAGGAGTGGGAGAACCAGGACAAGTGGAACGGCGGCTGGGTCCGCAAGAGCAATGGAACGATCGAACCCCGGCAAGGGGCGAAGTGGAAGTTGCTCATGCGCATCTTCGCCAATCCGAACATGCCGCAGATCGACGACTACTATGAGCCCTTCACCTTCGACTATGACCACCTGCAGTCGGCGCCCGAGATGAAGCACGCACCCACCGCGCGCCCGCGCTCGCTGATCACCGGCAAGCGGATGGAAAAAATCGTCTGGGGTCCGAACTGGGAGGAAATCCTTGGCGGCGAGTTTGCCAAGCGTGGCAAGGACAAGAATTTCGACGACGTGCAGAAGGCGATGTACGGGGAGTTCGAAAACACCTTCATGATGTACCTGCCCCGCCTTTGCGAACACTGCCTGAACCCGGCCTGCGTAGCATCGTGCCCCTCGGGCTCGATCTACAAGCGCGAGGAAGACGGCATCGTGCTGATTGACCAGGACAAGTGCCGCGGCTGGCGCATGTGCGTCAGTGGCTGCCCCTACAAGAAGATCTACTACAACTGGAAGTCGGGCAAGGCCGAGAAGTGCATCTTCTGCTACCCCCGCATCGAGGCCGGCCAGCCCACGGTCTGCAGCGAGACCTGTGTGGGCCGCATCCGTTATCTGGGCGTGCTGCTGTACGACGCCGATCGCATCCAGGAGGCCGCCAGCGTCGAGCGCGATCGCGACCTGTACCAGGCGCAGCTCGACATCTTCCTGGACCCGAACGATCCCAGGGTCATCGAGCAGGCACGGATTGACGGCATACCGGACGCCTGGATGGAATCCGCCCGCAGGAGCCCGGTCTACAAGATGGCGGTGCAATGGAAAGTGGCCTTGCCGTTGCACCCCGAGTACCGCACGCTGCCCATGGTCTGGTACGTGCCGCCGCTTTCGCCCATCACTGCGGCTGCGAATGCCGGTCAGATGGGGATCAACGGCGAGATCCCGGACGTGAAATCGCTGCGAATCCCTGTCAAGTACCTGGCCAACCTGCTGACCGCAGGCGATACCCAGCCCGTTGAACGTGCGCTGGAACGCATGCTGGCCATGCGAGCCTACCAGCGCGCAAAGCACGTGGAGGGTGTTGTCAACCAGGCGGTACTCGATCAGGTGCAGCTCAAGGCCAACGAGGTCGAGGAGATGTACCGCTACATGGCCATCGCCAATTACGAAGACCGCTTCGTGATCCCTACCACGCACCGTGAATATGCCGAGAACGCCTTCAACGTGCGCGGCGGTTGCGGCTTCAGTTTTGGCAACGGATGCTCCGAGGGCATCGGCGAAACCAGCCTTTTCGGCAGCGAGAAGAAGCGCACCATTCCGATCAAGGCGGAGGTCTGAGCGATGGGCTATCTGAAAAAATCGCCGCCAGTGGCGGCCCGCACGCTTCGGGTGCTTTCCCGACTCCTGAGCTATCCCAATGCTGAACTGCGCGAGCACCTTCCTGAACTGGCCACCGCGCTGCGTAGCGAGGCGGCGCTGTCGACCGCCAGACTGGATGAATTGGACGACCTGATCCACTGGTTGTCGGGGTCTTCGCGGGAATCCGGTCTGCTCGCTGTGGAGGAGGCCTATGTGGAGCTCTTCGACAGGGGGCGCTCCACGTCGCTGCAACTGTTCGAGCATGTTCATGGCGATTCCCGCGAGCGTGGCCCGGCGATGATCGATCTGGCGCAGACTTTCGAGAAGGCCGGTCTTTTCCTGGCCCCCGGAGAAATGCCGGACTACTTGCCGGTGGTGCTGGAATTCACATCCACCCAGCCACCCCGGGAGGCGCGGGCCTTCCTGAGGGAAATGGCGCACATTTTTAACGCCATCTTCGCAGCGCTGCAACAGCGTGACACCCGCTACGCCAGCGTCCTCGGCGCCTTGCTGGAGCTTTCCGGCGAAAAAGCCAAACCGGTGAAGGTCAAGCCGGAAGAATCGCTGGACCAGACCTGGGAAGAGCCGGTTGTTTTCGATGGGTGTTCGACCAAAGGTCAATCCAATCCGAATCAGCCGCAAATCATTCATATCGTTCGCACGAATGCCGCGAACACACACAAGATCGGAGTATCCGTATGAGCGCTCTCCATACTTTCTTCTTTTCGGTTTACCCCTACATCTGCCTGGCGGTGTTCCTGATGGGCAGCCTGGCTCGGTTCGACCGTGATCAATACACGTGGAAGAGCGACTCGTCGCAGCTGCTTCGCCAGGGCAGCCTGCGGTGGGGCAGCAACCTGTTCCATGTGGGCATTCTGTTCCTGTTCTTCGGACATTTTGTAGGCTTGCTCACGCCACACTCCGTCTATGAGCACTTCATCTCTGCTGAAAACAAGCAGCTGATGGCCGTGTACTCGGGTGGCGCTGCGGGGGTTATCTGCTTTATCGGGCTGACGCTGTTGCTGCATCGGCGAATTTTTGATCCGCGCATCCGGCTGACCAGTCACCGCACCGATCTCGCGATTCTGATCATTTTGTGGATTCAGCTGTCGATTGGTCTGGCGACCCTGCCGCTCTCGCTGCATCATTCAGATGGTTCGGTCATGATGGCGCTCGGTGAGTGGGCCCAGCGGCTGGTGACGTTCCGCCCGGGTGGCGCCGAACTGCTGGTCAATCTTCAATGGACCTACAAGATTCACCTGGTGCTGGGGATGACGATCTTCCTGTTGTTCCCCTTCAGCCGGCTGGTGCATGTCTGGAGCGGCTTTGGGACCGTCGCCTATCTGTTCCGTCCCCATCAGGTTGTGAGGGCCCGGCGCCTCAATTTGCCTGTCGGACAGAATCAGGCCAACCGTTCCGGCGCAGTTGTTCAAGGAAACGGTCATGCAAAGTGAAGTGCTCCAGCAGGGAATTGCACGTGTCAATGGAGTCGCCCTGAACACGGCTGAAACGAGCCTGTCCGGAGACGAACTACGCCAGCGGGCCTACTCGGAATTGCTGCGCCAAGCGGCCATCGAGCGTGACCTGCTGTCCGAAAGCGATGTTCCCGGCAGTGACGGCGTGCTCAGTGAAGCGGCCGCCCATGCTATCGAGGCACTGCTGGAGCAGAGCCTCATCATTCCCGAACCCACCGAAGAGGCCTGCCAGCGCCATCATGCCGCTCATCGTGCGACCTACTGCGCCGGTGAGCGGGTGAACGTCAGGCATATCCTGTTTGCCGTCACACAGGGCGTCGATGTGGTCGCGCTGCGCAACCGTGCCGAGACAACGCTGTTGGACGTGCGCTGTCATGACGGCAGGCGGGCTGACGAAGCCTTCGCCGAGGCGGCCAGCACACTGTCCAACTGCCCGAGTGGTGCGGAGGGAGGGCATCTGGGCTGGCTCAGCGCATCGGACTGCGCCCCCGAGTTTGCCTGCGAGTTGTTTGGTCACGCCGAAGTGGGCGTGCTCCCGCGGCTGGTTCACAGCCGCTTCGGGCTGCATGTGGTCGAGGTGCTGGAACGGGAGCCCGGCGTGGAGCAGGCCTTCGAGTCGGTGCGCGGTGCGGTGGCCATGGCCTTGCGGCAGCAGGCCTACGTGACGGCCTTGCGTCAGTACCTGAGCCTGCTGGCCGGCCAGGCGCAGCTCGAAGGAGTCGAGCTGGACGTGGCCGAGACGCCGCTGGTTCAGTAACGAACCAGGCATCACACCGACGCATCGTTCGGACTTCGCTTCTTCGAAAGTGACCGATACCCCGGCGGATGCGAGGAGACCGTCATGAGGCTTAAGACGACGACAGTCACTGGTTGCGCCAGCAGCGGCTGCGAGTGCGCTGCGGGCGCTTTTTCGACGCCGCCGGTCGTGGTCAATGGCTACGGCCTGGCAGGACTTGAAGGCCGTACGGCCCCGGACACGCTCGCGTGCCGGGTGGTCGATGAACTGCTGAGACAACGCGCGGTGGCAAGCGGTCTGTTGGCCGATGAGGGACCGGGCCTGGCGCCAGTGCTCGATGCCGAGGCGCGCGAAGCGGTTGCGGCGATGCTGGCCGGGCAGGTGGCCGCCCCCGATGTGAGCGATGAAGAATGTGAAGCCGTCTACGCGGCGAATCCCCAGCGTCACGTACGGGGTCAGGCGTTGCACGTGCGCCACATCCTGTTTGAGGTGACCCCGGCAGTCAATGTCCACGATCTCCTGGTCCAGGCCGAGCGGGCCTTGGTGGAACTGTCACGGCCAGGTGTCGGTCCGGGCCGGTTCGCCGAGATTGCCGCGCAGGTTTCGGCCTGTTCCACCGGGGCGAACGGCGGTGACCTGGGGTGGATCGGCCCCGGCGACTGCGAACCGGAGCTGGCCAACGAACTGTTCGAGCACAGCCATTCCCGCTGGGGCATGGGGGTGCATCCCCGCCTGATCCACACCGGCCGCGGCTTTCACATCGTCGAGGTGCTGGGCCGGCGCAAGGGCCGGCAGCTGACCTACGCCGAAGCGCGGACGGGCATTGCGTTGCAGCTCATCTGTCAGAAGCGTCGCAGCGCATTGGAGCGCTACCTGCGAGCGTTGCTGGCCGACGCGCGCCTTCAAGGTGCCGACGCGACCAAACTGAGCCTGGAGGAGCCCTTGCGGCGCTGGTGCCATGACGGATGAAGTTCCCAAGCACGACGATCTGTTGCTGCGCCTGCGATCGTTTCATTCCGACTATTTCCCCCTGCACCAGCAGCGATTTCAGGACCTGGTGGCGCAGGGACAGCATCCCAAGACCTTGTTCATCGGTTGCTCCGATTCGCGCCTGGTCCCTTACCTGCTCACCGGCACCGGGCCGGGGGAGTTGTTCATCGTCCGCAACGTGGGTGCCTTTGTGCCGCCCTACGATGGATCGCACGGACTGCATGGAACGATGGCTGCGGTCGAGTTCGCGGTGCTGAGCTTGAAAGTGGAGCGGATCATCATCTGCGGGCATACCCACTGCGGTGCCATCCGGGCCGCCTACGAAGGTGTGCCCGAAGAGGCCCGAAACCTGAAGGCATGGCTGAAACTGGCCGACGAAGCCCTCCTGCCGGTTCAGTCCACCCCTGAGGCACGCTTCCGGACCGAGCAGCGCGCGGTGGTTCTTCAGCTGGAGCGCCTGATGGACTACCCCATGGTGCGGCGCGCCGTGGAAAGCGGGCACCTGACGTTGCACGGGTGGCATTACGTGATCGAAGACGGAGAAATCCATGTGTTCGACGCGCAGCGAGGGGATTTTGTGGCCGCATCCGAGGCGTCGAACAGTGGGACCGGACCCTACCAGCCCTATGTCAAGCCCGAAACACCACCGCCAGAGAACTGATCGGGTGGCCCGGCCGTCTCAGCCGCCCTTATCCGACGTCTCAGGCGGCCCGTGCGACAAAGTTGTGCCAGGTCAAGGAAATTCGAAGCCGCTTCACAATCGCCCGGGCCGGCCTGCCAATTGGCTATGCTGTCGGGTAGTGCCCCAGACGACTTCGAGTGGTTGTGGGGACCCGTGGCCGAATTTGAGACACCTTTCGACGGCGGGCGGCGTGGTCCGGCCGACGCCAGGACCCGAGGAGCAAGACCGATGAAACGCGACAACTTTGGGCGTCCGCAGGATGCAACCCTCACCCAGCCCATCAGCCACGATGTGCTGAAGGAGAAATACCTCAAGACCGGCGAAAGCGGCGCCGAAGACGTGTACCGGCGGGTGGCGCGCGCGCTCGCATCGGTGGAGGTCGAAGCGGATCGGGCGAAGTACGAGGCGCTGTTCCTGGAGAACCTGCATGCCGGCGCCATTGGCGCCGGGCGCATCATGAGCGCCGCCGGCACCGATATCCAGGCCACGCTGATCAACTGCTTCGTCCAGCCCGTGGGCGACTGCATCCAGGGTGTGGACGACGGCGGCTACCCCGGCATCTACGAGGCGTTGCGCGAGGCGGCCGAGACGATGCGCCGCGGCGGCGGCGTCGGCTACGACTTCTCCCGCATCCGGCCGCGCGGTGCCGAGGTCAAGGCCACCGCGTCGGTGGCGTCGGGCCCGTGCAGCTACATCAACGTGTTCGACCAGTCTTGTTCCACCGTGGAGAGCGCGGGCGCCCGCCGAGGCGCGCAGATGGGGGTGCTGCGCATCGACCACCCGGACGTGCTGGATTTCATCACCGCCAAGCGCACGCCAGGGCGGTGGAACAACTTCAATGTGTCGGTGGGCGTGCCGGACAGCTTCATGCAGGCCCTCAGCGAGGACCAGCCCTGGGAACTGGTGCATCGAGCCCGCCCCAGCGCCGCCCTGATCGCGCAAGGCGCGTTCCAGCGTGCCGACGGCCTGTGGGTCTACCAGACGCTGGCTGCCCGCGAGTTGTGGGACACGGTGATGAAGTCGGCCTACGATTTTGCGGAGCCGGGCATCCTGTTCCTGGATCACATCAACCAGGACAACAACCTGCGGTACTGCGAGGCCATCGCCGCCACCAATCCATGCGGCGAGCAACCGCTGCCTCCCTACGGGTGCTGCGACCTCGGCCCCATCATCCTGACCCGCTTTGTGCGTCATCCGTTCGGGTTCAATGGTGTGCCCGCGTTCGATTTCGAGGCTTTCGAGCGCGCCGTGGGTCTTCAGGTTCGCGCGCTGGACAACGTGTTGGACGTCACGTTCTGGCCGTTGGAGCAGCAGCGTGCCGAATCCGCCGCCAAGCGGCGCATTGGTGTGGGATTCACCGGCATGGGCAATGCGCTGGCCATGCTGTGCCTGCGCTACGACGCGCCGGACGGGCGTGAAATGGCGGCGCGCATCGCCGCGCGCATGCGCGACGCGGCCTACGGCGCTTCCATGTCGCTGGCGCGCGAAAAGGGGGCGTTTCCCAAGTTCGAAGCGGACGGCTATCTGGCTCCGGGAACCTTCGCCAGCCGTCTGCCGGCCGAGCTGCAACAGGCGATCCGCGCGCACGGGATCCGTAACAGCCACCTGCTGTCGATCGCGCCCACGGGCACGGTCAGCCTGGCCTTCGCCGACAACGCCTCCAACGGCATCGAACCTGCGTTCTCGTGGATGTACCGACGCAAGAAGCGCGAGTCCGACGGCAGCACGACCGAGTACGCGGTCGAAGACCACGCCTGGCGCCTGTACCGCGAACTCGGTGGTGACGTGGACAAGCTGCCCGAGTATTTTGTCTCGGCGCTGGAGATGTCGGCGGCCAGCCATATCGCGATGATGGAAGCGGTGCAGCCTTTTATCGACACCGCGATTTCCAAGACCGTCAATGTGCCGGCGGACTGCCCGTACGACGATTTCAAGGGTCTGTACCTGCAGGCCTGGCGCGCGCGCCTGAAAGGGCTGGCCACCTACCGGCCGAACAGCATTCTGGGCGCGGTGCTGGAAACCGGCAGCGGCAAGGCGGATGGTCCCGCACCCGTCGCATCTGCGCCGGTGGATCCGATGCGCACCGTGATCGAAAGCCGCCCCAAGGGCGCCCTGTCGGCGGTGGCCGAGAAGGTGGAATACTGGACGCAGGAGGGCCACAAGACCCTGTACCTGATCGTGTCCTTCCTGCCGGTTCCGGCGGCCGAAGGCTCCGGGACGGTCGAACGCGCGATCGAATTCTTCATGCCGGTCGGCCAGAGCGGCGAGTCGCAGCAATGGATCACGTCGAGCATGCGCATGCTGTCGCTCGCCGCCCGTGGCGGTTTTCTGGAGCGGGCGCTGGGCGACATGCGCAAGGTGGCATGGGACCGCGGTCCGGTTCGGCTGGGCACCTACGAAAAGGCCGACGGCACCCGCGTGCCGATGTGGCACGACTCGGAGGTTGCGGCCATCGCCTTTGCGGTGCAGAACATCATTGGACGCCGGACCAGCCACGCGTTCCACCGGGCGCAGGAGGTTGCACCACAGGCCGGTGCCGCGCCCGGCCTGACGCCGCCTGTGATGGCTGGCAAGAAGTGCAGCGAATGTGGCGCCCACGCGGTCATCCGCAAGGACGGCTGCGACTACTGCACCCAGTGCGGCCACCTCGGGACCTGTGGGTGAACACGCGGGCGCCGAACACCATCCGTCCTGCCACGCGAGTGGTGCCCGGAAAAGCCGCGCCCATACCGGCTCCTGATCCGGCATGGCGCTGGCGACACCTGCTGCTGGCACCGCACCGGCTGGGATTCTTCCTGGCCATGGGTGTTTTGGTGTTCACGGGCGGCTGGTGGGCGCTGGTGCAGGTGGATCGGGCCAGCGCGCTGCTGAACCTTTCCTATGCGGTGTCGCCGTCGCTGGTGCATGCGACGGTCATGACGTACGGATTCATTCCCCTGTTCTTCACCGGCTTTTTGTTCACGGCCGGCCCCAAATGGCTGGGCGTCCGGCCCCTGGAGGCGCCGCAGTTGCGCGCGCCGCTGGTGCTGCTGGCGGCAAGCTGGGGCTTTTGGGTGACGGGGAGCCATTTGAATGCCCGGCTGGCGGTCATCGGGCTGACCGGTGCGGTGCTGGGCCTGGGCTGGATCGTCGGCTTGTTCTGGCGCCTGATCGTTGCCAGCACCGCCGAAGACCGCCTGCATGCCAAGGTCATCGGCGTGGGCGGCATCGTCGGCTGCCTGAGCCTTGCCGGGGCCTGCATCGCGATGTGGCTGGACGCCGCCGAGGTGAGCCGGGCGTTTGTGCTGACGGGCTTGTGGGGCTTCGTGGTCGTGACCTATGTGACGGTGGCGCACCGCATGATTCCGTTTTTCACGTCAAGCGCGGTACCCATGGTGGCCGTGTGGCGGCCGTTCTGGGCCCTATGGGTGATGCTGGCGGCGGCGGCGCTGGAAGCGGTGTCCGTGACGCTCGAACTTTCGGGCGTCCCGGCCGGCGATGCGGGTCGGGCCTGGGTCCTGGTGCGCGGGTTGCTGGAACTGGTGGCTGGGTGCATCGTGCTGTGGCTGGCCGTGGCCTGGGGACTGGTTCAGAGCCTGCGTATCCGCCTGCTGGGCATGCTTCATATCGGCTTCGTCTGGCTCGGGCTTTCTTTTGTCCTGGGGGGTGCCTCGCAACTGCTGGGGCTGGCATCGGGTGCGCCGGTCCTGGGACTGGGCGCGTTGCATGCGTTGTCCATGGGTTGTCTCGGCTCGCTCATGCTGGCCATGGTCACCCGTGTGTCGTGCGGTCACAGTGGCCGTGCCCTGGTTGCCGACAACACCGTCTGGGGGCTGTTCTGGGGCCTGCAACTGGCGACGGTGCTGCGGATATCGGGCGCCTTGCCGGGCGCGCCGGGCGGGTTGATTCTGGTGGCGGCCTTGATTTGGGCGACGGTGATGGCGGTGTGGGGAGTGCGCTATGGTTCCTGGTTCGGACGCCTGCGTGTCGATGGCAAGCCCGGTTGAAGTCCGCATGACGGGGGACACCCCCGCAGACGCTGCGGAATTGCTCGCTGCGGTGATTCATTCCCGGCAGACCGTGCTGCCCAAGCGGCTGGACCACCCCGCGCCCGATGCCGCGCAGCTCGCCCTGATCCTCGGCGCGGCCGCAGCGGCCCCAGACCATGGGCAGCTCACTCCCTGGCGTTTCGTGATCGTTCCCGAGGACGCCCGCAGCCGGCTGGCGGGGGCTTTCGCGGCTTCGCTGGTCGAGCGGGACTCCCAGGCCACGCCCGAGCAGGTTGAACAGGCGCGGGAAAAGGCGCATCGCGCCCCGCTGCTGATGCTGGCCATCGGGCAACTTGAAAGCGGCGACCCGGACATCGACGCCAGCGAGCGGCTGATTTCAGCAGGCTGCGCCATCCAGAACATCCTGCTCACCGCCCATGCGATGGGTTTTGGCGCTGCGTTGACCAGTGGGAAAGCCTTGAAATCGCAGGCCTTGCGAACGTTGTTTGATCTGGACGCGGGCGAACAGGCCTTGTGCTTCATCAACATCGGAACTCCGCACAGGCGCAAACCCGCCCGGCAGCGACCCGCCGTGCACAACTACGTGAGCGTACTGGCGAAGGGGTGATGCCGGTTTGCCGGGGCAGCGTTCGGCCCCCTCCATTTTCTTGATTAACATGGGCAAATGCACACCACCGCCCTCGTCCTGTTCTCCGGCGGCCAGGACTCCACCACCTGCCTTGCGCAGGCGCTGTCCAGATACCAGCGCGTCGAGACCATCGCCTTTGACTACCGGCAGCGTCACAGCGTTGAACTGCAAGCGCGCCTGAACGTCCTGTCCGAGATCCGCGCGCAATTCCCGCAATGGTCAAGCCGCCTGGGCGAAGACCACCTGCTCGACCTGGCGGTTCTCGGGCAGATCAGCGAAACCTCGCTCACCCGCGAAACCGCCTTCAAGATGGAAGCCTCGGGCCTGCCCAACACCTTCGTGCCGGGGCGCAACCTGCTGTTTCTCACGCTCGCCGCCGCGCTGGCCTACCGGCGCGATCTGCAGGTGATCGTCACCGGCGTCTGCGAGACCGACTTCTCAGGCTACCCCGACTGTCGCGACGACACCATGAAGGCCATGCAACTGGCGCTGTCGCTGGGCATGGACCGGCGCTTTTTGATCGACACCCCGCTGATGTGGATCGACAAGGCCGCGACCTGGCAGATGGCGCACGACATCGGTGAACGCTCCGGTGTTGCGCAAGGAGGCGAAAAGCTGGTGAACCTGATCATCGAGCACACCCACACCTGCTACCTGGGCGACCGGGTGCGCCGCCATGCCTGGGGCTGGGGCTGCGGCGGCTGCCCAGCGTGTGAATTGCGGGCCCGAGGTTACCGGGGATGGATCGAGCACCGTATGGGCATGGCAGGCGGGCCGCGATGATATGAAGTCGATAGCTGGCAACGACCGTTTGATGCCGGGAAACTGATGATTCGGTTGTTCAAAGACAGAGACCAGCACTGAGGGAGGGGGCCCCACCTGACGAGCGGGGGCGTTTCACGACCCTCGCGCAATGGGCGCTCCCGGCTTAACGCGGTATCACAAAGGTGGACTTTTCTTCGATCGCAACTTCGCGATCGGTCTCCGCGCTCTGGACTTTGAATGTGATCGGTATGGCCCGGCCGCGGTACGCCTGTGCAGCCTGTGCCCCCAACGCCAAACGAACCGTCAGCGAGCCGATTCCTGTGGCGGGTACGTCAAGTGCCGCAGGGGTCACCAGCGTCATCCCGGGCAGACCCTGCACGCTCACGCGGTAGGTGCTGGCGTGTTCGGAGGCATTCATGACTTTCAGAAGGTAGATGTTCTCGATGTCGCCATTGCCCTGCTCGCGCGCCAGTGCGCCGCGGTCCTTGATCACGTCGACCGCAACGCCTTTGCGGGCGGACAGACCGACAATCAGGAGCGAAGCCACGAGCAGCATCAGCGCGCCGTACATCCACACCCGGGGTCGCCAGACCTGCCGGATCATCTGCCGCGCGCTGAGCCGTTCCTGCATGCCCGTGGCTGAGGAATAGCGGATCAGTCCCTTGGGATAGTTCATCTTGACCATGACCTGGTCGCAGGCATCTATGCAGGCTGCGCAGGCGATGCACTCATTTTGCAACCCGTCGCGGATGTCGATGCCCGTGGGGCAGACCTGCACGCACAGGGTGCAGTCAATGCAGTCTCCGAGGCCCAGCGCCGTCGGGTCGGCGCTGCGCGCCCGCGCCCCCCTGGCCTCGCCGCGCTGTGTGTCATAGGCGATGACCATCGTGTTCATGTCGGTCAGGGCGCTTTGAATGCGTGCGTACGGGCACATCTGCATGCAGATCTGCTCGCGCAGGTAGCCGGCGTTGCCATAGGTCGCAAGGCCGTAGAACACCACCCAGAACCACACCCACGGCGACAACGACAGCGCCAGCGTTCCCGCGGCCAGGTCTCGAATCGGGGTGAAATAGCCCACGAACGTGAACCCGGTGAGCAGGCTGGCGCTGATCCACAACAGCTGCTTGGCGCCTTTGCGGGCGACTTTCTCCGCACTCCAGCGCGCAGCGTCCAGGCGCATGCGGGACAGCCGGTTGCCTTCGGTGATGCGCTCCAGCCACAGGAAGATCGCGGTGTACACCGTTTGGGGACAGGCGTAGCCACACCACAATCGGCCCGCCACCGCCGTAAAAAAGAACAGGGCCAGGGCCGCCAGCACCAGCAAGAGGGCCAGAAAAATCAGATCCTGTGGATGCAGTACCAGGCCGAAGATGAAGAAGCGGATATTCGCGAGGTCGAACAATACGGCCTGCCGGTCGTTCCACTGCAACCAGGGGATGCCGTAGAAGACCAGTTGTGTCACCCAGACCATGACCCAGCGCAAGCGCGCAAAAAGGCCCACAACTGCGCGCGAATAAATCTTGTCCCGTTTCGGATGGAGCGCAAACACGTCGTCCGCGGGAGTAGCTGTTCCTGTCTGCATCGCCACCGGCTGGATCGGAATGATTCTGGAGCGCGACGACTTCTTCATGAACGGTGCAGCGGGTCTTTGTGGTCGAACTTGGAGTGACTTTCAGTTTACCCACATAACAAGCATATCGAGTGCATCTTTTGATTTGCCCCGCCTGTGCGGCCGGTCATTTCCACCGAAAGTTCCGTCAGTCACACGTCCTTGGCGTCGCTCCGGGAGTGTTTAAAGCTATTGAAAATATAGCAAATAAAGACCTTGCGACGCTGGGATGGTGCCAATTTGATGCCTAATTATTCATGGGGATCCGGTCGGGAACCGGTTCGCCGTGCGCAACGGCTTTCAGGCGCGCTTGTCGCCTGTGGTGGCGACCTGCACCCGGTAGCGCGACGTCGCCCCTTCGGGCTTGGGAATCAAACTCCACGTCTGCCCATGAAAACCCGCAACCGTCGGGCGATGGGCAATCGAGATCAGGCCACCGCCGGTGCGCTTGACCAGCGCGATGAGGCGCTGGTAGAGGGTCTGCTCGGCCTGCGGGTCCAGCGCGCTGGTGACCTCGTCGGCGAACACCCATTGCGGCTGCTTGAGAAACACGCGGGCGATGGCCAGGCGCTGTTGCTCGCCACCGCTGAGCTTCTGGCTCCACGCGTCGGCTTCGTCGAGGCGGCTCGCGAGTGCGGGCAGTTCGGCTTCGACCAGTGCCTGACGCAAGGCCTCGTCGGTATAACGCTCGGGTGCCTCCGGGTAGGCCAGCGCGTCGCGCAACGGCCCGTTGGGGAAGTACGCGCGCTGCGGGATGAACATGCTGCCGGCGGGAAGCCGCACGCGGCCCTGCGCGTAGGGCCAAATGCCGGCCAGGGCGCGAAACAGCGTCGATTTTCCGCTGCCAGAGGGGCCTTGCAGCAGAATCCGTTCACCCGGCGCGACCGTGAGCGTCTGGCCGGCCAGAAGAGCCGCCCCGCCGGGCAGTCGAACGGTGAGGTCGGTGGCTTCGGGCGATCCTGAATCGATAGCATCGTGTGACCATTGGGCGCTGGGTTTGGCGTCAATATTCCTGGTAAAGGCGCTTTCGAAGCTGGTCAGGCGGTCGGTCGTGGCGCGCCAGCTCGCCAGGCGGTCGTAGTTGTCCACAAACCAGGACAGCGAGTCCTGCACCCGGCCGAAGGCGGAAGCGATCTGCATCAGTTCGCCGAGCTGGATGGCGCCGCTGAAAAAGCGTGGCGCCGCGACAATGAACGGAAACACCACGGCGGCCTGGCCGAAACCGGTGGTGAACCAGGTCAGGCGCTTCTGCGCGGCCAGCAGGCGCAGGTAGTTGGCCAGCACCTTGCCGAAGCGCCCGTCGAGCTGAGTGCGCTCCACCGCTTCGCCCCTGTCCAGCGCGATCGACTCGCTGTATTCGCGCACCCGGGCCATGTGATGGCGGAAATCGGCCTCATAGCGCTGCTGCTGGAAATTCAGCGATATCAGTGGGCGACCGATGTAGTGGGTCAGCACGCTGCCCACCAGGCAATACAGAACCGCCATCCAGACCATGAAGCCCGGAATTTCATAGCTGGCGCCGTTGAACGTGAAGCCGAATGCGCCGCTGAGACCCCACAGGATGCCGACGAAGCTCACCAGGGTCACCAGCGCATTGAGCAGACCCATGCTCAGCGACACCGAATACGACGTGAACAGGTTCAGGTCTTCCTGAATGCGCTGGTCCGGGTTGTCGGGCGACTGCCCGTTTGCGGCCGCCGCGGGCTGCGTGAAGCGGTTCAGCTCCATCCGGTAGAAGGCGTGGCCGGCCAGCCATCGGGTGGTGTAGTGGGCGGTGAGCCAGGCGCGCCAGCGCACCTCGAGCAGTTGTGTCAGGTAGAACTTGTAGACCGCGATGATGATGTATGCGAAGGCGATCCAGGTGAAGCGGCCGAGCTGCGTCCAGAACACATCCTGCTGCTTGTTCTGCAGCGCGTCGTAGAACAGCCGGTTCCAGTCGTTGATCAGCACCAGCATGTACACGGCCGCGAGGTTGAGCACGATGATCGATGCGAGCAGGGCGCGCGCCTTCCACCTTTCCTCGGAGCGGAAATAGGGCATGGCCAAGGCGCCGGCCTGGCGCGCGAAGGCGCGGAAGGTGGTGAATTTCTGGATGAGACGCATGCGGCGGACTCCTGTCGGGGACCCGCATGGTACCCGCCGGATCGCCCGCCGGGCGCCGCTTCTCCCGAGGGATGCCGCTCAGCCGTTGCGCACGCCGCTGGCCACATGGCCGGCCGGCACGTGGCGGGCCGCGGATTCGATGTGGCCGGTCTGGTCGTCGAAGAAAAAGTCGGGCTCGAACTCGCGCAGGAACTCGCCCTTGGGCAGGCCACCGAGGAACATGGCCTCGTCGACCTCGATGTTCCAGTCCATCAGGGTGCGGATCGCGCGCTCGTGCGCCGGGGCGCTGCGGGCCGTGACCAGTGCGGTGCGCAGGCGCATCGCGGGCGTGCCGTCACGCTGCAGGCGCTGCAGCGCTGCCAGCAGCGGCTTGAAGGGGCCGGCCGACAGCGGCTGGGCAGCTTTTTCCAATTCATGCTGCTGGAACGCGCTCAGGCCCTCGGCCTGGAACACCCGCTCGGCCTCGTCGCTGAAAAGCACCGCGTCGCCGTCGAATGCGATGCGTACCTCGTTCGGGTGGGCCTCGCTGGCGCGTGCCGACAATGGATAAACCTGCGCGGCCGGCACCCCGGCGTCGAGCGCCGCGCGCACGTCGCTCAGGTGGGCCGACAGGAACAGGTTGGCATTGAGCGGCTTCAGGTAGCGCCACGGCGGGGCACCACGGGTGAAGCTGCCGCGCTGGATCGGCAGCCCGTAGTGCTGGGCGGAGCGGAACACGCGCATGCCCGAGACCGGGTCGTTGCGCGACAGGATGACCACCTCGACCCGCTGGGCACCCGCGTCGTTGAAGGCCAGCAGCTTGCGCACCAGCGAAAACGCCACGCCGGGCCCGGCTGGTTGTTCCAGCCGGTCCAGTTGCAGCTGCATGTAGGCGCGGTCGTCGCCCTGCTCGAACAGCTCGTTCTCTTCCTCGAAGTCGAACAGCGCCCGCGACGAGATCGCAACGACGAGCTGGCCTTCCAGCGTCACACCCATGTCAGCCTCCCGGCCCCGCCGCCGCGCCGGGCCGCCCCAAGCAAGGCGTGCCCTCGAGGGGCTGAGGCCCGCGGCTCCAAGCCTGCCTGCGCAGGGTTGGACGGGCTGAAGAGCCGTCGCCTGAGGCGAGGGCGCAACCAGCGACCACACGCCGTGAGGGAGCGTGGGGGCTCACCGCCGCCGCGCCGGACCGCCCCAAGCAAGGCGTGCCCCCGAGGGGCTGAGGCCCGCGGCTCCAAGCCTGCCTGCGCAGGGTTGGACGGGCGGAAGAGCCGTCGCCTCTGGCGAGGGCATGTCCAGCGACCACACACAGTGAGGGAGCGTGGGGGCTCACTATTTCACCCACTGGTTGAGCTGGATGATCGGCAGCAGCACGGCCAGCACGATCAGCATCACCATGCCGCCCATGGCCACGATGAGCAGCGGCTCCAGCAGGGTGGCCAGCGCCATGGCGCGGCGTTGCACTTCGGTGGACAGCTGGGCGGCGGCACGCTGCAGCATCAGCGGCAGCTGCCCGGTCTGCTCGCCCAGGCGCGCGAACATGGACAGCAGGCCCGGGAAGCGCTTCTTCTGTGCCAGCGCCGAGGCCAGCGGCGCGCCTTCTCGCACCAGCACCAGCGCATCCATTGCGTCGGCGCGCATCGCGTGGTTCGACAAGGTCTGGGCAGCGGCCTGCAAGGCTTTCAGAATGGGCACGCCGGCACCGGCCAGCATCGCCAGCGTGCTGGCGAACCGCGCCGCGTTGTAGCCGCGTGAAAGACGGCCCACGAGGGGCAGAGTCAGCCACGCAGCGTCAAATTTCTCGCGAATCTGGGCGTTTCCCAGCGCCAGACGGCCACCAACCGCTATCAAAATCATGGTGATCAGCATCAGCCAGCCGTACTGGCGAACCGCTGCGCTGACCGCCAGCATGGCCACGGTCAGAAAGGGCAGGGCGCGTTTCGTGCCCGCAAAGACGCCGGCCACCTGCGGCACCACATAGCTCACGAGGAACAACACGATGCCGATCGCGATGACGGTCACGATCGCGGGGTAAAGTGCGGCGCCGATGAGTTTGGCCTTGAGCGCCTGGCTTTCTTCGAGGTCGTCGGCCAGTCGTTCCAGCACGCCGCCGAGGTGACCGCTCTGTTCGCCCGCGCCGATCACGGCCACGAAAATCTCGGAAAACTCGCGCGGATGCTGGCCCAGCGCCCGTGCGAAGCTGGAGCCCGCATTCACTTCGGCCCGCAGCGCGGCGATCAGGTTGCGCTGTTTCTCGTCTTCTGCCTCGTCGGCCAGCGCGGTCAGCGCGCGCTCCAGCGGCAGGCCCGAGGTGATCAGGCCGGCGATCTGCCGGGTCCAGATCGCCAGCTTCGTCGCGGTGAACACGCGCGGCGCGAAGAAGCCCGGTTTGGATCCGCCGACGCCATCCGACGCGCCGGTCACAACGGGCTCGACCTTCAACGGAACCAGCGCCTGGGTGCGCAACTGGCTGCGCGCCGCCTTGACGGTTTCGGCCTCCATGACACCCTTGCGGGTCTGGCCCTGGGCGTCGAGCGCTTCGAAGGTGTAGGCCGGCATGGACGCTCTGGCTGGGTCAGTCGCGGGTCACGCGGACCAGTTCCTCGCGGCTGGTGATGCCCGATTGCACCAGTCGCTCGCCGTCGTCGCGCATCAGCGTCATGCCGGCGGCCAGCGCGGTGGCGCGGATGTCGGCCTCGGCGGCACGGTTGTGGATCTGGGCCCGGATGGCGTCGTCGGTGACCAGCAGCTCGAACACGCCGGTGCGTCCCGAGTAGCCGGTTTGCGCGCATTCGCCGCATCCTGCGCCATTGCAGTGCACACACAGCTTGCGCACAAGCCGTTGCGCCAGCACGCCCAGCAACGACGAACTGAGCAGGAAGGGCTCCACGCCCATGTCGATCAGGCGGTTCACCGCGCTGGCCGCATCGTTGGTGTGCAGCGTGGCCAGCACCAGGTGGCCGGTCAGCGAGGCCTGGATGGCGATCTGCGCGGTTTCGAAGTCGCGGATTTCGCCGATCATGATCACGTCCGGGTCCTGGCGCAAGATCGCTCGCAGGGCCTTGGCGAAGGTGAGCTCGATCTTGGCGTTGACCTGGGTCTGGCCGATGCCCGGCAGTTCGTACTCGATCGGGTCTTCGACCGTCATGATGTTATTGCTGCCGGCGTCCAGGCGCTGCAAGGCGGCATACAAGGTGGTGGTCTTGCCGGAGCCGGTCGGTCCGGTGACCAGGATGATGCCGTGCGGCTGGGCGATCAGGTGCTCGAAGCGTTTCAGCACCGGGCCCTGCATGCCCACCGATTCCAGACTCAGCTGGCTTTCCGACTTGTCCAGCAGGCGCAGCACCGCGCGCTCGCCGTGGGCGCTGGGCAGGGTGGACACGCGCACGTCCACCGCCCGCGTGCCGATGCGCAGCGAGATGCGGCCGTCCTGGGGCAGGCGTTTTTCGGCGATGTCCAGGTCGGCCATGATCTTCAGGCGCGAGATCAGCGCCGCGTGCAGCGCGCGGTTGGGCTGCACCACCTCGCGCAGCGTGCCGTCGACCCGGAAGCGCACGCTGGAGGTGCGCTCGTAGGGCTCGATGTGGATGTCGCTGGCGCCGTCGCGCGCGGCCTGGGTCAGCAGCGCGTTGAGCATGCGGATGATGGGCGCGTCGTCGTTGTTCTCCAGCAGGTCTTCGACGGCGGGCAGTTCCTGCATCATGCGCGTGAGGTCGGCGTCGCTTTCGACCTCGCTGACGACCGCGGCGGCGCTCGACTCGCCCTGGGCGTAGGCGCTGGTGATGCGCTGGGCCAGCGCAGGCGCGTCGAGTTGTTGCCAGGCCATCGGTGGCTGGCTGGCGCCGTACTTGCGCAGCACCTCGCCCAAGGCGCTGAGGTCGGGTTGTCCGTGGTGCCACAGCGTGAGGCTGTGGCCATCGTCTTCCAGCAGCAACTGGCTGGCGCGGGCGAAGGCGTAAGGCAGCGGGTGGCGCATCGGGTGGGCGGGCAGCGGGCTGGTGGTGCGGCTCAGCGGACGGCCGGCGCGGTCTGTGCCGCGGCGGTCGGCGCTGCGGCGGGCGCCGCGCCGGTTCCGGCCCGCGCTGCGGGCAGCGCCGGGGCCTGATTGGGCAGCAAGGTCCGATCCTCCGGCTGCGCGGCCTGCTGCACGCCGCGCATCAGGTCGTAGCGGTCCAGGGTCAGGGCGTCGGTGGCCAATGCATCGCGCAGCACGATGGGCCGCAGGAAGACCATCAGGTTGGTCTTCTTGCGGGTGCGCGTCTCGTTCTTGAACAGGCTGCCCACGTAGGGCACGTCACCCAGCACGGGAACCTTGTCGACGTTGCCTGAGTAGGTGTCTTCCATCAGGCCGCCCAGCACCACGATGCCGCCGTCTTCGACCAGCACGCTGGTTTCGATGGCGCGCTTGTTGGTGATCGGGCCGTCCTTGGAAACCAGGGACTCCGGCGAGATGCTGCTCACTTCCTGGTAGATCACCATCTTGACGGTGCCGTTCTCGCTGATCTGCGGGCGCACGCGCAGGGTCAGGCCGACATCCTTGCGTTCGACCGTGGTGAACGGATTGACGGCGCCTCCCGCGCCGCCGGTGTTGGTGAAGGAGCCGGTCGGGATCGGAATGTTCTTGCCGATGATGATCTTGGCTTCTTCGTTGTCCAGCGTCAGCAGGTTGGGCGTCGACAGGATGTTGCCGTCGGCGTTGGTCTGCAGGAAATTCGCGAGAAAACCCAGCACGTAGACGCCGCCGAACTTGCGCGCCGCGGCGACGTTCACGCCCTGGTTGGGATTGGCGCCGTTGCCCGACGCGATGGTCTGCGCCATGTTGACGATGTTCTTGCCGCTGGCGCTGTTGAAGAAGTTGGTGCCGAGGAAGCCGATGACCGAACTGCCGGGCGCGCCGATCGGCCCTTGCCACTGCACGCTGAGCTCGGCGCTCTTGTCGGCATTGACCTCGGCGATCAGGCTTTCGATGAACACCTGGGCGCGCCGCGCGTCGAGTTGGTCGATCACCGCGCGCAGCTGCCGGTATTGCGGCTCGGGCGCGGTGATGATGAGCGAATTGGTCGCGGCGTCGGCCTGGATCTGTCCGCCGGTCGTCGACTGGGCGGCGCTGGATGCCGTGCTCGACGCGCCGGGCGGCGCTCCGGCGCCGGTGGTGGCCGCCGGGGCCGGCGTGGACCGGACTTCGCCGCTGAGGGCCGCGCGCAGCGTGGCCGCGAGTTTCACCGCGTCGGCATTTTTCAGGTAGACGACGTGGATGTTGCCGCTGGGGGAAGCGGCGCCGCCGGCACCGCCATTGGGCTGGTCGAGCCGTTCGATCAGCGTTTTCACCAGCGCGGTGCGGGCCGGGTTGGCAGCCCGCAACACCAGGGTGTTGCTGCGCGGCTCGGCCACCAGCGTGGTCTTGAACGAAGTGTCGGCCTGGCCTTGGCCGGCCGCCGGGGCGGCGCTGCCGGACTCGATCAGACGCAGCACCAGCGGCGCCAGGTCGGTTGCGATCGCGTGCTTGAGGCGGATGACTTCGACATCGGTCGCATTGGCCACGTCCATCACGGCGATGATCCGGCCGATGCGTTGCAGGTTGTCGGCGTAGTCGGTGATGACCAGTGAGTTGTTGCCCGGGTTGACGTTGATGGTGTTGTTCGGGCTGATCAGCGGACGCAGCACCGGCACCAGATTGTTCGCGTTCTCGTAATTGAGGCGGAAGATCTGGGTGACGATCTGGCCGCTCGGCGCTACAGGCGTCGCGGTGGCCACGGCGTCGGTCTGCAGCTTGGCGTCAGCCTCGGGTACCACCTTGTACAGTCCGGCCGATTCCACCACGGTGAAGCCTTGAAGGCGAAGGGTGGCGAGGAACTGGTTCCACGCCGCAGCCGGTGGAACCGGGCGCTCGGTCACCAGGGTGATGGTGCCCTTGACGCGCGGGTCGACCACCACGTTGCGCCCGGACAAAGTGGCCAGGGTGCGGGCAACCGCCTCGATTTCGGCGCCGGTGAAGTTGAGCGTGACCGGTTCACCAGGCCTCGTGGCGCCGGTTTGGGCATGAATCTGGGCACCTCCCAGCGCCAACAGAGCACAGAACGCTATTGTTTTGAGAGTCAACGCGGCCGGGCGCGGTACAGACGGGGAGCGGTGGATCATGAATCGGCCAGGTGTTGGGGTGTGGTTCGGGGGAGAAGGCGGCGGATCAGCCAAACTTGATGACGGCGCGCGGCCCGTCACGTCGTCCGAGAATGCTCAGCAGATTCGACAAGGCGGCTTCGCGTTCGGGGGCTGCACTGGCTGTTCCGTTGAAGCGCAGGCGCGAACCGACCCACTGGCCAGTGCCGGCCATCTGCAGGCTGCCTTCGATCGTGCTGACTTCGAGGGTGGTCGTGTTGCCTCCGGCGAGGGTGATTCGATAGCTACCCATGGGTTTGAGCGTGGACAGGCGGGACGAAACGCCCGTGGCGAGCAGCTCCGCACGGCCACCCACCGACAGGCGGCCCCGATTCCATTCTACTGACAGCCCTTGTGTCGAGAGGCTCAGGCGGCCATCGATCTGCAGCGTGTTCCAGGGGGTGCCCAGGCCGGCGAGCATGGCCGCCGGCCAGACCGACGGACTTTGGGCGCCGCCGGGGGGGTCTTGAACGTGCAGTGTGGCGCCGCCCCAGCCGGGGGAGACCCGCAAGGCCAGGGGTTCCGGGGTGCAGCAGTCGGCCCCCAAACGGATGGTCAGACCGTTCAGCGACGGGCGGATCGACCAGCTGATCCTGCCGGGCAGGATGGACCGGTCGCTGCTGCCCGCGCCGCCGGAAAACTGCACCCGGGCGGAGCCGGTCCAGACCGTGCCGCGGGCTTCCGGCAGGTCGACCCTGCCGGCGCTCGCCACCTCGACCGCGAGTGCGAGCCAGGCGGCCGGTGCTTGCAGGACCAGGGTGGCCACTGCCCCAGCCAGCGCACCGAAGCCGGCCCAGGCCCACGGCGGGGCTTGCGTCCGGTTCTGGACGGTTCGGTTGCTTCGGCGGGACATGATCACGGCAGGAATGGGCTCCCGGCGGCATCAGCGCGGCGGCAGGGCCAGAACGATCACGCCATCCCACAGGATGCCGGTGGCCGCCGTGGTGGCCGGGCTGCGTACCAGTCGGGCTTCGGCGGGTAAAGCCCGGGCGTTGGCGCGGACCTGGGCCAGCCAGGCACCCAATGCCGTCGCGGTGACACCCTTGAGCGTGAGGGTCGCCCGCTCGCCGGACACCGAGAGTTGCGCGCCGGTCCCCAGGCTTTGTTTCACCGAGGCTTCCAGTGCCCGAACGGCTTCGTCTTGCCGGGCTTTGGGTTGTGCCTGCAAGGCACGGGCCTGTGCCTCCAGCGCTTGCATCTGTTGCCATTGGGCGTCCAGGCTTTGCTGCCGCGCTTCGGCTTGTCCCAGTATTTTCAGGGCGGGCGCCACACCGACCCACCACAGCAACGCCAGGCTCACGACGGCGGTTGCGGCGGCGAGCAAGGTCTGTTCCCGTGGCGCCAGGGCGCGCCAGCGCTCCTGAATCAGCGCCTTCAGCTTGGCGGCGGTCATGGCGCGCCCTCCGAACGGACCAGCAGGCTGTCACCGCCCATCCGGCTGGCGTAACCCATGGGTTGCAGCTTTTCGGTGAAGGCGGCCATCTCCTGCGGCCCCAGGCTGACGCCCTTGAGCCGGACTTCTCCCGCTGCGTACTCCAGGGCCGTGGGGTTTTTCCCGGGCGGCAACGCGGAGCCGGCGGCGGCGAGCATGGCCTCCAGATCCCGGGCGGACGGCGTGCCGGTGGCCTGGCGCAAGGCCGCCACCTCGCGGGCCATCTGCAACGGGGCGTCCACCACCACAGTGACGGCCGGGAATGTGCGCGTCAGGGTGGCGTCTATGGCCTGTCGACGGCTCTGCCACGATGATTGCTCCTTCCATGCCCAGGCGTTCAGGCCGATCAGGTTTCCCACCAGCAGCATCCCGAGGGCCCATCGGGCCGCCCGCCACCGGGGGGCGCGGAGCATGGCTTGCACGGCGCCCAGCGTCCGTTTCAGCGAGCGGGTTCGGCTGGTGTTCACCAGATCGAACTGGGCCAGGTCCCACGGGGTCTGGATGGCGAGCAGCAGGCGATGTTCGCGCTGCTGGAGCTCAAAGCTGTGCCGGAATACCGCTTCGGCGCGCTCCGCCGTTGCCGGTTCCGCAAACAGCTCGCCGGGCGCGGAAGTCAGGTCGTGACCGAGTACCGTTCCCATCGTCGTGGCACCCAGCGGAAACCGTGCCACGCCGCCGGCAACGGCGTCGCCGGTCACCACGGTCCACGGATGTTCGGCCTGCCCCAGTACATGCAGCCGCAACGGGCCACCCCGCGGCGCGAACTCCGGAACGATGCGCGAGACGTGCCGGCCGGCACTTTCGAGCGCCTGCAGGTGCTGTCGAAGCCAGGCTTTGTCGACGGCGCAAATCCAGACGGAAGCCCCAGCAGCAAAAGACGGCTCACAGGCCAGGTGCACATCCTGAGGGTCGTCGAGCAGGCGGTCTTCCAGCAGGCTGAGAAGGACCGGCCGCAGCCGCGAAGAACCCGAACCCACACCCTTGGGCAATTCGACACGGTGCCACGACATCAGCTCGGGTGGAACCACCGCAACGATCTCGTCGGTGCCCCGATTTGCCTGCGGCAACAGGCTGGCCGCGGCGTTGGCATGCAGGCCAATGGTCACCCCATCCGGCGTGAGCACATGCTCGTAGCGGGTGGCGGTGTCGCCGCCGGACGGCGGGAGGGCAATGATCAACGTGCTCATGGTGGAATAGCGGGGCATTGTAGAGAAGGTGACAGGGCCGGGACCGGCACGACAGGCAGGCTGACCAGCCGGCGCTGGCGAGGTTGCGGACGCATCCAGGCCGGCCTTATCGCGAACGTGTCACGGTGCGCACGGTGACGCCGTCACGTTGCACCATGGAAACCTCCTCCACGACGGACTGGTCCAGGCGCACACGTCCGCGAATCTCGAAAAAACGGGAATTGACGGCGAGTTGCGCGCCTGCGCCTGAATCACCCAGGGCGGGGACCAGCCGCGTGGCATCGGCCAAGGTGGCGAAATGAGCCCGTTCCCGCTCGGTGACCAGGCGGGCGGCGCTCGCCCTGTCAAGCCCGGGCACGGTGGCCTGGATGACCTCGGCGCTGGCCGTGTTGAGATTAATCGGGGTGCGCTCGGGCAACAAGGTCACAAAGGGCCTGAGGGCGGTTGTGGTCGCCGGTGAAATGCCCAGCCAGGCCAATTGGTCGATGGTTCGCGGCATCAATGGCTGTTGCGGGTTTATAGCCTGCCCCTCTTTGGCGATCTGGCTGGCCGCCAGCATGCCCTGTGTGAGCAGACCCAACTCGGCAGGCGGCAGGCCCAGTTGATCGAACAGGCGCGCCAGTGCCTGCGCGGCCGGCTGTGACAGCTTGCCATCCTCGACCAGGTTGGTCAGGTTCATCCGTCCCTGCAGGTCGGTGATCTGCCCGGAAAGAAACGCGTCACGGTCCGAGTCGGCCGAACTGGTTTCCATGGACAGAAAGGTTGACAGGCGGGCTTCATTCAGCGGAACAGCCCAGGGCTCGGCCAGATGGTCCGCGCCGCCGGTGATCGCATCCTGACGCAGGATCAACCGCGCCCAGTCGAGCGCGCCGGTCAACAACCAGGCCGATTGCACCCGGGCTCGCTCGGCCGCTTCCACCTCGACACTTCGCCATTGCTGCCACAGGGCTGTGGCGGCCATCGTGGCTACCAGCGTCACGGTCAGCATGGCCGCCAGCAGGGCGGCGCCGCGCTGCGCCTTCATGACTTGCCGCCTCCGACGGTTGCCCGCACCCAGTCCACGCTGAGGATGCCGCCGATCGGTTGGGTTGGCGCGAGCGTGAGCACGAGTCGAACGCCGTCCGGAATGGCTGACTTCGGGCCCGCTGCGGTGGTGCCATCGCTGGACAAAGGGTTGCTCCAGGCGCCGCCTCGGAAGTAGAAGATCTGCCATTCGTCCAGCGGGAAGACCGCCACCTCCCGCTTTTTTTCTTCGTCCCCCGCGTTCTGGGCCCAGATCGAAGCCTGCCCCCAGTAGGCCTGCCAATCGTCCAGGGTGGTCATGGGCGGCGACTGCCACCGAAGCCAGCTGGACCCGGCACCGGTGCGGCGGGTCCACGCGACCACCCGCAGCCCATCGGCGGCGCCCGCGCTGCTGCTGCGGGTGATTCGAAGCACCCGGCCATCCCAGTCCAGGCTGGTGATCTGTGGCCCGTCGGCCATGGCGTCAAGGTCGGCTTTCCATTGGGCCAGGCCCGCCTGCAACACGAGAATCTCGTCCGAACGGGCCTGCGTCTGGGTCTGGGCCCGGCTCATGCCGTCGAGGCCGCGCCAGCTCAGCAGCGCCATCAGCGCCATCACCGCGATGGCCACCATCAGTTCAACCAGCGTAAAACCCCGGCGGGAGCGCCGCGACGACGATTTCCGTGAAGTGCGGACCATCGGTGCGCCTCAGTACCGGCCAATCACGGTCGACAGGGTCAGCAGCGGCGCGCCGCTTTCGCTGACCTTGGCATCGATCCGCCGGAAGGATGGATTCTGTGTGGGCCGGACCGTCACGGTGACGTCGAACTGTCGGTTTCCTTGCTCACAACCCGATTCGCTGTCCCCGACGCCCGGCATCTGCTGTGACAGGCGCGCCTTCACCAACTCGTTTTCGGCACAGATGTGCGCCAGCAGGATATCGGACTGGCGCATGCCGTTGTTCGTCAACGCGGCCGTCGCGCGAAGGCCGGCCGTGAGCGCAATGGCGACGATGCCCAGTGCGACCAGAACCTCGACCAGGGTGAAGCCCCTGATGCGCCGTTTGCCCGTCATGGAGGCGTTCCGGGTTGCACGGTGAACGGTCGAAGCCCGTCCGTTGCCACGCGCAGCAGCCGTTCGGGTTGGCTCGCGCTGACCAGCACGATGCCCTGGGGTTCGATCAGGGGATCCGGGCCCAGCTGCAGGGAGGTCGTGCCTTGCACCGCCGTGTCGGTCCCGAGCCAGGTGGTGGGCAACGAACCCGCATCAACGCCGACGAATTCGAAGCCTTGAGCCGTGGCTCGCCAGAACACGACCCGACCGGTCGTCCGTGACTGCGCCCGACCGGCTTCCAGCAACGCGGCCAGGCGCTGTGCTTCACGTTCCAGCGAACTCGCGCTGGCATCACGCAAGGCCAGGCTGACGGTCGCCGTTCCGATGGCAATGATGGCCACCACGACCAGCAATTCCAGCAGGGTGAACCCCGACGACCGGAATCTGCGATCGGTTGGTCGCGAAAGGACCCGGCGCAAGCCCGGGCGTGCATCCGTCATGCCCTGGTGTCCCCCGGGGCAGACGGCGTCTGGCCTGCACTATTGCCAGCTGCCAATATCCGCATCCTTGCCTTCACCGCCGGATTGACCGTCAGCGCCAAAGGACATCACGTCGATCTCGCCTTTGACGCCGGGGTTGAGGTATTGGTAGGGGCGTCCCCAGGGGTCGTTGGGAAGCTTTTCGACATAGGGTTTCCAGTTGGGCGGTACCGGATTGACCGTTGGTTTCGACACCAGCGCCCGCAGGCCCTGCTCTGCCGTCGGGTAGCGCTGGTTGTCGAGCTTGTACAGCTTGAGCGCCTGCATCAGGTTCGCCACGTCGGTTCGGGCCGCGGTGGTTCGGGCGTCGTCGGCGCGGTCGAGCACATTGGGGACGATCAGCGCGGCCAACACGCCGATGATCACGAGCACGACCATCAATTCGATCAATGTGAAACCGCGAAGGGCATTTCGAGCGGGATTCAGGTGCATCGGAAAACGGGCGTGATGGGTCATGGATGGGTTTCGTAGGGTTCGGCTCGCATCAATCATAATCATTCAATGTCGATGAATGCGCATAACAGCTGGTGGGTTCGCATGGTCACGATGGTCTTGTGGGCCTCGGCTGCCGCCAGTGTGGTCTGGTGGGGGCTGCGTGTGTGGGGTGGCGCGTCGCAGGCGTCGTTTTCGGCACCGCTGCCAGCCGTGGCGCCCGCGCCGGTGGCTGATCCGGCTGCGGTGGCGCGCTTGCTCGGGGCGGTCGCGCCGGCCGGCCCGGCCATGGCGCCAGTCGCCGCAAACCGGTTTGTCCTGCTCGGTGTGGTGGCCAGCCCATCCAGGCTGGGTTCGGCGCTGATTGCCGTGGACGGTAAACCGGGCCGGGCTTTTCGTGTGGGAAGCAAGGTCGACGAGGGCGTCGTGCTGGATGCCGTCGAACCGCGCAAAGCCCGCTTGGCCCCGGTTGGGGGCGCCGGGGAGCCGATCTTTCTGGAACTGCCGTTGTCAAAGCAGCAAAGCGCCGCCGGGCGTGTGGTCGCCGATGGACGATCAAGTCAGAACACCAAGGCGCCAGTCAATCCGAACGGCCCCGAGTGAACCTGTGATCGGCGACTCCGAGTGCCACACGCAGCACGGCGCGGAGCCGGGCAGACCTGCGCCACTTCTGCCACGTGCCACCCGTTCCTACCGAAGCTCGCCGTACTGGGTTGCGCTCAACGCGGGGTACGTGGGCTCGTCATCGAGCAGTTCGGTTTCCGCGATTTCGGTGTCGGGCAGGCGAGTGTCCGGCAGTTCGGACTCGATGATCTCGGTGGTTTCGTAGCCGGTGAGCTTTCGGGCCGGCGGTCCGCCCGCAGCCACTCGTCCCGCATTGGCAGCCAGGGCAGCGCCGGCGGCGAGCGCTTGCTTGAGTGCGCTGATTTCGTCGGCCAGCACCGGCTCGTAAGCGCGCTGTGGCGCGCCGGGGGACGTGGAAGCATGGACTTCCACAGCCTGAGCGGCCACACCGGGCGCCGATGCGGTCACCGCAGGCGCGGATGCTGCCGATGCCGATGCCGATGCCGTCGCCGCTGGCGCTGGATGGACCGCGCTGTCGGGCTGCCGGCTCGGCGTGACCTCTTCAGCACGCCAGTAGACCGCCGACACCGCGATGTTGTAGCGCGCCTTGGCTGACTGGCAGATCAGTTTTTCGATTTCGGCCAACTGCGAGACTTCACCGCCGAAGTCTCGCGACAAATCCATCATCACGATGAATTTTTTCCCTCGCGGATCGGTCGCGAGCACCTTGAATTTGAAGCTGCTCGACAGCACACCGACGCGCACCATCGATTCCCGAACCACCTTGAACAGCAGCTCGCGTTGCCTAGCCCGTTCGTCCTTGCGGCGCTCCGCGGCACTGGCCTCTGCTGCCCGGGCCGCCGCGTCCTTCGGGTCGCCGAAGCGGGCGTCCCGCGCCAACGCGATCGGGTCGTTGTTGGGTTTCGGAGCGCTCTTGAACCAACCGAAAAATGACATGCGAACGATTCTAGTGGATGGTCCGCGCAAACCCGCCCGTTTGTGTAACCGGGCGTCAGCTTTGCAGGAACATGCGGTACACGGGGTTCTGGGTTTCTTCGACCCAGGGGTACCCGAGGGTCTGCAGAAATGTGGAAAAGAGCGCGTCGTCGCTGGGCGGGACCTGTAGCCCCACCAGGATGCGGCCGTAGTCGGCGCCCTGGTTGCGGTAATGGAACAGGCTGATGTTCCAGCCGGGCGGCATCAGGCTCAGGAACTTGAGCAAGGCGCCGGGTCGCTCCGGAAACACGAAACGCATCAATCGTTCGTCCTGAGCCAGCGAGGAGTGTCCGCCGACCATGTGGCGGATGTGCTCCTTGGCCAGATCGTCGTGCGTCAGGTCCAGCGCGTCGAAGCCGTGACGGGTGAAATTGGCGGCAATCTTCGCGCTTTCGCCCTTGCCTTGGGTGGTCAGACCCACAAACACGTGAGCCCGGGCCTCGTCACTGATCCGGTAGTTGAATTCGGTCACGTTTCGCGGGCCGCCCGGCAGGTTGCCGATCAGTTCGCAGAAGCGACGGAAGCTGCCCCGTTCCTCCGGAATCGTCACGGCCAGCAGTGCCTCGCGTTCCTCTCCCACCTCGGCCCGTTCGGCCACGAACCGCAGACGGTCGAAGTTCATGTTGGCACCGCAGAGGATGGCGGCGTAGGTTTCGCCCCGCGTCTTGTGGGTGGCCACATACTGCTTGATCGCCGCCACCGCCAGGGCGCCGGCCGGTTCGACGATGCTGCGCGTGTCGACAAAGACGTCCTTGATCGCCGCGCAGACGGCGTCGGTGTCCACGGTCATGAACTCGTCCACCAGACCGCGTGCTATGCGGAACGTTTCTTCGCCGACCAGCTTGACCGCGGTACCGTCCGAGAACAGGCCCACGTCGTCCAGCGTCACACGTTTGCGCGCTGCCACCGAGCGGATCATCGCGTCCGAGTCGTTCATCTGGACGCCGATGACGCGAATGCGAGGATCCACCGCCTTGATGTAGTTGGCCACGCCCGACACCAGGCCACCGCCGCCGATGGCCACGAACACGGCGTCGAGCCGGGGCCCGGACTGGCCGCCCAGGGTCTGCACCTGGCGCAGCATCTCCATCGCGATGGTGCCCTGGCCGGCGATCACGTCCGGGTCGTCGAACGGATGGACGAAGGTCAGCCCTTGCTTTTTTTCCAGTTCCAGCGAATGGGCGTAGGCGTCCGAGTAGCTGTCGCCGTGCAGCACGACCTCGCCACCGAGCGCACGCACCGCGTCGATCTTCACGGCGGGCGTGGTGGTGGGCATCACGATGACGGCACGGCAGCCCAGCTTGTGCGCACCGAGCGCCACGCCCTGGGCATGGTTGCCCGCCGATGCGCAGATCACACCCTTTTCCAGTTGTTCGGGCGTCAGATGCGCCATCTTGTTGTAGGCGCCGCGCAGCTTGAAGCTGAAGACCGGCTGCTGGTCTTCGCGCTTGAGCAGGATGCGGTTGTGCAGGCGGCGGCTCAGGTTCTTCGCGGGCTCTAGCGCCGACTCGACGGCCACGTCGTAGACGCGGGCGGTGAGGATTTTTTTCAGGTAGTCTGCCGGCCGGAGCGCTCTGGCGGCGGGGGTGGAATCTGTGTTCATGGCTTTCCTTGGTCGCCATCATAGAGGGCGGACCACCGGCACAAAAAAAGCCCCGAACCTTGCGGTTCGGGGCCAATCCACCTTTTTCAGAGGGGTGGAGGAGACAACCGGTGCATGGAAAGATCCATGCGTTCAGACAGTGTAGCGATAATTTGTTGCATCGCAGCAGGGTAGGGTGTCTCAAACTGCGACAAAGTGGGCGCTGTGGCCTGATATCCACGGCGCCAGGCGGGGTTGACCAGACGGAGAACGGAAACGATGGAATGCACAGTGAGCTGGACGGGCGCGAGCGGCACGCGCTCGGGAATGGGTTTTGTGGCCGAGACCGGCAGCGGTCATGTGCTGATGATGGACGGCGCGCCCGATACGGCCCGGCCCGAAAACGGTGGGCTGAACCTGGCACCGCGTCCGATGGAGACCGTTCTGGCCGGCACGGGGGGCTGCACCGCCTATGACGTGGTCCTGATTCTGAGGCGCGGCCGTCACGATGTGCGCGGTTGTACCGTCACGTTGACCAGCGAGCGCGCCGAAACCGATCCCAAGGTGTTTTTGAAAATCCACATGCAATTCACCGTCACCGGCAAGGGCATTCCGGCGGCGGCGGTGGAGCGCGCGATCGCGATGAGCCACGAAAAATACTGCTCGGCCAGCATCATGCTGGGCAAAACGGCAGTCATCACTACCGGTTTTACCCTGATTGAAACCTGAAAGTGGCCTGAACCCAGCGTCAAACGGCCACAAGGTGCTATTTAATCAGTAGCGATCAATTCGGCTCGTCCGACGGGCGCATGGACACGCGGACGCCTCGTCGGCGGGTCGGTATGCGGTCGCGACGACGCCAGCCACCTCAGATCCGGTATGCCGTCACGGTCATGATCCGGGCTGCGCCGCGCATCAGGTGCCTGACGACATCGGGCATCGGCAACGCGCCGGCCGTCTGGGCATCGTCCGCGTGCCGGGCTTCTTCATCACGCATCTGCGCCACGATGGCCCGTGAGGCCTGGTCTCCTGCCGGCAGGCGCTCCAGGTGGTTGGCCAGGTGCGCTTCGACCTGGCGTTCAGTCTCCACCACGAAGCCCAGGCTGAGGCGGTCGCCGCCCAAGCGCCCTGCCAGCAGCCCAATGCCGAAAGCGCCCGCGTACCACAGCGGATTGAGCAAAGAAGGTCGGGCGCCGAGTTCGACCAGGCGGGCTCGGGTCCAGGCCAGATGGTCCGTCTCGTCGCGGGCTGCCGCCTCGAAGTGCGCGCGCAGCGCGGGGTTTTGGGTGGCCAACGCCTGCGAGGCGTACAAGGCCTGTGCGCAGATTTCGCCCACGTGATTCACCCGCATCAGTGCGCCGGATCGCCGGGCCTCTGCCGGATCGAGCGCGTCAGGGCCTTCCGGCAAGGTGGGGCAGGCCCGGGTGGCGTGGGGTGTACCGAACAGCGTGCGCAGTGCGCGGTCGGCGGCGGTCAAAACGGCGTCCACAGTAGAGGGCTCCAACGAAAAAGCAGACGATGGGAAACTTGATTTTGAACCAGTCCGGAGGCAGCGATTCGTCGACAGATGTCGCAGCTTTTCCACAGTGGCGACTGATTTGTTGCGAGACTGCAACGAAACGCAAATATCCCGGTCAATTCCTTTGCGAAACGGCCAATCCTCTGGTGCAATAACACCAACTTCCCAAAAGGAGGTTGGCCCGGGGAACCGGCGGGATCATTCCTGATGCATTGCATCAGGGGGAACCCCCGATCCGGAGCCCTCTGTTTAACCTTGGAGAACCTCGCAATGAAAAAATCACTGATCGCATTGGCTGTGCTGGCCGCCTCTGGCGCCGCAATGGCCCAATCCTCTGTCACGCTGTTCGGCGTGGTTGATGCAACCATTCGTTACACCGACGGCAACGGTAGCCGTTGGCAATTGGCCAACTCCGGCTACAACAGCAGCCGTCTGGGTTTCCGCGGCACGGAAGACCTCGGTGGCGGCCTGAGCGCCAGCTTCTGGCTGGAAGCCGGTGTTGCCAATGACAGCGGTGCCGGTAGCTCCACCAGCACGAACAACCAAGTGTCCGGCACCGGCTCGGCACCTACCGGTAGCCAAGGTCTGACCTTCAACCGCCGCTCCACCGTCAGCCTGGCTGGCAGCTGGGGTGAGTTGCGTCTGGGTCGTGACTATGTGCCGTACTTCTGGAACACCACGATCTTCGATCCGTTCGGCACCAACGGCGTCGGCGCTGTCAGCAACATGACGCTGGCTGGCTTGAACCTGATCGCAGGCGGCTCCCTGAACACCACATCGGCTGGTATCCGGGCTTCCAACAGCATCGGCTACTTTATGCCGAATTTGGGTGGTTTCTACGGCCAAGCCATGATTGCCATGGGCGAAAACAACGACAGTTTGGCTAATGGAAACTCTAACCCGTTCAAGTCTGACGGCAACATGGGCTCGGTGCGCGTCGGCTACGCCAACGGCCCGGTGGATATCGCCGTGGGCTGGGGCCAGACCACGTTTGCTCCGTCGCAGCAGTACTTCGTGACCAACATCGGCGCGTCGTGGAACTTCGGCGTGGCCAAGGCCATGTTCCTGTGGAATCAGGAAGCCGGTGACGTCTGCAGCGTTTCTTATGGTTCCGGGTCTTGGTGTGCGAATGCCGGTGGCTCGACCTCGACCGTTCGCAGCAACACCTACATGCTGGGCGCCACCATGCCGCTGGGCGCTGGCGAGCTGAAGGGTTCTTACACCTGGGGCAACTCGACCAACGACGGTCTGGACGGCTCTCAGATCGCGATTGGCTATGTGTACAACCTGTCCAAGCGCACCGCCCTGTACACCACCTACTCGTACATCAACAACGATGGCAAAAAGGCCATCTATGCGATGGACGGTACCACCGCGCCTAAGCTTGGCAACAGCCAGTGGGGTCTGGACTTCGGTGTGACCCACCGCTTCTGATCCAGCGGGCACGCGAGTGCCTGTTGACAGAACCAAAAACCGCCTTCGGGCGGTTTTTTTATGGGCGGTGCACCGACGGAACGGATAAAGTTCTGCCCTGTGAGGCCTGCCCCCGATGCGTATGCGGGTTTTCCGTTTCTGCCCGCCACCCGATTGAGGCATAGTTACGGTTTTGTTGACGAAAGGACATCATGAAGTTCAAGTACACCCTTCTCTGTTCGGCCGCGTTGCTGGCGTTCGGTCTGGCCTCCGCGCAGGCCAAATCGTTCAAGTGGTCCAGCGCCAGCGACATCCCCACGCTGGACATTCATTCGCAGAACAACGCGTTGGGCAACGGCGTCCACGCCGCCATCTATGAATCGCTGGTGTACTACAACAGCAAAACCTTCAAGGTGGAGCCATTGCTGGCGACGGCTTGGCGGGAGGTCACGCCCACGCAGGTCCGCTTCACCGTGCGTCCCGGCGTCAAGTTCAGCGACGGAACGCCGCTGACTTCCGACGACGTGGTGTTCTCCATCATGCGTGCGATGGCCAAGACCTCCAACTACGCGGTCTACACCCAGGGCATCGACAAGGCTGTGAAGGTGGATGACAACACGGTTGACCTGATTCTGAAAGGACCGAATCCGGTTCTGCTCAACCAGTTGACCGAGTTGCGCATCATGAGCAAGGCCTGGGCGGAAAAGAACAAGTCGGTGGAGCCCAAGGACATCCGCACCAAGGACGAGAGCTACGCCCACCGCAATGCCATGGGAACCGGCCCCTACACCGTCAAGGAATGGCAGCCTGACCAGAAGCTCGTGCTCGTGAAGAATCCGCTGTGGTGGGGTTGGAAAGACGCCAAGACCAACGTGACCGAGATCATCTACACGCCGATCAAGTCCGAAGCCACGCGTGCGGCGGCCCTCATGTCCGGCGAGGTCGACTTTGTTCTTGATCCGAGTCTGCAGGATCTGGGCCGCATGCGGAGCAATCCGGCCCTGAAGGTGATCGACGGCGTTGAAAACCGCACGATCTTCTTCGGCATGGACCAGTACCGCGACGAACTCCCTGGTTCCAACATCAAAGGCAAGAACCCGCTGAAGGATCAACGGGTGCGCAAGGCCTTGTATCAGGCGATCGACATCAACACGATCAACCGGGTCACCATGCGCGGCCTGAGCCAGCCGACCGGCGCTCTGGTGGCGCCTCAGGTGAACGGTTGGACCAAAGAGGTGGACAAGCGTTTCCCGTACGACGTGGAAGCCGCGAAGAAGCTGCTGACCGAAGCCGGTTACCCACAAGGCTTCGAGGTGGACTTTGCCTGCCCCAACAACCGCTATATCAACGACGAGGAAATCTGCCAGGCTGTCACCTCCATGTGGGCGAAGATCGGCGTGAAGGCCAAGTTGCGCACCTTGCCGCTGGTGACCTACTTCCCGATGGTCCAGCGCTATGAGGCCAGCATCTACATGCTGGGCTGGGGCGTGCCGACCTTCGACGCGCTGTATTCGCTGCAGTCTCTGGTTCGCACCGTGGGTGCGGGCGGCGATGGCAACTACAACGCGGGTCGTTTCAGCAATCCGCAGATCGATGCGTTGATCGAGCGCACAAAGAAGGAAACCGACGTGAAGCTGCGCACCAAGCTGCTGACCGAGGCGCTCCAGGCCAGCAACAACGCGGTGTCACACCTGCCCCTGCACAACCAGATCGTGCCATGGGCGATGAAAAAGGATGTGGATGTGGTCCATCGCGCCGACAACCGGCTCGACTGGCGCATCATCACGGTGAAGTGAGGGCGCCCTGCCTGTCGGAAAAGGCCCGTTAGGGCCTTTTTTCTTGGGGTTCTCGCCGATCCGTCGCCGCGCCGGTTGGTTGGGCCCCTTGAAAACCCCGAGGTGCCACGCCGATCACTCTGCTAGCATTCCAGTTCGCCCTCTCACAGCCCATGTTCGCTTTCATTCTCCGCCGCGTGTTTCAGGCCGTGATCGTCATGATCACCGTGGCCTTTATTGCCTTTTTGCTGTTTCAGTACGTTGGCGATCCCGTCGTCTTTCTGCTGGGCCAGGATGCGACGCCTGAACAGATTCGCTCCTTGCGGGCGGACCTCGGGCTGGACAAGCCCTTCTTCGTGCAGTTCTGGCATTTCCTGTCCAACGCGGCGCAAGGAGAGTTTGGCCTGAGCCTGCGGCAAGGCGCGAAGGTGTCGCGCCTGATCGCCGAACGCTTTCCGGCGACGCTGGAGCTGGCCTTGATCGCCGCAACGCTGGCGCTGGTGGTGGGGATTCCGATGGGCGTTTATGCCGCGCTGCGTCGTGGGTCTTTTCTGAGCCAGGTCTTCATGACGCTGTCGCTGCTCGGCGTCTCCCTGCCCACGTTCCTGATCGGCATCTTGCTGATTCTGGTGTTCTCGGTCGGCCTGGGCTGGTTTCCCAGTTTCGGCCGCGGCGAGACCGTGCAGATGGGCTGGTGGAGCACCGGGCTGCTGACAGCTGACGGCTGGCACCACATCGTCCTGCCCGCGATCACATTGGCCATCTTCCAGCTCACGCTGATCATGCGCCTGGTGCGGGCCGAAATGCTGGAGGTGCTGCGCACCGACTACATCAAGTTTGCGCGCGCCCGCGGCCTGTCCGATCGCGCCATCCATTTCGGCCATGCGCTGAAGAACACCCTGGTGCCCGTTATGACGATCACCGGTCTGCAACTCGGTGGCCTGATCGCTTTCGCCATCATCACCGAGACCGTGTTTCAGTGGCCGGGCATGGGGCTGTTGTTCATCCAGGCCGTGACGTTCGCCGACGTGCCGGTCATGGCGGCCTACCTCTGCCTGATCGCCTTCATCTTCGTGGCGATCAACCTGGTGGTCGATCTGCTGTATTTTGTCGTGGACCCACGCCTGCGCGTGAGCACCGCGGGCGGTCATTGATGCTGGCTCCGCGATACCGCGTCCACGGTCCTGCCTTTTCGCGCCTGTCCGCGATGCAGTCCGAGCTCACGGCCTTTCGGCGCGATTTGCATGCCCACCCGGAACTGGGGTTCGAAGAGGTGTACACCGCAGGCCGAGTGGCTGCTGCGCTCCGTGCCGTCGGCGTGGACGAGGTACACACCGGGATCGGGCGCACCGGCGTGGTCGGGGTCATCCATGGCCGGGCCAATCCCGGGCGGTGGTTGACCGATGCCGAAGGGCAGATACAGGCCGTTGGCTTGCGCGCGGACATGGACGCACTGCCCATGACCGAGCACAACGATTTCGCCTGGAAATCGGGCCGGCCGGGGCTGATGCACGGCTGTGGTCATGACGGCCATACGGCCATGCTCGTGGGCGCGGCCCGTTATCTGGCCGAAAGCCGAAACTTCCACGGCACCGCCGTGCTGATTTTCCAGCCCGGCGAAGAGGGCTATGCCGGCGCGCGCGCGATGATCCGCGACGGCCTGTTCGACCGTTTCCCGGTGAAGGCCGTTTTCGGCATGCACAACTGGCCGGGCTTGCGGCCGGGCGAGATCGGCGTGAACCCCGGTCCGATGATGGCGGCCGCCGATCGCGTCACGATCGAGATCACCGGGCGCGGCGGGCATGGTGCCCATGCCTACATGGCGGTTGATCCGGTGCTGGTGGCCGCGCACATCATCACGGCCGCGCAGAGCATTGTGTCGCGCAATGTCAAACCGCTCGAAAGCGCCGTCATCAGCCTGTGCGCCCTGCAGGCCGGTGATCCCGGCGCGTTCAGTGTCATCCCTGGAACCGCCACGCTGACCGGCACGGTGCGTACCTTCAATCCCGTGGTCCAGGACCTGGTGGAACAGCGGCTGCACGACCTGTGCGGTGCCGTGGCGCTGGCCTTCGGCGCGGCCGCGACGGTCCGGTACGAGCGCATCTACCCCGCCACGGTGAACACCGGGGACGAGGCGCGGTTTGCCGCCGATGTCGCCGAGTCGCTGGTCGGCGAGGCGCACGTCGTGCGTGACTTGGAGCCCAGCATGGGTTCTGAAGACTTCGCCTTCATGCTGCAGGTCAAGCCTGGCGCCTACCTCCGCATCGGCCAGGGCGGCGAAGGAAGTTGTTTCCTGCACAACAGCCGTTACGACTTCAACGACGAGATCCTTCCGCTCGGCGCGGCCTTGCACGCCAGCCTGGTCGAACGATCGCTCCCCTCGGATTCCAGCCAATCTTTTCCCTGACACCCACCGTTTCAACAAGGAGCCCCTGATGAACTTCAAACCATCCACCCTCGCGACCGCTCTCGCAGCGGCACTGTGCCTGGCCGGCGGCGGCGCCTGGGCCCAGACGGTCCGCATTGCCAACCAGGGCGATGCCCTGTCGATGGACCCGCATTCGCTGAACGAATCGCTGCAACTGTCCGTCACCAGCAATGTCTACGAGCCGCTGGTGGGCCGCGGCAAGGACCTGGCGCTCGCGCCGGCGCTGGCCGCGTCCTGGAAACAGACTTCGCCGACTGTGTGGCGGTTTGAACTGCGCAAGGGCGTCACGTTCCATGACGGCACGCCGTTCACCGCCGACGACGTGGTGTTCTCGCTGGCACGGGTCGCCGGCGAAGGCTCCGACCTGAAGAGCAATGTCAACGACATCAAGGAAGTGCGCAAGGTCAACGACCATGTGGTCGAGATTGAAACCAAGGCGCCGTTCCCCATCCTGCCCGATGCGCTGTCCACCACATACATGATGAGCAAGAAGTGGTGCGAGACCAACCAGGCAACCCGCCCGGTGGATCGTCGCAAGGGCATCGAGAATGCCGCTTCGTTCCGCGCCAACGGCACCGGCCCGTTCCGCCTGCGTGAACGCCAGCCCAACGTGCGCACCACGTTTGTGCGCAATGGCAACTACTGGGGCAAGATCGACGGCAACGTGAACGAGGTCATCTTCACGCCCATCGGCAACGACGCCACGCGGGTTGCAGCGCTGCTGTCCGGCGAAATCGACGTCATGGAGCCGGTGCCGCTGCAGGACGTCGACCGCATCAACGCGTCGCCCAACGCGAAGGTGCTACAGGGTCCGGAACTGCGCACCATCTTCCTGGGCATGGACCAGAAGCGCGACGAACTGCAGTTCTCGAACGTGAAGGGCAAGAACCCGTTCAAGGACAAGCGGGTGCGCCAGGCGTTCTACCAGGCGATCGACATCGACGGCATCCAGAAGACCGTGATGCGTGGCGCCTCCAAGCCCACCGCGCTGATGGTCGGTCCGGGGATCAACGGCTTCAACGCCGATCAGAACAAGCGCCTGCCCTACGACCCCGAAGCTGCCAGGAAGCTGCTGGCCGAGGCGGGTTACCCCAATGGCTTCGAGGTGGCGCTGAACTGCCCGAACGACCGCTACGTCAACGACTCGCGCATCTGCCAGACGGTGTCGGCCAACCTCGCGCGCATCAACGTCAAGGTCAACCTGCAGGCAGAGACAAAAGGCACGTATTTCCCGAAGGTGCTGCGGCGTGACACCAGCTTCTACATGCTCGGCTGGACGCCCACCACCTATGACGCCCACAACGCCCTCAATGCCCTGATGGCCTGTGTCGACGACAAGGGTGCCGGCATGTTCAACCTGGGCAGCTATTGCAACCCGAAGGTGGACCAGCTCACCAAGGCGATCCAGTCCGAGACCGACAAGACCAAGCGCAACGCCATGATCAAGGAGGCGTTCGACCTGCATTCCGCCGACATCGGCCACCTGCCGCTGCACCAGCAGGCGCTGGCCTGGGGCCTCAACAAGAAGGTTGACCTGGTCCAGCAGGCTGACAACTTCATGCCGTTCCGATACATCAGCATCAAGTGACGTTCGAGGGGCGCCCTCACAGGCGCCCCTCAAAGCCTTTCATCCAATCTCGAAACCTGGATCGACTGCCGCGGCGCCCTGTGCCCAGGCTTCGTCTCCACTGAACCATGACCAATCCTCTTGCGCGATGGCTTGACAGCGACATTGGCTACAGTTTTCGCACCTCGCCGATGGCGGTCGTCGCCGGCGTCATCGCCTTCGTGTGCATCTTCTGCGCCATGTTTGCGCCCTGGGTTTCGCCCCACGATCCGTTCAACCTCGCGACGCTGGAGCTCAGCGATGCCCGCCTGCCGCCGGCCTGGAGCGAGGGTGGCAGTCGGAAATACCTGCTGGGAACCGACGATCAAGGCCGCGACATCCTCTCGGCGTTGATGTACGGCGCACGCATCTCGCTGGTGGTGGGCCTGGCTTCGGTGGTGCTGTCGGTTCTGGTGGGGGTGACGCTGGGCCTGCTGGCCGGCTTCAAGGGCGGCTGGATCGACGGCGCGTTGATGCGCCTTTGTGACGTGATGCTGTCGTTTCCGGCGATTCTGGTGGCGCTGCTGATCGCCGGCGTCGGGCGCGCGATCTTTCCCAATGCGAACGAGGCGCTGGCGTTCGGGGTCCTGATCCTCGCCATCTCGTTGACCGGCTGGGTGCAATATGCGCGCACGGTGCGTGGCTCCACGCTGGTCGAGCGCAACAAGGAGTACGTCCAGGCCGCGCGGGTGACCGGCGTGGCGCCGATGCGGATCATGCGCCGCCACGTGCTGCCCAACGTGCTGGGGCCGGTGCTGGTGCTCGCCACCATCCAGGTGGCCACCGCCATCATCACCGAGGCCACGCTGTCGTTCCTCGGCGTGGGCGCGCCACCGACCTCGCCCTCTCTGGGCACGCTGATCCGCATCGGTAACGACTACCTGTTCTCCGGCGAGTGGTGGATCACTGTCTTCCCCGGGCTGATGCTGGTGCTGATCGCCCTGTCCGTGAACCTTCTCGGCGACTGGTTGCGCGACGCGCTCAACCCGCGCCTGCGCTGAGCCGACTCCGACATGAGCCTTTTACAAGTCAAGAACCTGGTCGTCGAATTTCCTGGACGCCGGGGCACCCTGCGGGCGTTGGACGACGTGTCGTTCGAGATCGCGTCCGGCGAAATCCTCGGCGTGGTGGGCGAGTCCGGTGCGGGCAAGTCGCTGACCGGCGCATCGATCATCGGCCTGCTGGAGCCGCCGGGGCGGGTTGCCAGTGGCGAGATCGTGCTGCAGGGTCAGCGCATCGACAACCTCGACCACGAAGCCATGCGCAGCATCCGCGGACGCAAGATCGGCGCGATCTTCCAGGACCCGCTGACCTCGCTCAACCCACTGTATTCCGTGGGGCGTCAACTGATCGAAACCATCCGGACGCACCTGCCGGTGTCGGAGCAGGAAGCGCGCGAGCGTGCCATCGGCCTGTTGCAGGACACCGGCATTCCGGCCGCGGCCGAACGGATTGACCATTTTCCGCACCAGTTCTCGGGCGGCATGCGCCAGCGGGTGGTGATCGCGCTGGCGCTGGCGGCCGAGCCGCAGCTCATCGTTGCCGACGAGCCGACCACGGCGCTGGACGTGTCGATCCAGGCGCAGATCATCACGCTGCTCAAGCGCCTGTGCAAGGAGCGGGGCGCCGCCGTGATGCTGATCACCCACGACATGGGCGTGATCGCCGAAACCTGCGACCGCGTTGCCGTGATGTACGCCGGGCGCATCGCCGAGATCGGACCGGTCCATGACGTGATCAACCGGCCGGTTCATCCTTACACCGAGGGCCTGATGGCCTCGATTCCCGACATGACGCAAGACCGCGAGCGCCTGAACCAGATCGATGGCGCGATGCCCCGGCTCAATGCCATTCCGAGCGGCTGCGCGTTCAACCCGCGCTGTCCCAGCGCCTTCGATCGTTGCACGCGAGAGCGGCCCGAGCTGCGCGCGGCGGGCTCCACGCAGGCCGCCTGCTGGCTGCACGAGGGAGGTGCCACATGAGCCAGACGCCAGGCAACACGCCCGTTGCGGGGCGTCCGCTGGTCCAGGCCCGCGATCTGGCCATGACCTTTGACGTCTCGGCACCATGGCTGAACCGGGTCATCGAACGCAAGCCGCGCGTCCTGCTGCACGCGGTGGACGGCGTCAGCTTCGACATCGAAAAAGGCCAGACGCTGGCGCTGGTGGGCGAATCGGGTTGCGGCAAGAGCACCGTGGCCCGGCTGCTGGTGGGCCTGTACGCGCCGACCCGGGGCGGCATGGTCTTTGACGGGCAGGACGTGCACACCGCCTACCGCTCACCCGAAGGGCAGGCGCTGCGTCGGCGCATCCAGATGATCTTCCAGGACCCGTACGCCAGCCTCAACCCGCGCTGGACGGTGGGCGACATCGTGGGCGAGCCGCTGCGCGAGCACGGACTGATCCCCGATCCGGACCAGCTGCGCCACCGCGTGGGCGAACTGTTGCAGTCGGTGGGACTGTCGGCGCTGGACATGGTGAAGTACCCGCACCAGTTCTCGGGCGGACAGCGCCAGCGCATCTCGATCGCGCGCGCGCTGGCCACCCAGCCCGAGTTCCTGGTCTGCGACGAGCCCACCTCGGCGCTGGATGTGAGCGTGCAGGCGCAGGTGCTCAACATCATGAAGGACCTGCAACGCCAACAGGGCCTGACCTACCTCTTCATCAGCCACAACCTGGCGGTGGTGCGCCATGTGAGCGACCAGGTGGGCGTGATGTACCTGGGGCGCCTGGTCGAGCTGGCCGACAAGGCGACGCTGTTCGAAAGCCCGCGCCACCCCTACACGCGCATGCTGCTGGACGCGATCCCCAAGATGCACGACACCGGGCGGGCGCGCACGCCGGTGCAGGGCGAGGTGCCCAACCCGCTGAATCCGCCGCCCGGTTGCGCCTTCAACCCGCGCTGCCCCCATGTCACCGAACGCTGCCGTACCGAGCGGCCCACGCTGATGCAGCTGGGGGGCATCCGCATTGCCTGCCATGCGGTGGAAGAAGGACGGATCTGAGTGGACCGACCCGTGAGCCCGCTTCCGATTGGTCCTATTTTGATAGCAGCTGGTGACCGTTTGACGATGGGCTGCGGGTCAATTCATTGCAAATTGAAGCGGTGCAAGCCCGATCCGGCGCCCGATCGATGCCCGGACGACGCAGCCGTGAGACGGACAAACTGACAACCCCAAGGAGTTCATCATGAAAAAGACCATCCTGTTTGCGGCCACGCTGGCCGTTTCCCTGGGTGCCGCGGCGCAAGGCCAGGTCAACATCATCTGCTCGGTGCAGGCCGACTGGTGCAACATGATGGCCACGGTGTATTCGCGCACCACCGGCACCAAGGTCAACATGAGCATGAAGGGCTCGGGCGAGGCGCTGGCGCAACTCATCGCCGAGAAGGACAACCCCAAGACCGACATCTGGTTCGGCGGCACCGGCGACCCGCACTTGCAGGCGGCCGAACAAGGCCTGACGCTCGAATACAAGTCGCCGCTGCTGCCCCAGCTCTATCCCTGGGCGCGCAAACAGGCCGAAGACGCCAAGTTCCGCACCGTGGGCGTCTACCTCGGCCCGCTGGGCTTCGGTTACAACACCGAGCTGCTGGCCCGCAAGAAGGCGCAGGCGCCCAAGTCCTGGGCCGACCTGCTCAAGCCCGAGTACAAGGGCGAAATCCAGATGGCCAACCCTGCCTCCAGCGGCACGGCGTACACCGTGATTGCCACGCTGGTGCAGATCATGGGCGAGGAAAAAGCTTTCGACTACCTGCGCGCGCTGCACAAGAACGTCAGCACCTACACCCGCAGCGGCACGGCGCCGATCAAGGCCGCCGCCCGGGGCGAGACCATGGTGTCGATCAGTTTCGTGCACGACGTCACCACCGAGGCCATCCAGGGTTTTCCGGTCGGATCGTCCACGCCCTCGGAAGGCACAGGGGCCGAGATCGGTTCGATGAGCATCGTCAAGGGCGCGCGCAACCTGGAGCAGGCCAAGAAGTTCTACGAATGGGCGCTGACGCCCGGTGCCCAGCAGTTCGGTGTGGCGGCCAAACAGTTCCAGTTGCCCAGCAATTCGAACACGGCCATCGATCCGCGCATGCCCGACCCGAAGAAGATCAAGCTCATCAACTACGACTATGCGAAATACGGCTCCAGCGCCGAGCGCCGGCGCCTGATCGCAAAGTGGGAAAAAGAAATCAACTCGCTGCCGCGCTGACGCCGGCGAGACGATGATGCCGCCGACCTCCGGGTCGCAAACATCCCACCACCTGTTGTGAGCCGCCACCCCGATCGCGCCCTTCGCCTCTGGCTCGCCGCCGGTGGACTGGCCTACGTCATCCTGCCCTGGTACGCGATCCAGGACACGGCCTGGTACACCGTGATGGGGCAGATCTTCGGCGGCGCCGAGACCGCCAGCGGCATGGTCCAGATTCTGGCCCACGGCCGCGTGTGGCTGGCGGTGGGCCTGGCCGGGCTGTGCATCGCGGCCATCGGCCTGGCGGTCCCGCCAGGCAAGTCCCAGGGGCGCTGGTTGCTAGCCGGCGGGGTGCTGGGGTTTGCGGGCCTGCTGGCGTTCGGCTTCATGATCGGTGCCCGGGGATGGTCGTTCGAGTTCCTCAACCTGTGGCTGGGCGAGCTGGAGCGCAACCAGTTCGGCATCGGCATCGGTGCTTTCCTCGCCCTGCTCGCACTGGTGATGATTTCATCGTTCGGTGTGGCGCGGCTGGGCTTTTTCAAGGGCGATCTGTTCGTGGCCTCGGCGGTGGTCGGCTGCTCGGTGCTGCTGGTGCTGTTCATCGCCTTCCCGGTGGTCAAGGCCCTGCACGGCGCGTTCCTGAACGAACAGGGGCAGTGGTCGCTGCTGGCTTTGCAGGAACGCATCGGCAATGAGCGGGTCTGGGGGCTGTCGTGCCTGGCGGGCGGCCAGCGCTGCGGCGTCGCCTGGAACACCTTGTTCTTGGCGCTGTGCACCGCCACCGGCACCACGGCGCTGGGCACCATGATGGCGCTGATGGCCGAACGCGGCGCCAGCGCGCGCCTGCAGGGCCCCTTGCGCGTGGTCGCGCTGTTGCCCATCATCACGCCCCCGTTCGTGGTGGGGCTGGGGCTGATCCTGCTGTTCGGTCGCGCTGGTGTGGTGAACCAGTTTCTCGAATACGCCTTCGGCATCCAGCCCACGCGCTGGTTCTACGGTGTGCTGGGCATCTGGGTGGCGCAGATGTTCGCCTTCACGCCGATTGCGTTCATGATCATGCGCGGCGTGGTGCAGGGCGTCGCGCCCAGCCTCGAGGAGGCGGCCCAGACCCTGCGCGCCGACCGGCGCCGCACCTTCTTCACTGTCACGCTGCCGCTGCTCAAGCCGGGTCTGGCCAACGCGTTCCTGGTGGGTTTCATCGAAAGCATGGCCGATTTCGGCAACCCGATCGTGGTGGGCGGCCAGTTCTCCGTGCTGTCGACCGACATCTTCTTCGCCATCGTGGGCGCGCAGTACGACCAGGGGCGCGCCGCCTCGCTCGCCTGGATCCTCACGCTGTTCGCGCTCGCGGTGTTTGCCCTGCAGCGTGGCCTGCTTGGCAAGCAGAACTACACCACGGTCAGCGGCAAGGGCGACGCGGGCATCCCGATGCCGCTGCCCGACGGCGTGCGCCGCGTGCTGAACGCGGTGGTCTTCCCGTGGCTGGCCTTCACCGTGGTGGTCTACCTGTTCGCCTTTGCCGGCGGCTTCGTGCAGACCTGGGGGCGCGACTACACGCTCACGCTCAACCACTTCAAGACCGCGTTCGCGCTGGAGTGGGGCCAGTTCGGCCTGGTCTGGGCCGGCACGGCCTGGCACTCGTTGCTGACCACGGTCAAGCTGGCCGGCCTGTCGGCGCCGGTCACGGCCGCCACCGGCCTGCTGATCGCCTGGTTGCTGGCGCGCACCGAGTTCCATGGCCGCGGCGCGTTCGAGTTCGTGGCGCTGCTGGCCTTCGCGATTCCCGGCACGGTGTTGGGGGTGAGCTACATCCTGGCCTTCAACGTGCCGCCGGTGGAACTCACCGGCACCGGCCTCATCATCATGCTGTGCTTCATGTTCCGCAACCTGCCGGTGGGCGTGCGCGCGGGCACCGCGGCGTTCCGCCAGCTGGACAAGTCGCTGGACGAGGCGTCGGTGATGCTGCGCGCCTCCACCGCGCAGACGCTGTTCAACGTGGTGCTGCCGCTGCTCAAGCCCGCGCTGGTGGCGGCGCTGGTCTACAGCTTCGTGCGTGCGATGACCACCGTCAGCGCCGTCATTTTCCTGGTGACGGCCGAGAACGAGCTGGCCACCACCTACATCATCGGCCGCGTCGGCAATGGCGACTACGGCGTGGCACTGGCCTATTGCACGGTGCTGATCGTGCTGATGTCGCTGGCCATCGCGCTGATCCAGTTCCTCGTGGGCGAGCGCAAGCTGGGCCGGCGCAAGACCGGTTCAACCGCCGTGGCGGCACCGGCCCACTGAATTCCCATCGAACGAAACACACCATGCACCACGGCGTCGAATTCAGGAACATCACCAAGCGCTACGGGCTGAACGCGGCCGCGCCGCTGGTGGTCAAAGGGGTCAGTTTCGAGGTGCCCAAAGGCACGCTGACCACCATCCTCGGTCCGTCGGGCTGCGGCAAGACCACGGTGCTGCGCATGATTGCCGGGCTCGAGCTGCCCACCGGCGGCCAGATCCTGATGGACGGCAAGGACGTCACCACGCTGGGCCCGGCCGACCGCAACGTCAGCATGATGTTCCAGAGCTACGCGCTTTTCCCGCACATGAACGTGCTGGAAAACGTGATGTACGGCCTGAAGATGTCGGGCGTGGCGCGCGAGGAGGCGCGCCGCCGCGGCGTGGAGGCACTGAAGAACGTGGGCCTGGTGGGCTACGACGACCGCCTGCCCAGTGAGCTCTCGGGCGGCCAGCAGCAGCGCGTGGCGCTGGCGCGCGCCCTGGTGCTGGAGCCGGCGGTGCTGCTGTTCGACGAGCCGCTGAGCAACCTGGATGCCCGCCTGCGACGCGAGATGCGCGAGGAAATCCGCAGCCTGCAACAGCGCCTGAACCTCACCGTGGCCTACGTCACGCACGACCAGAGCGAGGCGCTGGCGGTGAGCGACCAGATCGTGGTGATGAGCGCCGACGGCCTGATCGCGCAGCGCGGCTCGCCGAAGGAGATGTATGAATTCCCGCAGAGCGAGTTCGTGGCCGGCTTCATGGGCGAGGCCATGCTGTTCCCCGCCGAGGCCGGCGGCGACGGCCTGGTGCGGCTGGGCCCGCTGGCCATCGCGCCCCGTCACGCCGTGACGCCTGGTTCGGTGAAAGTGGCGGTGCGGCCGGAGGCCTGGCGTATCCACCGTGGTGACGCGCCCCGGGAGGCGACGGTGGCGGGCACGCTGCGCAAGGCCGCCTATCTGGGCAGTTTCTTCGAGTACACCTTCGACACGCCGCTGGGCAGCATCTTCGTCGTCTCGCCCGATCTCACGAACGTGCTCGAGCCCGGCGCCGAAGTGGGGCTGGGGCTGGCCGACCACGGGGTTTCAGTGGTGCGCGGCACCCCTTGAAGGCCATCTCTGGCCAAATGGCCTGTTTCCCAGCGCCGGTCGGCCACCAGGTGCTATCAAAAATGGACTTACTGAACGCCGGGCCCCGGCGTCGGCTCCGCGCGGGCCGCGGTGTCTCCCGGTGCGGCGCCGCCGCGTGCGGCCTGCGCCTGCGCCGATGCGTCCCGCGCGAGCACGGTGGCCTTGAACTGCCGTACCGCCTGCTGATAGACCTCTCGCCCCTTGTCGTCGAGATCGCTGTGGCGCCCCCCGTCGATCATCACCCAGGTCTTGGGCGGGTTGGCCGCGGCGAACAGCCGTTCGCCCAGGATCATCGGGACGGTCTTGTCCAGATTGCCGTGGATCATCAGCAACGGCTGTTCCACCCGCTTGATCTTGTCGATCGACGCGAAGCGTTCGTCGCTGGACAACGCGATCAGCCCGGCCACGCCGCTGACCTCGGATGCGATGTCTGGAAAGCTGGTGAACCCGGACTCCAGGATCAGCCCCCCGTAGTCGGACTGGGGGCGCTGGCGGCTGGCCAGGTCGACCGCCACGCCGCTGCCCATCGAGTGCCCGAAGATGACGCGCTGCTGCGGCCGCGGCTCGCGGCGCAGCAACTCCGCCCAGGCGATGTCCGCATCCTGCAGGATGGTCTTCTCCGACGGAACGATCGGAGTGCTCAGGCCCCAGCCGCGGTACTCCACCGCGAGCACTGAAAAGCCTGCCGTTCGCAGCGCCTCGATCTTGCGCACGTTGGCCACCAGGGTGCGGAAGGTGCCGTGCAGGTACAACAGCGTGGGAGCGGCCGGGTCGGGGTTCGGCAACCACCACATTTCGATGCGTTGGGGCGTGGATGCGCTGGCGGCCTGGGCGGACGCGATGGGCGCCTGGCCGACCGAAGCGGTGTCGGGGTTTGCCGGAACCGGCAGAAAGAACTGTTGGTCACCCTCGCGCAGCCCCGTGAAATGGGCCGGCACGCCGGGCGTGGGCCGGTAGATGAGTTGCCGCTGCTTGGTGTCCAGCCAGGCGCAGCCCGCCAGCACGGATACGCCCAGCGCCAGGCTGACAGCGAACCGGCCGGACCGCTTCAGACCCCTGATCTTGAGGATCGTCAATAATCGGCGATTCCTGTTACGCGCCAATGCCGCTGTCATGTCCTTCGCCCGACTCCTAAGAACCTTTGTGGCCCTGATTGTGGCCTGTCTTGCCGCCAGCGCGCTGGCCCAGGAGGCGCCGACGGCGCCCTTTTTCGACAAGGATGACAAGTTCACCCTGTCGGTCAGCCCGTATTCCTATCATTTCAGCACCGACAAGACGTACACGCACGTGTTCCTGGTCGGAATCGAACGTGAAAAAAAGGACAACTGGCTCGACGGCGTGGCGTTCTTCCAGAACTCGTTCAACCAGCCCGTGGTGTACCTCTTTCCGTTCGGCAAGGCCTACCACGACATCTGGGGCATCGAGAAGCTGACGTTCAAGTGGACGGCCGGCCTGCTCTACGGCTATCTGGGCGAATACAGCAAGCGCGTGCCCCTGAACTACAACGGGTTTTCGCCCGCCGTGAACGTGGCGCTGGCCTATCAGTTCACACCGGTCTGGGGCGGGCAGATTCTGCTGGGCGGCTCGTTTCTGATGTTCATGATCAACATGCGCATTCCGTAGCGACGCTGGCTCGGCTCCTGAAGAAAAAAACCCCGCGAGGCGCTGGCCTCGCGGGGTTTTTGTTCGGGGCGCAGGGCCGAAACCCTGCGGCGCCACGGGCCGTTTACATGCCCATGCCGCCCATGCCGCCCATGCCACCCATGTCTGGCATGCCGCCGCCGGCCGGGGCTTCGTTCTTCGGGCTCTCGGCCACCATGCACTCGGTGGTCAGCATCAGCGACGCCACGGAGGCCGCGTTCTGCAGCGCGGTGCGGGTCACCTTGGTCGGATCCAGAATGCCCATTTCGATCATGTCGCCATAGGTGTCGTTGGCGGCGTTGAAGCCGTAGTTGCCCTTGCCGGCCAGCACCGCGTTGACCACCACCGAGGCTTCGCCGCCGGCGTTGTACACGATCTCGCGCAGCGGCGATTCGATGGCCTTCAGCACCAGGGCGATGCCGTGGTCCTGGTCGGAGTTGTCACCCTTGATGGTGCCAGCGGCCTGCTTGGCGCGCAGCAGCGCCACGCCGCCACCGGCCACGATGCCTTCTTCCACCGCCGCGCGCGTGGCGTGCAGGGCGTCTTCGACGCGGGCTTTCTTCTCCTTCATTTCGACTTCGGTGGCGGCACCGACCTTGATCACCGCCACGCCGCCGGCCAGCTTGGCCACGCGCTCTTGCAGCTTCTCGCGGTCGTAGTCGCTGGTGGCTTCCTCGATCTGCACGCGGATCTGCTTGACGCGCGCTTCGATGTCGGCTGCGGCGCCGGCGCCGTCGATGATGATGGTGTTTTCCTTGCCCACTTCGATGCGCTTGGCAGAACCCAGGTCAGCCAGCGTCACTTTTTCGAGCGTCAGGCCCACTTCCTCGGCGATGACCTTGCCGCCGGTCAGGATGGCGATGTCTTCCAGCATGGCCTTGCGGCGGTCGCCGAAGCCCGGCGCCTTGACGGCCACGACCTTCAGGATGCCGCGGATGGTGTTCACCACCAGGGTGGCCAGCGCTTCGCCTTCGACGTCCTCAGCAATGATCAGCAGCGGACGACCGGCTTTGGCCACCTGCTCCAGCGTGGGCAGCAGGTCGCGGATGTTGCTGATCTTCTTGTCGAACAGCAGCACGAACGGGTTGTCGAGGATCGCGCTCTGCTTCTCGGGGTTGTTGATGAAGTAGGGCGACAGGTAGCCGCGGTCGAACTGCATGCCTTCGACGACTTCGAGTTCGGACTCGAGGCTCTTGCCGTCTTCGACGGTGATGACGCCTTCCTTGCCGACCTTGTCCATCGCATCGGCGATGATCTTGCCGATGGTGTCGTCGCTGTTGGCGGAGATGGAGCCGACCTGCGCGATTTCCTTGGAGGTGGTGGTGGCCTTGGAGGCCTTCTTCAGTTCGGCGACCAGGGCCGCGACGGCCTTGTCGATGCCGCGCTTGAGGTCCATCGGGTTCATGCCGGCGGCCACGTACTTCATGCCTTCGCGCACGATGGCCTGGGCCAGCACGGTGGCGGTGGTGGTGCCGTCACCGGCGATGTCGCTGGTCTTGGAAGCGACTTCCTTGACCATCTGGGCGCCCATGTTCTGGAGCTTGTCCTTGAGTTCGATTTCCTTGGCCACGGACACACCGTCCTTGGTCACGGTGGGGGCGCCGAACGAGCGTTCCAGCACCACGTTGCGGCCCTTGGGGCCCAGGGTGACCTTGACCGCGTTGGCCAGGATGTTCACGCCTTCAACCATGCGCGCGCGGGCGTCGCCGCCGAAAATGACGTCTTTTGCTGCCATGTCTGTTTCTCCGGATTCAGTAAATTAAGGGAATGGGTGGGTGCGGTCGATCACTGCTCGACAACGGCGAACAGGTCGTCTTCCTTCATCACCAGCAGTTCGTCGCCGTCGACCTTGACGGTCTGGCCGCTGTACTTGCCGAACAGCACGCGATCGCCGACCTTGACCGACAGGGCCTTGGTCTCGCCCTTGTCGTTGGTCTTGCCCGGGCCCACGGCCAGCACTTCACCCTGGTCCGGCTTTTCAGCGGCACTGTCGGGGATCACGATGCCGGAAGCGGTCTTGGTTTCGTTTTCGACGCGCTTGACGATCACGCGGTCTGCGAGGGGACGAAGTTTCATGGGATCTCCTTGAATATGAAACAAGAGGTTGTCATCAAAAAGCGCCGACCTCCGGGAAAGAAGAAGTTGGCGCTTGTTAACTTGTGGGGTCGAGATACTAGCACTCAACCCCAGCGAGTGCTAATGATACGGCCTTTTGACCCGATTTCAAGGGTGGCGACATGAAAACCCGGGCATTTGCCGGACAAACAGCCGCTCCGCCGGACAGGATCCCGCCGCGCGACGGGTTGCCGCCGGGCCGGCCGGACGCTACATTGCAGGCGTTGCATCCGGCCTGCAACCACCCTTCCTGTCTCCCGGTCGGATCAAGGAGACTCTCATGACCGTCCCACCCACCGCCTTCGCCCTGACCGGTTTCATTGCCTGGACCCTGGCCTTGCTGGTGCTCATGGAAGGCATCCGCAGTGCGCTGGTGGCCCGCAAGGTGGTGCCGGCCAACGGTTTCAATCCCGAAAACAGCAACCTGTCTCCCTTCATGCAGCGACTGGCACGCGCCCACGCCAATTGCATCGAGGGACTGCCCATCTTCGGCGGCCTGATGCTGGTGGCGCTGGTCACCGGCCGCAGCGCCGTGACCGACCCGCTGGCGATGGTGCTGCTCGGCGCGCGCATCGTCCAGTCCTGCATCCACCTCGCCTCGCTCAGCCCCACGGCCGTGACCCTGCGTTTCAGTGCCTTTGCGGTGCAGATGGGCATCGGCGTCTGGTGGGCCTGGCGTCTGCTCACCGCCTGAGCGCAGACCCCGGGCGCCAGCGGCCGGGTTGGACATGACCCGGCTGCACCACTGCGCCATGCCACACTCGGGCCATGTCCCTGTCTCCGCTTGCCCAGTCCGCCCTGAACGCCTTCGACGCCGTGGTCGCGGCCGATGCGGATTTTCGCGACCGTCCCGGCCAGCGCCGGATGGCCGAGCAGGTCGCGCGCACCTTTGCCGAAGCCACGTTGGGCAAGGGGGATGACGACGAGGCCGAACCGGTGCGCTCGATCGCCGTCATCCAGGCCGGTACCGGTGTGGGCAAGTCGCTGGCCTACTGCGCGCCGGCCATTGCGCTGGCCTTGGCGCGCCACACGCGGGTGCTGATCTCCACCGCCACCGTGGCGCTGCAGGAGCAGCTCGTCCACAAGGACCTGCCCGCCCTGGCGGCGCAGATGCCGATGCCGTTCCGTTTCGCGCTGGCCAAGGGCCGCGGGCGCTACGTCTGCAAGCTCAAGCTCAACCGCGTGGCCGGCGGACCCGACGACGGCGATGACGACCTGTTCGAGGACGAGGAACCTGGCGAAGGCTTCGCGCGGCGCACCGCCACCGAGGCGCGCGTGCACCTGTACGCCGACATGGCGCACGCGCTGGCGCACGCCAGCTGGGACGGCGACCGCGACACCCTGGCCACCCCGCCCGAGCCGGAACTGTGGAACCCGGTGGCCGCCGATGCGCGCTCCTGCACCGGCCGGCACTGCCCGCTGTTCGGCAGCTGCACCTACTACGAACGGCGCAAGGAGCTGGTCGGCGCGCAGGTCATCGTGGCCAACCACGACCTGCTGCTGTCTTCGCTGGGCTCGCGCCAGCTGCCCGAGCTCGACCACTGCCTGCTCGTGCTCGACGAAGGCCACCACCTGCCGGCCACCGCACTGGATCAGTTTGCCTGCGCGATGGACCTCTCCCGCACCACCTGGCTGGACCGCCTGGCCGCGCGTGTGGTGCGAATCGGTGGCCTGGTCAACGTCTCGGAGGTGGCCGATGTCTACCGCCTGTCGAGCCAGCTCAAGCAGACCCTGTCGGACCTGGCGAAGCTCGTGATGGATCTCTACGGCGAGCAGCTCAAGGCGCAAAAAGGTGCCTGGGGCCCGGCGCGTGCGCGCCTGCCGCAAGGCGTGCTGCCCGAGCCGCTGGAGGAACCGCTGCGCCTGCTCAGCGTGACCGCCGAGAGCTACCTCGGCTGCGTCGCCGCCGTCGGCAAGGCCTTGCGCGCCGAAATCCGCGACAAGCCCGACGAGGCGCGCCGCCTGTCCACGCTGTACGCGCAGATCGGCATGCTGGCGCCACGGCTGGAAGACGTGGCCCACACCGCGCAGCTGCTGCTGCAGGCCAGCGGCCCCGACGACGCCCCGGTGGCCAAGTGGTTCACCTATGAGGTCGTGGGTGACTTCATCGTGGTCAAGGCGCATGCGAGCCCCATCCTGCCCGGCGCCACGCTGCGCACCCACCTGTGGTCGGCGGTGCGTGGCGCGGTGGTCACCTCCGCCACGCTGACGAGCTGCGGGCAGTTCGACTTCTTCCTGCGCGAGTCCGGCCTGCAAGGCGATCCGGCAGCCGTCACGCTGTCAGTGGACAGCCCGTTCGACTTTGCCGCGCAGGGCCGCTTCATCGCCGCCGCGACCGACGCCGACCCGAAAGACGCCGCACGGTTCAACGCCGAGGTGGCGCAGGCCCTGATCCGCGACCTGCGCGAGGTGCGCCACGGTGCGCTGGCGCTGTTCACCTCGCGCGAGCAGCTGCGCGTGGCGGTCGAGGCGCTGCCCGGCGACCTGCGCGACGTCGTGCTGGTGCAGACCGAGTGGCCGCGCGCCACGTTGATGGCGCGCCACCGCGAGCGGGTTCAGGCGGGCGAGGCATCGGTCATCTTCGGCATGCAATCCTTCGGCGAGGGGCTGGACCTGCCGGGCGAGCTGTGCGAGAGCGTGTTCATCGCCAAGCTGCCCTTCGCCCCGCCCGACGACCCGGTGGGCGAGGCCCGTGCCGAATGGCTGCGCGCCGTGGGCCGCGACCCGTTCAGCGAACTCGTGGTGCCGGCCACCGCCATCCGCCTGGCCCAGTGGGCCGGCCGCGCCATCCGCACCGAGACCGACCGGGCCTTCGTCACCTGCTACGACCGCCGCCTCACCCGCACCGGCTACGGCAAACGCCTGATGCAGGGCCTGCCGCCGTTCACCCTCGTGCGCCACGATGCGCAGGGGCGGGCGGTGGACGCGAGCGCCCCGCCGGCCTGATCCGGGTTGCCCGCCTTGCGGCCCGGGGCCGGCCTGTTTATGCTGCCCATCCCGCCCGCACCGAGGACCGTCCGATGAACCCTGCCAGCCCCGCCCCCGCAGCCGCCGGTTCTGCCACCCCCGCACCCGCCGGTTCTGCCACCCCCGCACCCGCCTGGGCGCTGGCGATGCGCCGCTTCAACAACTGGCTGTCGCAGGACTTCGGCGGCGGCCCCCGGCCGTGGAAGTTCGCCTGGGTCATCAATTTCCAGAAGGCCGGCACCTTCTTCTTCCTCGGTTTTCTGATCTGGTGGTATGGCAACACCAGCACCGCGGCCTGGGTCTACCTGGCGCTGCACGGTACCTACGGGCTGGTGTGGTTGGTCAAGGACATGGCCTTTCCCGACCCCAACTGGCAGATCCGCATCACCATCGGCGGCGGCATCAACGCCTTCCTGGGCGTGCTGGGCTGGTACTGGGTGTTCGGCTGGCTGCTGATCTCGGGCACGGTGCGCCCGGTGTACCCACTGCCGGATCATGTGTGGTTCGCGCTGTGCAGCAGCCTGTGCATGCTGGGCTCGGTCATCATGATCGCGGCCGACGCGCAGAAGTTCTACACCCTGCGCGTGAAGCGCGGGCTCATCACCGACGGCATGCACCGCTATGTGCGTCACCCCAACTACCTGGGCGAGATGATGATCTACGGCAGCTTCGCGCTGATGGTCTGGCACTGGCTGCCGGTGCTCGTGCTGGCCTGGGTCTGGCTGGGGTTGTTCGCGGTCAACATGGTCATGAAGGAAGCCAGCATGTCGCGCTACCCCGAGTGGGCCGCGTACAAGAAGCGCACCTGGTGGCTGGTGCCCGGGCTGCTGTGAGCGGCTGAGCGGGCCGCCCGGACGCCCGGCGGGCCGAATGCCGGGCGCTCCACCGTGCACCGATCACGGCCGGCAACCGGGCCCGGCACCCGCTTGGCAAGCGGGTGAAAGCTTCTTATACTGTTTATTCGTACAGTATTCAGGACCGCTTTCACCCGGGCCGATCAGGCCTGCTGCCGGCTTGTGCCATGCCATCCCCCGCGTTGTCTCCCGTTTTTCCCCCGGACCGCCCGCGGCTTGCTGCAGTCGCGCCCGATGCTTTGGCGGTCGGTGCCGTCTGGCGCGCCGACGAACTCGCGCGCAACGTGGGCGCCACGCGCCCCACCGGCCATGCGGCGCTCGATGCGGTGCTGCCCGGGGGCGGCTGGCCGGTGGGCGCGCTGGTGGAGGTGCTGCAGCCGCAGGCCGGGCAGGGCGAGTGGCGGCTGCTGGCGCCGGCGCTGGCGGCGGGGGCCGAGCCGGGGCGGCCGGGTGGCGCGCTGGTGCTGGTCAACCCGCCGCACCGGCCCTTCGTGCCGGCCCTGGCCGCGCAAGGGCTGGAAGCCGCGCGCCTGCTGGTGCTGCATGGCCCCCTGCTGGCGCGCGACGCGGCCGCCCGCGTCTGGGCCTGCGAGCAGGCGCTGCGCGGCGCGGGGGTGGCGGCGGTGCTGGCCTGGCTGCCGCAGGTGCGACCCGAGCAGTTGCGCCGCCTGCAGATGGCGGCGCAGAACTTCCAGCAGCAGCTGTTCGTGATGCGCCCGCTGGCCGCGCAGCACGAGGCCTCGCCCGCCGTGCTGCGCCTGGCACTCGAAGCCGGCGAGGACGCCGACGCGCTCTCGGTACGCCTGCTCAAGCGCCGTGGCCCGCCGCTGGACACGCCCTTGATGCTGCCGGCGCGGCCCGAGCGGCTGCAGGCCTTGCTCGCTGCCAGTCGCCAGCAGGCCACACGCCGGCGCCAGGGCAGTGCGGCCACCCCGCTCTCCCAGCGCCCCGCGCCGACGCCGCCGCTCGCACCGCTGCAGCCACAGCGGGACGACGCGGCAGCCAGCGCGCCGGCCGGTGCCGGCCTGAGCGTGCTGCTCAACACCCGGGTTCCCGCTGGCGCGGACCCGCGCGGAGGCTCCGATGCACTGGATCGCCTTGCGGCCCCTGCCGTGCGCTGACGCCCCGGCCGACCCGCTCCCAGGCCAGGACGAGACCCTGCGCCTGTGGAGCTGGCGCGCGCTGCAGTTCACGCCGCGCGTGGCGCTGGCCGATGGGGCGGTGGTGCTCGAAATCGCCGCCAGCGAGCGGCTGTTTGGCGGCCGGCGCGCGCTGCTGGGGCGACTTTTTGAACCGAATGCGCCCGTTCCCAGCGTGGAATGGTCACAAGGCGCTACTTCTTTGGTAGCGATCGGGCGCTTGCTCGAACGCCTTCAGGCGCGCCAGCACGGCACCCCCGGGCCCGCCGCCACGCCGCCCGCCCAGCTGCCGCTGGCCGCGCTGGCGGCGGCCCGGCCCCATCTGGGCACGCTGCAGCGCCTGGGCTGCCGCACCTGGGGCGAGCTGCGCGCGCTGCCGCGCGGCGGGCTGGCGCGGCGCTTCGGCGACGGCCTGCTGGACGCGCTCGACCAGGCCTTTGGTGACAAGCCCGCGTGCTACCCCTGGCTCACGCTGCCCGAAGCCTTCGACGAGCCGCTGGAGTTGCCCGCCCACGTCGAAAGCGCCGCCGCGCTGCTGTTCGGTGCGCGCCGCCTGCTGGCGTTGCTGCACGCCTGGCTGCAGGCCCGCCAGCAGGGCGCGCTGGTGCTGCGCCTGTGCTGGCAGATGGACCGCCGCCGCAACGGCCCCACCGAGGGCCAGCTGCTGGTGCGCACCGCCGAGCCCACGCTGGACATGGCCCACTTCGAGCGCCTGCTGGCCGAGCACCTGGCGCGCGTCACGCTGGACGCGCCCGCCGTCGCGCTGCGCCTGGCCACGGTGGAGACCGCGCCGCTGCCCGGCGCCAGCGCCAGCCTGCTGCTGGAAGACCGCCGCCAGGGCGACAGCCTGCACCAGCTGGTCGAGCGCCTCAGCGCGCGCCTGGGCGCCGACCAGGTGCAGCGCGTGGAGCCCCGCGCCGACCACCGGCCCGAGCGCATGCAGGCCTGGTCGGCAGCGGTGGATGCTCCCAATTTAATAGCTGCCGGTGGCCTTTCGACGCTGGGAGCAGGCCAAAAAAGCACTGAAAAACGCCCCCGCAAGCCCCCACATGCCCCTGCAGGCACCAGCGGTGCCACTCCCGCGGCCGCCGCGGCGGTTGGCGCCACCCTGCAAGCCGACGCCCTTTACCCCACCTGGCTGCTCGCCACGCCGCAGCGGCTGGCGGTGCAGCGCCACCGCCCGCTGTACCAGGGCCCGCTCACCCTGCTGGCCGGGCCGCAGCGCATCGAAGCCGCCTGGTGGGAGCCCGACGCCAGCGGCACCGCCGCCGCCCCGGCCGCGCTGCGCGACTACTTCATCGCCCGAAGCAGCCAGGCCGGCCTGCTGTGGATCTACCGAGAGCGGCTGGCGCAGGCCGGGGCGCAGCCGGGGTGGTTTCTGCATGGGCTGTTTGCTTGAAGCGAAATGACCACCCCCACGCTTGTCACTGCGTGTACTGCGCAGGCCTTGCAGGCCGCGGTGCTGCCGGATTCGGCACCTCTTCGGGCTGTCCCGCCCTGCGCGGGCAGGCCGGGAGCCGCAGCCCTCAGCCCCGAGGGGGCCGCAGTCGGCTTGGGGCGGCCCGGCGCCGACTGAATCATGCAGCCCACCCCACCGGCACCCGCCGGCTATCCCGGCCTTCCCGCCTACGCGGAGCTGCACTGCCGCACCAACTTCAGCTTCCAGGTGGGCGCCTCGCACGCCGAGGAACTGGTGGCGCGCGCCCATGCGCTGGGTTACAGCGCGCTGGCCATCACCGATGAATGCTCGGTGGCAGGGCTGGTGCGCGCGCATGCCGAGGCCAAGCCGCTCGGTCTCAAGCTGCTGGCCGGCAGCGAGTTCGTGGTCGACGGGGGTGACGGGCGCTTTCGGCTGATTGCGCTGGCACGCAACCTCCAGGGCTGGGGCGCGCTGTGCGAATTCATCACGGCCGGGCGGCGCGCCGCGCCCAAGGGCGAATACCGCCTGGGCTGGCAGGACGTCACCGCCGAGCGCCTGGCCGGCTGCGAGCTGATCCTGGCACCCGACCGGCTCACCCGCAGCGCTATCACTCTGGAAGCGCTCTGTGACCGGTTGACGCTGGGAAGGCGGCAATTTGGCCCGCATTTCTGGCTTGCAGCCGAGCTGCTGCACGGCCTGGACGACGACCTGTGGCTCGCCCAGCTTGAACAAGCCTCGGCGCGCACCGGCGTGCCGCTGGTGGCCGCCGGCGACGTGGTCATGCACGTGCGCTCGCGCAAGGTGCTGCACGACGTGCTCACCGCCGTGCGCCTGGGCACGCCGGTGGCGCAGTGCGGCTTCGGCCTGCAGCCCAACGCCGAGGCGCACCTGCGCCCCCGCCTGCGCCTGGCCGCGCTCTACCCGGGCGCGCTGCTGGCCCACACGGTGGAGGTCGCCGCGCGCTGCACCTTCACCCTGGACGAGCTGCGCTACCAGTACCCCATGGAAACCGTGCTGCCCGGCACCACGCCCGCCCAGACCCTGCGCCACCACACCGAGGCCGGCGCGCGCGTGCGCTATCCCGCGGGCGTGCCCGCCCCGGTGCACAAGCAGATCGAGCACGAGCTGGCGCTGATTGCCGAGCTGCGCTACGAGATGTATTTCCTCACCGTGCACGACCTGGTGCGCTTTGCGCGCAGCCGCGGCATCCTGTGCCAGGGGCGCGGCTCGGCGGCCAACTCGGCGGTCTGCTACTGCCTGGGCATCACCGAGGTGGACCCGGCACGCATGAGCGTGCTGTTCGAGCGCTTCATCTCCCGCGAGCGCAACGAGCCGCCCGACATCGACGTCGACTTCGAGCACCAGCGCCGCGAGGAGGTCATCCAGTACATCTACGCCAAGTACGGCCGTGAGCGCGCCGCGCTGACCGCCGTGGTCATCTGCTGGCGCACCCGCAGCGCGCTGCGCGACGCGGGCCGCGCGCTGGGCTTCGAGCCGGCGCAGATCGACGCGCTGGCCAAGGAGCACCACTGGTTCGACGGCCACGAGGGCGCGGCCCAGCGCGTGCGCGACGCCGGCCTGGACCCCGACGACCTGCGCGTGCGCCAGTGGCTGGAGGCTGCCGCGCAGCTCATCACCTTTCCGCGCCACCTGAGCCAGCACGTGGGCGGCTTTGTGCTCACGCAAGGCCTGCTCACGCGCCTGGTGCCGGTGGAAAACGCCGCCATGCCGGAGCGCTCCATCATCCAGTGGGACAAGGACGACCTGGACGCCGTGGGCCTGCTCAAGGTGGACGTGCTGGCCCTGGGCATGCTCAGCGCCATCCGCCGCTGCCTGGCGCTGGCGGGCGCGCGCCGCGGGGTGAGTTTGCGCATGCAGGACATCCCCGGCGACGACCCCGCCACCTGGGACATGATCTGCGCCGCCGACACCGTGGGCGTGTTCCAGATCGAGAGCCGCGCGCAGATGAGCATGCTGCCGCGCCTGAAGCCCCGCTGCTTCTACGACCTGGTGATCGAGGTCGCCATCGTGCGCCCCGGCCCCATCCAGGGTGGCATGGTGCACCCCTACCTGCGCCGCCGCCAGGGCCTGGAGCCGGTGGAGTATCCGCAGGCGGCGCTGCGCGAGGCGCTGGGCCGCACGCTGGGCGTGCCCATCTTCCAGGAGCAGGTGATGCAGATCGCCATGCTGGCCGCGGGCTTCAGTGCCGGCGAGGCCGACAGCCTGCGCCGGTCCATGGCCGCATGGAAGCGCAAGGGCGGCGTGCACAAGTTCTACGACCGCATCGTCGGCGGCATGGTCGAGCGCGGCTACACGGCCGAGTTTGCGCAGGGCATCTTTCACCAGATCGAAGGCTTCGGTGAATACGGCTTCCCCGAAAGCCACGCCGCCAGCTTTGCGCTGCTGGTGTGGGTGAGCTGCTGGCTCAAGCGCCACGAGCCCGCCGCCTTCCTGGCCGCCATGCTCAACAGCCAGCCCCTGGGCTTCTACACCCCCAGCCAGCTCGTGCAGGACGCCCGCCGCCACGACGTCGAGGTGCGCCCCATCGACGTCTGCACCAGCGACTGGGACTGCACGCTGGAAGAGGGCGGGGCGGTCATGGGGGAAATGGGGTCGGATCCCGCCACCAGATGGGGGTCGGATCCCGATTCCGTCATTCCCCTGCTCCTTGATCAAGCCCGGACCATCGAGACGAAATCGGGCTCTGACCCCCATTTCCCCAATCAGGGCCAAGAGGCTGCATCAAAAGCTCCCCACCCCCCCGTCCGCCTGGGCCTGCGCCTCGTCGCCACCCTCTCCGAAGCCGCCGCCCGCCGCATCATGGCCGCCCGCGCCGAGTGCCCCTTCAGCAGCACCGAAGACCTCGCCCTGCGCGCCGCCCTGGACGCCGGCGAGCTCAAGGCCCTGGCCGCCGCCGACGCGCTGACCGCCCTCTCAGGCCACCGCCGCCAGCAGGTGTGGGACGCCTCGGCCCTGCACCGCGCGCCCGAGCTGTTGCGCGAAGCACCCACCTTCGAACCCCCCTTGGCCTTGCCGGAGGCCGGCGAGGGCGAAGCCATCGCCCACGACTACGCCGCCACCGGCCTGACCCTGCGCCGCCACCCGCTGGCGCTGCTGCGCCCGCAACTGGCCCGCTGGCGGCTGCGCACCGCCGCCCAGCTGCGCGACCTGCCCGACGGCTGCGCCGTGCGCGCCTGCGGCATCGTCACCGTGCGCCAGCAGCCCGGCACCGCCAAGGGCGTGACCTTCGTGACGCTGGAGGACGAGACCGGCACCGTCAACGTCATCGTCTGGAAAGCCCTGCGCGAGCGCCAGCGCCGCGAGCTGGTGCGCGCCCGCCTGCTGGCCGTGCAGGGCACCTGGCAGCGCGACGTCGAAAGCGGCGGCGAGGTGCGCCACCTGATCGCCAATCGCCTGCGCGACCTGACGCCGCTGCTGGGGGAGTTGGTGATGGGGAGCCGGGATTTCCGGTGAGGCGAGGGCGGTGGACGTCTCAAAATCGCAAGGAAGGGTTGCCCGCGCCTGTGCAGGCGGATTTGGGCCTGAAATCAGCGTCAAAATAGCCTGGACTCAGCGTGGAATGGCCACAGGCAGCTATTGTTTTTGACGTTCCAGAAAGTTGCGGGAGATGCAGGCAGCCTCCGGTGCTCCACTGCGGCATGCCATCGCGGTCAACCGCACGTGCCTCGTGGAGCCGAAATGATTTTCCGGTCGTAACCACGCCGTGAAAGGCCAAGAGCTTCTTGGCAACATCGATGCCGATGGGGACAATGCCACGGAATCAGCCTTCCACTACCAGGCATCAGCCGATGAGATTTCGCACATCCATTCGATGTATTCAAATGCCGATCTCCACTACCGCGCGGATCACTTGGGATGGGGAAGTGCCTTTCTTTCGTCAGAGGTCGAATGAGCCGGTCGCGAAGCATTTTTTCCCTATTAGCCGCATCCATTGCGGTGCTTGTGGCCATGTATGTCGTACTCACCCGAAATCAGGCCGCTGGCCTTCACCCGGTTGAAGCCGACTCGATTTCGATTCCTCTGATTGAGGGGTTCTTGACGATTGGGCTGGTATTTGTTGTTTCATGTGTTGGCCTGCTGGTTCCCTCGCGTGGGGCGCTTCGTGTGTTCGGCGTGCTGCTGTCTGCCGTGGCGCCACTGCTGTCCGAAAATTCGGTTTGGACCTGGTTTGCCCCCCTTCCACTACGAGGTGGATGCTGCCGATCTTGGTCTGTTGATTCTCACCACCCTGGTGTTCTTCAAAAGGCACGTGGACCGGGGCCTCTAAACCTACTTTAACTCGAACTAATTAGAAATTAATAAAAGTGTTAAATACTAACCAAGTTAAAAATAATCACATTTAATTATAATCAAAACACCAAATAGCAGGAGTCAAAATTGAATAATAAAACCAAGACTGGCACAATTATAAGCAAAAATATTGAGTACAACGAATATCCACCTCCGTTCTGCTTGGTAAAAGTTATGGAGCGAAAATGGGCCGAGAAGCTTATTCGTTGTGGTTTAATTCGTTTTCGAAAGTTAGTATATTATAGAAACTGGGAAAACAACCTGCTTGGAGATCCTAATGATGGTAAAGGTTTGTATTATTTTAATAAGCATCCAATGCATACTGATTCAATAAATGATGTCTATGCATGGTGCCTTTCCTTGCCGGAAATCAAATCTGAACGATTGTTGGCGTTGGCAGATAATGGAAATTACGACTGCCTTGTAAAAATTAATGCTCCTGAAAATTTATTCGAAAGAATCAAACAGATTTTAAATCAAACCGACTACAAATTTTGGGTTCACTGTGGCCAAATAAACTATGACCGAGGCGCTGAAGTCAATCAACAAGCTTTAAACTCTCAAAAATTTCATCACAATATTTTTCAAAAAGCTATAAATTTCTCTAGCGATCTTGAATATAGAATATCTATCACAAATTGTAGTATTAATTCCTGCGATTCGGAGATATTAGATGTCTCCCTTGGAAATTGCAGTGATATAATTGAAATCCAATCTTTGCCAAAATTATCTGTTTAACATTAATATTGCGCTAAACTGGTGGCCGGTAAAATTCTATTTTTTGAAAAGATAAATTCATAAAGGAGTATTTTATGAGCTCGATAATATTGAGGCCATTAACTATCAGCGAAGAGAGGCGTCTGAGAAATAATAAAGGAGAAGAAATTTCTATCCGAGGTCCTCTGTCAATAATGGGTTCTTCTAGTCATTCATTTGTTAATAGTACGATAAATTCCGATACGGCCAGACTTAAGCGAGAATATTTGGGATCAGGAGACTACATTGATGAATTGGTTGGTTGTGAGGCTCTCCCAAAGGGGCACACTATCCCAATAAAATGGAGTGTTGATAAAGCTATGCATTATGTGTTATTTGTAGCTAGGGAACACAAGATTCCACATTATCAAATATCCGGCATATCAGATGTGGTATATTTAGCGACGGCTAGTGGAAAAATCTTTGCTGACTGTGTCGAATATGTAGATGGAGTCTTGTATAATTCATATAATAGTCGTTCCTTGTTTGGCCGCTGGTTTGGAAGTGAGCCGGATTGGAGTAGTAGTCAAGCCAAGAGTATTCGCGAAAAAGTCGGTCAAATTCTAAAGAATAGCGATCATAATTCCTGTTAAATAGTTCTTAAGAAATTGGCGAAGTGTTGGAAAACTATGTCACTTATTGAATTGCGGGCGCTAATATCGCGATTTGCTTGATGGCCTCAAGGCCACGAAGGCAGACGTCCGCGTCGCGGCCTGCTGACGGCTGGCCGAAACCGAGAAGGTCTGAGGCAGAACAATTTCGTCGTTGTGCTAGAAGGCGACCGCAAGTCAACGAGGGACAGGTCCGTTAGACGAGCACTCAAGGTGCCGGCGCGCTTGGACTAGGAACGATGACCCTGACCAAAGCGAAACCCGAACTGATCCCGTTTTACCCCACCTGCTACCTGGGCGACGACGCGGCCATTGCTGAGTACATGATCGCGGTACTGGAAGAGGGCGAAAACAATCACTTGCTGCTGGCCTTGGGCGATGTGCCCCGAGCCGGAGGCATGGCACACAATGCGAAAGAAGCCGGGCTTGGCGGCGAGAGCTACTGCAAGACGCTGTCGGCGGGCGCGAAGCCTAGCTTCGATACGGCGGGTAAGGTTGCGAGCGGGCGCAGTGTGCTCGCCTGTCAGTGTGGTGAGCAACCGCATAGAGCCCATCTCTTCGATCTAGTGGAATCACGAATTGATAGCCACTGATACCGGCTGCCCGAACCCGAGAGAATTCCCATGCCCAAACTCCGCGTCGAAAGTTTCACCATCTCCCTCGACGGTTTCGGCGCGGGCCCGCATCAGGACCTCAACAACCCGCTCGGGGTGGGCGGCACCGCGCTGCATGGCTGGGCCATGGCGACAAAGACGTTTCAGAAAAACGTGTTCGGCAACGACGGCGGGCAGGACGGCATCGACGAAGACTTTGCCGCCCGGGGCTTTCAGAACATCGGCGCCTGGATTCTGGGGCGCAACATGTTCGGCCCGGTGCGCGGGCCCTGGCCCGACGAGAGTTGGCGCGGCTGGTGGGGCGAGAACCCGGTCTACCACGTGCCGGTGTTCGTGCTGACCCACCATGCGCGAGCACCGCTGGTCATGGAGGGCGGAACGACCTTTCACTTCGTGACCGACGGCATCGACGCCGCGCTGGCGCGGGCCCGTGAGGCGGCCGGTGGCAAGGACGTTCGCCTGGGCGGCGGCGTGAGCGTGATCCAGCAGTACCTGCGTGAGCGCCTGATCGATGAGATGCACGTCGCGATTTCGCCGGTGCTGCTCGGTGCGGGCGAACGCCTGTTCGACGGGGTGAACCTCCCGGCCCTGGGCTATGCCTGCACCCGGCACGAGCGCTCGCCGCTGGCCACGCACGTGGTGTTCACGCGGCAGTGACGGCGGCGCAGGCGGCGGCCTTGCGGTGCCGTTCAGCCCGCTCGGCCCTGTCGCCGCAGGCCAGACCGGCCGTTGCGCCACCGGCCTGCGTCCGGATAACCTCGGGGCTCCTGACAGGCCCCCACACCGCACCGATGCCCATGTCTGCTCCCGCCACCCGACTCATCGTCCACCACATTCCCGTCTGCCCGTTCTCCCAGCGGCTGGAGATCCTGCTGGCGCTCAAGGGGCTGCGGGACCAGGTCGACTTCCGCGTCGTCGACATCACGCAGCCGCGGCCCGAGTGGCTCCTGCAAAAGACCCGGGGCACGACGGCACTGCCGATCCTGGAGACGCCCGACAGGCGCATCCTCAAGGAGAGCCTGGTGATCCTGCAGTACCTGGAGGATGTGTTTCCGCAACCCGCGGTCGCCCAGTCCGACCCTTACCGGCGCGCCGTGGAACACATGATGACGCGCCTGGAAGGCGAGTTCTGCACGCAGGGCTATGTGTTCGTCATGAACCAGAACCCGGAGCGGCGCGAGGCGCTGCGCGAGGGCATGCTGAAGCACTACGCGCGGCTGAACGACTTTTTGACGGAGCACGCACCGGACGGCACCTACCTGTTCGACGATTTCGGCTGGGCCGAGACGGTGTTCACGCCGTTCTTCATGCGCTTCTGGTTTCTCGAGTACTACGAGGATTTCGATCTGCCGCGCGAGCCGGCCTTTGATCGCGTGCGCCGGTGGCGCGACGCCTGCCTCGCGCACCCCGCCGCGCAGCAGGTGTCGCGTGAAGAAATCGTCAAGTTCTATTACGACTACGCCAAGGGGGCGGGCAACGGGGCCTTGTTGCCGGGTCGGCGGCGCTCGTCCTTCGTCTTCGAGCCGCACTGGCGCTCCCGTCCGTGGCCGCCGAAGGACAAATACGGGCACAGCGCCACGGACGAGGAACTCGGCTTGTGAGCGGGTTGTCTGCGCCATCGTACCGGCCCGCCTGACGCATCGCCCAGCCCTGCCGGCGCAGCAGGCTCAAGCGCCGTGCGCCTTGCCATGAGCGGCCGGTTTGACCCAGAGGAACACACGCATCGGTGGCACGTTGCGCCACACCCATGCCGCGCGCGGCGTGCCGAGGTGCGGCGTGAGGTAGGTGGCCACGTGGGGTCGCCACTGGTACGCGACCATGCGCCCGCCCGGGGCGAGATGGGCGTGGATCGACGCGGCGATGTTTCGGGCCACCGGCGCCGGAATGGTCGAGAAAGGAATGCCCGAGACCACCACGTCGGGTGCCGGCAGGTCGTGCTCGCGCAACGCCTCGCCCAGCGATTCGGCGCTGCCCGCGTGAACGACGAGCCGCGGGTCGTCGATACGCTGGCGCAGACGGGCACAGAAACCTGGGTTCACGTCGATCGCAAGCAGCCGAGCCCCGGCAGGCAGCGCGCGCAGGAGGGCGCGCGTGGTGCCGCCGGTGCCGGGACCGAGTTCGATCACACAACGGGCCCTCGGCAGGTCCGCCGCATGCACGACGCGTCTTTCGAGGGCGACGGAGCTCGGTACCACCGAAGCCACTTCGAACGGGCGGTCCATGAAGCCGCGCAGGAACGCCGCTGCGTCCGCGATCCGGGATGGCCGAGCCGATCCACTCTCGGCGGAGCCACCGCGCGTGTGCTTGGGTCCCGGATACGGCGCAACGGCCAGGTCTTTCTTTCGCATCTTGTCGCTCATGAACGTCTCTGATCAGAAAAAACGGTGTCGCGCGCAACGCACCCGGTTGCGTCCGGCGGGACCGGCGCGGGTTCGGAGCCGTCGCGGCAGCGGCCTGAACGTGGCTCAGGCGCAAGGATACCGAACCCGTCCTTTTGGCTGCCGACCGAAGGATTTGCGCATCCGGCGCGCCGCACCGGGTGCCCGGTCGCCGGGCGAACGTGGCCCGGGCATGGCGGCACAAGGGCCCGAGGCGGGTTACGTGGACTGCAAAACCGCGTCACAATTGGCGCGCGTCAATTTTCGGCGTGAAGATCATTCAGGAGGTCTGCAGTGAAGTACAGAAGAAGTCTGCAAGGCGTGCTGGCGGCGGTGACTGTCGGCGCGCTGCTGGTGGCCTGCGGCAAGCAGGAAGAGAAGATCGAAAAGGCGGCGGCCACGGCGGCTTCCGACGCGAAGGCCACGGCCGAGGCAGCGGCCAAGGCGGCCCAGGACCTGGCCAAGGAGGCCGAGGCCGCCCTGATCGCGGCCGAAGCCTATGTGTACGGCTACCCGCTGGTGACGATGGAGATGACGCGCCGCATCATGACCAACGTCGAGAAGCCCGAGGGCAACCGCGGGCCGATGGGCCAGTTCGTGCGCGCGCGCACCTACCCGGACGCAAAGTTCCGCGACGTCACCGCGCCGAATGCCGACACGCTGTACACCACCGCCTGGTTCGACGTGAGCAAGGAGCCCTGGGTCATCAGCATTCCCGACATGAAGGGCCGCTACTTCCTGCTGCCCATGCTGGACGGCTGGACCGACGTGTTCCAGGTGCCCGGCAAGCGCACCACCGGCACCAAGGCGCAGACCTTCGCCATCACCGGCCCGGGCTGGAGCGGCGAACTCCCCAAGGGCGTGACCGAGTACAAGTCGCCCACCGGCCTCGTCTGGCTGCTGGGCCGCATCTACAGCACCGGCACCCCGGCGGACTACAAGGAAGTGCATGCGCTGCAGGACAAGATGACCGCGGTGCCGCTGTCGAGTTGGGGCAAGCCCTACACGCCCGAGCCCGGCAAGGTGGACCCGGCCATCGACATGAAGACCGCCGTGCGCGAGCAGGTCGACAAGCTCGACGCCAACGCCTACTTCAAGCTGCTCGCCGAGCTGATGAAGACCAACCCGCCGACCGAGGCCGACGCGCCCATGGTGGCCAAGCTGGCCAAGATCGGCATCGTGCCGGGGCAGGACTTCGACCCGTCCAAGCTCGATCCGGCCGTCGCCAAGGGCATCGCCAAGGCGCCGGCGCCCGCGCAGAAACAGATCATGGCCTGGCTCAAGGAAGGCATTGCCGCCGGCGACTTCAAGCTGGAGAATGGCTGGGCCTTCACCACCAAGGCCGGCGAGTACGGCACCAGCTACCTGCAGCGCGCGCTGATCACCGCCATCGGCCTGGGTGCCAACCGGCCGCAGGATGCGATCTATCCCACGTCCACCGGGCCCGACCTGGTGACGAAGTACGACGGCAACAAGAAGTACGTGATGCGCTTCGAAAAAGGTCAGTTGCCGCCGGTGGACGGCTTCTGGTCGCTCACCATGTACGACAAGGACTACTTCTTCGTCGACAACCCGCTGAACCGCTACACGCTGAGCGCGCGCAACAAGCTCAAGGCCAACCCCGACGGATCGGTGGACCTCTACATCCAGGCCGAGTCGCCCGGCAAGGACAAGGAGTCCAACTGGCTGCCCGCGCCCAAGGATGAGTTCATCCTGATGATGCGGTTGTACTGGCCGAAGGAAAAGCCGCCATCGATCATCGACGGCAGCTGGAAGATCCCCGAGGTCAAGGAGGCCTCGTAACAACCCAGGGGGCCGGCAACGGCCCCTTGTTGTTTCCGGTGGCTGGGGACTCTGGGGTGGTGTTTTCAGGCCGGATTTTGAAGCGAATTGGCCTTACTCCATCGTCCGATGGCCACGAGCAGCTATTATTTCGATAGTCTCTGGGTGGCTGCCTTTTTCGGTGCAACATCCACAACCAGCACCTGAACGGAGCCCTGCATTGAACAAGACCGTCGAAATATTGAAAGAAGAATTCCTCGCGGTGCTGCCGCCGACGGCTTTCTTTTTTGTGGCCCTGCACATCGTCGGGCTGGTCCGGGTGCTGATGACCCAGGGCACCGGGCTGCCGGTCATGTCATCGGCGCAGATCGCGCTGGCGGCGCTGATCATCGGCAAGGCCGTGCTGCTGGCCGATCTGTGGCCGGCGATCAACCGGTTTCCGCAGAAGCCGCTGATGTACAACATCGCCTGGAAGACGGTCATCTACTACGTGGTGGCCAGTTTCATCCATTACCTGGAGCGGCTGTACGACTTCGGCAAGGAGGCGGGCGGCGTCGTCGCGGGCAATCAGAAGCTGCTCGCCACGATCGTGTGGCCACATTTCACCGCCATCCAGATCGTGTTGCTGGTCATCATCTTCAATTACTGCGTGATCCGCGAACTGGGCCGGGCGATCGGCGAGGAGCGCCTGCTGCGCATGTTCTTCCGGCAGCCTGCCGGCGAAGTGCTGGGCGGGCTTGAACGCGGTGGCGCCGCGCAACGGTTGCGAGAGCGGCCTTGACGACGCCCTGACTGCGGCCGCGCCGCGCCTGCCTGTGCGTGCCTCTGTTCCTGCTGGTGGGGACGCCGGGCGCAGGTGCTGCGCGATCGGGCGCCGTGCGTCGGCGACCAAGGGTATGGCGCTGTGGTGCTGCGCGACACGGGATCGTGGGCGGCGAGGCTGCCGGCCGTGTGGTTTCCTCCAGCGACCCCGCCGCGCACACTGAGGAAGCCATCAGCGACGCCGTCCGGCGGCCGTGCACGCGCGATCTTTCGGGCTGCGTGCTGGTGTCCACCACGTGGTCTTGCCCTAAGTGCGAGACGGCTGCGCACTGGGCCGGCATTTCGCGCGTGGTGACGAGCGAGGCGCTGACCGACCTGGGGCCGTCGCGATGAAGCTGCGTGCGGCGTTGCGGCCGGGCGTGCGGGTAGCAGTGTCGCGGAAGGCCGTCGTCATTGAAAAAAGCGGCACGCTCGGCGATGTTCCGATTTCCCAACGCGGCGACTCGGACTAGAGGTTGACTGGAGGGTGAAAGTTCGTTAAAAGTCCGTAGCGTTAAAGTTGATTTGTTGGCTTGGCACATTTGGAACGAAAGGCTAAAGATGAAAAAAAAGGCTTTGATTTGGTTCGTTTCTGCGGTGGTATGCACTATTGCTTCTGCGCAGTCTGGCGATCCCTTCTATGGGACGTGGAAGGTAAGCTGGAAGGGGCCGTCTAAAACGCAGGAGGCCAAGCTTGTTCTGAATAAGGAGCGGGGGACATGGCAAACCTATGGCGGCGCAAAAGAGAACCCGTGTGTTGGTCGCGAGGTGCCTGCCTATTTGGCCCCAAGCAGTGACAGTGAGGCCGTGGTGACGCTGAAGTTTTCTGAAGCGCTAGCGGGTTGCAGCGACGATAAGATCCGCATGGTCTTAACCGCGCCGAATAGTGCGGCTGGAACGCGCGGAAAAACTCAGCTTACCTTGGTCAAGGATTGATGCATATTTGGATCGGCTTTGTGTCGCCCGGGTAGTTGTTGTCCAAAGGCTCGCGTGGGCACTGGCGGTATGTGACGGGCAACCGTGAAGATGTGTTCCTACGGTGGATCATTTTTCCGGTTCATAGATGATGCAAAAGGCAGGCGCCTTGATCTCCGACCGTTGGAGGCCGCCGACCTTGGTGACGTATTGGCGATTCAGTTGCGGTGTCATGATTCGACGCGGATCGAGTCCGCGCAGTCGTTCGACGCCAAGCGGCGGGCGTCGCCAACGTCCTGTTTCATGGCCCGCCTGGAAGGGCAATCGGTGGGCTACCTGGTTGCGATCCCGGTGAAGGCCGGACAGCCGCCACCGCTCAATGCGTCCACCTGCCCGGTGCCACGCGACGCCGATGCCCTGTACCTGCACGACCTCGCGGTGCATCCCGACGCCCGGGGCGCGGGGGTTGGCGAGGCTCTGGTCAGGGCGTTCCTGGCTGCGCTGCGGCGGCGGGGCTTTGCACAAGCCTGCCTGACCGCCGTGAACGGTTCGACCGCGTTCTGGCAACGCCAGGGCTTTCGTGACGCCGAATTGGACGCGGCGGCTGGCGGCATGCGGAGCTACGGCGACGGCGCGCGGTACATGAGCCTGCTGCAACCGGGGCCGCAGGAAACGGCCACATGAGTTACCGGGTTGGGGGCAGGCGCCACGCCTGGATGGACCGGACGTAAGCCGCCATGTCGTATCAGTTCCTGGCCGATGTCGTGCTGCTGGTGCACTTCGGCTTCGTGCTGTTCGTCGTGGGCGGACTGCTCGCCGTCGTGGCGGGCAACGCCGCCGGGTGGCGCTGGGTCAACGGTCGGGTGTTCCGGTTCGCACACCTGGGCGCCATCACATTCGTGGTGCTCCAGTCCTGGCTCGGCCAGATGTGCCCGCTCACGCTGGCGGAGTCGTGGTTGCGCCTGCGCGCGGGCGGCGCGGGCTACAGCCGCAGCTTCATCGAACACTGGGTGCACCAGATCCTTTTCTTTGACGCTGCCCCTTGGGTGTTCGGGGCGATTTACACTGTGTTCGGCTTGGTTGTCGTGCTCGCCTGGTGGCGGTTTCCGCCACGATGAGGGCGCTCGAACCCAGGCTGCAGTCCGGTCCGGAACCCAGCACCAAGGAGACACGCATGGCGGCCCATCCCAACACGATCAACTGGTTCGAGATTCCCGTGGCCGACTTCGGCCGCGCAAAGGCGTTTTACGAAGCGGTGCTGGCTACCACGATCCAGACCGTGGAGATGGGCCCCCAGACGCTGGGTTTCCTGTCATCGAATCCCGGCGGGGTCGGCGGGGCCATCGTGCACGGAGACGGCACGCCGTCGCAGGCGGGCACGATCGTCTACCTGAACGGCGGCGATGACTTGGCGCCGATGCTCGCGCGGGCGGTGCAATCCGGTGGCGCTGTCGCCGTGCCGAAGACCGAAATCGGCAACGGCTTTGGCTTTTTCGCGCATTTCATCGACAGCGAAGGCAACAAGGTCGGCCTTCACTCGATGGGCTGAGCCCGCCGAACGGGAGCGGGCGGGATGCGCCGGGTCTGGATGGCGGGCGTCGTGGCGCTGGGGCTGCTGTGCGGCCTGGGCGTCTACCTCGCGCCGCTGAAGCCGAACATCCTGGCGCTGCAGTTCGCGTTCACGCCGCGCGCGTTCGGCGAGGTGGTGCACCAGTGGACCGGCGAGCCGCTGCACCGCTACCGGGTGCACCTGCTGGTGGACTACGCGCTGCTGGCCAGTTACGGGCTGTTCGGCTACCTGCTGACGACGCATACGCGCATGTTCGAAGCCTTTCAGGGCCGGCATCGGCGCTGGCTGGCGTGGACGCTGCCGCTCGCGGCAGTCTTCGACGCGGTGGAGAACAGCCTTCATCTCTGGTTGACCGAGGTGCCGCGATTCGGCGTTCCCCTGCCGTATCTGCTGGCCGCGCTCGCGGCGTCCGCCAAATGGTTGCTGCTGTTCAGCTTCGGGCTCGCTGTTGCCGTGGCGCTCCTTCGCGGGCGGCGCGGCGGCGCCTGAGGACGGGTGCCGGGCCAGCCATGGCGCGCGTCCTGACGGTCATCGCGTTGCGCGTGCTGGCGGGTGGTTTGGTGGCGGCGCTGTTCTGGTACCTGCTGGGGGCTTTCGGGCTGGCGATGTCGGCGCCGCTGTTCGGCGCCTTGCTGGCCAGGCCGCTGCTCGAACTGATTGCGGAGCTGCGCGCATCGACCCGCGCGCTGGCCTACGCCGATGTGAAGGGGCAGTACTTCGAGCACCGGGGCATGCGGCTGCGGGTGGTCGAGGATGAGCGTCATCACCGCTGGGTCGGTGTGGCCGGTGTGCGCCGGATCATGCCGGGCCTGCCCCGCGACGCGGTGCTGCGCCGGCAGTTCCCGGATGGTGTGCGCGACGAGCCCGCGGCGGGCGGCACGGTGATCCACGCTGACGCGCTGCTCGCATACCTGGGGCGGGCCAACGAGGCCGAGTCGGTGAAGCTGCGGAACTGGCTGGAGCGTGAGGTCGTTCGCCCCGCGGCCACGATTCGTGCCCGGCTGGGCATCCACGACCCGGTGCCGACCGGCACCCTGCCGACGTCGGCCGTCCTACCGAAAGACGGTTGATCCGCCGAGCGAACGACGCCGAGGCCGGATCGGGCCACCGGATGGTGTATCTTGAGGCCTTTGCAGCCTCTTGACCCCTGTGGCACCGGCTCCAGCCGTCAACCACACCAAGCCCGAGCACACCGATGTCCGTTCCTGTCGCACTGTCTGTCGCCTGTCTGGTTTCGGTGGCGCTCCTGTTGTTGGCGGACCGCCGTGGCAGCGGCGCGGGGCGGGTTGTCGCCAAGCTGGGCGCCAGCACCTGTTTCGTCCTGGTCGCGGTGGCGCTCGGGGCTTTGGCGTCGACGTACGGCAAGCTGATTCTGGGCGCGCTGGTGCTCGGATGGCTGGGCGATGCGCTGCTGCTGTCGCGCGCACCCAAGGCCTTCATGGGCGGGCTGGCGTCGTTCCTGCTGTCGCATGTGCTGTTCGCGGTGGCTTTCCTGTCCGGGGCGTTGTCGGTGCAGGCCATGGTGGGCGCGGCGCTGGTGGCGATGCTGTTCGGCGCCGGGGTGCTGCGCTGGCTGATGCCGCATGCGCCCCAGGAATTCAAGGGCCCGGTGCTGGCCTATGTCGTGGTCATCCTCTTCATGTGCGTGACGGCGGCCGGCCATGCCTTCGCCTCGCAGCGCTGGGCGGTGTTGGTGGGCGCGCTGCTGTTCACAGCCTCCGACCTGTCGGTGGCCCGGGATCGGTTCGTGCAGGAGGGCTTCTTCAACCGGCTCTGGGGCTGGCCGACTTACTTCGTGGCGCAGCTGGTGCTGGCGTGGACGGTGGCCACGGCGGCGGCCGCGGGTTGAACGGCGGCAGGCCTGCCATGACCAGCCCGCCCGCATCGTTCGATCTTTCGCGCTTCGTGCAGGCGCAGGACGGTTGCTACGAGCAGGCGCTGGCCGAGCTGCGGGCCGGTCGCAAGCGCACCCATTGGATCTGGTACATCCTGCCGCAACTGCGGGAACTGGGCCGCAGCGCGATGGCGCGCGAGTACGGGATTCAAGGGCTCGATGAAGCCGTGGCCTATCTGGCTCATCCGGTGCTGGGTCCGCGCCTGCTGGCGTGCGTTCAGGCCTTGCTGACCCACCGCGATCGCGCAGCCACGGAAATCCTCGGCGAGGTCGATGCGATGAAGTTGCGCTCGTGCCTGACTTTGTTTCATGCGGCTGCGCCCGAGGAGCCCTGCTTTGCCGATGCGTTGCGGGCGTTTTACCAAGGCCTGCTGGATCCCGAGACCCTGCGGCTGCTGGAACCCGTGCCGGAGGGGGATGGGACCGCATCGATCTGAGGCCCAACGGTTGACGCCGCGTCTGTCTCGGTCCAAGCTTGCCAGCTCACGATGTTTTTCAGGAGTCCGCCATGAGTGAACCGACCCCGCCCGGCGCGTCAGCCGTGAACGGCCGCCTCTGGGGGGCGCGCGCACGGGACTGGGCCGAGGTGCAGGAGGGCCAATGCCGCCCAGCTTTCGAGGCGGTGTTTGACCGCGTCGGGCTCGGCGCTGGCGCGCGCTGCTGCGATGTCGGCTGCGGTGCCGGTCTGGCGGCGCTCCTGGCCTCGCAGCGTGGCGCGCGGGTGTGTGGCGTCGACGCGGCCGAAGGTCTGCTCGACTTGGCGCGCTCGCGCCTGCCCGCCGGTGATTTCCGCCTGGGCGATCTGCAGGCGCTTCCGTTTGCGGACGACAGTTTTGATCTGGTGACCGGCTTCAACGCGTTCCAGTTCGCGGCAGATCCCGTCGCCGCGTTGGCCGAGGCCCGGCGGGTGTTGCGGCCGGACGGACGCGTCGTGGTACTGGCCTGGGGCGATCCCCAAGGCATGGACGCGGCGACGCTGTTGCTGGCGCTCAAGCCGCTGCTGCCACCGCCGCCGCCCGGCGCCCCCGGCCCGTTCGTGCTGTCGGACCGGCGGGTGCTGACGGCCTTGGTCGAGCGTGCCGGCCTGAGCGTTCAGGCCGTGTCGGACCTGGCATGCGACTGGACCTACCCGGACCTGCACACCGCCTTGCGCGGCCTGGGGGCCTCGGGCGGAGCGGCGCGGGCGATCGAACAGGTCGGCGCTGAGGCCGTCGATCGGGCGCACGAACAAGCCTTGGCGCCGTTCCGGCAGGATGACGGCAGCTATCGCCTCGGCGCTTCCTTCCACTGGGTGCTGGCCACGAATGCGGCAGATGCCGCGGTACCAGCCGGTGCGTCGTCGGTGTGATGTGAAGCGCGCGGCAACGACGAGGGGAAGGCCGTGTCGCCCGTGATCGCCTCGTCGCGGTTCGATCGCCTGCGCGCGCCTGGTGCTGCGATGCGGTCCGGCGGCATGGAGCGCCCGGCGATCGGGCCGCGCCCGGGCAGTCCCCAATAAAACTGCGTCATGTCCAGGACCCTTCGCGCCGGTGTCACGTATTTCGCGCTGGTTTTCGGCGCGGGCTTCCTGCTGGGCATGGTCCGGGTGCCCCTGCTGGTGCCGCGTCTGGGTGAGCGCTGGGCGGAGTTGGCCGAAATGCCCGTCATGGCGGCGGTCATCGTTCTGGCGGCGGGGCATGTGCTGCGGCGTTTTCCGGAGGTCCGGACGCGCACCCAATCTGCGGCGGTCGGGCTGGTGGCGCTGTGCCTGCTTGTGTCGGTGGAACTCAGTCTGACCTTGCTGTTGCAGGATCGTTCGCTGGGGGACTACGTCGCCAGCCGCGACCCGGTTTCCGGCTCGGTGTACGTGGCGCTGCTGCTGGTCTACGCGGCCATGCCGTGGCTGTGCAATCGGTGAGGCGCAGCCATAATGACCGATCGCGCCACGCGGGGTGTGTGGCGAATCGCTGAGAGATTCCATGACCAGAGAAATCAGATTCGTGGGCCTGTGCGGCAGCCTGCGCAAGGCCTCCCGCAATGCCGGGCTGTTGCGTTTTGCGGCCGCCCATCTGCCCGACGGTGTGAGCTTCGAGCGGGCCGAGGTGGGGGACCTGCCGTTCTACAACGCCGACCTGGCCGAGAAGCCGGCTGCGGTGTCGCGGGTGGTGGAGCAACTCCGGCGCGCCGACGCGCTGGTGATCGCGTGTCCGGAATACAACTACTCGATGGCGCCGGCGCTGAAGAACGCGCTGGACTGGGCTTCTCGCGAGGCGGAAAGCCCGCTGGCCGGCAAGCCGCTGGCGATCATGGGCGCGGGCGGCGGCATGGGCACGTCGCGGGCACAGTACCACCTGCGCCAGACTTGCGTTTTTCTGGACCTTCGGCCGCTGAACCGGCCGGAGGTGTTTTCCAATGCATTCGGTGCCGCCTTCAACGAGGCGGGCGATCCGGTCGATGAGAAGCTGCAAGCATTGATCCGGCAGCAGATGCAGGCGTTGGCCGCCGCCGTCTGAGGGCTTGCGCATGTCCGATCGCACCGTTCGCCTGCACCGTGTCCTGCGCGCGCCGCCGCAGCGCGTCTACCGTGCTTTTCTGGAGCCGGGTGCGCTGGCCAAGTGGCTGCCGCCGTATGGGTTCACCTGCACCGTGCACCACCTGGAGGCCCGCGTGGGCGGCACGTTCCGGATGAGTTTTCACCATTTTTCCAGTGGGGGCTCGCACTCGTTCGGCGGCGAGTACCTGGAACTGGTGCCCGACCAACGGCTGCGCTACACCGACCGTTTTGACGACCCGAACCTACCGGGCACGCTGGAGGTGATCGTGTTGCTGCAGCCGGTGTCCTGCGGCACCGAACTGAGCGTAACCCAGAGCGGCATCCCCGAGGTGATTCCGCTGGAAATGTGTTACCTGGGCTGGCGGGAGTCACTGCTGCAACTGGCCACACTGGTGGAGCCCGAAATTCCGGGCTAGACGGCTTGTCCGTGCCATGAACCCCAAATGCAGCGGTCAGGTTGGGAACGATGCCTGAGGGCTGCAGGCCATGATGCCGACCCTGCTCACCATCGCGGTGTTGCACTGGGCGGTTCTGATCCTGCTTGGCTGGCCCATTTCCGCAACCTCAACCGGGGCGCCGGCCTGCTGGTCGATGGCATGGGCCTGAAGCTGTTGGCGGGCACGGTGATCGAGTGGCGCGACGGTGGAACATGAACCCGCTTGGAAGCCGTTGCGCTGACCCGGTGGATCCACCCTCGGGTACATTGTCTGACTGATCTGTTCAGTTCGATGGAATTGGCGCCGGAGGCACGCATGCTTGTTCGAATTTTTCTGTGGGTTGTCGTACTCATCGTCACGACGCTGCAGTTGGCCAGTTGCACCGGGACATCGAATGAGCCCGCCGTCCGCCCGCCCAACATCCTGTTCGTGATCATGGATGACGTCGGCATCGACCAGATGCCGGCCTTCGGGTATGGCGGCGGGACACCACCGAACATGCCGACCATCGACGCGGTGGCGCAATCGGGTCTGCGCTTCCGCAACACCTGGTCGATGCCGGAATGTTCCCCGGGCCGTGCCGCGATGTTTGTCGGGCGCTACCCCCTGCGCACGAACATCTACCAGGCGATCGGTGAAAACGACCTTGCCAACTCCCAGCTCACACCCGACGACATGACCACCCCCAAGCTGCTCCGAAAGGCGGGTTATGAAAGCGGCATGTTCGGCAAATTCCATTTGGCCGGACCAGAAAACAACCAGGCCGGCAACGGTACGCCGGCGCAGTTGGGCTGGGACTACTTCCATGGTTGGGTGGGCGGTCTGCCGGCATCGATCGACACCACCGCGGGCGGCGTGGCACCCGAAGGCAGCTATCCCTGCGGTTTTGTGCCGCCGGCCAGCCGGGGCGGGGCGGATGCCGGTGCCTGTTACCAGCCCGACAAGACCTGCCAGCCGCTGGTGGCCACGGCACCTGGGCAGGACGCTGCGGGCAAGCAGTGCCTGGCACGCGGCGGCATTTTTGTGCCGAATGCCGCCTGCCAGGCCACGCCGCCGGCATCGCTGAATTTCAACAAGGCCAATGCCTACTATGTCTCGCCCCTGGTGATCAACGGGCCGGCCGGCGTCGAAACCGTGCCGCTGACCGACCCCCGCGCCCGCGGCTACCGCACCCGCATCGAGGTGGATGCCGCCATCGACTGGATCCGCAAGCGCAGTGCCACCCGGCCCTGGATGGCCACGCTCAGCCTGACCGCTGCGCACACGCCGATCCAGCAACCGCCCAGCGCTCTGACACCGCGCTCGGCCGGCAGTGGCGACACGCTCGGTTGCACCGGCCTGGGCGAGCAACGCGACCTGCAGAACCGCATGATCGAGGCGCTGGACACCGAACTGGGTCGCCTTCTGGTCGAAACCGGTCTCGCCCGTCGCGGCGCCAACGGCTCGCTGGCTTACACCCCGGCGGGCAGCAACACCATGATCGTGATCGTCGGCGACAACGGTACCCTGGGCAACATGGTCAAGCTGCCGTTCAACCCGCAGCGCGCCAAGGGCACCGCCTACCAGACGGGCGTCTGGGTGCCGTTGATCGTGTCGGGGCCGCTGGTCAACCAGCCAGACCGCGACGTTCGGCACATGGTCAACATGGTCGACGTGTACCAGTTGTTCGGCGAGATCGCGGGTCTGGACGTCCACGCCAGCGTGCCCCGCGTACTGGATTCGGCATCGCTGCTCGCCTACCTCAACCGGGCCGACCAGCCCAGCGTGCGCAGCGTCAATTTTTCGCAGGGTGGCGCCAACATCCAGCGCAACGGCGGCCGCAATGGGCCATGCGTGATCGGCGGCAACACCTGCTCGCACATTCCGATCAACAAGGGTGTGTGTGAGGACAACGGCGGCGTCTGGTGGGGTGCCGGTGCCACGGATGCCAGCGTGCCCAACCGGCCGACGGGCTACCAGACCTGCTGCCAGGTGAACCAGGCGCTGTACAAGGCAGGCCAACCCATGATCGGCATCATGCCGGACACGTCCACCGCGATCCGCAACGCCACGCACAAGGTGGTGCGCAACACCGTTCAGCAATACAGCCCGGCCACGGACAGCTGTGCGGTCGTCCCGGTCAACGAGTTCTACGCGGTGGATGAGGTGGTGCCCGTGCCCGCGCTGGACGATGCAGACAAGAACCTGCTGGCCCAGCCGCTCGGTGCCGTGTTGCAGGCCATCTACGTTGACCTGACTGCCAAACTTGATCGGATGCTGGCTTCGCAGCCGGCCTGTGTCGGCGACGGCAACGCGGATGGCGTCGTAAACGCGCTGGATATCGACAACTGGCGCATGATCAGCCAGGCTTGGGGCCTGTCGAGCACCTACGACCTGAATTTCGATGGGCTGACCGACGACGCCGACCGCGCACTGCTGGCTGGCAACACCGGCGCATGCGCAAAAGCCTATTCACTTTATTGACGCTGCTGTTGAACTTTCCCTGAGGATTCTTTCCCGTGTTGCCACTTCGACGTTTGATGGGTTTGGCCTGTTTCACTGCGGCCAGTGTCGCCTTGACATCCTGTGGCGACGATGCACCCAGACTCCCCGACCCGGAAGGCCAACTGGTGTACACGCCACTTGCCGCGCCCCTGCTGGCCTATCTCGCCCAGCAGAAGGCAGAGCAGGTGCCCAGTTCCCCGGCGTTGGCGCGCAACATCCTGCTTGCGGCCGATACCTATGGCGACCTTCCGCGGATCCTGACCGCGAACTATGGTTTTGACGGGTACATGGGCGTGCCGGAGCTCAACGGCACCGACGCGGCCGCGCGAAACGCCGCCTATGCGGCGGGCGTGGCCTGGCAGGTGCTTGACCCGGCCCTGAATGCGCCAACGCGCGCGCTTTATTCGGCCGTGGGTACGGGCGCTTTCCTGGCGATCTATGGTGTTCCCGCCCTTCGCGCCGACACCATCCCGGTGGTGTTCAGCCATCCGGTGCTGCCGGCGACGGTCCGCCCCGAGGCGTTCCGGATCACGTTGAACACGGGAGAGACTGTCACCCCGATCACGGCCAGCTTTTTGCCCAACCTGGAATTCAACGAACGCCAGACCGTGGTGCTCACCGGCTACTGGGGAAATCGACTGGAACCAGGGCAGAGCGGCGCGCTGTATCCGACCCGGGTGGACGTGGTGCCGACGTCGTCGCCGATGATGTTGGTGACGCCGACCGGAATCGTTCCAGCCGCCGGTTTGGGCATCGAAAGCCGAAACCCTTATATGGCGGGAAACGGTCCGCGCATGCTGGCCGCCAAGCTCAACATCTACTCCAGCCTGGGGGAGGGCGGGCCTCAATCGCAGCCCAACTCCTACGCGAACAGTGGCGAAGACCTCTATGGCACTTCGGCGAAATACCGTCTGCGGATCTACACCAGCGCGGGATTTTCACCGGACGGCATCGGCAGCCTGCTGCCAACCGATTACGCCCGGTATTTCCTGGTCAAGGCGCGGGATCAGGCTGGCAGGTTGGTGGAGCTGAAAGAGGCCGGTCAAAAGTACGACGTTCCCGGGTACGGCTCGGTGCGCGTGGTCGGTCTGGCCGACACCGGGCTCGCGCAGTCCCGATACGATGAAGCCTATGTGGAGGATCATGACAACCAGTACGACATCATTCTCGATGGGGATCTGGCAGCCATGGCACGTATCGTCGAAGTCCAGATGCCGTCCTCCGGCGCCTACCGGGCGGTGTACAACCCGGGTGGACCGGGCAACCAACCGGGCGGCAACCCGCCCGGCGTGCCGTTCACGGTGCCCAGCCAGAATCACAGCGTGGCTGTTACCAACGATCTGACCGGGAAGGCGTTTGTTTCTTACGTGGAGGTGGACGGCGACGTGACTCGTCATCCCGTAGACGGGCAGCCGATGGGCCGCCTGCTGGGGCCGGCGGTGATCGACACCCGCACGGGTTACGTCGTCCATGCCTATCTGGCTCTTTCGGGCCGGCGTTTCTTTTCGTCGATTCCGGTGCACACGACGCCCTGAGGCGCAGCCGGGCACAACCCGACAGTTTGTGGTCGCCAGACCGACGTGGATCGCACCTCGTAGGTTCCGGGCAGCCGCAGACGGCATGTGCAACTGTCAAACCCATGCTTTCAGGGGGACGCCCGGGATGGGCGGACCCGCATTGCGGCATGATCTGGATGGCGGCACCATGCGGGCGTTTCACCCGGAAGAGAAATCGCATGTTTTCGCATATTTTTGTCGGCGTCAGCGACTTCGAGCGCGCGCTGAAGTTCTACCGGTCCGTCCTGGGCGCCTTGGGCATTGAGGCCCGGTTTGTCGATGCCAGCCGGCCGTGGGCGGGCTGGCAATCGCGACCGGACCCGCGCCCGCTGTTCCTGATCGGCCGGCCCTACAACCAGCAACCCCATGCGCCGGGAAACGGGCAGATGGTGGCTTTTCTGGCACCCACGCGCGAGGTCGTGCGCCAGGCGCACGCCGTGGCGCTGGCCCACGGGGGATCGTCCGAAGGCGCCCCCGGCCTGCGGCCCGAGTACCACGCCCATTACTATGGCGCCTATTTCCGCGACCCGGACGGCAACAAGCTGTGCGTGGCCTGCCATCAGGCCGAGGGCTGAACGCCCGCGGGCGACCGTCTGGGCCCATTCGTTTCGCCATTCAGGAGCCAACCATGGAACGTCGTCAACTGTTCAAACTCACCAGCCTGGCGGTGGTGGGCGCTGGTGCCGTCGCGTTGCCTGCCATGGCGCCGGCTCAGGCGGGCACCCGCGCGGGCGGCCTGTGGGGTGTCTGGGACCAGGCGTTTGCCCGGGCGCGCTTTGTGTCGCTGTCGCATGTGCTGGAACCCGACAGCCCGGTGTGGAAAGGCTTTCCGCCCACCACCCGCTTCATGCAGGGCATCGGACGCATGGAGGAGGGGGCGCCTTATGGGCCCTTCACCTACGAAAAGACCGGGCTGGAGACCACGGCGTACACCTTCGCCACCGATCAGTTCGGCACTCAGCTCGACCCGCCCGCGCACTGGCATCCATGCTTTCCGGCCATCGACGAGTTGCCCCCCACTTTGGCGCTGCGCAAGCTGGCGGTGATCTCCATCGCCGAGCAGGTGGCGCGCGACGTCAACCACCAGCTCAGCGTGGAGGAGGTGCGGGCCTGGGAGCGTCGGCGTGGGCGCATTCCGGCTGGTTCGGTGGTGATGGTGCGCTCGGACTGGCACCGGCGTTGGCCGGATTCGAAGCGTTTTCAGCCGGCCGATGGCCGGTTTCCCGGTGTGTCGCTGGCGGCGCTGAAGTTCCTGCACCTGGAGCGGCAGATCCTGCTGCACGGCCATGAGCCGCTGGACACCGATTCCACGCCCACGCTGGCCTCCGAGGACTGGCTGATGGCCAACGGCTATATGCAGGCCGAAGGCGTGGCCCATCTGGATCAGGTGCCCGAGACCGGTGCGTTAGTGGCCATCGGATTCCCGCGCCTGAAGGGCGGTACCGGCGGGTTTGCGAGTTTCACCGCCATCTGCCCACCTGAATGGGGCCACGGCACCCGCCCCGGCGAGCAGCCCGAGGCGCCGCTGCCCTACCAGGACAAACGCCTGGTCTGGAACGAGGCCACCGGGCGGCGCGAGCGCACCGCCGCCTGTGACAAACCGAAGGGCAAGCAGAGTTTCAACTGAGATGTGAGGGAGTTGATCAGGGTCATGGCATTGCCACATGGTCGGTTCAATATCAACCACGGGCTTTGGCCCTTTCCGACGTCATCCGGACTCCGGGAATTGCAAAGACCTTTCGGAGGAGAGAATCATGAAACGCATGAACACGGCCATCCCTTTCGCGTTTGCGGCAAGCACGCTGGTGGCGACACTGTGGGCGGGTACCGGCTTTGCGCAACCGGTCGCCGAATCGCCGGCCGCCACCCCGGCCGGAACCGTGATGACCTTCCATCGCAAGAGTTCGGGCAGCTTGGGCACCTTCGACGGGCCGGTGGTCTGGACCATTTCGCACGGCAGCTGGGAAGGTCGACCGGCGGTGATTCAGACGGCGCGTCAGGGCGGCACCGCCTTCGATCCGAAAACCCATGCCAACATGGCCAGTCTGGACCCCGAAGGCAAGGCAACGATGGTCTTTGACCCGCCGGTGGGCTACCAGTGGCCGCTGCAGGTGGGCAAGACCTGGACGTCGAAACACACCGTGACCACGCCGGCCACCGGGCGCAGCGTTCCGCTCGAAGTGAACTGGAAGGTGGAGGCCTGGGAGGACGTCACGGTTCCGGCTGGCACTTTTAAGGCCTACAAGGTGGTCACCACGAACAATCTCGGTGAGGCCGAAACCCGGTGGACCGCGCCAGCGGTCGGCGTGTGGACGGTGAAACGCCTGGTCAGCCGACCAGCCACGCACCCGCAGGGTGCGGGTGAGCTCGAAGCCGTGCTGCTGTCGCAGGTACCGCCCGCCAAATGATCGGCCGCGCCGCCGGCTGTGATGCATCCTTCGGGGGGCGTTGGCCCGGCAGGCGACGGGTGCCAACACAGCGGACAGCGGTGCGATGAGCGGCGAGACGACCTTGGGCCCCAAAGTCCGCTTCGACGCAGCCGGTCTGGTGGCGCTGGTTGAGCGCACGAGGAGGGATCTCTACCCCGACAGCGGGGGCGGCGGGAGTGGTGTGCAGCTGTCCAGCTCCCTCGACCGTGATCTGGGATTCGACAGCCTGGGGCGCATGGAGCTGTTGCTGCGCATCGAGGCCGCCACTGGCTTGGCCCTGCCCGCCGAAACCCTGGAGACCGCCGAAACCGTGGGCGATTTCTGGCAGGCCGTCCAGCGCGGGCGCCCGCAGACGGCGCCGAGAGCGTGGCAGCCGGGCGTGCAATCGGCTCCGGTTGCGCCGCCGACGGCCGGCCCGGACGGGGTCGGTGCCGACAAGGCGCGGACCCTGTTGGACGTGCTTGACCACCACGTCGCGGTTCACCCGGACCAGGTTCAGATCATCTACCTGGACGATGACACCGAAACCCCGATCACCTACCGGCAGCTCCGGGACGAATCGTTCGCACTCGCGGCAGGCCTGCAGCGTGCCGGCCTGCGCCCGCGGCAGACCGTCGCCATCATGCTGCCGACGTCGTCGGGCTACTTCTTCACCTACCTGGGCATCCTGCGTGCCGGCGGGATTCCAGTTCCGATCTACCCGCCTGCTCGGCCCTCGCAGCTCGAAGACCATGTGAAGCGCCACACGGGCATTCTGGCCAACGCGCAAGCGACCTTGTTGGTGAGCGTGCCCGAGGCGATGCAGGTGGCCCGCCTGCTCCAGGCCCGGGTACCGGGCCTGCGGGGACTGCACACGCCGCAAGCATTGATCGCGACCGGGCGCGGGTGTGCGCCCGAAGCGGTGGCGGTCGGGGCCGACGACGTGGCTTTCATCCAGTACACATCGGGCAGCACCGGGCAACCGAAGGGCGTCGCTTTGACGCACGCCAACCTGCTCGCCAACATCCGCGCGATGGCCACCGCCATCGAGGCCACGGCCGACGATGTGTTCGTGAGCTGGCTGCCGCTGTACCACGACATGGGCCTGATCGGGGCCTGGCTCGGCGGCTTCACCGTTGGGTTCCGCCTGGTCGTGATGTCGCCGCTGGCCTTTCTCGCACGGCCGTTGCGCTGGTTGGAGACGATTTCGCGCCACGGTGGCACGCTGTCGGCCGGCCCCAACTTCGCGTACGAACTGTGCCTGAACCGCATCGACGATGAAGCGCTCAGCGCGCTGGACCTGAGCCGTTGGCGGCTGGCCTTCAATGGTGCCGAGGCGGTGAGCCCGGACACCGTCAGTCGCTTTGCCCGGCGCTTTGCCGCGTGCGGGCTGCGCCCGACCGCGATGACGCCGGTCTACGGCCTGGCCGAGGCGTCGGTCGGCCTGCTGTTTCCGCCGCTGGGGCGCGGGCTGCGGGTCGACACGGTGGTCCGGGACGTGTTCGAGGCGCAGCGGCGCGCCGTTCCCGGTCAGGCGCCGTCGGACCTGCGCTTTGTGGCGTGTGGGCGGGCGTTGCCGGGTCACGAGGTGCGCATTGTCGACGAGACCGGGGCGCCGGTGCCCGAGCGGGTCGAAGGGCGGCTGGAGTTCCGCGGCCCGTCGGCCACGTCCGGATACTGGCGCGCACCGGAACTGACCGCCCGCCTGTTCACCGATGAAGAAGGCCGTTGGCTCGATACCGGCGACAAGGCCTATCGGGCCGAGGGTGATGTTTTTGTGAACGGGCGTGTGAAAGACATCGTGATCCGGGGTGGGCGCAACCTGTACCCGCAGGAGATCGAGGAAGCGGTGGGCGAGGTGGCTGGCGTGCGCAAGGGCTGCGTGGCCGTGTTCGGTCGCCGGGACGAAAAGAGCGGCACCGAGCGACTCGTGGTCATGGCCGAAACCAAGGCGCCGGATGGACGTGATGCCGCTTCAGTGCGCGCGGCCGTGGCGCAGTCGGTGATCTCGGCCATCGGTGAGCCGGCGGACGAAATTCTGCTGGTGCCGCCCCACACGGTGCTCAAAACCTCCAGCGGCAAGGTGCGCCGCTCGGCCTGCCGCGCGATGGTCGAGCAAGGTGCCCTCGTTTCGGGTTCGGCCAGTGTGCGTACCCAGTGGTTGCGGCTGGCGGCTGGCGCGGTCGTCCTGCGTGGTCGCCACGTCCTGCGGGTGCTGGCAGATGCGCTGTTCGGTCTGCGGGCGCAACTTCTGTTCTGGTTGATGGCGCCGCTGGCCTGGCTGGTTGCGGTGGTCCTGCCCACACCGACTTTGGTATGGCGTTTCTGCCACCGGGCCGCCAGGGCCTTGCTGCGCCTGGCCGGGGTGAAACTGGACGTCACTGGACTGGATCACCTGCCGGGGGATGGACGTTGCGTGCTGGTGAGCAACCATGAAAGCTACCTCGATGGGCTGGTGCTCGTGGCCGCGCTGGAGCAACCCCACACCTTCGTGGCCAAGCGGGAGCTGGAGGGGCAGTTCGTGGCCGGGCGGTTCCTGAAAAGCCTCGGCGCCGCGTTCGTCGAACGATTCGACCGCCGGCGCAGCGTGGCCGATGCCGAGCAGATGACGTCGCGCGTGCAAGGCGGCGCGCCGCTGCTGGTGTTTCCGGAAGGAACCTTTGTGGCGGCGCCCGGCACGCTGCCGTTCCGTCTCGGCGCTTTTCTGGCGGCGGCGCATGCCGGGGTGCCGGTGATCCCGGTCTCGCTGGGCGGCACGCGCCAGCTGCTCGGCGATGGGCGGTGGTGGCCGCGCCCGGCGGATCTGACCGTGCACGTCGGCGCGGCGCTCACGGAGCCCGCGTCGAGCGATCCCTTTGCGGCCGCGGTGCGGCTGCGCGACCGTGCGCGCCGGGTGATCATCCGGGGTTTGTCGGACAGCGACGCCTGAACCACTGTTGGGGCCTTCCGGTCCGGTGGGCCCCATCCCTGAGGTTCAGGTGGCGCCAGCGTTGACGGTCTTTGGGCCGCCGGCAGCGACAGCCGCCTCGATGCCTCGCGGCACGTTGACCTTGGTCAGCAAGACCAGCCCGGCGACGAAGAACAGGCCGGTCGAGACGATGGCCATGCGGTGGTTCCCGTCAGCCAACCAGGTGACCAGGCCGTAGGTCATGGGGCCGATGATGGCCGACAGGCGGATGGCGAACGTCCACAAACCGTAGAACTCGGCCCGGCGCGCCTCGGGCGCGAGCACACCGGCCAGGGCGCGACCGGACGACTGGCTGCTTCCCATGCACAGACCGGCGATGACGGCCGCAACCCAGAACAACCCGGGCCCGGTGGCAAGCGCTGCGAGCACGACCATGACGATCCACCCGGCCAAGGTGACGGCCAGTGCCGGCCGGTGACCGATGCCATCCTGAACATAGCCCCAGGCGAAAGCGCCCAGCGCGGCGGCGATGTTCACGAGGAAGATCAGAATCATGGTTTCGGTCTGCTTGAAACCTAGCACCTGCTCCGCATAGACGGCGGCCAGCGCAATGACCACCGAGATGCCGGCCTGGTAGGCCACCGAGCAGGCGAGCAGGGCCGAAAAGTCGGGAAAGGAGGCAGCCTCGTTCCAGGTGCGCCTCAGCCGCGCCAGCGACGCCGTCACGCCGGCGCTCTGCATCGCGTCGGATTGGGGCCGTGCGCGCTCCGTGAGCAGCGCAAAGGTCACCAGGGCCGAGGCGCCATAGATCCCTGCCGTGATGAGCATGGTTACGGGGACGAAGTGGGTTGCAGGCAGGCCTTGTGCCTGTGCCCACAACACGTAGCCCAGGCTGAGCCCGAGCGTGAGCATTCCGCCCAGGTAGCCGAAGCTCCAGCCCCAGCCCGACACGCTGCCCATGCGATCTTCGCGCGCCAGCTCCGGCAGGAAAGACGCGATCAGCGATTCGCCATAGGTGTAGAACACGTTGGACAGCACGATGGCAATCAGCGCCCAGGCCACGTCGCCCGGCCCGACGCCGGCCAGGGCGGCGGTGGCCGCGACGCAGCCCAACGTGGACAACACCAACAAGCGCTTCTTGGCGGCGCGCAGGTCGGCGTAGGCGCCAATGACGGGCATGGTGATCATCACGATCAGGCTCGACAGCGCGAGCGCGCTGGTCCAAGCCAGGGTGCCCCAGGAGGCACCGTCAGCCACACCTCCGACGAAGTAGGCGCTGAACACCGCGGTCAGCACGACCGTGGTGTAGCCCGAGTTGGCGAAGTCGTACATCGCCCAACCGAACACCTCGCGCTTGCGCACGCCAGGCATCAGGGCGGATTGTGGAAACAGGGCCATGTCGGAAGGAGCGGCGTGCGCAGCTGTTGCGGGGAACCACCAGTGTAGTGGCTCCTTGTGAGCCGTCGCACGAGCCGTCGCCCGCCGACCGCGTGCGGGTTGTACCGTGCACAGAAAGGGCAGTCATCCGCCGCCCATGTCCAAAGCCGGTTGCACCCATCGCGCGGGCCCGGCGCCCGGAATTATTTCAACCCTGCCAGGTCGCGCAGGACGGCGACCTTGTCGGTGCGCTCCCAGTTGAACTCGGGCTCTTCGCGGCCGAAGTGACCGTAGGCGGCGGTTTTCTCGTAGATGGGGCGCAGCAGGTCGAGCATCTGGATGATGCCCTTGGGCCGCAGATCGAACACCTCGCGCACGATTTCGGCGATGCGTTCGTCCGGAATCACGCCGGTACCCTCGGTGTAGACCGTCACGTTCATCGGGTGCGCCACGCCGATGGCATAGGCCACCTGGATCTGGCACTGGCGCGCCAGGCCGGCGGCCACGATGTTCTTGGCAACGTAGCGGCAGGCGTAGGCGGCAGAGCGGTCCACCTTGGTCGGGTCCTTGCCGCTGAAGGCGCCGCCGCCGTGCGGGCAGGCGCCACCGTAGGTGTCCACGATGATCTTGCGTCCGGTCAGGCCGCAATCGCCCTGCGGACCGCCGATGACGAAGCGGCCCGTGGGGTTGACCAGGTACTTGGTGTTCTGCAGCCACTCCTTGGGCAGCACCGGTTTGATGATTTCCTCGATGACGGCCTCAATGAAACTGGCCTTCATCTGGGTCTGGGTTTCGCTCTGGTCGGGGCTGTGCTGGGTGGACAGCACCACAGTGTCGATGCTGTGGGGCTTGCCGTCCACGTAGCGCATCGTGACCTGGCTCTTGGCGTCCGGGCGCAGGAATGGCAGGCGGCCGTCCTTGCGCAGCTGGCTCTGGCGCTCGACCAAGCGGTGCGCGTAGTAGATGGGCGCGGGCATCAGCTCGGGCGTTTCGTCGCAGGCGTAGCCGAACATCAAGCCCTGGTCGCCGGCGCCAGTGTTCAGGTGGTCGTCGGACGCATGGTCCACGCCCTGGGCGATGTCGTTGGACTGCTTGTCGTAGCAGACCATGACGGCGCAGCCTTTGTAATCAATGCCGTATTCGGTGTTGTCGTAGCCGATGCGCTTGATGGTGTCGCGCGCGACCTGGATGTAGTCGACATGCGCGTTGGTGGTGATCTCTCCGGCCAGCACGACCAGGCCGGTGTTGGTCAATGTCTCGGCGGCCACGCGGCTGCGCGGGTCCTGCTTGAAGATGGCATCAAGAATCGCGTCGGAGATCTGGTCGGCCACCTTGTCGGGATGGCCTTCCGAGACGGATTCGGAGGTGAAAAGAAAGTCGCTCGCCATTTGAATAAACTCCTGTGTCGGCTGAAAGCTGGCATTTCCTGCGCTGCCTTCGGCTTCTGGAGCCCCGGCGAACGCTTTAGCAGAATTGTTTTTACGTCGCCCTGCAAGTTGCTCATTTAACTCGGCGACGGCTGTAGTTTATCAACGTTTCGATGACCGCCCTGTTCCGGTTCTTTTCCCGTTGGCCCCTGTGGTTGCTACATCCCTTGGGCGCGGTTCTGGGCTGGGTGGTGTTTGCCTTGTCACCCACCTATCGGCGCCGTTTTCTGGCCAACTCCGCACTGGCGGGCTATTCTTTTTCCCAGGTTCGGGCAGCCGTGGCGCACGCTGGAAGGATGGCAGCCGAATTGCCCAGGCTGTGGATGGGGAGGCCGACGCCGCTGCAATGGGAGGGCTCGTCCTGCGTGGACAGCGCCTATGCGCGAGGCCGGGGCATCGTCTTCCTGACGCCCCACCTGGGATGTTTTGAGGTGACTGCGCAGGGGGTGGCGCAGCGGTACAGCGCGGTCCATGGGCCACTGCTCGTGTTGTACCGGCCGGCCCGCCAGCAGGCTATGGCCGAGGTCCTGGAAGGCGCGCGCGAGCGGCCCGGGCTGGAAACCGCGCCGACCACACTGTCGGGCGTGCGCCAGATGATCAAGGCCTTGAGAGCCGGACGCGCGGTGGGCTTGCTGCCCGATCAGGTTCCACCCGAAGGCATGGGCCAGTGGGCGCCTTTTTTCGGTCAGGCGGCCTACACGATGACGCTGGGCGCCCGGCTCGCCGTGCAGACCGGCGCAACCGTCTTGCTGGTCTGGGGAGAGCGCCTGCCCTGGGGGCGCGGGTTCTGTCTACGCTTTCGCGAACTGGAGCAGCCGCTTTCGGACAACCAGGAACAGGCCGTGGTGCAGATCAACCAGGAAATGGAACGACTCATTCGCGAGTGTCCGCAGCAGTACCTCTGGGGCTATGGTCGATACAAGCAACCTCGGCGCGATCCGGTGAGGGAAATCTGATGCGCCATCCCGGCATTCTGTTCATGCGGCTCCTGGCGCCACTTCCACTGTCCTGGATTCGTGGCTTGGGTGCCGTGCTGGGACATTTGCTGTACCCGCTGGTGGCGCCACGGCGCAAGGTGGTATTGACCAATCTGGCCCTGTGTTTTCCCGATCTCAGCAAGGCCCGACGCAAGGCGTTGGCCCGCCAGACCTTTGTGTACTTCACCCAGTCATTTCTGGACCGAGCCTGGCTCTGGCATGGGCACCCCGATGTGGTGCGTTCCAGGTTGAAGATCACCGGTGCAGTCCACGAACTTCAAGGGGAGGCTCCCACCATCATCTTCGCGCCGCACTTCTACGGGCTGGACGCTGGCGCGACCGCCTTGAGCCAGCAGATCCAGCGGCGTTACACGACGATCTACACCCCGCAACCCAACCCGGCCATCGACCTCTGGATCCAGCAGAGCCGGAAGCGGTTTGGCCAGGTGCGGCTGTTCTATCGAGCGGATGGACTCAAACCGATCGTTGCGGCACTGCGCGACGGCGAGGTTCTGTACCTGTTGCCGGACATGAATTTCGGGCCGCAGGAGTCGATCTTCGTGCCCTTTTATGGCGTTCCAGCGGCCACCGTGCCGTCGCTGTCACGCCTGGCGCGATTGGGGCGCGCCAAGGTTGTACCCATGACCACGCGCATGACGGAATGGGGCTACGAGGCGCAGGTGCATCCGGCCTGGAACGGCTTTCCAACCCAGGATCTGGAGGCCGACACCGCGCTGATGAATCGGCGTCTGCAGGATTTCATCGACACCATGCCGGCCCAGTATTACTGGGTGCACAAGCGCTTCAAGACGCGCCCCCCCGGCGAGCCTTCGGTGTATTGAAGGTGGTCGGTTGGTCAGCCGGATGTGAGTGGATCGGCAACTGTGGCAAGCGCAGGACCGTCCGGTGGTGCCGGCGGCGTCGCCGGAGTGTCCGGTGGATGCGCCCACTGCCAGAGCAAGCGGGCCACGTCGTCAACGCCCTGCTTTTTGAGCGCCGAGAACAGTTTTACCTCGCCCCCGCCCGCCTGCAAGCGGGCGATGGACAGTGCCTTGGCTGCCTCCGAGCGGGTCAGTTTGTCTGATTTGGTCAGCAGCACCAAAAACTTGAGGCCCTCCTCCACCCGTGGACGGATCACGTCGAGCAGGATTTCATCAAGTTCAGTCAGGCCCAGGCGTGGGTCGCACAACAACACGATGCCGGTGAGGTTCTCGCGGGTGACCAGATAATTCGCCATGACCCGCTGCCAGCGGATCTTGTCCTGTTTGGGCACGGCTGCATAGCCGTAGCCGGGCAGGTCGGTCAGCACGGCGTCGGTGACGCCTTGCTTGCCCAGCGCAAACAGGTTGATGTGCTGGGTTCGCCCCGGCTTTTTCGACGCGAATGCGAGCTGTTTCTGCTGCGTCAGTGTGTTGATGCAGGTGGACTTACCGGCGTTCGAGCGCCCCACGAAGGCGATTTCGGGTATTTCCAGCTTCGGCAGAAACTGCAATTGGGGCGCTGTCGTGAGGAATCGGGCCGTGTGCATCCACCCCATCGCCACGGCGGGTGTTGGAAGTTCAGCGGTGTCGGGCAAGCCGAGCGGGGTGGTTGGGTTCATCCGTGGACCTTGGTTGATGGGGGCAAACCCAAGCTCCCATTGTAGAATCTCCCGGTTTTGCGCCAACTCAACTGAATTCCCGCCATGAAGCTGTTTGCCTCTTTTCTGCTGGTCGCCTTGTTTGCCGTCTCTGCGGTTGCCGCGGACGAAAAAGCCGCTGCCAAGGTCGCCAAGCCCGATCTCGCAAAGGGAGAAGCCAGCTACGGAACGGTGTGCGCGGCCTGTCACGGCGCCGACGGCAATTCGATGATTCCCGCCAATCCCAAGCTGGCTCAACAGCATCCGGAGTATCTGGTCAAGCAACTCAAGGAGTTCAAGTCGGGCAAGCGTGCGAATGCGATCATGAGCGGCATGGTGGCGTCGCTGAGCGAAGACGACATGCGAAACATCGCCTATTGGCTGGCGTCGAAGAAGGCCAAGCCAGGTTTCGCCAAGGACAAGGCCTCGGTGTTGCTGGGCGAGCGGATCTTCAGGGGTGGCATCCCAGACCGCCAGGTTCCGGCCTGCGCCGGCTGCCACGGACCGAGCGGCACGGGTATTCCGTCCCAATACCCCCGCATCGCCGGGCAGCATGCCGATTACGCCGTGGCCCAATTGCTGGCGTTCCGAGACGGTGTGCGTCTGAACAACGCACAAATGACGGGTGTAACCGCCAAGATGAACGACCGCGAGATCAAGGCCGTATCAGATTACATCGCTGGTTTGCGCTGAGCGGTCGAGTCTCCTCCTTGCGAAACCCCGTCCGACCGACGGGGTTTTTTTCGTCCATTTTCGGGGCAAGGGCTGGACGAAGTGGCTGCTCCTGAATCCGGCTTTTTTGTAAGAATGGCTCGCGCGGCGCGACTCATCTTCATCTGAAACCGAGGAACTCCCCATGATCATTCAGTCATCCGACACCGGCTTTGTTCATCCCGTCTCCAGCGAGATCACCCCGAAGGCGGTTTACGAGCAGCGTCGCGATTGGCTGCGCCTGATGGCCGGCGGCGCCGCAGGGATGGTCATGGCGTCGTGGGCAGCCCGAATCGCCCATGCCCAGGCGCCGGTGGGCGTGGGTTCCGGGAAACTGGCTCTCTTGCCCGGCACGAAGTCCGCGGTTGCCGGAGCGATGACCATGGAGCGAATCACCGATTACAAGGACGTCACCGCCTACAACAATTTCTACGAGTTTGGAACCGGCAAGTCCGATCCGGCCAGGTATGCGCCCACGATGAAGACGACGCCCTGGACCGTTGAGGTGGAAGGTGCGGTCAAGAAGCCAGCCAAATACACCTTGGAGGATCTGCTCAAGCTGTCCGCCCTTGAAGAGCGGATTTATCGTCTCCGTTGCGTCGAGGGCTGGTCGATGGTGATCCCGTGGGTGGGTTACTCGCTGAACGAACTGATCCAGCGGGTTGAGCCGCTTGGCAATGCGCGCTTCGTCGAGTTCGTCACCGTGGCCGATTCCAACGCCATGCCGGCCCTGGCCGCGCGGATACTGCCTTGGCCATACACCGAGGGGTTGCGTCTGGATGAGGCGATGAATCCGCTGGCCATGCTGGCATTCGGGATGTATGGGGAGGTTCTTCCCAACCAGAATGGCGCGCCAGTGCGGCTGGTCGTCCCTTGGAAGTACGGGTACAAGAGCGCCAAGAGCCTGGTGAAAATCCGGTTCACCGAGCGACAGCCCTCAACATCGTGGAACCGTGTCGCCGCGCCCGAGTATGGGTTTTACGGCAACGTGAATCCGAATGTGGATCATCCACGCTGGAGTCAGGCCAGTGAGCGTCGAATTGGCGAGGACGGGTTGTTCGCCAGAAAGCGCAAGACGCTTCTGTTCAACGGTTACGAAGCCCAGGTTGGCCAACTGTACGCGGGGATGGATCTGGAGAGGAATTTTTGATGGTAGGTGCGCGGACCTTGCTGCACCCGGCTGCCAAGCCGTTGTTGTTCGTCTTTTCGCTGCTGCCGCTGGCCTGGTTGCTCGCCGCTGCTGTGACCGACCGGGCGGGGCCGAATCCGGCGGAATACCTGATTCGGGCGACCGGCGATTGGACGTTGCGGTTCTTGTGCCTGACGCTGGCTGTGACGCCCCTTCGAGTGGTTTTCGGTGTGCCGACACTTGCGCGCTTTCGCCGGATGTTGGGTCTGTTTGCCTACTTCTATGGGGTCTTGCACGCCTTGAGCTACGTCGGTTTCGACATGGGGTTGGTACTTGCCGATGTGTTGAAGGATGTCGGCAAGCGCCCGTTCATCCTGGTCGGTTTGACCGCATTCCTGTTGCTGACCCCGCTGGCGGCGACCTCCTTCAACCGGGCAATTCGGGCGCTGGGAACGGCGCGCTGGCATTCGCTTCACAAATTGGTGTATCCGGTTGCCGGGCTGGCCGTGTTGCACTTCTTCTGGATGCGCGCCGGCAAGAACGATCAGGTCGAGGTCTTGGTGTATGCCGTGATCGTCGCTCTGCTGTTGGGGTGGCGGTTGCTCCGTTTCATGACGAAGAGCGGCAAGGGCCCAGCGTCCGCCGGTTAGTCTTAGCTATCAACTAGGCACTTGTCAGGCGACCAAGGTTTCGCCTTGCATCTGGTCGATGGCGGTTTCGCGGCGTCGAATGAGGTGGACTGTGGTTCCATCAACCAACACTTCAGCTGCGCGACCGCGGCTGTTGTAGTTGCTGGCCATGCTCATGCAGTAGGCGCCGGCGGACAACACTGCGAGGTGGTGGCCGGGGCGAACATGGAGAGCCCGATCCCGCCCGATCCAGTCTCCGCTCTCGCACACCGGGCCGACGACGTCATATGTAGTCAGGGCACCATCTTGCCGTTCAAGCGGAACGATCTGGTGAAAGGCCTGGTACATTGCTGGACGGGGCAGGTCGTTCATCGCGGCGTCGACGATGCAGAAACTCTTCTGTTCGCCAGGCTTGAGGTACAGAACCTCGGTGAGGCAGACACCCGCGTTCCCGACGAGCGAACGACCCGGCTCGATCATCAGTTGGCGATTGCCATAACCTCGCGCATCAAGACGTTGAAGCAGGTGCGACCAGAGGGTGTCCGCGCCGGGCGGCGATTCGCCGTTGTAGTTGATGCCGAGACCTCCACCAAAATCAAGGTGCCGGACGGAAATGCCCGATGCCTCAATCGCATCCACCAAGTCGAGAACACGGTCCATGGCGTCAAGGTAGGGGCCTTCTTCCGTGATTTGCGAGCCGATGTGGCAATCGATTCCCACCACCCGAAGCCCGGGCAACGCGGCTGCACGCTGGTACGTCGCCTGGGCGCGTTCGTGTGCAATCCCGAACTTGTTGCCCTTCAGCCCGGTCGAGATGTAGGGATGGGTCTTGGGGTCCACGTTGGGGTTGACCCGAATGCTGACAGGCGCTTGCCGAGCGCCGGACTGTGCCACTTCATTCAAGACCTCGAGTTCGGCCTCGCTCTCGACATTGAAGCAGCCGATGCCAGACTCAAGCGCCTGGCGCATTTCGTCGCGGGTCTTCCCCACGCCGGAAAATATTACCTTGGACGCGTCTGCCCCAGCGGTAAGCACACGCTGGAGTTCGCCGCCGGAGACGATGTCAAACCCACAGCCGGCCTGGGCAAACACCTGAAGCACCCCCAGCGTCGAGTTGGCCTTCATGGCGTAGCAGATTTGCACGTTTCGGCCGGTGAAGCCGCGCTGGTAGGCGGCGAGGGCCGAAAGCATCGAAGCCTTAGAGTAGACAAACAGGGGTGTTCCATGAACCCGAGCCAAATCCCTGAGCCGGACACCCTCGATCCACAACTGAGATCCGTGATAGGCAATATGGGGGGCGCCCGGAAGCTGGGTGAGGGTCATGGATTCCTTGAGACAGTTGGCGCCGGCGAGACAGCGGGGACGCTGGCAGGCATCGAAAATGGCGCTGAGGCCGGTGCGCGAGGGAGAACCAGCGGACCTTTCTGCCCGCAACCCGCCAGGCTCACCATGGCAACGCCAAGGGCAAATGGGCTGAATAGAATCAGGGCTCGCAAGTTCATAGGCAAATTGTAATGACCGACCAGGAATTCATGGATCGCGCGGAAGCGCTTCTGACAGGCGTAGAAGCGGGGTGCGACCATATCAATGAACAGACCGACGCGGACATCGACAATCAGCGCGTGGGCGGCATGATCACGCTGACATTTGCAAACCGGAGCCAGATCGTCATCAATCTTCAAAAGCCGCTTCATGAAGTCTGGTTGGCGGCGCGATCTGGCGGGTATCATTTTCAGTTCGATGGCACCCGGTGGATGGACACCAAAGGGAATGGGGAGTTCTTCGCCTGCCTCTCCCGTGATGCGAGCACCCAGACGGGCGCCGAACTGACTTTCAGATCGTGATCAGTTCTTGAACAGATCGAGGATGCGCTTGCGTTCGTCGGCTGGTGGCAGATCCTGACTGGTGGTGTTCGATGTTCCAGGCTTGGCATTTCGGTCATCCAGACCGAGATTGCTGACATCGGTGCCGTGCGCAAACTCGTCGAAGTACCACTCTCCACCGGAGTTCACCACGCCGTCCGGCGGACTGACCTCGGTGATCGGAACCCCTTTCAGGGCTGTCTCCATGAAACTGATCCAGACCGGCAGGCTGAGGCCGCCTCCCGTCTCGCGGTCGCCGAGCGAACGAGGCGTGTCGTACCCCATCCAGACAACCGCTGCCAGAGTGGGTTGGTAGCCCGCAAACCAAGTATCGATTGAATCGTTGGTCGTGCCGGTCTTGCCATAGAGGTCGGGGCGCTTGAGCAGGGCTTGAGCCTTGGCCGCCGTGCCAGAACGGGTCACTTCCTGCAGCAAGCGGCTCATGATGAAGGCATTGCGCGCGTCGATGGCTTGTGTCGAGGCATTCAAGACCGGGGGCTTGATTTCTACCAGGGTCTTACCTTTCTGGTCCGAGATGCGCGCAACCAGCCAAGGATTGACCCGATGGCCGCCGTTGGCAAATACCGCGTACGCTGTTGCCATCTGCATCGGTGTGACAGAGCCGGCCCCCAGGGCCATCGTCAGATACGGCGGGTGCTTTTCCGCGTCGAAGCCAAACCGCGTGATCCACTCCTGCGCGTTCTGCGCGCCCACGGCTTGCAGGATTCGGATGGACACCATGTTCTTGGACTTCGCCAACGCTGTGTGCAGCGGCATCGGGCCTTCAAACTTGCCGTCGTAGTTTTTGGGCTCCCAGGGTTGGCCTCCGGTGACGCCGGCGTCGAAGAACAAAGGCGCGTCGTTGACAATGGTCGAGGGGGTAAATCCCTTTTCAAGCGCGGCAGAGTAAATGAAGGGCTTGAAGCTGGAGCCCGGTTGCCGCCAGGCCTGCGTCCCATGATTGAACTTGTTCTTGGCGAAATCGAAGCCGCCGACCAGCGCCCGGATCGCGCCGTCGCGTGGGTCCAGAGCGACGAAGGCACCTTCAACTTCGGGCAATTGGGTGATTTCCCAGGTGTTTTTGGGTGTACGGACAATGCGAATGACCGCTCCAGGCCGGATTCTGATTTTTGGCGCGGCTTTGTCCGACAGACCCGATTGCGCGGGCTTGAGTCCGTCACCGGTGATTTCGATGTTCTCGCCGTTTTGGCGAATCGCGACGATCTTCTTCGGATTTGCCGCAGTGACTACGGCTGACAGGACGTCGTCGTTGTCGGGGTGGTCCGCCAGCGCTTCATCGATCGCCTCTTCAAGCTCTTTCGGGTCGGCGGGCAGGTTGATGAACTGTTCAGGGCCGCGATAGATCTGGCGGCGCTCGTAGTCCATGATGCCTTTTCGTAGCGCACGGTAAGCCGCTTCTTGTTCGGTCGATTTGATGGTGGTATGGACGTTCAGGCCGCGCGTGTAGGTTTCGTCGCCATATTGGGCATAGATCAACTGGCGAACGGTCTCTGCCACGTATTCCGCATGAACCCGGGTGTTGTCCGCCGTCGTTTTGATGACGAGTTGCTCCTTTTTCGCCGCCTCGGCTTGGGCGGCGGTGATGAAGCCGTTTTCCTCCATGCGCTCAATGATGTAGAGCTGCCTGGACCGAGCACGTTTCGGGTTGTTGATCGGGTTGAAGGCAGAGGGCGCCTTGGGCAGGCCGGCCAACATGGCTGCTTCCGCAATCGTGATGTTCTTGATGGGTTTTCCGAAATACGCTTCAGAGGCGGCAGCAAAACCATACGCACGGTTCCCAAGGAAGATCTGGTTCATGTAGATCTCCAAGATTTGATCCTTGGTCAGCAAATGTTCCAGTTTGAACGTGAGCAGAATTTCGTAAATCTTCCGCGTGTAGGTTTTCTCCGATGACAGGTACACGTTGCGAGCAACCTGCATAGTGATCGTGGATGCGCCTTGGCTCTTGAGGCGTCCCACGTTGGCCAGACCGGCACGGATGACGCCCAGATAGTCGACGCCGCCGTGCTGGTAAAAACGGGCGTCCTCGATCGACAGGACCGCGTCCTTCATGACTTTGGGGAAATCGCCGATGGGGGTCAGGCTTCGACGCTCTTCGCCGAACTCGCCCATCAAGGCGCCGTCGGAGGTGTAGACGCGCAAGGGGAGCTTGGGGCGGTAGTCGGCCAAGTCGGATATGTCCGGCAGGTTGGGGTAGGCTGCAGCCAATGCGACCGCTACTGCCAGCAGTACCGACGCCGCCAACGCCAGAATCAGCCCGAAGCCCCCTGCAACCAGGCGAGCCAACCGGGACTTCAATGGTCGATCCGGGGAGGGCGAGTTTGCCGGTTTGTTCGTTGTTGGGGGAGGGTGGGACATCTCTAGCTTCTGCCTGATAAGGCCAATTCATTATAAAAAACGATCATCGCGGGATCGAAACGATTGGGATGGGCATGTTACTTGTCGCAACACTTAAGCAGTGGTTGGTTACCGAACCGGGTGTCGAGGGGCGTTTGCGTAGGCTTTTGGCAACGGTTTCGCGGCAACAAAAACGCGAAATCCTTTGAAGGTCAAAGGGCTTACTGATAGCATTCAAGTGATTTCTTAAGTTTTCCGACCATGTCAAGGTCGGGTTCAGGGGACCATCTTGATCTCATTGGGATCCTTATTCAGCCGTCAGCCCGCGCCCATGCTGGGACTTGACGTCAGCTCCTCCAGCGTGAAGTTGGTCGAATTGAGCCGTGGGTCTTCTGGGCAGTTGACTTTGGAACGCTGCGCCATGGAACCGTTGGAGCGCGGGTGGATTACGGATGGCAACATCGACAAGTTCGATGAAGTGGCGGAGGCGGTTCGCCGGGTGGTGAAGAAAAGCGGCACCCGTACCAAGAATGTCGCCATGGCTCTTCCACCGTCTGCTGTGATCACCAAGAAAATCGTGTTGCCCGGTGGCCTGAGCGAACAGGAACTTGAAGTTCAGGTCGAGTCCGAAGCCAATCAATACATCCCGTTCTCGTTGGATGAAGTAAGTCTGGACTTCTGTGTGATCGGCCCCAGCGGGGCTTCTGCGGGTGATGTGGATGTGTTGATCGCTGCATCGCGGAAGGACAAGGTTCAGGATCGGCAGGGACTCGCAGAGGCGGCAGGTCTAAAACCCGTCGTACTTGATGTCGAATCCTACGCGTCCAGGCTCGCTGTCGATCGACTCATTGGCGGACTCCCGAATAGCGGAACCGACGCGATTGTCGCCCTGTTTGAGATCGGTGCATTTACGACGAGTATGCAAGTCATCCGCAATCAGGAAGTCTTGTACGATCGTGATCAGGCGTTTGGCGGTGCGCAACTGACCCAAATGATCGTCCGTCAATATGGGTTTTCTCCAGAAGAAGCTGAGGCAAAAAAGCGCAGTGGCGAATTGCCAGATGATTATGGCGGCAATGTCTTGCAGCCGTTTGTGGAAAGTATGGCCCAGGAAATCAGCCGTGCGATGCAGTTCTTTTTTACCAGTACACCGTATAACCGGGTTGATTATGCTTTGTTGGCTGGCGGTTCCGCCGCGTTGACTGGTCTTGCTGCGTCTGTCACCCAGCAGACCTCTTTCCCATGCAACTTGGTTGATCCATTCGCTGGCATGGATATTGGCGGGGCCGTGCGGGAGAACAAGTTGCGTCGCGAGGCTGCGTCCTATCTCACTGCGTGCGGGCTTGCCATGAGGAGGTTTCTGCAGTGATCCTCATCAACCTGTTACCTCATCGGGAGGCTGCACGCAAGCGGCGGCAGGAGACGTTTTACATCACGCTGGCGGCGTCTGCCCTGTTTGGCGTGTTGGTGGCTGGTCTGATTTACGCTTGGTATGAGGCACAAATATCCAACCAGCGTAGCAGAAATCAGTTCTTGCAGACAGAAATCAAGAGGCTTGAGGCCCAAATCAAGGATGTCGCGACGTTGGAGGCAGAGATTGCGTCGTTGAGGGCTAGGCAGCAGGCCGTCGAAAATCTCCAAGCAGATCGAAACTTGCCAGTATATCTCCTGAATGAAATTGTGCGACAGCTGCCAGAGGGTGTTTTTCTCAGCTCGCTTCGCCAGCAGAACCTTTCGGTGACGATAACCGGTACGGCTCAGTCCAACGAGCGGGTTTCGGAATTGCTGCGCAATTTTTCTTACAACAGCCCTTGGCTAACCAAGCCTGAACTGGTTGAAATTGTTGCCGGTAGCCTGGCTTTGTCACCCAGAGACCAGCGAAGGGTTGCGAATTTCACGATGCGGGTCCAGTTGCGGCGGCCCAGCGAGGTCAAGCCCGCATCCGCGCCAACCATTGCGGGGTCGGCACCAATCGGAGCTACTAGTGCTCCAATGACGATGACTTTGGCGCCGCCGATCTCAGCATCGAAGCCAGTGAACGCAAAAATGGCTGCAGTTGGAACTGCATCGGCATCCATGGAAACTGTTCGCGCAGGTTCTGCCACCGTAACAAAGCCATAGAAGGTAATTGATATGGTGACTCGTAAAGTCAAGTCTGTTGAGGTGAAACCGTTCCTTGTGGACATTCAGCGGCAGTTTCGTAATCTTGACCCCAATAATCCTGCGGTTTGGGGGCCATTGCCGCGCTACCTACTTTGCGCGTTTATTTCAATTGCTGTTGTTGTCGGCTTATGGTATTTATGGGTGAGGGATTCTGATGTGGAGTTACAGGCTGAGCAGGCCAAGGAAATGACGCTTCGGGACGACTACAAAAAGAAATTGATAAAGGCTGTAAATCTTGAGGCATTGAAGAAGCAGCGTGAGCAGGTATTGCAGTATGTGACACAACTCGAAAAGCAACTTCCGAGCAAAGCTGAGATGGACGCGCTTCTTTCAGACATCAATCAAGCTGGAATCGGGCGCAGTCTCCAGTTTGATATCTTCCGCCCTGGGCAGATCAGCGTCAAGGAATACTATGCCGAACTTCCCATTGCGATAAGGGTGACAGGCCGGTACAACGACATTGGCCTTTTTTCCTCGGACATCGCCCATCTTTCGAGAATTGTCACGCTGAACAATTTAACGATCCTGCCAACAAGAGATGGAAACCTGTCTCTGGATGCGACGGCCAGAACGTTCAGGTATCTGGATCCAGAAGAGATCGCAGCCCAACGGCGTGCAACGGCACCTGCGGGGGGCAAGAAATGATTGCGCGAGTGATTATTCTTGTTAGTTTGCCGCTACTTGGGATGGCTGGTTGCATGAGTGACGGCAACGAAGAGCTTCAGCAATGGATGACTGAGCAACGCAACCAGACCAAAGCCCAAGTCACACCGATCCCTGCGCCGAAGAAATTTGTTCCACAGGAATATGTTCCTGATCCTGGGGCCGATCCTTTTGGGAGCGGACGTCTCTTGCAGGCATTTCGGAAAGAGTCTGGCAAGGCGACAGCCAATGCTGCGTTGGTTGCACCTGAACTCAGTCGCCGCAAAGAGCCTCTTGAAAGTATGCCCTTGGACAGCATCAAGATGGTTGGGAGCCTCAACAAAGGCGGTCAACTGGTTGCCATTGTCAAAGTGGACAACCTGCTCCATCAAGTTCGAGCCGGTAATTACCTAGGCCCGAACTATGGGCGCATCATGAAAGTCTCCGAGACTGAACTCGTCCTAAGAGAGATTGTTCAAGACGCTGCAGGTGAATGGATTGAACGGGCTGCGACACTTCAATTGCAAGAGAGGTCAAGATGATGAAGATGCAGAACATGGTTGTGAAAAACATGTACCATGGCGCGGCGGTTCTTGTGTTGGCGATTATGGCGGCGGTCGCCCATGCTCAGAACACCATAGAGGCGGTTTCGGCTTCGGTTCAGGGTGGGGTTGAGGTTATCCGAGTCGATCTTGCACAGGAACTGGCTATTTCGCCCACTGGATTTTCGATCCACAGTCCAGCTCGTATCGCAATCGATTTGCCGGGCGTATTGAGCGGATTGGGGCGTCCCACGGTCGACGTTAACCAAGGAAATATCAGGTCAGTAAATATTGTTCAAGCTGGAGATAAAAGTCGGTTGGTGCTGAATCTAAAACAAGCGACGAATTACAAGACAGAGGTTCAGGGCAAAAGCCTTTTTATTTCGTTGGATCCGGTTGCGGGGCCGGCAATGGCTTCTGTAGCGGCGACTGTGTTTTCAGAAAGTCGCAATCAGGACGTTCTTGCAATCAAGGACCTGGATTTTCGTCGGGGTGCGGAAGGAGCCGGGCGGGTCATTGTTGACCTTGCAAATAGTCAGGTAGGTGTTGACATCAAGCAACATGGACAGACGTTAGTGGTTGAGTTTTTGAAGTCTTCTATGCCAGAAGGAATGAGGCGCCGGCTGGATGTATCGGACTTTGGCACGCCTGTTCAATCGGTTACCACCTTCCAGGCTGGGGATCGTGTGCGAATGGTGATTGAGCCGAGGGGCGCATGGGAGCACAGTGCCTACCAGAGTGACAATCAATTCGTGGTGGAAGTTCGCCCCCAACGAATTGACGCTGGCAAACTTACTCAGGGGGCTGGATTTAGTGGTGAAAAGCTTTCACTCAATTTTCAAAACATTGAAGTACGAGCACTCTTACAGGTCATCGCCGATTTCACAAATTTCAATATTGTGACCTCTGATACAGTCGGCGGTTCTGTTACTTTGCGCCTCAAGGATGTTCCATGGGACCAAGCATTAGATATTATTCTTCGTGCAAAGAATCTTGGTATGCGCAAAGTTGGGAGCGTCCTGATGATTGCGCCCAGAGATGAAATAAACGCAAAAGAAAAACAAGAGCTTGAATCAAATTTGGCTATTCAAAATCTCGAGCCATTGCGCAGCGTTTCAATTCAGTTGAATTACGCGAAGGTATCGGATATACTAATTCAACTGAACCAGAGCAATACCGGCGGACCAGGAGGAGTGCAAGGGCAGCGGTTCATGAGCCCGAGAGGAAGTGCGTTTGGTGAGCCACGCACCAACCAACTGTTTGTTACCGATATACCATCTAAACTCGCATTAATCCAAGAAATGGTGTCGAAGCTGGATATTCCGGTCCGTCAAGTGATGATAGAAGCCCGTATCGTGGAAGCGCAGGATACATTTGGGCGATCGTTGGGTGTGCGATTGGGCGGCGCTGATCTGCGCGGGATCCAAGGCGGGCAAGCCGGATATGGTGTCGGAGGTAGCAATCGGGTAGCCTTTGCGGGATCCTACGAAGCAATGACTTCTACTACAACCGAGTCTTCGAACCCGTTGACTAATTTGAACACAACACTGGTCAATCTACCAGCCATTGGGCAAGGCGGGTACAGTCCGGCCACTTTCGCAATGTCTCTGTTCAGTAACGCGGCAAATCGGTTCCTAAATTTGGAGTTGTCGGCAATGGAAGCTGACGGCAAAGGCAAGATCGTAGCAAGTCCACGTGTTGTCACTGCTGATCAAGCAAAAGCTTTGATTGAACAAGGCACTGAATATCCATACCAGCAAGCGACGTCCAGCGGCGCCACTTCAACAGCGTTTCGAAAGGCGTCCCTGAAACTGGAAGTAACACCCCAGATAACACCTGAAGGAAATGTAATTCTTGATGTAGATGTGACGAAGGACAGTCGTGGCGAGACCACGGCGCAGGGCATTGCGATCAATACAAAACATGTGAGGACACAGGTATTAGTAGAAAACGGAGGAACCGTTGTAATCGGTGGCATTTTTGAGCTTCAGGAGAGCGAAACAGTGAGCCAAGTCCCATACTTGGGTGATGTTCCTTATATCGGCAATCTTTTCAAGACTCGAACCCGCAATTCGAGCAAGCAGGAGTTGCTTGTCTTTATTACGCCCAAAGTGATTGCTGAGCGTGCTATTGCCCGGTGAGGCGTGTCGATAGTGAACAAAACGGAGAGTTCCATGCGTCTAGCAAAATTTCTTATGTGCTTGGCATTTGCGGCGTTCTTGGCCGCGTGTGGTGGAGGTGGCGATGCTGGTACGCCAACCAATGGATGTGGGAACCAATGCCCTGCATCAAGCACGGCGCTGTTTACGACTGCTCCTGATACCCTGAATTTAGTTCCGGGTGCGTCGGCGGCGTTCACCATTGGGGGGGGGAAGGCGCCCTATTTCGGTGCAGTTGACAATCGTTCGATCGGTGAGGTTTGGGTGAATGCCAATTTGCTTGCCATTGGTGGCGTAGCTGCGGGTACTGCGGGCGTGACCATCCGGGATAGCGCTGGCGCTTCAGTAAAAGTTGTGCTTATCGTGAGTAGCGGGGCAGGTCCTCTATATACAACTGCGCCTTCAAGTGTGACCATCCCGACTGGCTCATCTCAAACCTATTCCGTTGGCGGTGGGGCTGGGCCCTACACTGCGACGTCTAGCAATGCAAGCGTCGCGGACGCTTCTTTGTCGGGTAACAGCTTGAAAGTGACCGGAGTCACGGCCGGGTCGGCAAACATCGTCATCAGAGACAGTCAGGGTGCGACAGTAAACGTTGCGGTCACAGTGCCCACGGCGTCGACGATTCCCCTGTTCACAACAGCCCCAGCGAATGTGACCATCGCCATTGGCTCGTCGCAAACCTATGCGGTGGGCGGTGGAACAGGGCCTTATACGGCAACTTCAAGCAATGCAGGTGTCGCCGATGCTTTGTTGGTGGGTAACAATCTGAAAGTGACCGCAATCACTGCCGGGTCGGCGAGCATCGTCATCAGAGACAGCCAAGGCGCGATAGTAAATGTTACGGTCACGGTACCATCGACGTCCACGACTCCCTTGTTTACTACAGCTCCAACGAATGTGACAATTGCTATTGGCTCGTCGCAAACCTATGCTGTTGGTGGTGGAACTGGCCCATATACCGCAACATCCAGCAATGCAGGCGTAGCGGACGCATGGCTGTCCGGTAACAGCCTGAAGGTCACCGGTGTCACGGCCGGGTCAGCGAATGTCGTCGTCAGAGACAGCCAGGGTGCAACGATAATCGTGGCAGTGACGGTGCCGGCAGCAGCGACGATTCCGCTTTTCACAACTGCACCTTCAAATGTAAGCATTGCCATTGGATCATCGCAAACTTATGAAGTTGGTGGAGGGACTGGTCCCTACACGGCTACTTCCAGCAATGTAAGTGTTGCTGACGCTATGCTTGCGGGCAACGGTCTTAAGGTAACGGGGATTACGGCCGGTTCGGCGACTATCGTCATCAGAGACAGCCAAGGTGCGACGGTAAACGTGGCTGTTACGGTACCCGCTGCGGCGACGATCCCGTTGTTCACTACCGCGCCTCCGAACGTAACCATCGCCATTGGATCAAGTCAAACCTACGGTGTGGGCGGCGGTACCGGGCCTTACACAGCAACTTCCAGCAATTCTGGTGTAGCTGATGCTTCGTTGTCGGGTAACAGCATAAAGGTGGTTGCAGTCTCTGCCGGCTCAGCGAGCATTGTCATCAGAGACAGCCAGGGCGCGACGGTAACCGTCGCGGTCACCGTGTCTTCAGCATCGGCGGTTCCGTTGTTCACTACCGCGCCCCCGAACGTGACAATTGCCATGGGTTCGACGCAGACGTATGGCGTAGGCGGTGGAACGGGGCCCTATACCGCGACCTCCAGCAATGTCAGCGTGGCCGACGCATTGTTGGCGGGCACCAGTCTGAAAGTGGTTGGGATCAGGGCTGGAACGGCGAGTATCGTGGTCCGCGATGCGGTCGGGGCTAGCGTAACAGTCGCGGTCACGGTCGGAATGACACCGCTGTCGATAACTCCGAACAGCGCGACTGGAATCATTGACGATATATTGGTTGCTACGATTGTCGGTGGAACACCACCTTACCGAACGTCGGTTGGAAACATTTTGGTCGCCACGGCTTCTGTTGTGAGCACAGACCAATTGACGATTCAACTCAAGCAGACTGGGCAAACGGTGGTTACCGTTTTGGATGCGAACAATCAGTCCGCCCCTTATTCAGTAACTTCGAACGCCGCAACCCCTGGCATTCGGTTATCACCCAGTGCATTGACGGTGTCGGAGAAGGATGATCAACCAATTACACTTTCTGTTTACGGGGCATCCGGTTCGATTACCGCGTTCAGTTCGGATATAGCCCTACTTCGCGCCACGGTTACCGGCTCCAAGCTAACTGTTACCACCGGCACCAATGGTTCGCGATGCGTGGCGGCAAATACACCAGTGACTATTACAGTGGTTGATTCAACTGGAGCTTCGGCTCTGGCAACGGTAACCATTGCGGACAATGGCGTTTGCCCCTGACATACAATTTTCTCCACTTATTCTGTTCATGGGATTTTGTAGGTACGGGGTACTGACCTTGTTACGTGCGAGTTGATTAATGTCACTCCGGGTTCAAAATTGTTCTCGTGCAGATGATTGCTCTTGTCGGTATGCCCGGAAGCGGCAAGTCCACCATCGGGCGGCAATTGGCACGCCGAATGGGTGTGCCCTTCGCGGATTCCGACCACGTGATCGAACAACAATTGGGTTGTTCGATCCGTGAGTTCTTCGAGCGCGAGGGCGAAGATCGTTTTCGGGACATCGAAGAATCCGTCATCGATGCGCTCACATCGGATGACGGCGGGGTGATCGCGACCGGCGGCGGCGCCGTGCTCCGCGCCAGAAACCGGGCCCATCTGCGCGGGCGAACCCAGGTGGTCTACCTTCGGTCCAGTCCGGAGGAGGTTTTTCGCAGGTTGCGCCACGACACCAACCGACCGCTGTTGCAGGTCAAAGACCCGCTGGGGCGTCTGCGCGACCTGTACGCCATCCGCGATCCGCTGTACCGGGAAACGGCCCATTACGTGATCGAGACCGGGCGCCCATCGGTTTCCACGCTCGTCAACATGATCCTGATGCAGCTTGAGCTGGCCGGTGTCGTGCAGCCGCCGACCACGCCATCGACGCCAGCGCCCTGAGCGCTTGGCAAGACGGTCGCACAAGGCGGCACGTTTGTTCCGGAGTAAAGCACAGCGCGGCATCGGCCGCCACGGCCATGCCATAAACTCGGACGATGCCTCCGACCGACCACCTCCAGACCGTGCCGATTTCCCTCGGCGACCGCAGTTACGCCATTGCCATCGGTACCGGGCTGCTGGGCGACCCCGCTGTCTTTCAGGACGTGCCCAAGGCGTCGTCGGCCGTGATCGTCAGCAACACCACGGTGGCGCCGCTGTACGCGCAACGCCTGGCCCGCTCGCTGGCAGGCCGGTATGCCGCGGTCCATCAGGTCGTGTTGCCCGACGGCGAAGCCTTCAAGAACTGGGAGACCTTGAACACGATCTTCGACGCCTTGCTCGGCCATGGTTGTGACCGCAAGACGGTGCTCTTTGCGCTGGGCGGTGGCGTGGTGGGTGACATGACGGGTTTTGCCGCGGCCTGCTACATGCGCGGCGTGCCCTTCGTGCAGGTGCCCACGACCTTGCTCGCGCAGGTGGATTCGTCGGTCGGTGGCAAGACCGGCATCAACCACCCGCTTGGCAAGAACATGGTCGGCGCCTTTTACCAACCGCGCCTCGTGGTGTGCGACCTCGACACCCTGCGCACACTGCCCGAACGCGAGCTCAGCGCGGGCCTGGCCGAGGTCATCAAATACGGGCCGATCGCGGACCTCGCCTTCCTCGACTGGATCGAGCGGAACCTCGGCGCCTTGCTCGCGCGCGAGCCCGCCGCGCTGGCCCACGCGGTGAAGCGCAGCTGCGAAATCAAGGCCTCGGTGGTGGGCCAGGACGAACGCGAATCCGGCCTGCGCGCGATCCTGAATTTCGGGCACACCTTCGGCCACGCCATCGAAGCGGGTCTGGGCTATGGCGAGTGGCTTCATGGCGAAGCCGTCGGGTGCGGCATGGTTATGGCGGTGCGCCTGTCGCACAAGCTCGGTCTGGTGGATGCGTCCTTTGTGCGGCGTCTGACGGATGTGGTACGGCGGGCCGACCTGCCGGTCGTCGCGCCGGTGCTCGACGCCGAAGACAACGCCGGTCGTTACCTCGCGTTGATGCGGGTTGACAAGAAGGCGGAAGGCGGTGAAATCCGGTTTGTCGTGGTCGACGGCTCGGGCACCGCGTCGATGCGTGGCGCACCGGACGCCTTGGTGCGCGCCGTCATCGAAGAATCCTGCGCGCAGCCAGCCCAATGAGTGCGAAAAAGATAGCGCTCCGTGGCCTTCTGGTCCTGGGCTAGGCCGGATTTCACTAAATATTCATGGCGCTGGCCGCGTATTCGTCTGATCCGGCACGCTCCCGCGGCCGCCGCCATGCCGAGGCGCCCGCGCCCACGCGATCGGCGTTCCAGCGCGACCGCGACCGCATCGTGCACAGCACCGCGTTTCGCCGCCTGGTCTACAAGACGCAGGTCTTTCTCAACCACGAGGGCGACCTGTTCCGCACCCGCCTGACGCACTCGCTGGAGGTGGCGCAACTGGGGCGGTCGATCGCCCGATCCCTGGCGCTCAACGAAGACCTGGTCGAGGCCATCGCGCTGGCGCACGACCTGGGCCACACCCCGTTCGGCCACGCCGGGCAAGACGCGCTCAACCATTGCATGAGCGCGCCCGGGCAGGACTGGGGCGGCTTCGAGCACAACCTGCAAAGCCTGCGCGTCGTGGACCATCTTGAAGAGCGCTACCCCGCCTGGGACGGCCTCAACCTGTGCTTCGAAACGCGCGAGGGCATTCTCAAGCACTGCTCGCCGGCCAACGCCCGCAAGATCGAGGCCGCCGATCCGGGCGGCGTGGCGCAGCGCTTTCTCGACCACTCGCAGCCGTCGCTGGAGGCGCAACTGTGCAACCTGGCCGACGAGATCGCCTACAACGCCCACGACATCGACGACGGTGTGCGCTCCGGCCTGCTCACGCTGGAGCAGATGCAGGCGGTCGAACTGTTCGAGGTGCATCGCCTGGCGGTGCGTGCTGAATTCCCCGACCTGCCCGTTCGCCGCTTGTTGTACGAGACCATCCGCCGCATGCTCAGCGCGCAGGTTTACGACGTCATCGAAGCGACCCGCGAGGCGATTGCCGCCGCAAACCCCGAGTCGGCCGACGCGGCGCGCAAGCTGGGGCCGCTGGTGCGGTTCAGCGCCGACATGCGGCGCCAGTCAGCGGCGCTCAAGCGGTTCTTGCTCGCCAACCTGTACCGCCATCCGAAAGTCATGCACACCACCGGGCAGGCGCAGCGGATGGTGCGTGACCTGTTCGACGCCTACCTGACCGATCCGGGCCAGATGGCGCCGAAGTTTTCCCGCCGCGCCATGGCCGCCGGGGCCGACCGAGCGCACCAGGCCCGGGCCGTGGCAGACTACATCGCCGGCATGACCGACCGGTTCGCCACCCGCGAGCACGAGCGGCTCACCGGGCAGCGGCTTCTGGGCTGAGCACCGGACTGCCTTTTCGGCCGAAACCCGCAGCAGCGCATGAAGCGTCCCGTCATCGATCCCGCTGTGCTGGTCATTCTGGCGGGGGTGTGCGCGGCGCTGCATGTGGGCAAGCTGCCGCCGGCGCTGCCGGTGTTGCGCGACGCGCTGGGTGTCAGCCTGTTGCAGGCCGGCTTCCTGCTGTCGATGGTGCAGCTCGCCGGCATGTCGCTGGGCCTGGCCATCGGGCTGGCCGCCGACAGCTTTGGGCTGCTGCGCAGCATGTTGCTGGGGCTTGGAACCCTGGCGGTGGCCAGCGTGGCGGGTGCCTGGGCGCGCGACGCGAGCGACTTGCTGGTGCTGCGCGCCCTCGAAGGCTTCGGGCTGCTGATGGCCGCCTTGCCGGCGCCGAGCCTGATCCGCCAGCTGGTGCCGCTGAACCGCCTCAGCGCGATGCTGGGGCTGTGGGGCGCTTACATGCCGCTCGGCTCGGCCCTGGGCCTGCTGTTCGGCCCGCTCGTGCTGGGGGCCATCGGTTGGCAGGGCTGGTGGTGGGGCCTGGGTGGCCTGACCGCGGCCATGGCGCTCTGGCTGGCGATCGGCGTGCCGCCCGACGGGCGCCGGGGCGCGGTGCCGGCCCGGGCGCCGGCCCCGTCCTCACCTTGGGCCGAGCGCCTGGGCCGCACGCTGCGCGCGCGCGGGCCCTGGCTGGTGGCGCTGAGTTTTGCGGTCTACTCCAGCCAGTGGCTGGCCGTGATCGGTTTCCTGCCGTCCATCTACGTGCAGGCGGGCATCGGCGGCGCGACCGTCGGCCTGCTGACGGCGCTGGCGGCGGCGGTCAACATCATCGGCAATGTGGCCTCCGGGCGCCTGCTGCAGCGCGGGCTGCAGCCCCGGACGCTGCTCATCGCCGGCTTTTCCGCGATGGCGCTCGGTGCGTACCTGGCCTTCGCGCTGGCGCCCGGGCAGCCGTTCTTGCGTTACGCGGGCGTGCTGGTTTTCTCCATGCTCGGCGGCATGATTCCGGGCACGCTGTTTTCACTGGCGGTACGGCTGGCGCCGGGCGACGACACCATCTCCACCACGGTCGGCTGGATGCAACAATGGTCGGCCGCCGGCCAGTTTGCCGGGCCGCCACTGGTGGCCTGGGTGGCCGGCCTGGTGGGTGGCTGGCAATGGACCTGGGCCGTCACCGGCGCCTGCTCGCTGGTCGGCGCACTGCTGGCCGTGCAGGTGTCAGGCGCCCTGCGAGCGAAAGGAAACGACGAACCATGAGCAAGCATCCGGACACCGTGATTGCCGACACCCGGCGCTGGCTGGAGCGCGCCGTCATCGGCCTGAACCTGTGCCCGTTCGCCAAATCGGTGCACGTCAAAGGGCAGGTGCATTACGCGGTCAGCACCGCCACCGAAGGCACCGGTTTGCGCGACGACCTGGTGCGCGAGTTGCGCGACCTGGCCGCCAGCGATCCCGAGGTGCGCGACACCACGCTGCTGGTTGCACCCGATGCCTTCGCCGATTTTCTGGATTTCAACGATTTCCTGGAGCAGGCCGACGCCGCGTTGGCCGAACTCGACCTGGAGGGCGTCCTGCAGATCGCGCCCTTCCACCCGCGGTTCGTGTTTGCCGGCACCCGCGACGACGACATCACCAACTGCACCAACCGTTCGCCGTATCCCACGCTGCACCTGATCCGCGAAAGCAGCATCGACCGGGCGGTGCAGGCCTTTCCCGAGGCCGAGGCGATCTACGAGGTCAACATGGCCACCCTGGAAAGGCTCGGCGCGGAAGGCTGGGCCGCGCTCGGCGTCGGGCCCACGCCCGATGAATCCGAAGGCGGAAAGGGCCAACCATGACCCGGAAACCCGCCGCCGCGTCGGCCCTGGCGCCTGACATCCGCCCCGGGCAGTCGGTTGAACTGCTCAAGGAACTGCACATCCTCACGCGCGAAGGCAAGCTCAACCAGGACTCGCGGCGCAAGCTCAAGCAGGTCTACCACCTGTTCCAGTTCATCGAGAAGCTGCTGCACGAGCTGCCGGCGGGCGAGGGTGGCCTCACGCTGGCCGACCACGGCGCCGGCAAGTCCTACCTGGGTTTCATCGTCTACGACCTGTATTTCAAGGCGCTGAAGACGGGCCACATCTACGGCATCGAAACCCGGCCCGAACTGGTGCAGAAGTCACGCGCGCTGGCCGCGCGCCTGGGCTTCGCGCGCATGAGCTTCCTGGCCCTCAGCGTGGCCGACGCCACGCGGTCCGACGAGCTGCCCGATCGCATCGACGTCGTCACCGCCCTGCACGCCTGCGACACCGCCACCGACGACGCCATCGCCTTTGGCCTGCAGAAGCACGCCCAGGCCATGGTGCTGGTGCCCTGCTGCCAGGCCGAGGTGGCGCGCGTGCTCAACGCCGGCAAGGCGCTCAGCCTCAGCCGCACCCCGCTGGCCGAACTCTGGCGCCACCCGCTGCACACCCGCGAGATGGGCAGCCAGATCACCAACGTGCTGCGCTGCCTGTACCTGGAGGCCTGCGGCTACCAGGTCACGGTGACCGAACTGGTGGGCTGGGAGCACAGCCTGAAGAACGAACTCATCATCGCCCGCTACACCGGCCAGAAAAAGCGCAGCGCCGCCGAACGCCTGCGCGCGATCCTGGCGCAGTTCGGGATCGAGTCGCTGCTGCAGACGCGGTTTCGGCTGCCGGACGGCCCGGGTTGAGGCCGGACGGAGGCCCCGATCGGTGAATCCAGCCGTTCGTTGGCGGCCTTTTTGAGTCCTGATTAGATAGCAAGCTATGACCTATCTACGCTGGGGAAGTGCCAAGAAGAATCAGGAATATCACTTCCGATCGCCTTTCGACGACCCAAGATTGCGCAGCATCAGGTGTTGGGGTTCGGTGTATAGGCAGGGCTACCCGCTCGGTTTGTGGGCCTCTCGTTGGGTACGCAGTACAGAGAGATCAGGGTTATGACCGAAAGTGGGGAGAAAACTGCATTCAGTTCAACGACTCGATCGTCAAATACTTGAAAACGGCCGACTCAGTAAAAGTTGTAGTTTTATCAAGCCCGTTCGGTCAGTTCGTCAACAAGGATGAGCGCCTGCTTAAACGGGATGAGCGGGACGGTGCCTATCGACTTGTGGATGCTGGTGTCCCGGAAGCCGTTGAAGGGCTCAAGAGAACTGCAGACGCGATCCGATCAATGGGGAAACGAGTAGTTGTTGTTGCTCCACCGCCCGCCAGCGGCTTTGATATCGGTCGGTGTCTAGAGCGGATTGATAGTGGATTGCCTACGATGGGTGTCGCGAAGGGCTGCATGCTCGACATGAATGCCTATCGAAAATACATGGGCAGCGTTCTCGCGCTAATGGACGCCCTGCCACAACAGGTGGGCATCGACGTGGTCAGTTTCGACCCCTATCTTTGTGAAGGCGAGTTGTGCAAGACAAACATGGATGGCACGTTCATTTATCGCGATGGTGGCCATTTTTCTCATGAAGGGTCTGTGTTCATGGCAAACAAGATGTCATTGGTGGAGAGAATAGGCTTGGCGGCGAAATAGCGAGATAGGCATTTCCGTCGGGAAAAATCGGGGACAGATTTCATTATCGGGGAATCGGGGAATCGGGGTCAGATCCCCATTATCATGATGCAAAAACAACCCTGACATCCCCCTCATGGCCCGCCTACCCCGCCTTACGCTGCCCGGCTACCCGCACCACGTCATCCAGCGCGGCAACAACCGGCAGGCGATCTTTGCGACCGCGGCGGACTACCAGGCGTTGCTCGGCTTGCTGGCCGACAATGCGCAGAAGTTCGGCGTCGCGATCCACGCCTATGTGCTGATGAGCAACCACTTTCATCTGCTGGCCACGCCGCAGACCGCCGACGGCCTGCCGCAAATGATGCAGGCGGTGGGCCGCAGCTATGTGCGTTTCTTCAACAACGCCCAGGGCCGCACCGGCACGCTGTGGGAGGGGCGCTACCGTTCCACGCTGATCCAGTCCGACCGCTACCTGCTGGCCTGCATGGCCTATATCGACCTCAACCCGGTGCGTGCGGGTCTGGTGGCGGACGCGGCCGATTACCCGTGGTCCAGTCACGGCCACTACATCGGGCGCCGGGCCGACAAGCTGATCACGCCGCATCCGCTGTTCTGGGAACTGGGCAACACGCCGTTCGCCCGGGAGGCGGCGTACGCCGAATTGGTGCATGCGGGCATCACGGTGGAGCAGCAAACCGCGCTGACGCGTTCGGCACTGAGCGGCTGGGCGCTGGGCGAGCCCGATTTTGTGGCGGATCTGCAAACGCGCACCGCCCGCCGGGTCAGCCCGGCGCAGGCGGGGCGGCCGGTGTCGGCGCCGGTGGCTGAAGTAAAAAAGTGAACAAATCCAGCCTTTTCCCATTGTCGATAGGCCACCGAGAGCTATTGTTTTTGATATGTCCCTAATTTACTGAATATCGCTGGATTTGGCTATTAATTGGAATCTGACCCCGATTAATTTGCTTGGCACCGTTGTTGCAGTGCGGTATGCTCCCTATCCCTGTGAAATTTAGGAGTGCGCCATGACGACGGCAGCCGAAAGAAGTCAACTGCAACACGCCGGGCTGTACGACCCGGCCCAAGAACACGATGCCTGCGGCGTGGGTTTTGTGGCGCACATCAAGGGCGAGAAGTCGCATGCGATCGTGCAGCAGGGTCTGAAGATCCTGGAGAACCTCGACCACCGTGGCGCCGTCGGTGCCGACAAGCTCATGGGCGACGGCGCGGGCATCCTGATCCAGCTGCCCGACGCCCTGTACCGCGAAGAAATGGGCAAACACGGCGTGGAGCTGCCGCCGCCGGGCGAATACGGCGTGGGCATGATCTTCCTGCCCAAGGAGCATGCCTCGCGCCTGGCCTGCGAGCAGGAGATGGAGCGCGCGATCAAGGCCGAGGGCCAGGTGCTGCTCGGCTGGCGCGACGTGCCGGTCAACAAGGCCATGCCGATGTCGCCCACGGTGCGCGAGAAAGAGCCGGTACTGCGCCAGGTGTTCATCGGGCGCGGCAGCAACGTCATTGTGCAGGACGCCCTGGAGCGCAAGCTGTACGTGATCCGCAAGACGGCCAGCGCCCACATCCAGGCGCTCAAGCTCAAGCACAGCAAGGAATACTACGTTCCGAGCATGTCCAGCCGCACGGTGATCTACAAGGGCCTGCTGCTGGCGGACCAGGTGGGCACCTACTACCTGGATCTGCAAGACCCGCGCTGTGTCTCGGCCCTGGGTCTGGTGCACCAGCGTTTTTCCACCAACACCTTCCCCGAGTGGCCGCTGGCCCACCCGTACCGCTACGTGGCGCACAACGGCGAGATCAACACCGTCAAGGGCAACTACAACTGGATGAAGGCCCGCGAGGGCGTGATGACGTCGCCGGTGCTGGGTGAAGACCTGAAAAAGCTGTACCCGATCAGCTTCGCCGACCAGTCCGACACCGCCACCTTCGACAACTGCCTGGAACTGCTCACCATGGCCGGCTACCCCATCAGCCAGGCCGTGATGATGATGATCCCGGAGCCCTGGGAGCAGCACACCACGATGGACGAGCGCCGCAAGGCCTTCTACGAATACCACGCGGCCATGCTGGAACCCTGGGACGGCCCGGCCTCGATCGTGTTCACCGACGGCCGCCAGATCGGCGCCACGCTCGACCGCAACGGCCTGCGCCCTTCGCGCTACTGCATCACCGACGACGACTTCGTGATCATGGGCTCGGAGTCCGGCGTGCTGCCCGTGCCCGAGAACAAGATCGTGCGCAAGTGGCGCCTGCAACCCGGCAAGATGTTCCTGATCGACCTGGAGCAGGGCCGCATGATCGAGGACGAAGAGCTCAAGGCCAACCTGGCCAACAGCAAGCCCTACAAACAGTGGATCGAGAACCTGCGCATCCGCCTGGACGACGTGGAAAGCCCGGTGGCAGGTGCATCGAGCACGGAGCTCCCGGTGGTCGACACCGAACCGCAGACCGCCGGCCTCGAATCGGTCGCGCCGGAACTCCTGGACCGCCAGCAGGCCTTTGGCATGACCCAGGAAGACATCAAGTTCCTGATGAGCCCGATGGCCGTCAACGGCGAAGAGGGTATCGGCTCCATGGGCAACGACAGCCCGCTGGCCGTGCTGTCCGACCGCAACAAGCCGCTCTACAACTACTTCAAGCAGTTGTTCGCGCAGGTGACCAACCCGCCGATCGACCCGATCCGCGAAGCCATCGTCATGTCGCTGGTGTCGTTCATCGGTCCCAAACCCAACCTGCTCGACATCAACCAGGTCAATCCGCCGATGCGCTTGGAGGTCAGCCAGCCGGTGCTGGATGTCGACGACATGGCCAAGCTGCGCGACATCGAGCGCTCCACCCAGGGCAAGTTCCGCAGCCACACGCTGGACATCACCTACCCGATCCACTGGGGCCGCGAAGGCGTGGAGGCCAAGCTGGCCTCGCTGTGCGCCGAGGCGGTGGATGCCATCAAGGGCGGCAAGAACATCCTGATCATCAGCGACCGCGGCATCTCCAGCACCCAGGTGGCGATCCCGGCGCTGCTGGCGCTGTCGGCCATCCACCAGCACCTGGTTCGCGAAGGCTTGCGCACCACAGCCGGGCTGGTCGTGGAGACCGGCACGGCGCGCGAGGTGCACCACTTCGCGGTGCTGGCGGGCTACGGCGCCGAAGCGGTGCACCCCTACCTCGCCATGGAGACCATTGCCGCCATCCACAAGGACCTGCCGGGCGACCTGTCGGCCGAGAAGGCGGTCTACAACTACATCAAGGCCATTGGCAAGGGCCTGTCGAAGATCATGTCCAAGATGGGCGTGAGCACCTACATGTCGTATTGCGGTGCCCAGTTGTTCGAGGCCATCGGCATCAACAGCGAAACCGTCGCGAAATACTTCACTGGCACCGCCAGCCGCGTTCAGGGCATCGGTGTGTTCGAGATCGCCGAAGAGGCCATCCGCATGCACAAGGCCGCCTTCGGTGCGGACCCGGTGCTGGCGACGATGCTGGATGCCGGCGGCGAATACGCCTGGCGCACCCGCGGCGAAGAGCACATGTGGACGCCCGACGCCATTGCCAAGTTGCAGCACAGCACGCGCGCCAACAACTGGAACACGTACAAGGAATACGCCCAGATCATCAACGACCAGAGCCGGCGTCACATGACGCTGCGCGGCCTGTTCGAATTCAAGGTCGACCCGGCCAAGGCCATTTCGCTCGACGAGGTGGAGCCGGCCAAGGAGATCGTCAAGCGCTTCGCCACCGGCGCCATGTCGCTGGGCTCGATTTCCACCGAGGCTCACGCCACGCTCGCCGTGGCGATGAACCGCATCGGTGGCAAGAGCAACACCGGCGAAGGCGGCGAGGACGCGGCGCGCTATCGCAACGAGCTCAAGGGCATCCCGATCCGCAAGGGCGAGTCGCTGCGCAGCGTCATCGGCGCGGACGTGGTCGAGGTCGACCTGCCGCTGGAGGCGGGAGACTCGCTGCGCTCGCGCATCAAACAGGTGGCCTCGGGGCGCTTCGGCGTCACGGCCGAATACCTGTCTTCGGCCGACCAGATCCAGATCAAGATGGCCCAGGGCGCCAAGCCCGGTGAAGGCGGCCAGCTGCCGGGCGGCAAGGTGTCGGACTACATCGGCAAGCTGCGCCACAGCGTGCCCGGCGTCGGCCTGATCTCGCCGCCGCCGCACCACGACATCTACTCGATCGAAGACCTGGCCCAGTTGATCCACGACCTCAAGAACGTCGCGCCGCACAGTGACATCAGCGTCAAGCTGGTGTCCGAGGTCGGCGTGGGAACGATCGCCGCGGGCGTGGCCAAGTGCAAGGCCGATCACGTGGTGATCTCGGGCCATGACGGCGGCACCGGCGCGTCGCCGTGGTCGTCGATCAAGCATGCCGGCAGCCCGTGGGAGATCGGGCTGGCCGAGACCCAGCAGACGCTGGTGCTCAATCGCCTGCGCGGTCGCATCCGCGTGCAGGCCGACGGCCAGATGAAGACCGGTCGCGACGTGGCCATCGGCGCCTTGCTGGGTGCCGACGAGTTCGGCTTTGCCACGGCGCCGCTGGTCGTCGAGGGCTGCATCATGATGCGCAAGTGCCACCTGAACACCTGTCCGGTCGGCGTGGCCACGCAGGATCCGGCGTTGCGTCGCAAGTTCGCCGGCAAACCCGAGCACGTGGTGAACTACTTCTTCTTCATCGCCGAGGAAGTGCGCCAGATCATGGCCCAGCTGGGCATTCGCAAGTTCGACGACCTGATCGGTCGCACCGACCTGCTCGACATGAAGAAGGGGCTGGCGCACTGGAAGGCCAAGGGACTGGACTTCAGCCGCCTGTTCGCGCAACCGGTCGTCGCGTCCGACGTGCCGCGCTTGCACGTCGACCGGCAGGACCACGGGCTCGAAAAGGCGCTGGACAACGTGCTGATCGCGAAATCGAAGGCCGCCATCGACAAGAGCGAGCGGGTGCAGTTCATGGAGGTCGCACGCAACGTCAACCGCTCGGTCGGCGCCATGCTCTCCGGGGCGGTCACGAAGGTGCACCCTGACGGCCTGCCCGATGACACGATCCGCATCCAGCTCGAAGGCACGGGGGGGCAATCCTTCGGCGCGTTCCTGTGCAACGGCATCACCCTGTACCTGATCGGCGACGCCAACGACTACACCGGCAAGGGCCTGTCCGGTGGCCGGGTGGTGGTGCGCCCAAGCATCGACTTCCGGGGCGAAGCCACCCGCAACATCATCGTCGGCAACACGGTCATGTACGGCGCCACCACGGGGGAGGCCTTCTTCAGCGGCGTGGCCGGCGAACGTTTTGCCGTGCGCCTGTCCGGCGCGACGGCGGTGGTTGAAGGCACCGGCGACCACGGTTGTGAATACATGACCGGCGGCACCGTGGCCGTCCTCGGAAAGACCGGCCGCAACTTTGCCGCAGGCATGTCCGGCGGCATCGCTTACGTCTATGACGAAGACGGGCAGTTCGCCAAGCGCTGCAACACGGCGATGGTGACCCTGGAAAAAGTGCTCCCGGTGGCCGAGCAGGAGGCCACGGTGGACCGTGGCGTGTGGCACCGTGAGCAGACCGACGAAGCCCAGTTGCGCAAGTTGCTGGAAGACCACAACCGCTGGACGGGCAGCAAGCGCGCGCGCGAACTGCTGGACAACTGGGCCGAGGCGCGCGGCAAGTTCGTGAAGGTGTTCCCGAACGAATACAAACGCGCGCTGGGCGAGATTTATGCCCGAAAAATGGCCAAGTCCAGCGTGGATGGGCCTAAAGCTGCTACGAAAAAAGAAGCTGTCGCAGCGAAGTAAGCAAAGGAACAATCATGGGAAAAGTGACCGGCTTCATGGAATACGAGCGCATCGAGGAGGGCTACAAGCCCGTCTCCGAGCGCGTGAAGCACTACAAGGAGTTCGTGGTCGGCCTGACCGAGGCGCAGTCGAAAGTCCAGGGCGCACGCTGCATGGACTGTGGCACGCCGTTCTGCAACAGCGGCTGCCCCGTCAACAACATCATTCCGGACTTCAACGACCTCGTCTACCACGGCGACTGGAAAAACGCGATCGCGGTGCTGCACAGCACCAACAACTTCCCCGAGTTCACCGGCCGCATCTGCCCGGCGCCGTGCGAGGCCGCCTGCACCATCAACGTCAACGGCGACGCGGTCGGCATCAAGTCGATCGAGCACGCGATCATCGACCGTGCCTGGGCCGAAGGCTGGGTACAGCCGCAGCCGGCCGCGCACAAGACCGGCAAACGGGTCGCGGTGATCGGCGCCGGCCCGGCGGGTCTGGCCGCTGCGCAGCAGCTGGCGCGCGCCGGCCATGACGTGACCCTGTTTGAGAAGAACGACCGGGTGGGCGGTCTGCTGCGTTACGGCATTCCCGATTTCAAGCTGGAGAAATCGCACATCGACCGCCGCGTCAAGCAGCTCGAGGCCGAGGGCGTGACGATCCGCACCGGCGTGCTGATCGGCCAGTTGCCCGCCGGCAGCAAGGTGACCAACTGGGCCAGGGAGTCGATCACGCCCGAGCAGCTCGGCAAGGACTTCGACGCCGTGTTGCTGACCGGCGGCGCCGAACAGTCGCGCGACCTGCCGGTGCCCGGTCGGGAGCTGGACGGTATCCACTTTGCGATGGAGTTTCTGCCGCAGCAGAACAAGGTGAACGCCGGCGACAAGCTCAAAGGCCAGTTGCGCGCGGATGGCAAGCACGTCATCGTCATCGGTGGCGGCGACACCGGCAGCGACTGTGTGGGCACATCGAACCGCCATGGCGCGGCCAGCGTGACCCAGTTCGAGGTCATGCCCATGCCGCCCGAGCAGGAGGACAGGCCGATGGTGTGGCCCTACTGGCCGCTGAAGCTGCGCACGAGTTCCAGCCACGAGGAGGGCTGCGAACGCGTGTTCGCCATTTCGACCAAGGAGTTCATCGGCAAGAATGGCAAGGTCACCGGTCTGAAGACCGTGCAGGTCGAGTTCAAGGCCGGCAAGTTCACCGAAGTGCCGGGCACGGAAAAGGAGTACAAGGCCGATCTGGTCCTGCTCGCCATGGGCTTCGTGAATCCGGTGGCGACCATTCTGGAAGGGTTCGGTGTCGAGAAGGATGCGCGCGGAAATGCCAAGGCCTCGACGGATGGCGCGGGCTGCTACGCCACGAACGTCCCCAAGGTTTTCGCCGCCGGCGACATGCGCCGCGGCCAGTCGCTGGTGGTGTGGGCGATCCGCGAAGGGCGCCAGGCCGCGCGCGCGGTCGACGAGTTCCTGATGGGGGCCAGCGACCTGCCGCGCTGAAGACGCTGTGGTCCGTCGGGCATCAGGGATTACCTGAATCCCGTATCATGCAGACAGCCGGGCTCCGTCCGGCTTTTGCATTCATGACGCCCCCATCCGACGACGCCCTGGTGGAACTGCGCGACCTGACCTTCGGGTACGGGGAGCGGGTCGTGCTTGACAACATCTCGCTGACCTTGCCGCGCGGCAAGGTCACGTCGCTGTTGGGCGCATCGGGCGGCGGAAAGACCACCACGCTGCGCCTCATCGGCGGGCAGAACCGGGCCCAGCGGGGGCAGTTGTTGTTCGACGGCCAGGACGTCACCCACATGACGCCCTCGCAGCTCTTCGCGATGCGCCGTCGCATGGGCATGTTGTTCCAGTTCGGGGCCTTGTTCACCGATCTCGATGTGTTCGAGAACGTGGCCTTTCCGCTGCGTGAGCACACCGACCTGCCCGAGGCGTTGATCCGCGACATCGTGCTGATGAAGCTCGACGCGGTGGGCCTTCGGGGCGCGCGCGATCTGATGCCGTCCGAACTGTCCGGTGGCATGAACCGCCGGGTGGCCCTGGCGCGGGCCATCGCGATGGACCCCGATCTGATCCTGTATGACGAGCCGTTCTCGGGGCTGGATCCGATCGCGCTGGGCACGGCGGCACGGCTGATCCGTCAACTCAACGACACACTGGGCATCACCAGCCTGGTGGTGTCGCACGAGATCCCCGAGACGTTTCGCATCTCGGATCAGGTCATCATCCTGGCCAACGGACGCATTGCCGCGCAGGGCACGCCCGAGCAGGTGCGGAATTCGACCGACCCGCTGGTGGTGCAGTTCGTCGAGGGCCAGAGCGACGGCCCGGTGCGCTTCCACTACCCGGCGCAACCGGTGGAGCAGGACTTCGGTGAGGGGGTACGGTGAGCGCCGCCGGACCGCTCCGAGGCGCGAGGGCCACCTTGGGGGGCAGCGTCTTGCACGAAGCGACCAGCGTGGGGGCGAAATGACCTGGTACCGACCCGCCGATGTCGGCTTTTCCACCCGCAGGACGCTGGCCGACTGGGGTTATGGCACCCGGCTGCTGCTGAGACTCGTGTCGCTGTTCGGCGCCTGCGTCCGGCGCTTCGGCCTGGTGCGCGACCAGGTGTTTTTCCTTGGCAACTATTCGCTGGCCATCATTTCGGTGTCGGGCCTGTTCGTGGGCTTTGTGCTGGGCTTGCAGGGTTACTACACGCTGCAACGGTACGGGTCTTCGGAGGCGGTGGGACTGCTGGTTGCGCTGAGCCTGGTGCGGGAGCTCGGACCGGTGATCACGGCGCTGCTGTTCGCCGGGCGCGCCGGCGCGTCGCTGACCGCCGAAATCGGGCTGATGCGCGCCGGCGAGCAGCTGACCGCGATGGAAATGATGGCGGTGGACCCGGTTCGGCGCATCCTGGCGCCACGCTTCTGGGGCGGCGCGATCGCGATGCCCCTGCTGGCGGCCGTTTTCAGCGCGGTGGGCATACTGGGCGGCTATGTGGTGGCGGTGATGCTCATCGGTATCGATTCGGGTGCCTTCTGGAGTCAGATGCAGGGCGGCGTCGACGTCTGGAGCGATGTCGGCAATGGCGTGGTCAAGAGCGTTGTGTTCGGCATCGCGGCGACTTTCATCGCCCTGTTGCAGGGTTACGAAGCCCAGCCCACCCCCGAGGGGGTGTCGAAGGCGACGACGCGCACCGTGGTGGTGGCGTCGCTGTCGGTGCTGGGTCTGGATTTCGTCCTGACCGTCATGATGTTCAGTATTTAGGGGAAACGGGTGCAACGATCGAGGAATGATGTGTGGGTGGGGTTGTTTGTGATGGTCGGGCTGGCCGCTGTGCTGTTTCTTGCGCTGAAGTCGGCCAACCTGCTGAGCCTGAACTTCCAGTCCGATTACCGCGTCACCGCGCGGTTCGACAACATCGGCGGCCTCAAGCCCAAGGCGGCCGTCAAGAGCGCGGGCGTGGTGGTCGGTCGTGTGGAGTCCATCACCTTCGATGACAAGACCTACCAGGCCCGGGTCACGCTGGCGCTGGAAAGCCGTTATGCGTTTCCGAAGGACAGCTCGCTCAAGGTGCTCACCAGCGGTCTGCTGGGCGAGCAATACATCGGCATCGAAGCGGGCGCCGACGAGAAGTTGCTGGCGGCCGGCGACGCGGTCAGCGCGACCCAGTCGGCCGTGGTGCTGGAAAACCTGATCGGACAGTTCCTGTTCAGCAAGGCGGCCGAAGGCAGCGGCAACGGCGCCAGGACGACCGTCAATGGCAATGCCAAAGGGACCGGCAGCAAGAAATGACCATTGCGGCAAGGACCACGCGATCCGCGCAATCGCCGCGCGGCTGGGTGATGGCGGCTTGCATGGCCATCGCGCTGCTGGCTGGCTGCGCCAGCGGGCCGGGCGCCAACCCGCGCGATCCGTGGGAACCGATGAACCGGCAGGTGTTCGCGTTCAACGAGGCGTTCGACGAAGCCGCCTTCAAGCCGGTTGCCGTGGCCTACAAAACGGCGACGCCGCGCCTGGTGCGCGCCGGCGTCACCAATTTCTTCAACAATCTGGGCGATGCCTGGTCGCTGTTCAACAACGTGCTGCAGGGCAAGCTGCAGGCGTCGGTCGAGACTTATTTTCGTCTCACCGTCAACACGATCTGGGGCATCGGAGGCGTTTTCGACATCGCGACCGAAATCGGCGTCGAACCCCATCCGGAGGACTTCGGTCAGACCCTCGGGCTCTGGGGCCTGCCGACCGGACCCTATCTGGTGCTGCCGTTTTTCGGTCCATCCAACGTGCGGGATGCCCTGGCCACACCGGCCGACACCTTTGGCTACCCGGTGACGCTGGTCAACCCGGTGGCGCTTCGCAACAGCCTGGCGGCCTTGAACGCGGTGGACAAGCGGGCCAACTTCCTGCGGGCCGGTGACCTGCTTGAAGAGTCGGCGCTGGACAAATATGTCTTCAGCCGGGACGTCTTCCTGCAGAAGCGACGCAACGACATTTACGATGGTTCACCGCCGCCCGAAGACGAAAACCCTCCCGAGCCCGAGAATTCGGGGGACAAACCGTGATCGGCGACGTCGTCCAGGTCACTGCCAGAACCCTGATTCCCTCGTATTTACGACACTGAAGAAACCATGAATCGCCGTCACCTTCTCGCCAACCTCCTGGTCGTCCTGACGCTTGCCGCCGCACCGTTGGCGCAAGGCGCCGACGAGGCGCCCGATGCCTGGATCAAACGCCTGTCGACCGAGGTGCTCGACACCATCAAGGCCGACAAGTCGCTCCAGTCGGGAAACCTGCCCAAGGTGGTTGCCCTGGTGGACAGCAAGATCATGCCCAACGTGGATTTCCAGCGCATGACGGCGTCGGCGGCAGGGCCGGCCTGGCGCAAGGCCACGCCGGAGCAGCAGAAAAGCCTTCAGGAGGAGTTCAAGATCCTGCTGGTGCGGACCTATGCGGGGGCTTTGTCGCAGGTCAGTGACCAGGAGATCGCGCTGAAGCCCCTGCGAGCGGCGGCTGAAGACAAAGAGGTGGTGGTCCGCACCGAGATCCGGGGGCGAGGCGAACCGGTGCAACTCGACTACCGCCTCCAGAAGACGCCCGGGCAGGGCGCAGGGTGGAAGATTTACGACCTGAACGTCATGGGAGTCTGGCTGGTCGAAACCTACCGGGGACAGTTTGCCCAGGAGATCAATGCCAAGGGCATCGACGGCCTGATTGCATCCCTGGCCGAGCGCAACAAGGCCAATGCCCGAAAAGGCTGAGCCGCCCGGCATGCTGGTGCTGCCCGCGGTGCTGACCCTGGGCCAGGCGACGGCCTGCCGCGCGATGCTGTTGCAGACCTTGCGCGCCCAAAACTGGCCCGAGGTGGTGGTCGACGCCACGGCGTTGCAGCAGTTCGATTCGTCGGCGCTCGCGGTGCTGCTGGATTGCCGCCGGGCTTGCCTGGCGAGCGGCCGGGCGTTCCGGGTCCATGGACTGTCGCCACGGCTTCGGCAGTTGGCCGGCGTCTACGGCGTGGCCGACCTGCTCGCCGAAACGCCCTGAGCCGGCGGTCTGGACGCGGTTGAACCGGCGAGCGTGACGCCGAGCCGCGATGCCGCGGCAGCACCTCGTAAAATACCCGGTTCTCATGCCCGCGATCTCCTTTCAGTCTGTCTCCAAGACCTTTGCGGCCGGGCGCGGCGGCACCGGCGAACCCCTCAAGGCCCTCGACGACGTCAGCTTCGACATCGAAGAGGGTGAATTCTTCGGCCTGCTTGGGCCCAACGGCGCCGGCAAGACCACCCTCATCAGCATCCTGGCCGGCCTGTCGCGGGCCACGCGGGGGCGGGTGCTGGTGCAAGGCCATGATGTGCAGGCGGACTACGCCCAGGCCCGGCGCTGCCTCGGCGTGGTGCCACAGGAGCTGGTGTTCGACCCGTTCTTCAACGTCCGCGAAACCCTGCGTTTCCAGTCGGGCTACTTTGGCGTCAGGCACAACGACGACTGGATCGACGAACTGCTCGCCAGCCTGGGACTGGCCGACAAGGCCGAAGCCAACATGCGCCAGCTTTCGGGTGGCATGAAGCGCCGCGTGCTGGTGGCGCAGGCACTGGTGCACAAGCCGCCCGTGATCGTGCTCGACGAGCCCACGGCAGGCGTCGATGTCGAGCTGCGCCAGACCCTGTGGCAGTTCATTGCCCGCCTGAACCGGGAGGGTCATACCGTTCTGCTCACCACGCATTACCTGGAAGAGGCCGAGGCGTTGTGCGGTCGCATTGCCATGCTCAAGCAGGGGCGCGTGGTGGCGCTGGCCCGGACTTCGGCATTGCTGGATGCCGCGTCCAGCAATGTGCTTCGCTTCAAGATCGATAGTGAACTGCCAAAGGAGCTCGCCGGCAAAGCCCGGATCACCGGACGCATCGTGCAGTTTCCGGCCCACGATGCGCTCGAGGTGGAGCGGTACCTGGCCGCTGTCCGCGAGGCCGGTCTGCGCGCGCAGGACGTGGAGATTCGCAAGGCCGATCTGGAAGACGTCTTTCTCGATGTGATGGCGGGTGAGCATGCTGCGCGCCCTGCCGAGGTGGCGCGATGAGCGGGTGGCGGACGCTTTTCTACAAGGAAGTGTTGCGGTTCTGGAAAGTCAGTTTCCAGACGGTCGCGGCGCCGGTGCTCACCGCGGTGCTCTACATGCTGATCTTCGGGCATGTGCTGGAAGACCATGTCAAGGTGTACGGTCAGGTGAGCTACACCGCCTTCCTCGTGCCGGGGTTGGTGATGATGAGCGTGCTGCAGAACGCTTTTGCCAACAGCGCCTCCAGCCTGGTGCAAAGCAAGATCATGGGCAACCTCGTGTTTCTGCTGATGACGCCGTTGTCGCACTGGAACTGGTTCTTCGCCTATGTGGGCTCGTCGGTGGTGCGTGGCCTGCTGGTCGGCGCCGGCGTGTTCGTATCAACCTTGTTCTTTGCCGCGCCCACGTTCGTGGCGCCCGCATGGGTTGTGATTTTTGCGGTGCTCGGCGCCGCCATGCTCGGGACGCTGGGCCTGATTGCCGGCCTGTGGGCCGACAAGTTCGACCAGATGGCGGCATTCCAGAACTTTGTCATCATGCCAATGACCTTCCTGTCCGGCGTGTTCTATTCGATCCATTCCCTGCCCGCGTTCTGGCAGGGCGTCAGCCACCTGAACCCGTTCTTCTACATGATCGACGGCTTCCGGTACGGCTTTTTCGGTGTCAGCGACGTGTCGCCCTGGCTCAGCCTGGGCGTCGTGGGAACGACCTTGCTCCTTGTTGGCGCCGTGGCCGTGCACCTGCTTCGCACCGGCTACAAGATTCGGGGATGAACATCATATGACCGCAGAAGAACTCAAGTCCATCATCGCCGCCGGCCTGCCCTGCGATCACCTGACGCTCGAAGGCGACGGGCGCCACTGGTACGCGACCGTCGTGTCCTCCGCATTCGAGGGCCGTCGCTCCATTGCCCGCCACCAGCAGGTGTATGCGACGCTGGGCGCACGTTTGAAAACCGACGAAGTGCACGCGTTGTCGATGAAAACCTACACCCCCGCCGAATGGGCGGCCTTGCCGCGCTGAGTCGCGGCCGCAACGGATTCGGAATGGACAAACTGATCATCCGCGGAGGCCGCCAGCTGCGCGGTGACGTGCTGATTTCCGGCGCCAAGAACGCGGCCCTGCCCGAGTTGTGCGCCGCCTTGTTGACGGCGCAGCCGGTGACGCTGACCAACGTGCCACGCCTGCAGGACGTGGCGACGATGCGTCGCCTGCTGGACAACATGGGCGTGAAGACCGAGACCCACGGCGAGCGTGGGGGCATGACCCTGCAAGCCGCCGGCCCCATCAGGCCCGAAGCGCCGTACGAGCTGGTCAAGACCATGCGGGCCTCCGTGCTGGCGCTGGGGCCGCTCCTGGCGCGCTTCGGCCAGGCCCGGGTGTCCTTGCCGGGCGGCTGCGCGATCGGCTCCCGACCGGTGGACCAGCACATCAAGGGCCTGCAGGCCATGGGGGCCGAGATCACGGTCGAGCACGGCTACATGATCGCCACGCTGCCTGCGGGGCGCACCCGGCTGAAGGGCGCGCGCATCACCACCGACATGGTGACGGTCACCGGTACCGAGAACTTCCTGATGGCTGCCACGCTGGCCGAAGGCGAGACCATCCTGGAAAACGCCGCCCAGGAGCCCGAGATTCCCGACCTGGCTGAGATGCTGATCAGGATGGGCGCGAAGATCGAAGGTCATGGCACCCGCCGCATCCGGATCCAGGGCGTGGAGGCCTTGCACGGTTGCGAGCACGCCGTGGTGGCGGACCGCATCGAAGCCGGTACTTTCCTGTGCGCGGTTGCGGCCACCGGCGGCGATGTGGTGCTGCGGCACGCACGCGCTGATCATCTGGATGCGGTGATCGACAAACTGGTCGAGGCCGGCGTCCGGGTCACCGACCTGGGCGCCGAAGGGGTGCGTGTGCAGGCCGATTCGCCGGCTTACGACTACCTGCAGGCCATGAGTTTCCGCACCACCGAATACCCCGGGTTTCCCACCGACATGCAGGCGCAGTTCATGGCGCTGAACTGCATCGCCCAGGGCACCAGCAAGGTCACCGAGACCATCTTCGAGAACCGATTCATGCACGTCAACGAGCTGGTGCGCCTGGGCGCGCACATCCAGATCGATGGCAAGGTGGCGGTGATCGAAGGGGTGCGCCACCTCTCGGGCGCCAGCGTGATGGCCACCGACCTGCGCGCTTCGGCCAGCCTGGTGATCGCCGGCCTGGTGGCCGACGGCGAAACGGTGGTGGACCGCATCTACCATCTCGACCGGGGTTACGACCAGATGGAAGCCAAGCTGCGTGGCATCGGTGCCGACATAGAAAGAATCAAATGAAGACCCCCATGTGTGTCGCTTCGCAGGCGGCTGGGCAGGCAGCGCCATGATTACGCTTGCGTTGTCCAAAGGCCGCATCTTCGACGAGACCCTGCCGCTGCTGAAGGCGGCCGGCATCGAGGTGCTGGAAGACCCGGAAACCTCGCGCAAGCTGATCCTGCCCACCAATCAGAGCGGCGTGCGCGTGGTGCTGGTGCGGGCCACCGACGTGCCGACCTATGTCGAATACGGCGGCGCCGACCTCGGCGTGACCGGCAAAGACACGCTGCTGGAACATGGCGGCCAGGGCCTGTATCAGCCGCTGGATCTGCGGATCGCCAAGTGCCGCATGAGCGTGGCCGTTCGCGACGATTTCGACTACGCCCGCGCTGTCCGCCAGGGCTCGCGCCTGACCGTGGCCACCAAGTACACAAGCATCGCGCGCGAGTTTTTCGCCACAAAAGGTGTGCACGTCGACCTGATCAAGCTCTACGGCAGCATGGAGCTGGCGCCGCTGACCGGCCTGGCCGACGCCATCGTTGATCTGGTGTCCACCGGCAACACGCTGAAGGCCAACCAGCTGGTCGAGGTGGAGCGCATCATGGACATCAGCTCGCGCCTGGTCGTCAACCAGGCGTCGCTCAAGCTCAAGCAGGCGCCGATCCGCGTCATCATCGACGCCTTTGCCGGCGCCCTGTCCGAATCCTGATCCATGAGCCTGAACGCCGCTCCCCTTCGACTGTCCACCGCCGATGACGCCTTTGAGGCGGCGTTCCAGGCGCGGCTTCACTGGTCGTCCGATACGGACGCTGCAATCGAGCAGCGGGTGGCCGACATCCTGGCCGATGTGCGGGCGCGCGGCGACGCGGCGGTGCTCGAATACACCCAACGCTTCGACAGCCTCACGGCCGCATCGATGGCTGACCTGGAACTGGCCCAGGCCGAGCTGAAGGCGGCGTTCGACGCGCTGCCCGCCGCCCGGAAGACCGCGCTGGAAGCCGCCGCGCGCCGGGTGCGGGCCTACCACGAGGCGCAGAAGAAGGCCTCCGGCGAGAGCTGGACCTACCGCGACGAGGACGGCACCCTGCTCGGCCAGAAGGTCGCGCCGCTGGACCGCGTGGGCATCTACGTCCCCGGCGGCAAGGCGGCGTACCCGTCCAGCGTGCTGATGAACGCCATCCCCGCCCATGTCGCGGGGGTTGGCGAAATCATCATGGTCGTGCCCACGCCCCG